>JBDTNL010000005.1:0-92888 GCA_039933785.1 Acidobacteriota bacterium
TGATGCTCGGCATGGAGTTCACCGACAACGAGCTCGGCTACGAGGTGGCGACGCAGCTCTTTGCGCGCCAGATCCTGATCTCGGGCACGTACATCAACGCTCGCGTCTTGCGCATCGAGCCGGCGCTCACCATCACCTATCCGCAGCTGGACCGTTTTCTCAAGGCGCTCGAGGAGTCCTTGCAGCAGGTCGTCAAGGACCGCGGACTGTAGGGCCGGCGTTTGTCTGCGCTCCCGGCCGTCGAGCAGGCGTGCTTCTGGCTGGCCGGTCGGCCGCCGAGGATCGAAGCGCCGCCGCTCGCGGGCCGCATCGAAGCCGACCTTGCGATCGTCGGCGGCGGATTCACCGGCCTTTGGACCGCACTCTTCCTGAAAGAGCTCGAGCCGCGAACCGAAGTCGTCCTCCTCGAGGCTGAGACCTGCGCCTACGGAGCGAGCGGCCGCAATGCGGGCATCGTCGGCGAGACCCTCGATCATTCGCACGCGCTCGCCATCCGGCACTTCGGTTTCGCCGAGGCGAGGCGAATGGCCGAGATCGGACGGCGAAATCTCGACGAGCTCGAGGATTTCGTTGCCGAGCGCGGCATCGATGCGCAATTCGAGCGCCGGGGGCAGTTGATCTTCGCCCTCCGCGACGAACACCTCAGCGCGTTGTCCGACGACATGGCGCTCGCCGAGCGTCTCGGAGTCGACAGCTATCGGCTGCTCGACGCCGAAGAGGCGCAAGCTGAAATTCACAGTTCGCTCTATCGCGGGGCGCTCCTCTTGCCGCGAGGCGCGACGGTCGAGCCCGTGCGACTGGCGGAAGGCTTGCGCCGCGAAGCTGAACGGCGCGGAGTGAAGGTCTATGAGCACTCCGCGGTCACCAGCTTCGACGTCAACGGAACCGGCGTGCGGGCGTTTACGAGCGGCGGCGAGGTCGCGGCGCGGCGCGCTGTGCTGGCGACCAATGCGTACAGCTTGCAACTCTTGCCGCGCCTCGGTCATCGGTACTTGCCGCTTTACGACTACGTGATGGTGAGCCAGCCGCTCAGCTCGACGCAGAAAGACGCGCTCGGCTGGCGACAGCGCCGCGGCGCCACCGATGCGCGCGCCTTCTTTAATTACTACCGGTTGACCGCCGACGATCGCGTGCTCTGGGGCACCAGCGAGGCGGTCTACTACCCAGGCAACCGCGCCGATCGCGGATGCGACCACTCGCCCCGCCACTACCAGGGGCTAAGAGAGAGTTTCGCCCAACATTTTCCGCAGCTCGGAGACTTGGAGTTCCCGTACGCCTGGGGTGGCCCGATCTGCTCGACGACGCGACTCACTCCGTTCTTCGGCAGGGCGTACGGTGGCCGCCTGCTCTACGGCCTGGGCTACACCGGGCATGGCATCGCGAGCACCCGACTCGCCGGGCGGATCCTGGCGCACCTAGCGCTCGAGAAGCCGAGTCCGCTGCTCGACCTCGCCATGGTGCGTCGCGCGCCGCTGCCGTTTCCGCCCGAACCCTTGCGTCACTGGGCGATCAGTGCGGTCGAGCGTGGCCTGCGGCGCACGGATCAGGGCCAGCCGGCGAGTCTTCTCTTGCGGTTGCTCGATGCCTTGGGCATCGGATTTTCGAGCTAAGCTCGCCGCATGCAAACCCTTCGACTCTGGCGAGCGCGAACGGCGATGCCATTGTTGGCCGCCCTGGTCATGGCGCCTCTTCATGCGGCCGCAGTGTCAGCTGCCGATCCTCCCGCGAGGCCTGCCGTCCGCCCACTCAGCGCCGAGGAGCTCGCGCGCGCCTACGTGGTGGCCTGGAACGAGCACGACGCAGAGAAGGCGGCGAGCTTCTTCGACGAGCGAGTGGCGTACTACGACGCCAGCACTCCCGAGCGCCAGGTCGGCAGGGCGGCGGCGAAGAAGAATGTGGTCGAGGCCTTCATGAAGATGGCTCCCGACTGCGTCTGGACGATCACTAGTGCGCCGATCTCAGGCAGGGGCGGCGTCACCTTCGAATGGGAGTTCAGCGGCACCAACAGTGGTGACATGGCTGACGGCACTAAGGCGACGGGGAAGAAGTTCTCGTTCAAGGGCGCGACGGTTCTGCGGATTCGCAACTACAAGATCCTCTATCAAGCCGACTACTACGATGCCTACACGTTCCTGAAGCAGCTGGGGCTCGCCAAGTAGGCGTCGACGATGTTTCTGGGTCATTTCGCAGTCGGTTTCGCGGCCAAGCGTGCGGTCCCAGAGGCCTCGTTGGCGACTGGCTTGCTGGCCGCGCAATGGGCCGACGTGGTGTGGCCCATCTTCCTGATCACGGGCCTCGAAACAGTGCGGATCGCACCCGGCAATACGGCGATGACGCCGCTCGACTTTATAAGCTATCCCTACTCGCACAGCTTGCTTGCGTTAGCGCTCTGGGCGGCGGGCTTCGGCGGGATCTATTTCTGGCGTCGCCGTGACGCCTTGGGCGCCGGCGTGTTGGCTGGCGCTGTCCTCAGCCACTGGCTGCTCGACTTCGCGACCCACGGCCCCGACATGCCCTTGGTTCCGGGGGGCGCACGATACGGACTCGGGCTCTGGCGTTCCGTGCCGGCGACGGTGACGATCGAGCTGCTGATGTTCGCTGCCGGCCTCGCGGTGTACCTTCGCGCCACCAAGGCGCTCGATGGGGTGGGCCGCTGGGGCTTGATCGGCCTCGTAACGCTGATGGTGGTGTTCTATTTTGGGGCCGCCTTTGGCCCGCCGCCGCCGAGCATTGCCCTCATCCAGTGGAGCGCGCTCGCCGGTGCGGCCCTGCTCATCGCCTTCGCGGGCTGGGTCGATCGACATCGAGCGCGTCGCGTTGGCGAGAGCTGAGCGCGCGTGCTCGAGCTCGGGCTGATCTCCGACACCCACGGCTTGCTACGGCCAGAGGCGCTGGCTGCCCTCGCCGGGTGCGATCGCATTCTGCACGCCGGTGACGTGGGCGGGCCCGACATTCTCGAGCTCTTGCGGCGCATCGCTCCGGTGACCGCGGTACGCGGCAACGTCGACATGGATCCGCCGCTGTCGCGTCTCCCGCCGAGCGCCACGATCGAGTGGAACGGCTTGCGTATCCACATGCTCCACATCCGCGAGGAGCTCAAGCTCGATCCGCTAGCGCGAGGCTTCGCGGCGGTGGTCTTTGGCCACACGCATCGGCCGCTCGCGGAAGTGAAACAGGGAGTCCTGTACCTCAACCCAGGCAGCGCGGGGCCACGGCGCTTCGACCTGCCGGTGACCGTAGCTCGCCTCAGCGTCGAGCGCAGCGGCGAGCGTCCGGTGCCCGTCGTGCGGCACATTGAGCTGGCGGTGTAGGCCGGCATGCCCAGGCGTTCCTCCATCCTCCCGACCCGCGAGCTGGCGCTCGGAGATCTGCTGGCGGCGCAGGCTTCGGAGCGATTCTCGGACGAGGTGTCGAAGCGACTCCAGCCGTTGTGGTCCGTCCCCCTGGGACGCCTGGCGGTGAAAGACCTTCTTTTCCTGGTTCGCCAAGGCGTCGCTGCCAGTCTCGTATTGCCGCTCGCGCTCGATCGACTCCGGGCCGACCCGCTGCTTGCTGCCGACGGTGAACGCGGCGATCTCCTGCTCGCCGTGCTGTCCTTCGGCTTGGAGCAGATCAAGGCCCGGCAGCCGCTGCGCGAACGCGCCTGGAATGTGCTGCTCCGAGCCGAGCGCACAATCAACGAGCATCCGGAGTGGAACTTCGCGCGCCAAGTCATCGACCAAGCCCGGCGCGAGCTGGGCTAGGATCTCAGCCCGTGAGACGACTCCTACGCCTGCATCGCGTCCTCAGCTGCATCGCCGCGCCGTTGATGATGTTTTTTTCTGTGTCCGGCGCCTGGCAGATCTTTCGCCTACATGAAAAGACCAAGGACGGCACCTACGTGCCACCGGCTGCGGTCGAGACCCTCTCGCATCTACACCGCGCCGAAAAGCTGGCAGGTCCGGCGGGTCAGGCTTTCCGGTGGCTCTTGCTGCTGGCGAGTGCCGTCTTCTTCGTCAGCGCGGCGATTGGCATCGTGATGGCGCTGCGCTTGACGCGGCCACGGTGGCTGGTGGCGCTGTGGCTCGGGATCGGCGTGGCGCTCCCGGCGCTGCTCTTTGTCGCCGCGCAGCGCTGATTCCCGGCTCTCAGCGGTTAGGCAAACGCCAGCTGAATCACCGCCCGCTGCTCCATGGCGTGCGCCTTGGGGGAGCCGGTCGCGGGACTGGCGCTCGCCGAGCGCTTGATCGAGCGCACCCCGCGGCCGCGGGCGACTTGCTCGAGTCGCGGCAGGACGAAGAACAGGGCTCCCATGTTGGCCGGCTCTTCCTGCACCCAGACGACGTCGTGCGCTTGCGGGTACTTGGCGAGCTCGGCAGCGAGGTCGCGTTCGGGGAACGGGTAGATCTGGTCGAGGAAAAGTACCGCGGTCGATCGATCGCCCCGGCGGGCGCGCTCAGCTTTGAGCTCGTGGCCGATCTTGCCGCTGCAGAAGAGCACGCGGCGCACCTCCTTGGCATTGGCCGCGGCCCCAGGATCGGGAACCACACTCGCGAAGTTGTTCGTCGAAAGCTCGGCGAGGGGTGACATCGCATCGGGATGCCGTAGCATGCTCTTGGGCGTGAATACGATGAGCGGCTTGCGCCAGACGCGCAACGCCTGGCGGCGCAGGAGATGGAAATACTGCGACGCGCTCGACGGCTGGCAGACCTGGATGTTGTCTTCGGCGGCGAGCTGCAGGTAGCGCTCGATGCGAGCGCTCGAGTGTTCGGGACCCTGACCCTCGTAGCCGTGGGGCAGCAGCATCACCAGACCGGAGAGCAGGCTCCATTTGTCCTCAGCGGCGGCCAGGAACTGGTCGATGATGATCTCGGCGCCGTTCGCGAAATCGCCGAACTGGGCCTCCCAGAGCACCAGAGCCTCCGGGTAGTCGCGGCTGTAGCCGTACTCGAAGCCGAGCACCGCGGCTTCGGAGAGGATCGAGTCGTAGCTCTCGAACATCGCCTGGTCGGGCGCCATATTCTGTAGCGGCGCGAATTCCGACTCATCGGCGATGTCGATGAGCACTGAGTGGCGATGGTTGAAGGTGCCGCGCCGGCTGTCTTGACCGGAGAGTCGCACCGGAATACCCGCGGTGACCAGCGAGCCGAAGGCGAGCGCCTCGGCGAATCCATAGTCGAGCGGCTTTTCGCCACGGCCCATCTCGGCGCGCTGTTCGAGCAGCTTCTTGACCTTCGGATGAATGTGAAACCCGTCCGGAAAGCGTGTAAGACCAACGGCTAGCTCGTGAAGCCTCTCGGCGGCGAGGCCGGTTGGGACCTCGAGGCTCGGGTCGTACGGACCGCCGCGATACTTGTCCCAGTAGCCCGGCAATTTGCGCAGCACCGGAATCTTGGTGAGCTCGCCCGCTTCTTTCTGTGCCGTGCTGAGCTCTTCGTGCACCGTGGACTGCAAGGCGGCGAGCGCCGCGGGTTCGGCGCCGATCGTGCGGGCGTAGCTCTGCCAGAGCGGCGGCACGTCCTTGATCAGGGCATAGAGCCGGGGCTGCGTGATCGTTGGGTCGTCGACCTCCGAGTGTCCGTGCCGGCGGTAACCGATCAGGTCGAGCACCACGTCGGTGCGGAAGGCGTCGCGATACTCGGCAGCCAGACGCGCGGCGCGCACGACGGCATCGGGATCCTCGCCGTTGACGTGGAAGATCGGGATGGACAGTCGCTTGGCGACGTCGGTCGCGTAGCGCGACGAATGCAACACCTTGAAGCTGGTGGTGAAACCGATCAGGTTGTTGACCACCACGTGCAGCGTGCCGCCGACCTCGAAGCCCGGGATCGTCGACAGGTTGAGCGTCTCGGCCACGATGCCTTGCCCCGCGAACGCGGCGTCACCGTGCAGGATGACCGGCATGGCACGCGCTTCCGAGCCCGGGCCCATGCGCCGTTGCTTCGCCTTGATGCGGCCGATGGCGACCGGGTCGACGGCCTCGAGATGGCTCGGGTTCGAGACCAAATGGATGTCGACCTCGCGGCCGTTGCGGGTGCGGTACTTGCCGGTCGCCCCGAGGTGATACTTCACGTCGCCGCCGCCGAGCGTGCTCTTCGGGTCGTGGTCCTCGAAGCCGGCGAACACGTCGCGCGGGGCTTTGCCCACCGTATGCACCATGACGTTCAGGCGTCCGCGATGGCTGAGCGCCAGCACCATCTGCTGGAGTCCACGTTCGGCGGCGGTTTCGATGACTTCGTCGAGCAGCGGCACGAGAGCGGTGACACCTTCCATCGAGAAACGCTTGTTGCCGAGATAGCGCTGCTGCAGGAACTGCTCGAACACTTCGGCGCGCAGCAGGCGCTCGAGGATGAAGCTGCGATCGAGCGCCGGGGCCTCGCCTTCCATGCGCTCCGCCACCCAGCGGCGCTTGGCCGGGTCGGGCATCTGCATGAACTCCACGGCGAGCGTTCCGCAGTACCAGCGCTGGGCCTGCTCGACTCCCGCTCCGGAGAGCGGCAGATCGGGGTGATCGAGCGGCCGCAACCGGCCGAGCGGATCGAGATTGGCGTGCAGGTAGCCCCAGCGCCGGTAGGCGTCGAGAAGGGCGCTCGAAGGGGGTTCAGAGCCCGCGGCCCCCGCCGGAGCGGGGTTCGCGGTCGGAATTTGGAGGTCGGACGGAAGGGTCGACATGGCGAGACCAAGAATATCGCGGCCGGCCGGCTCCCGGCACGCGAGGATTCTTTCGCCACTTGCCGTCGCTGCGAGGTGGCTCGGGGGGCGGCGTCAAGGTTCCCGGCGGCGGAAACACGGCGCCCGGTTGTCGTTGATACACCAGGATGAACTCCGTGTTGCCCGGGAGCGGATCCAGCCGTTGCACCTCGCGGTAGTTGCGGCTGAACCAGGCCTGCTGGCGCACTGGGTCGAGAAATCCGGCGAGGTGAGGATTGAAGAGGAAGTAGTCCGTCGGTTGAGTGAGGAAGGCGCCCACCATGTCGCCCTTGGGCACGAACGGAATCGATCGCGGCGTAACCAACCCGAGGAGATCCTGCACACTGCGCTCGCTGAAGTATCCGATGGTGCCGACTTCGACATAGGCGAGAGTGGACCCTGGAGGCGTGTTGTCGCGCAACCATTCACCGGTGCGGCGATAGAGCTCGTAGTGCGAGTTCGGCGCCAGCATGCTGTAGATCGCCCTGACGCGAGCCGGCAGGAAGAAGGCGAAAGGGAGCGCGACTCCGAGTGCCGCGGCCGCCGCGCTGGTGCGGCGCCAGGGCCCGCCGGCGCTGCGCAGGGCGCGGACCACGGTGCCTGCCGTGGCGGGTATTCCCGCGCCGAGCGCGGTGAACACGGGAATCGAATACCACGGGTAGTAGGCGACGCCGAGTATTGGATAGGCGACGGCTGTCGCCACCGCGTAGGCCACCAACATTCGGACTGCGGGGCCACCACAGCGAAGGAGCACGGGCAGGCCGGCAACGCCCAACCCGAGCCATACCGCGGTGAGAGGCCCGGTTAGCGCGTGCTCCAGCGCGTGCGGCCAGAAACCATAGCCGCCAGCCCAGATACCGGGCAGCCACTCCGCCTGGGCGCGCTTCGCGGCCAGGGTCACGGGCAACCAGCTGCCGAACGCGAGGCGGTCGAAGATCAAGATCACTCCCACCGCGATCGACACTGCCAGTGCGTAGCGTCGAGGCATCCGGCGGTCGGTGATCCAGGTGTGGACGCCGAGTATCGCGGCGCCAAGGATCGCCTCCGGACGGCACCACACCGCGAGCCCAGCGCACACCCCAGCCGCCGCGGGGTAGCGCTTGGCCAAGCGTGCCGCGAGCAGAAGCAGCAGCACGACGAAGGGCATCTCGCAGCCGTGCTGAGGCCAGGTTTGGAGCGACAACGCGATGAGGGAACCCGCGAGCAACCCCTCGGTCTTGCGCTGGGCGCGCGCCAGCTCGTCGAGCACGAAGAGGGCGGTCAGCCAGAGGGAGAGCGCCGTCACGAGTGTGCCGAGCCCCGGGATCGAGAGGGTGGTCAAACGGTTGAGGGCCGCGAGCACGACGGCGAAACCTGGTGCCGTGGTGCCGAAGACCGTCTCGCCGGGATTGAACGTCAGACCGTTGCCATGCGCCAAGTTGTAGGCATAGCGAAACGTGATGAAGAAGTCGTCGATGGCACGGCCCCAGCCGCGCGCCGCGAAGGCCGCGATCGAGATGCCCCAGCCTGTAGCCGCCGCGGCCAAGAGCTGCTGGTGCGGCCCTGCGGGCAGCCATTTGCGGAAGCGGTTGGTCCTCATCGAGGAGCTAGTACGTGCGTCCTCGAGCCGACGTTCGGGCCCGTGTGACGAGCGGTCTGAAAACGAGTGCGCGAGCCGGCCATAGAATGCCGCGATGCCCTCTCGCCGCCGACTCCTCACCCTCGTCGCCGTACTCGTCACGTTGCAGATGCCGCCCATCCGCTCGGCCTTGGCCGCGGATCCCCTAGATCCATTGCTCCCGGCCTCGACCGGTGGAGTCGCGGAGATCGATCACGACCTCGCGAAGCTGGTGGCGCATCAGCGCGTGCTGGTGATCGGCGCTCATCCCGATGACGAAGACACCTCGCTGCTCGCCTATGCCGCGCGGGGCCTTGGCGCCGAGGCCGCCTACCTCGCGCTGTCGCGGGGCGAGGGCGGTCAGAACGTGGTCGGGCCGCAGCTCGGCGCCGACTTGGGACTGATTCGCACGCAGGAACTGTTGGCCGCCCGCCGAGTCGACGGGGCGCGGCAGTTCTTCACCCGCGCCTTCGACTTCGGCTTCACATCGTCGCTCGACGAAACCTTGCGCTTTTGGCCCAAGCAGGACCTCCTGCTCGATACGGTTCGCATCCTGCGCCGTTTCCGCCCGCAGGTGGTGGTCTCGATCTTTCCCGACGATGGGCGCGGCGGGCATGGCCAGCATCAGGCGGCCGGTGTGGTGGCGCACGAAGCCTTCAAGATGGCGGGCGACCCCAAGGCCTTCCCCGAGCTCGCCAAGGAAGGGTTGCTGCCTTGGAAGCCGCTGGCGCTCTATCGCTCGGCGTGGTTCAACCGCGAAGAGGCGACCATGGTGCTGCCCCTCGGCGGCATCGATCCGTTCACCGGCAAGTCGATCGGCCAGTTGGCGGCGGAGAGTCGCGGCCGCCATCGCTCGCAATCGATGGGCCGCCTGCAGGAGATGGGCGCCCGGGACACGCGTATCGCCTGGGTCTCGGGCGGCGCCGGCCGCGAGGGCACGACGCTCTTCGCCGGCATCGACACGCGCCTGCAGGCGATCGCCCAAGTGTTGCCCGACGGTGCGCTGCGCGGCGAAATCGCGACCGAGCTCGATTTGGCCGAAAACGCAGCCCGCCAAGCGCGCGGCCGTCTCGTGCCGCAAGACGCGAGCGCCGTTGCACCGCTCCTGCGCGAGGTTCTGCTCCACCTGCGGCTTGCTCGCGAGCGTGCCGCGGGGGCGGTGAAGATGCCGACCGCGACCATCGCGGTCGATCTGATCGACGAGAAGATCGCAGCCGCCGAGCGGGCTTTGGCCGCTGCTTCGGGCCTGGCGATCGACGCCGCGGCGGAGCGCGAGAAGGTGGTGCGGGGCGAACCCGTGAAGGTGAAGCTGATGCTGTGGAACGCCGGCACGCAGGCTTTGCAGGTCGTCTCAGCCGCCGTCCGTTCGGCGGACGGCTGGATGCTCAAGCAACCCGAGACCGCGGCGCGCGAGCTCGCCGCCGGCGCCAGCGGCGACTGGGCCGCCGAGGCCGATCCGACCGCGGTGTCGACGCCGACCGTCGCCTACTTCTCGCGCCGGCCCCTGCAGGGATTTCTCTACGACTGGAGCGCCGCGCCGCCCGCCGTCCGCGGCGAACCGTTCCAGCCGCCGCCGCTGGTGGCGACCTTCGACCTGGTGCTCGACGGCGTGGCGCTTCACCTCGAACGCGAAGTGGTCTACCGCGTCGGCGATGAGGTTGCGGGAGAAGTGCGTCGACCGTTGCGCGCGGTCCCGGCTCTCGAGGTCGCGGTTGACCCTCACCTCCTCGTCGTCTCCACCGTCACACCGCAGGCGGGAACGCTGCGCGTGACGCTGTCTTCGAATTCGACGAAGCCGCTCACCGGATCGGTGAAGGCCGACGTCAGTGCCGGCTGGACGGCTCCGGTGCCGGTTGCGTTCGCGCTCGCTCCGGGAGAGCAACAGAACGTGACTTTGACACTGGCGCCGCCGGCGAAGCTCGCGCCGGGTAAGACGAAAGTACAGGTCGAGGCGACGACGGCGACGGAGTCGTTCGCGTCTGCCGTGCCGGTGATCGACCTGCCGCACATCCCGCCGACGCCGCGCCCGCAACCCTCGGAGGCCGCCGTGGTCGCCACGGACCTGCGGCTGCCGCAGCTGGCGCATATCGGATACGTTCGGGGAGCCTCCGACGTCGTCCCCGAGGCGCTCGCCAAAATCGGACTGCCGATCGAGCTCTTGACCGGCACCGATCTGCGCTCAGCCGACCTCACGCGCTACGACGCCATCGTCGTCGGCAGTCGCGCCTACGAAACCGAGCCGGCCCTCGCAGCCGCGAACGCCAGGCTGCTCGACTATGTGCGCGGCGGCGGGCTGATGCTCGTGCAGTATCAGCAGTACGCCTACTCAGACGGGAACTTCGCGCCCTTCCCGTTGCAGATCGCCCGGCCGCACGATCGGGTCACCGACGAGACTTCGCCGGTTGTGGTGCTCGACGCCGCGCATCCGGTGATGACCACGCCGAACTTGATCAACGCCGCCGACTGGGACGGCTGGATCCAGGAGCGTGGGCTCTACTTCGCCCACACCTTCGACCCGGCCTGGAAGCCGCTGCTCGAGCTCGCCGACAAGGGCCAGTCACCACAACGCGGTGGCCTGCTGATCGGCAAGGTGGGGCAGGGCACGTACGTCTACACCGGTATCGCGTTCTTCCGCGAGCTGCCGGCGGGCGTGCCGGGCGCATATCGATTGTTCGCGAACCTGCTGGCACTCGGCGAACGACCAGCAATGGCCCGATAGCCGCGGTCGCGGCATGGGTTGGGCCGGTTTCGCTGCTGGTGTTGTCCTCGCCGTGTTGGCCCTGGCTTGGGGGACTGGCCTGGGCTGCGGCGCACTATGCCAAGCTCGGTGCGGTGAAATGGCGCCTCGCATGGGTCTGCTGCGCACTGGCTATCGGCGGTTGCACGCGACCGGTGGCTTCGCCGCCGCGGAATGTTGTACTGATCGTGGTCGACACCCTCCGGGCGGATCATCTCGGGGCCTACGGCTACGCCCGGCCGACCAGCCCCAACCTCGACCGCTTCATGGCCGAGAGCGTGACCTTCGACTCGGCGCGCAGTCAGGCGGCGTGCACCTTCCCGTCGGTGAATTCGCTGCTCACCTCGCGTGCGGCGGTCCGGTTCCTCGATCAGCCGGCGCAGGACTTCGGCATTCCCTCGAGCATGGTGAGCCTGCCGGAGGTTCTTTCGCGCCAGGGTTACGACACCGCGGCCATCTCGGCCAGCGCGATCGTCCGCGCCACGCCTTCCCGATTCAATCCGCACGGCGGCTTCGGACGCGGCTTCGCGAGCTTTGACGAAGACTGCGCCTGGAAATCCGCCGATTGCGTAAATGCGAAAGCCTTCACCTTCCTCGGGTCGTCTCGCGCCGCCCGGCCGTTCTTTCTTTACTTGCACTACATCGATCCGCACGGGCCCTACAGAGCGCCGCCGACCCAGTCCCGCCTCTTTGCGGGAAGCGCGCCGGCCGCCTGGCCGGCATGGGTGGCCGGGGGAGATCCGAACCCGCTGGCCGCGATGCTCTATGCGCCGGGTGGCAAGGCCGCCGCGGTCGATCGTGCTCAGCTCGCGCATCTGGTCGATCTCTACGACGACGAGATTCACTATTTCGACGGCCAGTTCGCGGCCCTGCTCGCCGAGCTCTCAGGGCGCGGTCTCGATCGCAGCACGATCGTGATCTTCGCGGCGGACCACGGCGAGCATTTCCTGGAGCACGGCGAGCTTAAACACTGCCGGAGCGTCTTCGACGTCGAGGTGCGTACGCCGCTCGCCATGCGCATTCCGGACCAGTCTCCACGGCGGGTGAAGCGCGCGGTCGAAAATCTGGACATCGGGCCGACGGTGACGGCGCTGCTCGGGATCGATGCCGCGCCTCTCGCCTTCGAAGGGACGAGTCTTCTCGCGCCGGATGCCGAGGCGGAGCGCGGCGCATTCAGCGCGCAAGGGACTCAGCGCAGTGTCGTGCGCGGTCGCTTGAAACTGATTCACGACCTCGACACGGGCCACTCGATGCTCTTCGATCTGGCGTCCGACCCGGGCGAAATGCACGACGTCGCGCGCCAGCGTCCGGAGGATTTCCGCGCGCTACGCCAGCTGCTGATCGGCTGGGTGGCGCGCGTCGAGGGCGGCGGCGCGCGAAAGAGCGTGGACGCGGCCAAGGCCGCTGAGCAGCAGCTGAAGTCGCTCGGCTATCTGGAGTAGCCGCCAATCATCCTGGGGTACGATCACGGCCCGCGGAGCGCATCGTTGAGCTCGAATTCCTTCCTCCATTTCTACCCGGCCCTAGGCTGCGCCGCATGGCCCTTCGATCATGGCGGCTGAGCTTTGGCGGCTGAAGCTCGCCGGTTCGCTGGCGACGATCCTCGTGCTTGCCGCTTGCGGGAACTCCGTCCCTCCGTCCCGCCCGCACAACGTGCTCTTCGTGCTCGTCGACACGCTGCGCGCCGACCGGCTGAGCGCTTACGGAGCCGACCGTTCGACGAGCCCGAATTTCGATCGCTTCGCCGCCGGGTCGGCATTCTTCGAGCATGCCTACAGTCAGGCGGCGTGCACGTTTCCCTCGGTGAACTCGATCTTGACCTCGCGTGCGGCCGAGCGTTTTCTCGGTCGACCCTATGGAGCGATGAGCATCCCGCCGACGTACGGGACCCTGGCCGAGATTCTGCGCCGGCACGGCTATGCGACCGGCGCGGTTTCGGCGAGCCCGGTGGTGCGCGTGACGCCGTCGCGCTTTAACAAGGAAGGCGGCTTCGGGGCGGGATTCGACAGCTTCGACGAGACCTGCTCGACGCGCCCGGCGGAGTGTGTGAATGCACGGGCGCTGGCGTGGCTGGACACGGCCGCGGCGGAGCGGCCGTTCTTCCTCTATTTGCAGTACTTCGACCCCCACGCCGACTATCAGCCGCCACCTGGGCATCGGCGGCGGTTCGCGCGGCGCTATCGCGGCAGCAACGAGTTCGTGCGTCTCGGAGTGACGCGACCCTTTGCCCGCGCCCTGGCCGAGGGTAAGCCGGCGGAGGTCGACGCGAATGATCTCGAGTACCTGCGTCGCCTGTACGACGACGAGGTGGCGTATTTCGACGACAACCTGGGCGCGTTGCTGGCCGAAATCGAGCGCCGCAACCTCGCCAGCAACACCGTAGTGGTCTTTGCCGCCGACCACGGCGAGGAAATTCTCGAGCACGACGAGCTCGGGCATTGCCTCGACATGGTGTGGGACGACGTGGTGCATGTGCCGCTCGCGATCAGGATCCCGGGCCGCGCACCGGAGAGGGTGGCCCAGCCGGTCGAGAACCTGGACATCGTGCCCACCGTGCTCGCCAGTCTCGGGATCGACCGGAAGGGGCTGGGCCTCGAGGGGCGAGACCTCTTCGTGGCGACGCCCGACCCCGTGGCGATGAGCGCGCAGGGAGTGCGCCGGGCGGCGAGCGACGGAAGATTCAAATTGGTCTACGACCTACAGACCGGTGGCTTCAAGCTCTACGACCACGCGGCCGACGCCGCGGAGTTACGCGATGCCGGAGCGGAGCATCCGGAGGATTTTCGGCGCCTGCGCAAGGCGCTCTTTGCCTGGCTCGAACGGGTGGAGGGCGCCACCGCGTCCGAGCGCGCGATCGACGCGGCCAAGGCTCTGGAACAGCAGCTACGGTCGGTGGGATACCTGCAGTAGGGCTCCGGGCTGTGTGGGGTACGATCACCGCCCGCGGAGCGCACCGTTGAGCTCGAATCTCTTCCATCGTTTCGTCCTGGCCGTCGGTTGCGCGGGCGCTCTCGGCTGCTCGGACGGCCGCACGCCGGTGGTCGTGTACTCACCGCACGGCCGCGACCTGCTGGCGGCGCTCGAGCACGCCTACGAGGCCGAGAACCCGACGATCGACATTCGCTGGCTCGACATGGGCTCGCAGGAGGTCTACGACCGCGTGCGCTCGGAGCGCGCCAATGCGCAGGCCGACGTCTGGTTTGGCGGCCCCGAGGCGATCTTCGGCCGCGGCGACCGCGAGGGCTTGCTCGACGTGTTCACGCCCTCCTGGGCCGCCGATGTCCCGCCGGAGAGTCGCGGCGCCTCCGGCACGTACTACGGTTGCTACCGCACGCTGCCGGTGCTGGTCTACAACTCGGCGGCGGTCGTCGAAGCCGAGGCGCCCGCCGACTGGGACGACCTGCTCGCCGCGCGCTGGAAGGGCAAGGTCATCGTCCGCGATCCGTTGGCGAGCGGCACCATGCGCTCGATGTTCGCCATGGTGCTGGCGCGCTCGGTGGCTGAGACCGGCGACACCGCGCGCGGATTCGCCTGGCTCAAGCGACTCGACGGTCAGACCAAGGAGTACGCCTCGAACCCGGCGCTCCTGTTTCAAAAGATCGTACGTCGCGAGGGTCTGGTCACAGTGTGGGAGCTCTCCGACATCTTGTTGCAACAGCAGAAGGGCATACGGGTTGGCTTCAAGCTCGCGACCAGCGGCACGCCGGTGATCAACGACGCGATCGGTTTGGTCAAGGGCGCCCCGCATGCCGAAGCGGCGCGTGCGTACATCAACTGGGTGGGCGGCCGGGAAGCGCAGGAGCTCGCGGCGCGCCAGGCGTTCAAACTGCCGGCGCGGACGGATTTGCCGGCCGCGGCGTTGCCCGAATGGGCGCAGCATGTATTGGCGGCTCTCAAGCCGGCCGCGCTGGACTGGTCCCTGATCGAGCGTCAGCAGTCCGCGTGGATGGCCGAGTGGGACCGCGAAGTGCGCGGCAAGGGCGGTTCGTGACCGCGGCCGCGACCACCAAGACCGCGGCATTCCTCGAGGTGCGCGGACTGCGCAAGCGGTTCGGCAACCGTGAGGTGCTGCAGGACTTCTCGCTCGAGGTCGCGAGCGGAGAGATCCTCGCCCTGCTCGGCGTTTCTGGATCGGGCAAGACCACGGCGTTGCGCTTGCTCGCCGGCCTCGATGCACCCGACGCCGGACAGGTGATTCTCGGCGGCGAGGACGTCACCGCGCTTGCCGCCGCACGGCGCGGCGTGGGCATGGTCTTCCAGCACTACGCCCTCTTTCCTCATCTGTCGATTGGCGAGAACGTGAGCTTCGGGCTCGAAGGCCGCGGGCTCGGGCGCGACGAAGTGCGCCGACGGGCCGAGGAGGCGCTGGCGCAGGTCCGTCTACCGGGCCACTTCGGCGGCAAGGTCGGAGCGCTCTCGGGAGGCATGCAGCAGCGTGTCGCGATCGCCCGAGCACTGGCGCCCGCGCCCCGCGTGCTGCTGCTCGACGAGCCGTTCTCCAACCTCGATCCGCATCTGCGCGAATACACCCGGCGCGAATTGCGCGACACCATTCGGCGCATCGGCATCACCACGGTGCTGGTCACGCACGAGCAGGAGGAAGCCTTCGACGTCGCCGATCGAGTAGCCCTCCTGGTCGCCGGGCGCCTCGAACAAGTGGGGACGCCGGAGGATCTCTACGAACGGCCGCGTACCCTCGCGGTCGGCGCCTTCATCGGTCGCTCCGCGCTGCTCGAAGGACCGCTTGTCGAGAGCGCTGGCTCACGTGACGCGGGCGTGCAGGTGCGACCCAACCTCGTCTGGCTCGGCGTCCGCGCCGAAGCTGTCGACGCGGGCCGCCCGGCCGCGATCCTGCTCCGCCCGGAGGCGCTGCGGTTCGTCGAGCTCAGCGACGCCTCGGCTCTCTTCGGAGTCGTCGAAAGCCGTCGTTTCGCCGGACCGAGAAGCTATTTTCGGGTCGCCCTCGATGGTGAGGTCGCGGGCGAGACGGTGGAAGTCCTGGCGCGAACCGGAGCCGTCGTCATCGGAGAGCGCGTCGCGGTCGCACTCGAGCCGAAAGCTGCACCGCCGCAGATCTTCGCCGCGCCCACGAAATGACCCCGGCATGAATCGGCGCGCGCGCGTTCTCGCATGGAGCCTGGCGGCGCTGCTCGCCTGGATCGTGGGCTATCCGTTGCTGCTCACCCTGCTCGAAGGCCGCCACGCTCTGCTCGAGGTGGCGCGGCGGAGCGACGAATGGCTGGCGCTCTGGCGAAGCCTGTGGATTTCGGTCGCGTCCACCGTTTTGGCCGGCGTTCTCGGAGTGCCGCTCGCCTTCGTCTTTGCGCGTCTCGAGTTCCCCGGTCGCAAGTTGCTCGGCGATCTGCTCGCGTTGCCCGTCGCCCTGCCGCCGCTCGTCGGAGTGATCGCTTTCCTCTTCCTTTACGGCGAGAGCGGTTTCGCGGCCCGCGCGGTGCAAGCGGTGTTCGGGCTCGAAACCGCGCCTTGGCGTCTGCAGGGACCGGGCGCGATCCTGTTGGTGCACGCGTACTCGATGTACGTGTATTTCTATCTCCTGGTGCGGGCCGCGCTCCAACGCCTCGACCCCGCGCTCGAGGAAGCCGCGGCGGCGCTCGGCGCTGGGCGCTGGCGAACGCTCTGGCGCGTCACCATGCCGCAGCTTGTCCCCGCGATGCTCGGCGGTGCGCTGCTCGCGTTCATGACTTCACTCGGATCGTTCTCGGCGCCGTATATCTTCGGTGGCAACTTCCGCGTTCTGCCGACGCAGATCACGACTTCGAAGCTCAACGGCGACATCGACCTGGCGCAGGCCGAAACGGTGGCGCTCGCCGCGCTGGCGCTGCTCGCGCTGTGGCTCTTCGATCGCGCCGAGCCCACGAGTGGAGGCGGCAGCGGTGTCCGCGGCGTGGCGCCCGAGCGCCGCCGATTGCAAAGCGGTCGGGCGCGCTTCGGTGCGATCGCGCTGGGGTGGGGGCTGGCGCTGTTCGCGCTGTTGCCGCATTTCACGTTGCTGCTGGTTTCGTTCGTGCCCACGGGCACCTGGAGCACGGAGGCTTTGCCCCCAGTACTCGCCGGCAGCAACTACATGACCCTCTTGCGTGAACCCGAACGCTTGCGCCCACTAGTCAACTCGCTGTGGATGGCCTCGCTAGCAACCGCCGCGGCGCTCGCGCTCGGCTTCGCCGCAGCACGGCTGGCGCTTGGCCTGCGGGGTCGCGTGAGCGCGACGCTGCGCGCCTTGATCGCGCTGCCGTGGGCGATCCCTGGGACGGTATTCGCGGTCGCTCTCGCGACGGCATTCAGCGTCAACCAACCCTGGCTTCTGCGGTTCGTTCTCGTCGGGACGCCAGTGCTGCTGCCGCTCGCCTATCTGGCGCGCAGTTTGCCGCTCACGGGACGGGCGGCGCTCGCGGGTCTCGCCCAGCTCGATCCGGCGCTCGAAGAGGCGGCGGCGACGCTCGGCGCCAACCGGCGACGAATTCTCTGGCGCATCGTGTTGCCCCTGGTGCGGCCGGCCCTCATGGCCGGCGCCAGCATCGCGTTCATCACCGCGCTCGGCGATTTCGTCGCCTCGATCGTCCTCTACACCTACACCACGAGGCCGATTTCGATCGAAATCCTTTCCAGCCTGCGCTTGCAGGATCTCGGAGTGGCGGCAGCGTACGGAGTCCTATTGATGGTGGCGAGTGGGGCGGCATTCCTGTTGTTCGGCGAGCGTGAGCGGCCTTTGAGCACTGGCGCCTGAACCCTGGGCCCATGACCTGCGTAGATAGACCTCTATGAGTGAAACCCTCCAACGGCTCTGGATTCTCATGTCGATCGCGTTCTTCGACATGCTCGGGGCGTTGATGATCATTCCGCTGTTGCCGTTCTACACCCTGAGGATGGGCGGCGATGCGATCACGGTGGGTCTCCTCGTTTCGTGTTTCTCGGCAGCCCAACTGCTCACCGCTCCGCTTTGGGGAAAGCTCTCGGATCGCTACGGGCGTCGGCCGGTGTTGTTGGTGGCGCTATTTGCATCTTCGATTGCCTACGCGATCTTCGCTTTCGCCGGATCGATCTGGCTGCTCTTCCTGTCACGGGTCGTCCAGGGTGCTGGCGGTGGAACAACCGGAGTGGTGCAAGCGTACGTGAGCGACTCCGTCGCGCCCGAAGAGCGCGCCAAGGCCCTGGGTTGGATTTCGGCCGTGACCAATGCCGGTGTCGCGATCGGACCCGCCGTGGCTTCGCTCACCGTGCCTCTCGGAGTCCATGCCCCCGGTCTGATCGCCTCGGCCTTGTGTCTGCTGAACGTGGCTTGGGCCTACAAGTCCTTGCCGGAGTCATTGTCCAAGGACCACGCCCCAAAAGAGCGCCGCTCGGTGCGCGGTGCCTTGAAGGAGTTGCTGGACCACCCCGGCGCGCCAGTAAGTCTTCTGATCCTGATCTACGCCGGCGGCATGATGGCGTTCTCGGCGATGACCGGAGTGCTGGCGCTCTATCTCGCGTACGCCTTTGGGGTCACCGAGAAGACCAGCGGCTACTTCTATACCTACGTCGGTGTTCTGTCGGTGATCATGCGATCGCTGATTCTCGGGCCGGTGGTGAAGCGTTTGGGTGAGGTGCGGACGCTGCGCGTCGGCGCGGTGGCGCTCATCCTCGGGTTCGCACTGATTCCGGTGCCGCATTCGGTCTGGGGTTTCGCGATCGTCGTCATGCTGTTCCCGATCGGCACCGCACTTCTCTTTCCGCCGACGAGTTCACTGGTCTCGCGCTTCGCGCCCAAGGCGGAGATGGGGCAGACGCTCGGCCTCCAGCAGAGTTTCGGCGGTGTTACTCGAATGCTGGGCCCCACGCTCGCCGGGATCGCATTCGCCAAGCTGGGGCCGGCCTGGCCGTACTGGCTGTCGAGCGTGTTGATGGTGGGCGTGTTGGCGCTTGGCATCCAGCTCAAGCGCTCGTCCGCGCACCCGGTGCCGGTATCTCCCGTGGCAACCGAGATCTCGCCTACCTAGGCGCTCAATTCAGCACCGTAGGTCTTCAGATACTTCATTCCCGTGTCGCACATCACGGTGACCACCGTCGCTTCCGATCCCAGCTGCTCGGCAAGCCGGAGCGCCGCGATGACGTTGGCTCCCGTCGACGTCCCCCCAAAGAGACCCTCCTCCCGCGCCAGCCGAAGAGCCATCGCCATGGCCTCTTCCGTCGACACCCGCTCGATCTGATCGGCGACCTCCGGTTGCCAGAGCGGCACGACGAAACCCGCGCCGACTCCGTCGATCTTGTGCGCGCCGGTCGGGCCGCCGGAAAGAACCGCGGATTCGGCCGGCTCCACCGCCACGACGCGGATCCGTTTGTCGTGACCCCGTAGCCCCTCTCCAAGGCCGCGGAGCGACGCCGCGGTGCCCACGCATTGCACGAAGCCATCGATCCGTCCGTCGGTCTGCTCCCAGAGCTCGTCCGCCATCGAGTGATAGGCCGCGAGCTGGTCCGTGTTCTTCAGTTGATCCGTCCAGAAGCTGCCGGTATTTTCCGCGATGATGCGCGCGGCCTCCACCATGTCGCGCGTCAGCTTTTCCGTCATGTGCCCAGTCTCACTGGGCACGATCTGCAGCTTCGCTCCTAGAGCCCGCATGTGATCGAGCTTCTCCTTCGAGAAGGCGTCCGAAGTCACGATGTGCAGGGGATAGCCCTTGACCGCGCAAACCAGGGCGAGGGAGACGCCGGTGCTGCCGCCGGTGTATTCGGTAACAGCGCCCCCTGGCCCGAGCCGTTGATCCGCTTCCGCGGCCTCGATCATGGCGAGCGCCATACGGTCCTTCATGCTGCCCGTGGGATTCTCGTTCTCGAGCTTTAGGAGAATACGCGCGCCGTTCGCGGGCCCGATCCTGCGCAGGGGCAGGAGTGACGTGCCGCCGATGCACTGCAGGATGCCCTGTGCCGGCGCGCGCATGGCTTCAGACCTTGGCGCCGAGGATTTCGGCGCGTTCGATCACCGGCGGTGTCGCCAGCAGGTCGGGAGCGTTCGCCATCAGCGCCTTGGCGATCGGCCCCGTGAGGTGAGCCTGCCGCCCTGCTTCGTCGGCGAACGCATCGAAGATCGCGAACGTCGCCGGCCCGAGACGGAGTGCAAACCACAGCTGCGTGGTCGACTCCTGATTGGCGAGCTCCAAGCCTTGCTTCAGGAACGCTGCCACCTCAGCTTCCTTGCCGGGCTTTGCTTCCAGACGAACGAACAGACCGAGTTTCACCATTGCCTCTCCTTTGTTGGCCACCACTGGCCGAAGGAGAGATTAGGCTTCTCTGGGCGTGTACACCATAGGCAGGAACGTCGTATTTGTTATCGTTCTTGCCATGCGCATCCACGTGCTCGCTCTCGACGGAGTGTTCGATCTTGGCCTGTCCGCCGTCCTGGACGCCTTCCAGACGGCCAACGAGCTGGCCGCGGCCACGGGCCTTGCGGTGCCCAAGTTCGATGTCCGCATGGTGGGTGTGCGAAGGAAGGTGAAGACGTCGCAGGGCCTCAGTGTCCCCGTTCACGGTGTCGGTACGCGAGCGCCCGATTGCGTCGTGGTGCCGGCGATCGGATTCAAGATGCCCGCGCCACTCGAGATCGCACTCGCGCGGCCCGACATTCGCGACGCCGGCGCACAGCTTCGCCTGTGGGCTCGCCGCGGAGCCACCATGACCGCCGCCTGTGTGGGCACCTTCGTGCTCGCTGAGTCCGGTCTGCTCGACGAGCATCAAGCGACCACCACCTGGTGGCTGGCGCCGATGTTTCGCCAGCGCTACCCCATGGTGGAGCTCGACGAATCGAACATGATCGTCAAGTCAGGCGCCTATGTGACCGCGGGAGCCGCCCTCAGCCACTTGGATCTCGCGCTCTGGTTGGTGCGAGGTGTCAGTCCGCAGCTCGCCTCGCTCACCGCGAAGTACCTCATCGTCGATTCCCGGCCGTCGCAATCGGCTTACGCCCTGACCGATCATTTGATCCACTCCGACCCTATTGTGCAGCGCTTCGAAACCTGGGCCCGCGCGCGGCTGAAGCAAGGATTCTCGCTCGACGCTGCCGCGCTAGCCGTCGGTGCGAGCAAGCGAACGCTCGCTCGCCGCATGCAGAGCGTGTTGGGAAAGACCCCGCTGTCCTACTTCCAAAGCCTGAGAGTCGAGCGCGCGGTGCATCTGCTGAAGACCGGCAGCGCGAGCGTCGACGAGGTCGCGGGACGCGTGGGCTATGCCGACGGCGCGACGCTGCGGGCGCTGCTGCGGAAGCGGTTGAAGGTTGGAATCAGGGAGCTCCGGCGGGCGCCCTGATGCGTGGTGCGTAGGATACGGGGCATAATCTACGCGTAATGTGCGTCGATTGTTATAGGGTCCACTCAGAGGACGCGTCGAATGAGCGGATACATTCACGAGCGACCGGATTGGCCACGATTTCATTGGGACGAGGAGGCCCTGGCGGCGCCTCTGGCAAAGCTACGTCATCGGCAAGGGCGGCTGCTCGGGAGGATGGAGAGCCTTGGATTTTCTCTCCAAAGGGAGGCCGAGCTCGAGACGCTCACCCTGGACGTGCTGAAGTCCAGCGAAATCGAAGGGGAGAAGCTTCCAGCGGACGCAGTGAGGTCCTCCATCGCGCGGCGTTTGGGCTTGGCGACTGCTGGAAGCACTGCCGCCGAGCGGGAGGTGGATGGGGTCGTCGAGATGATGCTCGACGCCACCCAGAACTTCGGGAAGCCGCTCGGCAAGGAGCGTCTCTGCGGATGGAATAGCGCGTTGTTTCCCACCGAGCGCAGCGGCATGCGCGACATAGTCGTCGGCGGCTGGCGAAACGATGCAAGGGGACCGATGCAAGTGGTCTCGGGTCCGATCGGAAGCGAGATCGTGCACTACCAGGCGCCAGCGGCTTCCCGACTCGAGCGCGAGATGTCCGGATTCCTGACCTGGGCCAACGACCCGAATGACCCGACGGATGCGGTTCTCAGTGCAGCGCTGGCGCATCTCTGGTTTGTGACCATCCATCCGTTCGACGACGGCAACGGCCGGATCGCACGAGCAATCGCGGACTGGGCGCTGGCCCGTTCGGAGGGCAGTTCGCAGCGCTTCTACAGCATGTCGGCGCAGCTGCGCCAGGAGCGGGGTGACTACTACGACATGCTGGAACGCACGCAGAGAGGACCGCTCGAGATCACGCCTTGGATGGAGTGGTTTCTGGGATGCCTGGGGCGAGCCTTCAGCGGGACCGAAACCACGCTTGCGCTCGTGCTGCGCAAGGCTCGCTTCTGGGAGAGGTACGGGAAGGTAGCCTTCAACGAGCGTCAACGAGAGATGCTGACCCGACTCCTCGATAGCTTCTCGGGAAAGCTCACCACGACGAAGTGGTCCAAGCTGGCCAGGACTTCGCACGACTCCGCTCTGCGCGACATCCAGGGTTTGATCGAACAGGGCATCCTGCGGAAGGACGCTGGCGGCGGACGCAGTACCAGTTATTCGCTGGTGGAAAGCTAGGTCAGGGTCATCTCTCGATGAGCGGCTCTAGCGCTGGCGTCAGTTCATCCCGCCAACAACTCGCGAACCGCCTTGTCGTCCAACGGTCGCGCTGCCTGGCGTTGCAGATTGACTGCGAGCTCCTGCAGCACCTGGGTACTAATGACACCAGAGCGGTCGTGCCACAGCCTCTCGACGAACGCGCGAGCCTTCTGGTGCTTGCTCCCGGTCGACGAGTCATGGGCGTACAGCAGAATGTTGGTGTCGACGAAATATCTAGCGCTCATGAATCTTGTCGCGGGACTGCGGACGCTGCCATTGCAGGTCTAGACCCGTGCCGAGACGAGCGAGCGCCCGAAGGCGAGCCCGGTCGAAGGCTTTGCGCCGTGGTACCAGAGTCTCCAGGTAGTCGGCGAGCAGGGCGCTCATGGACCGACCCTCCTCAGCCGCCAGCACGCGAGCGTCACGTAGCAAATCGGAGTCGAGTTTGAGTGTGACGTTGGTCTTCATGTCTGTTGCCCTAGAAAAGCAAAAGCCCCATCGAGAGACATCGAAGGGGCGAATTCTAGGAAGATTGGTTGCGGGGGCAGGATTTGAACCTGCGACCTTTGGGTTATGAGCCCAACGAGCTACCAGACTGCTCCACCCCGCGTCAGGGTCCGGCCGGGTTACCGCCGGGACGCGAAGGATAGCCGTTCGGTGTCCCCTCCGTCAAGCGCTGCTCGCTGAGCTAAAGCGCTCGCAGGCTCTCGGCGGGGTCGGTTCGGGCGGCGCGGCGCGCGGGTAGCCAGGCTGCGACGAGAACCACGGCCAGGAGCCCGAGCGGGACGGCGGCGAGGGTCCAGGGGTCGAGAGCGCCCACGCCGAAGAGCATGGAGCGCAGCCAGCGGGTCGCAACCAGGGCGCCGGCGAGGCCCAGCAAGGCGCCCACCGACCCAAGGCGAAGGCTCTCGCCGAGAATCAGGCGAGCGAGGCGCCCCCGCTGCGCTCCCAATGCCAATCGGATCCCGAGCTCGCGGCGTCGCAGGCTGACGGCAAACATCTGGAGCGCCCAGAGACCTGCGACGGCGGTGAGGAGCGACATGCCGGCGAGTCCTACCGCCAGCGTGGCGTTGATGCGCATCGGAGAAAGACTCCGGCGGCGTTGTTCTTCGGAGCTCACAAGATCGATGATCGCGGCGTCCGGAGCGGCGGCGGCGACCGCGCGGCGCAGCGCCGGCTCGAGGGTTGCGAGCGGGGCCGTGCTCCGCGCGAGCAGGGTCATGCGGGAGTGGGTGCGCTGGCCGTAGGCGAAGAAGACCGTGGGCTCGCGGGGCTCGAGCGGTGAGACCGTGGCGGCATCGGCGGCGACCCCGACGATCTCGAACTCGGGGCCGGCGTCGCCTGGGCGCGCGGGACCCGAAACGCGAATCCGACGCCCGAGTGCCGGCACGCTGCCGAACAAACGTTCCGCCAACGAGTGGCTGACGACGACCGCGGCCGGCGCTTGCGGCGTGTCGCGCTCGTCGAGAGCGCGTCCGGCAAGGAGGGGTACTCCGAGGGTTCCGAAGTAGTTGGGCGCGACGATGTTGTAGCGCACTTCGCGGGTCGCGGTCGCGTTCTCGACCGTTGCCACTTGAGTGACTCGCGGCAGGCCGGTGTTGGGCGCCACGTGCGCCAGCGTTGCGCTCGAGATCGCCGGCAGGTGGCGCGTCCGTTCCAGAATTGCGTTCCAGGTCGCCAGCGCGGCCTTGGCGCCACCGGAGCGAGTGACGAAGACCGTCGATTGCACGAGACCCCGGTCGGAGAAGCCGAGGTCGACCTCGGCGGCTGCGGTCAGGCTGCGCGCCAGAAGGCCGCCGCCGACCAGGAGCACCACCGCCAACGCGAGTTCGAGCGCGACCAGGAACCGGCGTGCGCCGAGACGGACACCGGCGCGATGGTCACCCGATCGCAGGGTGAGATTGGGATCGTTGCGCAGCACGCGAACGAGCGGTGGAAGGAGCGCGACGAAGGTGGTGATCAGGGAAGCCGTGAGAGCGAACGCGGCGGCGCGCGCATCGACGATCAGCAGGTTGCCTCCCGGTGCGCTCCAACCGGGGCCGATCCCGCCGATCGGGGTGAGCATCATCGACTCGAGCCAGCGCGCTACGCTCCTCGCGACCAACAGGCCTCCGGCGGCACCGAGCAGGGCGGGCAGCGCGATCTCCGCCGCCAGCGCGCCAAGGAGCTGCCCTGGTGAGGCGCCGAGCGCCTTGCGCACCGCCCACTCGCGCTCGCGGGCGGCGGCGCGGGCGAGCAGCAGGCCGGCGACGTTGGCGCTGCCGAGGAGCAGGAACAGGATGGCGGCGCCAGTGAGCGCCCGCGCGGCGTGAAAGAACGGATCACTCGCGCTCTCGGGGTCGAAGGTCGTTGCCGGGAGGAGGAGCGCCCGACGCGCGCCGGCGAGCGGTGCCGACTGGTCGAGCTCGCGCGTCAGCGTTTCGATCGCGCCGTCGGCGACCGCTTGAGTCGTCCCCTTCGGCAAACGCACGAAGACGCGCAGCCAGCGTTCCGCGGGCGACTCGAGACGCGCCACGCCGGAGACGAGGTCCGAGTGAACGAGAGGGACGAAGAAACCAACCGCGAAACCGAGGCCCGTGAACTCTCGCCGGGTGACGCCGACCACGGTGAGCATCTGTCCGTTGATGCGGACGCTGCGCCCTACGATGGAACGGTCGCCGCCGAAGGCGTCCTGCCAGACGCCGTGGCCGAGGACCACCACGCCGGGGGCTCCCTTCGTGTTGTCGGCCTCGGCGAGCAGACGCCCGAGCTCGGGCTGCGCGGCGAAGAAAGCGAAAAACCGGCCGCTCACGGCCTGACCCCAGGCATAGCGGCTGCCGCCTTCGGGGAGCGCCGCGCCCCCGAGCGCGGCGCCGATCGTCGAAGTGGCGACGGCATCGTGGAGCAGCGGGCTTCCCTCCAAACGTTGGAGCTCGAGATAGCTCACCTGCTGGCGTGGCTCCTCCGCGGAACCGACGTACACCGCCACCACGCGCGCCGCGTCCGGAGCGGCGAGTCGTGGATGGAGAAACGAGTCGAGGTAGACGAAGAGCGCCGTCGCAACCCCGACACCTAGCGCGAGGGTGGCGACGATGGCCGCCGCCAGGACGGGTTGACGGGAAAGCGAGCGCACGATCGATCGCATGGCGGTACCTCGCAGGCGAGTCCGAAGGTCTGATGGGGGATTATCACCTGAGTTTGGTCAGCCTTGGACGGAACCGCGGACGTTCCACGGAGATCGCGCAAACGCTTGATTTCATTCGCTCTTGCGGGTACTCTCCCGAGCATGTTCGCGATCGAAGAGATCTACGCCCGCGAGATTCTGGATTCCCGAGGCAACCCGACGCTCGAGGTGGACTGTCTGCTCGATGACGGAGGCCACGGCCGCGCGGCCGTACCTTCCGGCGCATCGACCGGTTCGCGCGAGGCGCTCGAGCTTCGCGATGGCGGCAAGCGCTACGGCGGCAAGGGCGTGAAGAAAGCGGTCGAGAATGTCTTGTCCGAGATCGCGCAAGAGCTCGAGGGCACCGACGCCCGCGATCAGGCGCTGGTCGACAAGACCATGATCACGCTCGACGGCACGCCGACCAAGAGCCGGCTGGGCGCGAACGCGATCCTCGGCGTGTCGCTGGCGGTCGCCAAGGCGGCGGCCGATTCGGCGGGATTGTCGCTCTACAACTACCTCGGCGGGCCGTCGGCCACCGTGCTGCCGGTGCCGATGCTGAATGTGTTGAACGGCGGTGCGCATGCCGACAACTCGGTCGACATCCAGGAATTCATGCTGGTGCCGATCGGCTTCGAGAGCTTCTCGCAGGGGCTCCGCGCCGGCACCGAGATCTACCACGTCCTGAAGAGTGTGCTCAAGAAGAAGGGCCTGGTGACCGCGGTCGGCGACGAGGGCGGGTTCGCGCCCAATCTCGAGAGCAATCGCGAGGCAATGGACCTCCTGGTTACGGCGATCGAGCAGGCCGGCTACAAGCCCGGTAAGGACGTTGCGCTCGCGCTCGACGTCGCGGCCAGCGAGCTCGTGGAAAAGGGCGGCAAGAGCAAGGTGAAGCGCTACGCCCTGGCGGGCGAGGGTAAGAGCGGCCTTGCCGCGTCCGACCTGATCGCGATCTACCGCGAATGGATCGACGCCTATCCGCTGGTCTCGATCGAAGACGGCTTGGCGGAGGACGATCGCGACGGTTGGCGCGAGCTCACCGCGGAGCTCGGCAGCCGCGTGCAACTGGTGGGCGACGATCTCTTCGTCACCAATCCGGAGATCCTCGCGCAAGGCATCAAGGATGGGCTTGCCAACGCGCTGCTGGTGAAGCTCAATCAGATCGGCACGCTGACCGAAACGCTGGCCGCGGTCGAGATGGCGAAGTGCGCGGGCTACGCCAACATCCTGAGCCACCGCTCGGGCGAAACCGAAGACACGACGATTGCCGACCTCGTGGTCGCCACGCGCGCCGGCCAGATCAAGACCGGCGCCCCTTGCCGCAGCGACCGGGTCGCCAAGTACAACCGCCTGCTGCGTATCGAGGAGGAGCTGGAGGGTGTCGGCGAGTATCGCGGCGCTGCTACCTTCCCGCGCTTCAAGGCTTGACCGGCAGCGAGGCCGCGGCGCGCGTGGCACCCCCGAGCTTTGCTCGCCCGATGATCGGGATGGTGGTGGCATTCATGCTGCTGTTGCTCGCCGCCGCGGGATTGAAGAGCTGGCGCGACCTGCAGTCGGCACGCCAGCGCGAGACGACGCTGATGGACCGCATCCGCACCACCGAGACGAAAGTCGACGACCTCAAGCACCGGATCGACCGGCTTCGCCGCGACCCGGTGACTCTCGAGCGCGCGGCGCGCGAGGAGCTCGGCATGGTGAAGCCCGGCGACGTGGTCATCGTGCTCCCCGAACCCAAGCCATCGCCGCCCCATCCATAGACGATGACACTCACTCGAACCCTGGTGCGCACCATATTGGGACTCGGCCTACTGGCCGGTCTCGCGGCGTGTGGCGACAACACGGCACCGCCTCAGCAGACGCAGGCACAGGCGAACACTCCTGCAGCGCAGACGCCAAATGACTCCGGCGCTGCGGTCGCGCCGCCTGCGACGCAGGCCCCGCAGGGCGAGACCCGCCCGCGTCACCGTCATACCCGCCGCGGTAGCCGCTCGGACCGCGCCGGCAGCGCCGGAGCGTCGGATTCGTCGGACTCCGCCGATGACTCTTCCGAGTCTGCAAACCGGCGAGCGGGACGCGCGGGTCGGCTGGGTCGTGGGGATCGGGACGACCGTCGTGTCGGCGCGGCATTCGCGGCGGGCCCTATCGGCCTGGGCGAGGCGCAGCGTGAAAAGGTCCATGGTCGACTGGTCGAGTTCGACGGGCGGGTCAGCAAGGTCCTGGACGATGACCGCAAGGGCCTTCAACACCAGCGTTTCATCGTGACCGCGGACGGCGCGGGCACGATTCTCATCGCGCACAACATCGACCTCGCGGGCCATGTGCCGGTCGTGATCGGCAGCACGGTGCGCGTGCATGGACTCTTCGAATGGAACGCAAAAGGCGGGGTGGTGCACTGGACGCACCACGACCCCAGCGGGAAGACGCCCGGCGGTTGGATCCGCTGCGGTGGAAAGACCTACAGCTAGCGCCTACGAGACGAGATAGCGCTTCACGCCGTCGAGGAACATCTGGACGGCGATCATCACCAGCAGCATCCCCATCAAGCGTTCGAACGCGATCAGTCCTCGGCGGCCGAGGATGCGGAGCCAGAGCGGCGCCGAAAGCAGCACGGCCGCGGTCACCGCCCAAGCTCCAACCAGGGCGAGCAACCAGTCGGAAAGCCGGCCGGGATCCGAGCGTTCGAGCAGCAGCAGCGTAGCCAGGACCGAAGGCCCCGCCACCAGCGGCACCGCGAGCGGCACCAGGAAGGGCTCGACGGTCGTCGCCTCGGGAGCGCTCGCTCCCTCGTTCGGGAACAGCATGTGGAGCGCGATCAGGAAGAGCACGATGCCGCCGGCGATGCTGATGGTCTCCTGGCGAAGGCCGAGGAACTCGAGGAGCTGGCGACCGGCAAAGAGGAACCCCAGGCAGATACCGAGCGCGAGGAGCAGCTCGCGCGCCAGGACTTTCCGGCGCCGTGGCGGCGCCACCGGCTCGAGCGCCGAGATGAAGATCGGCAGATTGCCCAGCGGGTCCATCACCAGGAGAAGGGTTACGGCGGCGGTCAGCGTGTCCATAGGCTCGTCAATCTCACGGAACGAGCGACTCTTCTTCCCGCCAGGCTTCGCCTCCGTCGGCGTAGAGCTCGCGCTTCCAGACCGGGACTTCCGACTTCAAGCGCTCCAGAGCCGAACGATTGGCGGCATACGCAGCCGCGCGATGGGGCGCCGCGGTGGCGATCGCCACGCTCGACTCGCCGACGGCGATGTCGCCCAGCCGGTGCACGATGCGCACGAGTGCTCCATGCTCGCGGGCCAGAGCGCGTTCGATCTCCAGCAGCGAGCGCTCCGCCATGCTGCGATAGCCGCTGTAGTGAATGCCGCGCACGGCCCTGCCCGCGTGGGAGTCGCGGACGTTGCCGAGAAAAAGCACCACGGCCCCGGCGCCCGGCGACTGCACTTTGGCCAGCAGTGCCGCGGTGTCGATGGGAGCCTCGGTCAGGTGGTGAGGCAATGCGGCTCAGCCTCCGGAGACCGGCGGCAGGAGTGCCACTTCCGACCCCTCGCGAAGCTTCACGTCGTCCCGCGCAATGGTTCCGTCGACCCCGACCGCAAGGCGCGGCCACAGGGGCGCGAGGCTGGGGTATCGGCGTCCGAGCTCGACGCGCAAGCCGGCGACGTCGAGGTCGTTGGGGATCTCGATCGCCGTCTCGCTCGCTCCGATCGCGTCGCCGGCGCTGGCGAAGGCTAGTAGCTGGATCTTCATGCTTTCCGTGACCTCCGTGGCGGCGGAGGCCGCCGCTGGTGAATCGTCAACGCGACCAGAATACTCTGTTGAGCACATAGAATCGGCCCGCACGCCCGCCGTTCTCAGAGGAGATGCAATCTTGCCGGTTCTCGATAGTCGTATGCAGAAGGACGACGCGTTCGACCGCCGCGCCGCGCACTGGAGCCAGGCGCTCGAGCAACTGCGCCGCGAGGAGGACGTCTTGCGCCTCGGCGGTGGTGCGGAGGCGCAGGCGAAGCAGCGCCAGCGGGGCAAGATGACAGCCCGGGAGCGTGTGGCGGCGCTCTGCGATCCCGGCTCGGCGTTCCTCGAGCTCGGCCTCTGGGCGGCCCATGGCATGTACGCCGAGTACGGCGGCGCACCATCGGCGGGTGTGGTGACCGGTATCGGCGCCATCCACGGACGCGATGTCGTGGTGGTTTCGAACGACGCCACGGTGAAGGCCGGCGCCTGGTTTCCGATGACCTGCAAGAAGGTCCTCCGGGCTCAGGAGATCGCGCTCGAGAACCGGTTGCCGATCGTCTATCTGGTCGACTCGGCGGGCGTGTTCTTGCCGCTCCAGGACGAGATCTTCCCCGACCGCGAGCACTTCGGCCGCGCGTTTTACAACAATGCGCGGTTGAGCGCGGCCGGTGTTTTCCAGATGGCGGCGATCATGGGGAGCTGCGTCGCCGGCGGTGCCTATCTCCCAATCATGAGCGACGAGTCGCACATCGTCGAGCGCACGGGATCGATCTTCCTCGCTGGCTCGCATCTGGTGAAGGCCGCGATCGGCGAATCGATCGAGAACGAGGCTCTGGGCGGTGCGATCGTCCAGTGCGACATCTCTGGCGTCGTTGACCACCGCCATCCCGACGACGCCAGCTGCTTGTCGAAGATCCGCAGCCAGTTTGCCCAACTCGCCGCCGGCAAGCAGGCTCCCTTCGCACGCCGGCCCGCCATGCCGCCACGCTACCCGGTCGCCGATCTGCTCGGCACGATGCCCGTCGAGCGCACGCGACCCTATGACACGCGCGAGATTCTGGCCCGGCTGCTGGACGATTCGGACTTCGACGAGTACAAGGAAAACTACGGTCAGACGCTGGTCTGCGGCACCGGCTGGATCGGCGGCTGGGCAGTCGGCGTGGTGGCGAACCAGCGTTCCGTCGTGCCACGCAAGACCGGACTCGAGAGCAAGGACAAAGAGCTTCAGATCGGCGGCGTGATCTACAGCGATTCGGCCGACAAGGGCGCGCGCTTCGTCGAGCTCTGCAATCAGAAGGGCATCCCGCTGCTGTTTCTCCAAGACGTCACCGGCTTCATGGTCGGCTCGCGCTCGGAGCGCGGCGGCATCATCAAGGACGGCGCCAAGATGGTGAACGCGGTCGCCAACTCGGTGGTGCCGAAGATCACCATCTTCGTCGGCAACAGCTACGGCGCCGGGAACTACGCCATGTGTGGCAAGGCATATGGCGCGCGTTTCCTCTACGCCTGGCCGTCGGCCGCCATCGCGGTCATGGGTGGCGAGCAAGCGAGCAAGACGCTGCTCGGCATCCAACTCAAGAATCGCGGCGCCGAGGTGAGCGAAGAGGAGAAAGCCGAGCGGCTACACGAGATCCAGCAGCGTTTTGCCGACGCCATGAACCCACGCTACGCCGCGTCCCGTCTGTGGGTCGACGGCATCATCGATCCGACGGAGACCCGCGAAGTCGTCGCCCGATCTCTGGCCGCTGCGGCCTGCAATGCCGAGCTCGAGGAGTTCCGCACTGGCGTTCTGCAGACCTGAGGTACCCGGCTGGCGACCCGCAGTTGGAATCAGCCTCGTCATCTGGGCAGGTTTCGTCCAGAGCTGCAGTCCGCGCGCGACGCAGCGCGACCAGGCGAGCTCGCCGCGCACGGTCGAGACCGTGCGTTACCAGGACCTGATCGTCGAACCCGCAGGCCGTGCCCATGCCTTCGACGACACGACGGGCATCCAACATTGCAGCGACGAGAGCTATCTCGGAGTCGCGATTGCGCCCGACGGGCGGCCGCGGCCGCGCAACCGCTACTCGGTGGAGCTCGCGGGATCGTCCAGCCTCTTGATCGGCGGCTGCGTGGAAACGCTGCCGCCCGGCGGGGGAGCCTCGGTTCGCGTCACTGTCGCGGGCGCGGACGGCGCGAGCGATCCGCACGAGCTTGCCCTTCCGGATCGGACCTGGCGAACCGAGGAGCAGCCCCTTCGTTTGCCGGCCGGCAGGGCGCGTGTCGAGCTGGTGGCCGGCCCGGGAACTGCCGCGATCGCCTTGCGCGACCTGGCGCTGAAGACGGTGACCGAGGAGGCGCCGCCGAGACCGGCGCGGCGGGCCATCCTGATTTCACTCGATACTTTCCGCGAGGACGCAATCGGTGCCATCGGTGGGCGCACCAGAACGCCGGTGCTCGATCGTCTCTTGCTCGCGGCGCAGCGTTTCGCACCGCACTGGTCGGCGGATATCTCGACCAAGCCGTCTCACGCCACGATCCTGAGCGGCTTGCCGGTCGCGGTGCACGGTTGCGACCGCGACCAGACGATACTTGGAGAGAGCGTCGAGACGCTCGCCGAACGGTTGCACGCCGCGGGGATCGCCACCGGTGGCCTGTTGAGCATCGCTCCATTCTTCGACGCCCGCTACGGCATGAGTCAAGGCTTCGACACCTGGAAACTCGGGGCGTGGACCGCGGCGCAGGAGCTTCGCGCCGCGAGCAACTGGGTTGGTGCGCATCGCGACGAGGCATTCTTCCTCTTCGTCCATCTCTACGCTGCGCACAGCGACTCGAAGCGCTTGCCGTACGAGGCCCCAGGGGTGACCCGCCAGACGATTGCCGAGCGCTTTGGGGTGGCCGACTACGGTTGTCGCGGCGGAGCCTGCGCGAGCCGGTTCCTGCATCGTCTCGACGCCAGGCTGCTGCCCGGCATTCCGCAAGACCGGGACATCTTGCGCTTCCTGTACGAGCGCGGCGTCGAGGGTTTGGACAGCGATCTAGGCGTGTTCTTCGACGACCTCGGCCGCGACGGACTGTGGGACGACACGCTGGTGCTGCTCACCGCGGATCACGGCGAGCAATTCGCCGAGCATGGCCACTTTCTTCACACCACGTCGCACGAAGAGACGCTGCGCGTCCCTCTGCTGGTGAAGTGGCCAGGTGGACGGGATGCGGGCGCGTTGGCTGGGCGACCTTCCTCCTCGCTCGACCTTGCACCGACGTTGCTGGCTCACTTTGGAGTGCCGAGCCCGGATCTCCTGGGGCATGACCTTGCCCGCCCAGTGGACGGCCCGGTCGTCCTGGTGGCCAGGGACGCCGTTCGAGTTGGCGATCTCAAGCTGGTGATTGATACACCGGAGTTCCCGGAATCGCTTTACGACCTCGCCAACGATCCCGATGAAGCGACGAGTATTCTCGGTGGAAATACCTCCAGCGCCGCTCGACTGCGCGAAGCGCGCGCGGCCTTTCTCGCCGAGGCCCGCCGGCGACTCGGGCGTGTCACCCGGCCGCAGCGCGTGCCCTATTCACCGGAGGAGATCGAGCGCCTCCGCTCCCTCGGCTACCTGCAGTAGTCAGCGGCGCGATAGCGCTGCTGACGTTGTCACTCCGCGCGGAGGGCCGCCGCAGGCGACACCCGCACCGCCCGCCACGCAGGCAGGAACGTTCCGAGCGCCGTGCCGGCGAGGACCAGTGCCAGAGCCGCCGCATAGGTCGTCAGATCTCCTGGGTTGAGGCCGACGAGAAGTGCCTGGAGCGACCGTCCTGCCGCGTAGGCGAGCACCAATCCGATGCCGATGCCGGCGGCGGCGAGAGTCGCGCCCTCGCGCGCCACCAGGCGGATGATGTCCATCCGCTCGGCGCCGATCGCCATGCGCACGGCGAACTCCTGGCTGCGGGTCGCCACGCCGAACGAGAGCAGGCCATGCAGGCCGACCCCGGCGAGCAGGCAGGCGATGGCGGCGAAGGCGCCAAGCACGATGACTTGCACCCTGCGGGGCGCAGTGTCGTCGGCGACGATGTCGGCGAGGAGGCGAATGTCGGAGATCGGCTGATTCGGATCGGCGGCACGGACGATGTCGCGCAGCGCCGGCATGAGGTCGAGCGGGTTCGCCGCCGAACGCACCACCAGATCCTTGGGCGAGTACCAGGACACCGAATTGTCGGCCACCTGCCGGTAGGGCACATACACCTGCGGTTCGCTCTCGCGCTCGAGCCCGCGAATGCGGATGTCTCCAACGACGCCGACCACAGTGCGCGGCATGAAGGCGAATTTGAAGTGTTGGCCGAGCGGGTCCTTGCCGGGCCAGTACTGCTTGGCGAAGGACTCGCTGACCACCGCCACGAACGGCGCTTCAAAGGTGTCGCTCGGGTCGGTATCGCGTCCGGCGCGCAGCGGCGTGTTCATCGTGGCGAAATACCCGGGAGTGACGAAACGCAGGCTGGCGCGCTGGTTGCTGTCGTCACGCGGCCGGCCGGGCACTTCGACGGACCAGATGCCGCCGCCATAGGCGATGGGCAGGGAGCTGATGTACGCGGCGCCAGTCACGCCCGGCAGCTGGCGCGTTTGCGCCAGCACTCGGTCGTAAAACTGCGCGCGGCGCAGCGTTGCGTCGTACTCAGGACTGGGCAGCGCCGTGCGCAAGGTGAGTACCCCGGCGCTCTTGAAACCGGGATCGGTGTCTTGAATGCGAGACAACGCGCGCAACAAGAGGCCGGCGGAAATCAGCAGGACCACTGAGATCGTCACCTCCGCTCCGACCAGGAATCCACGCAGCCTCTCGCGGCGTCCGCCGACGCCCGATCGCCCGCCTTCGCGCAGATCGGCTGGACCGGTGCCGCGGCAGGCGCGCAGCGCCGGCAGGACACCGAAGGCGAGCGCCGTGAACATCGTGACCACCGCCGCGACCGAGAGCACGCGCAGGTCGAGGCGTGGCAGCTCGGTGATGGGCAGCGACGGCGGCACGAGCAGGGCCAAGAGCGGCATGGAGGCGAATCCCGCCGCGACCCCCAGCACACCACCGCCCAGGGCCAGCAAAGCGCTTTCGGTCAGCAGCTGGCGAACCAATCGTCCTTTGCCGGCGCCGAGCGCGGTGCGCACGGAGATCTCCTTGCGCCGCACCAGGGCGCGCGCCAGGAGCAGGCTGGCGAGGTTCGCGCAAGCAATCAGCAATAAGCAGAGTGCGGCGCCGACCAGGGCCATCAAGAGCTGCCGCGAACGCCAGGGCACGTCGGAGCGCAACGGGAACAGCGTAGAGCCTGCCTTGGTCGCGCCGGGAGCCGGCGGGTATGCCTTCGCTAGACGTTCTGAGATCACACCCATCTCGGTCCGCACGGCTTCTATCGTCACGCCGGGACGGAGCTTGCCGACCACCTTCAGATAGTTGTTGTCGCGCTCCTTGTAGTCCTCCTCCCCGAAGCCCAACGGGCGCCACGCCTGCATGCCTCGCTTCGGGAAGCTGAAGTCGGGCGCCATGACGCCGATCACCGTAGCCGGGGCGCCGTCGATACGCACGGCGCGGCCGAGGATCGAGGGATCGCCCGCGAAGCGTGATTGCCAAACCGCATGACTGAGCAGCAGGGTTTGCGGCGCGCCCGGGCGAGCGTCCTCCTGCGAAAACGAGCGCCCGAGTCTGGGCCGCACGCCGAGCATGTCCATCAGGTTGGGCGTCAGTGCCGTGGACTCGAGGCGCACGGGCTCGCCCACGCCCACCAGGTTGATGGCGCCCGAATACCAGGCTCCAAGGCTTTCGAAGCTGGTATTGAGCTGCTGCCAGTCATGGAAGACCGCCGGCGATGGCTCGGTACGCGCGTAGTTGCCATTGCTCTGCCAGACGGCAACCAGGCGCTCCCATCCGGCATACGGCAGCGGACGAAGGAGCACGTGGTCGGTGATGGAGAAGGCCGCGGTCATCGCGCCGATGCCGAGCGCCGAGACCAGCAGAACGGCGCCGGTGAATCCGGGAGCGCGGCGGAACGTGCGCAAAGCCTGCAACACGTCCTGCCGCAGGAGGTCGGCGTGGCAGCGCACGGCAGCGGTCAGCGTGTCGACTAGGGTTTCGAGCCAAAGTCCGATGCGCGGAGCGAATCCATCGGCGTCTCGGCGGCGGCGCGCGAAAAGCGCCTCCATCTCGCCGCCGTATTCGTCGCGGAAGGAGCGCGGGAAGAGCCGGAGCAGCAGGGCGTAGACGCGAGACTTGGGACCTCCAGTCGGGGAGCTCATTCAGACTTTCCCGGGAGCGAGCCCGCGCTGCCGGCCGAGGTCGAGAAGCTGCGCCAGGCGGCGCAACTCGGCGCGCGCCGTGGTCCGTCCGAACGGCGTGATCCGGTAGTAGCGCCGGCGTTCGTCGTCCATCTCCGGCGCCGGCCGGTCGTCGATCTCGACGATCAGGCCTTGCTCCAGCATGCGCTGCAGCGAGCGATAGAGCGTGCCGGCGCCGAGGCGCAGCTCGCCCCCCGTGCGCTCTTCGACGTCGCGCAGGATGGCGTAGCCGTGGCGATCCTCGTCGGCGAGGGCGAGGAGGATGTGCAGTGTGGCGCTCGGGAGGGGAAGGAGCTTGTCGGTGTCCGCGGCCTTGGGCTTCATGAGGCAACTATAGCCGAAACAGTTATAGTGTCAATGGCTATATTCGCGGTGGAGTGATGTGTTGGGGGGCGAGCGTTTGGCGAACAGTGCGCTACAGTTTCGCTGCAACGCCGAGATCTGGAGCCGTCGCGAATGCCCGAGTCCTCCTTCGACCTGGTAGTGATCGGCTCCGGCCCCGCCGGGCAGAAGGGCGCGATCTCGGCCGCCAAGCAGAAGAAGCGGGTGGCGATCGTCGATCGCAAGGAACGTATGGGCGGAGTGTGCCTGCACACCGGGACGATTCCTTCGAAGACCCTGCGCGAGGCGATCCTTTACTTGAGCGGCTTCCGGCAGCGCTCGTTTTATGGCCTGGACTACTCGCTCAAGGACGAGGTCTCGATCGGCGACCTGTCGTTCCGGGTCGACGCCGTCCTCGAGCGCGAGATCGAGATCGTTCGCGCGCAGCTGAAGAGGAACGGCGTGGTTTCGTTCTCCGGTCACGCGAAGTTCGTCGATGCGCACACCCTGGAGGTCGAGTCCGTGGACGGCGTGCGGCATCGGCTGCGCGCGGAGCATGTCCTGATCGCCTGCGGTACCCGCCCGGCGCACACCCCCGGAGTGCCGATCGACGGCGAACACATCATCGATTCGGACCAGCTGCTGCGGATGAAGTCGCTGCCGCGCAATCTGATCGTGGTCGGCGCCGGGGTCATCGGACTCGAGTACGCGGCCATGCTCACCGCGCTCGACATCAAGGTGACGATCATCGAACAGCGGCCGACGATGCTCGAGTTCGTCGACGACGAGGTGATGGAGGCGCTCTGCTACTTCCTGCGCCAACGCGGTGCGACGTTGCGTCTCGGCGAACGCGTGACGCAGGTGCAGCAAATCGGCGGACGAGTCGCCGCCAGTCTCGAAAGCGGCAAGCAGGTGTACGGCGACGCCCTGCTCTACACCGTCGGACGGCAGACCAACGCCGATTTGCTGGGTCTCGAAGCCGTCGGCCTCGAGGCCGACGAGCGTGGCCGCCTGGTGGTGAACGACGCCTTCCAGACCTCGGTGCCCCATATCTACGCCGCCGGCGACGTGATCGGCTTCCCGGCGCTCGCGTCGACATCCATGGACCAAGGCCGCCTCGCGGCGCGAAACATGTTCGGCGTGCCGCTGCCCGACTCGAAGGGGCCGACTCCGTACGGTATTTACACTATTCCCGAGATCTCGATGGTCGGCCGCACGGAGCAACAGCTCACCGCCGAGAAGGTGCCTTACGAGGTGGGTCAAGCGAAGTTCGAAGAGCTCGCCAAGGGACAGATGCTCGGCGCGGAAGTGGGTCTGCTGAAGATCTTGTTCTGTCCGCAGACGCTCGCCATTTATGGCGTGCATGCCTTCGGCGAGGGCGCCACGGAGATCATCCACATCGGCCAGGCGGTGATGGCGCTGGGCGGCACCATGAAGTACTTCCGCGACACGGTCTTCAACTACCCGACCATGGCCGAGGCCTACAAGGTGGCGGGTCTGGATGGTCTGAACAAGCTGTGAGGGGCGGCAAAGGAAGCGCCGCTCAGGGGCCGCCGCCGCGCCCGCTGGGCCTCGACGGTCGATTGTCGTTCTTCATGTTGCATGCGCTGGCGCCACGGGTACCACGGGTCGCGCCCGCGCCGCCGCCCTCGAGCTTCGAGCCGTTCGAGCGCTTCGATGTGCCGCACGCGCTCCGCGCCGAGCCCCTGCTTGCCACCTGGTTCCCCGCCGCGGGCGCGGCGCGCGGCGCGGTCTTGCTGGCGCACCCGTGGCTCAGCGTTGGTCAGGGATACTTCCATCGCTACCGTCGCATCCCGGCGCTTCGCGAGGCGGGCTTTCACGTGCTGACCTTCGATATGCCGGGCTTCGGCGGCAGCGGACGGTTGCGCGGGTATGGGGACGAAGACGTAGAACAGATGCTCGATGCACTGGCGAGGCGCGCCCCAGGGTTGCCGTGGCACTTCTGGGGGGTGAGCTCGGGGGGCGTCTGGGGCTCGATCCTCTTGGCTCGGCGCGAGGCGTTCGCCGGCGCGATGTTCGAGGACGTGACACCTCACCTTCTCGAGTGGTCGTGGCGCGCGGTTCCTGCCCAGCGCCCGGCGTACCTGTTGTACCGGACCTTCCTCCGTCGAGGCTACGCGTTCCTCGATCTCCGACGTCACGTGCCGTTTCTAAATGCACGGGCCGTGGCGCACGTCGCGGGCGGCCGCGACCTCGGCATTCCGGAAGCCGAGACCCGCGAGCTCGCGGCGCTGGCGCGAAGCGAGCTGCTCCTGGTCGCTCCCGCCGCCCACCTCGAGTCGATTCGCCTCGCCCACGATGAAGTCATCGCGCTGGCTCTGCGGACGTTCGAGACCGCCGGCGGCCGCGGCGTGCGGTAGAGGGCCCGCCTCAGCTCTTCTTGTCGTGGCTCTTGAGCTCGTCCACGCCCTCGAGCACCGCGTCCTTCACCTTGTGTGCTGTATCCGCGACGGCTTCCTTGGTGCGCGCCGCCATGTCGTTCGCGCCTGCGACACTGCCGGCGGTCTTCTCCTGCGCGTTCTCCAGGATCTCGTGGGTCTTCTCGCGCGCGGTCGCGGCGACGTCCTTGGCGACGTCGGCGGCGCCGTGCGCAGCCTCCTGAGCTCCCTGCCAAATCTTCTTCAGGCCGTCTTCGATGCTCATCGAGATCTCCCTCGGGTCGTCCTACGTGAACTGGCTCCGCTCCAAGCAGGCGCGGTCGATCGTACTCTAGACTCCGCGCATGCAGAAGATTCCCCGCTTGCTCGACGCCGCGGATCGACGCGTGCTCGGGGCGCTGCTCGAGAAGGAGCAGACGACGCCCGAGGTCTATCCGCTCACGGTGAACGCTCTGGTCGCCGCCTGCAACCAGAAGACGGCACGCGAGCCGGTGATGGAGCTCTCCGAGGCCGAGGTGCAGGCGGCGCTTCGCCGCTTGTTCGAGGACGTCCTGGTGTGGCGGGCCGAGAGCGCCAGGGTCACGCGCTGGCGCCAGAGCGTCGAGCGGCGCTGGGCGCTCGACGGCGCTACCAAGGCCATCATGACGTTGTTGCTCCTGCGCGGACCGCAGACGATTGGGGAGCTCAGGAACCGCAGCGAACGGTTGCACGCGTTCGCCTCGACGGAGGAGCTCGAAGCCGCGCTCGTGCGCCTCGCGGCGCCACCCGAGCCGCTGGTCGCCGAGCTACCGCGCGGACCCGGCCAGAAGGAAGCCCGCTGGATGCATCTTGTCGGTGACGAGCCCATCCCCGCCGAGCCAAAGGCGCTGCGATGGGCATCGCCGGCGACCAGTGGACCCGATCCATCGTTGGCCGAACGCGTCGCGGTTCTAGAGCGCCGGCTGGACGAGCTCGAACGTCGTATTGAGGGAATACCGGCGCCGGGCTAGCGGTGGCGCCCGAGGGACACGGATACTGATCCCGCACGCAGTCACGCTAAGCTGGCGGCATGCCGGTCGCCGATCTGCAGAGCCTGCGTGAACGCATCGAAGCGCTCGACCGCGAGCTGCTCTCCCTGCTCAAGGAGCGCATGGCGATCGTCGAGGGTGTGGCGGGCGCCAAGCTGGTGAGCGCCTCGCCGTTTCGCGATCCGCAGCGCGAGGAGCAGGTGCTGCAGCGGGTGCGCCACATCGGCGTCGAGCTCGGGCTCGATGCGCATCGGGTCGAGAGCCTCTATCGGGCCATCATGGAGATGTCGATCGCGCACCAGCAGGCGTACGTCCATGGCCTCGACAGCGTGCCGTTGCGGGTCGCCTATCAGGGCATCGAAGGCAGCAACAGCCATCTCGCGGCGCAGCGGCGCTATGGCGGACGCGCGGGTGGAGCGTTGCTCACCGGCTTCGAGGAGTTCCGGCAAGCGCTGGAGGCGGTGAAGACCGGCGATGCCGATCTCGCATTGCTACCGATCGAGAACTCGACGGCCGGCAGCATCAACGAAACCTACGACCTGCTGGCCGAGGGCGGTGCCACCATCATCGGCGAGGTGGTGAGCGCGATCGAACACTGTCTGGTGGGCTGGAGCGGTGCGCGACACGAGGATTTACGGCTGGTGATTTCTCATCCGCAGGCCTTGCGCCAATGCGACGCCTTCCTGCGCTCGATGCCATGGGTCACCGTGCGCAGTGAGTTCGACACCGCCGGTGCGGCGCGCAAGGTCCGGGAATCCGGCGATCCCACGATGGCGGCGATCGCGAGCGAGAACGCGGCCGATCGCCATGGTTTAACGGTGCTCGAACGCGAGATTCAGGACGAGCGCCACAACTTCACGCGCTTCGTCGAGCTCGCCCGCGAAGCGAGCCCCTGCCCGGCGGACGAGGCTTGCAAGACGTCGTTGTTGGTTCACTTGCCTCACCAGCCGTCGGCGCTGGGCGAGCTTCTGGGTGAGCTCGGGCGGCGCGGGGTCAATCTCTGCAAGCTGGAGTCGCGGCCTATCCCCAGCCAGCCCTGGCAGTATCGGTTCTACCTCGATCTCGAAGGTCACGCGGCATCCGAGCAGGTCTCGACGGCGCTCGAGGCCGTGCGCCCGCTGTGTGCGGAGCTGCGCGTTCTCGGAACGTATCCGCGATCGAACTGACGCTCTGCTACTGCTTCATCAGCGGGATCTGCTCCGCGACCTGCAGGTTCTGCACCATTTCGAGCCGATCGTCGATCTGCCAGAAGCGCGCCAGGAGTTTGCCGGGCAGGATCTTGGCGAAGCGCTTGACGTACTTTACCCGCATGGCGGCGCGCTGCTGATAGAGCTCGGCCGAGCGGCGCGCGATGTCCGCCGCCGCGGTGTCATCGACCGTGGCGTAGCCGTTCGAGTAGTCCTTGAACAGCTGAAAGCGTTGGTCGCTGAGGGTCGCGAGATCGGCCTCGTATTCCTTGTAGAGCGCGAAAAAGGCCGTCGAGAGCTCCGGACTCATGCTCAGTGCGTTGGTGAAGATGGTCGGCTTCTGAGCCCGCAAGTCGGTGCGCAGGAACGAGATCGCGGCGTCCAGGCTGACCGGCTCGCCGTCCTGGGCCAAAATCGGGGGTCCGGAAAGCGCGCCGACGAGACCTCCGGCGACGATGAACGCACGGCAAATCGAGCGCGAGCTGAAATTCATCATGCAACCCTCCTCAGGCGGATGGCCTAAGTATAGCCGCTACAGCGTTTTGAACGCGGGCCCGCCCAGGGCTCACTCGCCGCTCATTCGGCACTCTATGATCGATGGCGGAAGGTTGACCAGGAACAGGAGACGACTCTATGCAACTCGGGATGATCGGTTTGGGCAGGATGGGCGCCAACATGGTGCGGCGCCTGATGCGTGGAGGCCACGAGTGCGTGGTGTACGACCGCTCTGCCGACGCGGTGGCCGCGCTGGTGAAGGAGGGCGCGGTCGGCGCGAGCTCACCGGCCGATCTGCTCGCCAAGCTCGCGGCGCCTCGTGCGGTTTGCCTCATGGTGCCGGCGGGTGTCGTCGACTCGGCCATCGCCGGGCTCGAGCCAGCCTTGGTTTCGGGAGACATTCTCATCGACGGCGGCAACTCGTACTACCACGACGATATTTCGCGCGCCAAGCGCCTGGCCGCCAAGGGCATTCACTACATCGATTGCGGCACTAGCGGCGGAGTTTTCGGCCTCGACCGCGGCTACTGCCTCATGATCGGCGGTGAGAACGAGGTGGTGAAGCATCTGGAGCCGATTTTCGCCACCCTGGCACCCGGACCAGGCACGATCGAGCGCACGCCGGGCCGCGAGAAATTGGGCGGCACGGCTGAGCTCGGATATCTGCACTGCGGCCCGAACGGCGCCGGGCACTTCGTGAAAATGGTGCACAACGGCATCGAGTACGGCTTGATGGCGGCGTACGCCGAGGGGTTGAACATCCTCCAGCACGCCAACGTCGGCAAGGGCAATCAGGCCGCCGACGCCGAAACCACACCGCTGCGCAATCCCGAGCACTATCAATACGACTTCAACCTCGCGGATATCGCAGAGGTCTGGCGGCGCGGCAGTGTCGTCGCCTCGTGGCTGCTCGACCTGACCGCGGCGTCGCTCGCCGGCAGCCCGCAGCTCGAGGAATTCGGCGGCCGGGTGTCCGACTCTGGCGAAGGCCGCTGGACGCTCGCCGCGGCGAATGACGAAGCGGTACCGGCGCACGTGTTGGCGGCCGCACTCTTCGAGCGTTTCGCCTCGCGCGGCGAGGCCGACTTCGCGAACCGCGTGCTGTCGGCGATGCGTTTCCAGTTCGGCGGACACGCCGAGAAGAAGGCCTGAGGCAATCGCCTGTGGCGACGGAGATCTTCGTGCCGCCGCTGCGGGCCCTCGGTGGTTTGCTCCTCGCCCGTGCGGCAGGCGCGGCCCTCCTCCTTGGCTACCTGCGGCTCCGGCTCCGGCGGCACTTGCTGCCCGGAGTTTCGCGGAGGGCTCGGGGGTCTGATCCTCGTTCTGATCTCGTCTCCTTGACAACTTAGGAGAGTGAGCATACCTTCTCCTAAGCAACTAAGGAGAACTGATGTCGACCCCTCCCCAGAGTCTTCTGCCCGGCACGCTCGAGGTGTTGATCCTTAAAGCTGTGTCGCTCGGCTCGGAGCATGGCTACGGCCTCCTCCTACGCCTGCAGGTCATGTCTCGCGACGCCCTGGTGATCGAGCAGGGCGCGCTTTACCCGGCGCTCTTTCGCCTCGAACAGCAGGGCATGATCGAAGCCGAGTGGGGCCTGTCAGAGAAGAACCGCCGGGCCAAGTTCTACGTCCTGACTGCGGCGGGCCGCAAGCGCCTGGCGAGCGATCTCAAGGGCTGGCGGAGTCTGGTGGCGACGATGGATCTCGTGCTCGGCGCGCGCAGCTTGGGGCTCAGCCGATGAGGCGTCGGCTACGGCTGATCTGGCGCGCCTGGTTCGGGCGCGCCGTGTTCGAAGCCGATCTCGAGAGCGAGCTGGCATTTCATCTGGCAGAACGCCGCGACGCCCTCGTCGAGGCTGGTGGCACACCCGAGGACGCGGCGCGGCAGGCGCGCCTCGAGCTCGGCATGCTGGAGTCCCACAAGGAGGCATGTCGCGGCTCGCGCGGCTTGCTCGCGCTCGAGAGCCTGCTCGGCGATCTGCGCTATGCGGGCCGCGGCCTGCGGCGCTCCCCCGGTTTCACGGCGACGGCGCTGCTCGTCCTCGGGGTGTCGATCGGGGCGAACGCGCTGTTCTTCACGGTCTACCGCGCCTACGTTTCAAAGGGTGCCCCGCGGGGCGGTGGTCGTGCATGCGATGTCGTCGCGCGCGATCGCACCGGGGCCGAGCGTGACAGTTTCTCTCGCGCCGAAGCCAACGAGATCGTTGCCGCGGGGGCAGGAGCGTTCGCCAGCGCCTATCTCACGGCCGAAGTCCGCCTGGCCCTCCGTCAGTCCACGCAGTCGGCCGCCTATGGACGTGCGGTGAGCGCGTCGTACTTCCGTGGTCTTGGCGGACGGCCGCGACTCGGCCGTAGCCTGATCCGCGAGGAGGACAGTGTCCAAGCCGAGGTCCCGGGTGTCGTCCTCAGCGACTCGGGTTGGAAGCGGCTGCTGGGCGCCGATCCGGCCCCCCTGGGACGTCCGCTGATCCTGTCGGGAACCAGCTTCCAGGTGATCGGCGTGCTGGGGCCAGAGGCCGCAGACTTCGAGGCACTGCAGCCGCAGCTCTGGATTTCCCTTGCGGCATTGGAGTCGCTGCGCAGCCGGAATCTCGAGGATCCGCCCACATATGGCGTCAGGGGGACGCTCCTACCGGGGATCTCGATCGAGCAGGCGAGCGGAGTGCTCGGTGGCCTGCGCTTTCGAGAGGCGGGAGCGGATGAGCAGCAATCGCCTGTGGTTGTCGAGCATCGCGGGCTACTCAGCGCGGGCGACGCGCCCGGCATTCGTCTCGCGGCCGTGCCGGTGTTTCTCGCCTTCGCCCTGGTCCTGTTCGTGGCTTGCGCGAATCTCGCGAATCTCAGCCTGGCGCGCGTTGCGGCGCGTGAGCGCGAGATCGCCATTCGCCTGTCGTTGGGTGCGGGGCGTGCCCGAGTGGTTCGTCAGCTGCTGGTGGAGAGCCTCGTGCTCTCGATCCTGGCGGCGCTCATCGCGTTGCCGTTTTGCGCCGGGGCGATCTTGCCCTTGCAACGCCTGGCGATGCGCCCGATCGAGGCTCTGGGAGTCGACCCGACACCGATCTCTGCCGATGGATGGACCGTGGTGATTGCCTTGTCGCTGTCGGTGATCGCTGGACTCGCATTCGGACTGGGTCCCGCACTGCAGGTGACGCGCCGGGATCTGGTGGTCCGGGCCGGGGGCGAGGGAGGCCGCGGGAGGGCGCGGTTAGGCCCGATCACCCTTCGGCGATCGCTTCTCGTGCTCCAGATCGCCCTCAGCCTCGTGCTACTCGTCGTCGCCAGCTCTCTTGGGCGAAACGCTTCGCGCTCATCGCTCCAGCAGGTTGGGTTCGATGCCGGGCGCATACTCGACGCGGGGTCCTCGCGGCCGAGCCGCGAGCTGCTGCGCCGGCTGGCGGCCACTCCGGGGATCGCCGCCGTGACCACAACCTCGGCCCTGCCTCTGGCCGGAAACCCCGGTCGGCAGTCAGTCCGCGTCGCGGGTAGGTCGGAGGCGCTCGACTTCCGCGCGGTCGACGATCAGTTCTTCGGCACACTCGAGATTCCCCTGCTGCGCGGCAGGAGCTTCGTCGCCGCCGAAGCCGGGTCGACGGCGCGGGTTGCCGTCGTCAGCGCCGCGACCGCGCGTAGGTTGTGGCCGGAAGGCGACGCGCTCGGCCAGGAGATCCAGGTGCTGGCGGAAGCGTCGCCGACCGGTCCGGCGACCGCAGGTCACTATGAAGTGGTGGGTATCTCAGGCGACGTGATGAGCGACTGGTTTTTCCAGGGCACCGCGAGTTCGGCCGTGTACGTTCCGGCGGCGTTCGACGAGCGCGCGCCGGCGAACGTGCTCGTGCGAGCGCAAGGCGACTCCGATCGGGTGCTCGACTCGCTGCGGAGAGTCTGCGCTGTGGCGGCTCCGTCGGCGATCTGCGAGCCCGCACCGCTCTCGCGGTGGCTTGCCCTGCAACGCGCTCCGTTCGACGTCGCCGGAAGCGTCGCGGCGATCCTCGGAGGCGCCGCGGGCCTGATCAGCTGCGTCGGCCTGTTTGGCAGCGTGGCCTTCCAAGTGACCCGCCGCCGCCGCGAGCTCGGCGTGCGTGGGGCGCTCGGCGCGACCCCGGCGAGACTCGTGGGCTCCGTGCTGATGGGAGCCGCGAGTGCGGTCCTGCTCGGTCTCGCGCTCGGCCTGCCCTTGTGCGCCGGTCTGTCGGTCTTCCTCGGGGCGAAGCTCCCTGGCATCGTGGCCTTCGACGGACGGTCCTATGGCGTCGTGCCGCTGCTGCTGACGACCGTCGCGCTCCTCGCAGCGCTTCTTCCCGCGCTGCGCGCGGCGCGAATCGAACCGCGGACGGCGATCGACGAAGGATGAACTCGCTTTGCTAGACTCCTCGTTGTCGGAAGCCTAGGGGTGGCCAGCCTTCGTTGAAGGCTAGAGGCCTGAGATCAAACCCTTCGAACCTGATCCGGTTGGTACCGGCGTAGGGAAGGCGAAGCGCGAGGCGCGTGGCCTCGCAGATCCAAGCTCCCAGGGCTCCGCTTTCCAGCGTTGCGCCGGCCTTCGGGCCCGCGGCCGCGGAGGCGTCGCCATGTCGAAGTCCTCGTCTGTGTGCAGCCTGATCGTCTTTCTCGCCTCGGCGCCGCTCGCGGCGCAGTTCCCCCATCCGGTGCAGGGCCACGTCGTCGACGGGACGGGGCAGCCGGTGCCGCGGGCGGCCGTCGAGATCGTGCACGGCGAGCGTGGTACGAGCGGTCCAGACGGAGCCTTTGCGCTGACCGCGTTCGGGGTCAGTCCCGTGGTGCGGGTTTCGAGCCCGGGGTATCGGGTGGCCGAGCGCACCTTGGACCTGAGCGCGATTCCGACGGACCTCGTGGTGGTGCTCGAGCTCGCGACGCGGCTGTCCGACGAGATCGTGGTGCGGGCCGTGCGCGCCGATACGGTGACGCCGGTAACCAAGACCGATCTCGACGTTGGGGCACTCGCCCAAGCGAACTACGGTCAGGAGATGCCATTCCTGATCAATCGCACGCCGTCGATGACGAACTATTCCGAGAGCGGTCTCGGCGCCGGGTACGCGTACTTTTACCTGCGTGGGATTCAGCAGACCCGCATCAACATGACGCTCGACGGCGCGCCGCTCAACGACCCCGAGGAGTCGGCCGTGTACTTCGCGAATTTCGGCGACTTCGCGAGCGCGCTCGAAAGCGTGCAGATCCAGCGCGGCGTCGGGACCTCGACGGTAGGTTCGGCGTCTTACGGTGGGTCGATCAATTTCGCCAGCGCCGACCTCACCGATCGCCCCCAGTTCTCTGGGCGTATCGAGACCGGGTCGTACGGCACGGAAAAGGGCACGTTCGCACTGCAGTCCGGGCGGCTGGGCGACACCGGCATCGCGCTTTACGCCCGCGGATCGCTGCAGACCACCGATGGTTTTCGCGAGCACTCGGGGCTCGATCAGCGCGCGCTCTATTTCGGCGCTTCGCGCCAGGGCGAGACCTCGTTCGTCAAGCTCTTCGGGTTCGCGGCGCACGAGAAGACCCATCTCGCGTTCATCGCCACCGATCGGGACGTGCTCGAGCGCAACCTGCGGTTCAACCCCATGCAGCCCGAGGAAACCGACAGCTTCGAGCAGGATTTCCTGCAAGCGCAGTACACCAAGATGATCGGCGACAAGACCACGGTTTCCGCACAGGGCTACTACAACGGGGCTTACGGCTGGTTCGATCTCTGGGACGACGAGGTGGCCAAGAACGCGCTCCAGCGCTACGGCATCCACGGCTACTTTGTGGGAGGTATCGTCAGCGTCAACCACACCCAGGGGCCGCTCGACTTCACCTGGGGCGTTCACGCGAGCACGTTTGCGCGCGATCACTTCCTCGACATCCTGGGCGGTGATCGCCAGTACACCAACACCGGGCACAAGAAGGACGTCAACAGCTTCGCCAAGGTGACGTATGCGCTGCGCAAATGGCAGCTCTATGCCGACGCCCAGGTGCGGCACGCGGACTTCCGCTATGACGGATCAGTGGACCTGGGATCTATTTCGTGGACCTTTTTCAATCCGAAGGTGGGTGCTCGTCGGGACCTGGGGCATGGCGTCACCGTCTACGGCGCCATCGGGCGAGCGACTCGCGAGCCGACGCGCAATGACCTGCTGGCAGGCGAGGACAATGTGACGGTCTTCCACCAGCTCGACGCGGTGAAGCCCGAGCGGGTGACCGACTACGAGCTGGGCACCGATTGGAGAGGGCGGCGAGCCTCGGTGTCGCTCAACGTCTACGCCATGGAATTTCGCGACGAGATCGCGCTCACTGGCGAGCTCTCCGGCATCGGCTTGCCGCTGCGACGGAATGTGGATCGGAGCTTCCGCCGCGGCGTCGAGCTCGACGCGCGGTTTGATCCGAGCAAGAGCCTGCGGCTCTTGCTTACGGCGAACGTGAGCCGCAATCGGATTCGGGAGTGGACGCAGTTCTACGACGTGTATGCCACGGACGGCTCGTACGCCACGCAGGAGAGCCGGGTATTCCGCACTGTCGAGCCGCTGCTCACGCCCGACGTGGTGGTCAATCCGGCGGTCGAGTGGCAGGTGACCGACGCGTTGAACTTCGCGTTGCAAGGCCGCTACTCGAGTCGTTCGTGGCTCGACAACACCAACGCGCCTGGGTTCGAGACGCCGTCGTTCTGGAACACCGATCTCGCGGTCGGGCTGGAGCTCAAGCAATGGATCGCGATCGGCGAGCCGCGCCTGCGGCTGCAGGTGAACAACCTGTTCGACAACCAGCGCATCTGGCCGTCGGGGTACAGCTATCTCTACTTCCAGCAGGAGGCGAGTGGCGGACAAACGCTGGTCGGGACGCCTTCGTTCTATCCGCAGGCAACGCGGACGTTCTTTCTGTCACTCGAGTTCAAGCATTGACATGAGTACCTGGGAAGTCGTCGGCGCGCTCTTCGGCCTCGTGAGTGTCTGGCTCACGGTACGCGAGAGCATCTGGTGCTGGCCGATCGGTTTGGTTACGGTGGGGGCCTACGTCGTGGTGTTTTGGCACGCCAAGCTCTACGCCGATACCGGGCTCCAGGTCGTGTATGTAGTCCTCTCCCTCTACGGCTGGTGGGCGTGGCTGCACGGCGGCGCCGACGCCCGGGCGCTGCGAGTGGAACGCACGCCGGGCTGGGCGTGGGGGGTGTCGACTCTCGTCAGCATGGCCTCGACGGCCGCGCTCGGTGCGCTGCTCTACAGCCATACCGATGCTGCGATGCCCTACTGGGACGCCGGCACGACCTCCGTCAGTCTGGTCGCGCAGTGGCTGCAAACGCGCAAGTGGATCGAGAACTGGTGGTTGTGGATCGCGGTCGACGCGGTGTACGTCGGGATGTACATCGTGAAGCACCTGTATCTGACGGCCGGTCTCTATGCCGCGTACCTGCTCCTGGCGATCGTCGGCTGGCGCGCGTGGCGAAAGTCGCTCGAGCGTTCGACGGAGGCGGTTTGACCCGTTTTGGGCAGGCGCCGTTGCGCGTCGTCGTCACCGGTTCGGAGTGCACCGGCAAGACGACCCTGGCGCAGGCGATCGCCGAACGCTTCGTGGCGCCTTGGGTGCCCGAGTCGTCGCGCTTGCACGCGGAGGAAGTTGCGCTCCGGGAGCACCGCGAGCTCACCCTTGCCGACGTTCAGCCCATCGCTCGGCGGCATCTCGCGGCCGAGGACGAAGCGCTCACTCGCGCCGGTCCATTGCTGATACTCGACACCGACTTGCTGAGCACGGTGGTGTACTCGCGCCACTACTACGGGGAATGCGCCGCGTGGATCGAAGCGGCGGCGCGGGAGCGGCTGGCCGATCTCTATCTCTTCTGCCGGCCCGATCTACCTTGGATCGCCGACGGCGTGCGCGACCGTCCGATCCAGCGCGAGCAGATCGATGCGCTGTTCCGGTCTCGACTGGACGCGGTGGGAGCGCGCTGCGTCGAAGTCGTAGGGCAGGGCAGGGAGCGCACCGAAATCGGCGAGCGAGCAGTGGCGCGCCTCCTCGCGGAAGCGCGCTGAGCGGACGGTAGAGCCTACTTGTCGGTGGGGTTGAGGGCTTTGAAGGTGAGTGCGGCCACCGCAGCGGCGAGAAACTCCGCCACCAGGTAAATCCACAGGTTGCTCCAGGAGGAGAGCCCGAGGATCGAGATCCCGACCGCCACGGCGGGGTTGAACGCCCCGCCGGAGATGCTGCCGACGGCGAAAGCGCCGGTCATGACGGTCATGCCGATGGCGAGGCCGTAGAAGGAGTTACCGGCGGTGCCCTTGGCGGTCGCGACGTTCAGGACTACGTAGACCAGAGCGAAGGTGAAGAGGAATTCAGCGATCAACGCCGGAGCGGTCGCTGGCGTCATTGCCGAGACCGCTACGCCCGCCTTGAGGAATTTGACCGCCGCCGCCGCCAATGCGGCGCCAATCACCTGGAAGATCCAGTAGGGCAGCAAGTCCTTGGTCTCAGTGCGCCCGCGGAGCCATACGCCGAGGGTCACCGCGGGGTTGTAGTGGCCGCCCGAGATGTGGCCGCCGGCGAGCACCATCACCATGAGAGCGGCCCCGATCGCGAGCGGCGGAATGACCCCGCCGTCGCCAGCGATCACCGTGCAACCGACGGTCAAGACGAGGAAAAACGTGCCGATGAGCTCGGTCAGGTACTTGTTCATGACAGTACTCCTTGGCCGCCGAGGGCCGATGACGGGGAAGAGACGTCGGTTGCCGGCAATTCTTTCACTACTCGGCTGCCCATAGAATCAACCGATGACAAGGCCGCGCGTCGTGATTGTCGGTGGGGGCTTCGGCGGCATCGAAGCCGCGAAGGCTCTGCGTCGCCTCGCAGTGGACGTCACGGTCATCGATCGCAACAACCACTACGTCTTTCAGCCGCTGCTCTACCAGGTGGCAACTGCCGACCTGGCGCCGGGGCAGATCGCGGCTCCGATCCGACAAATCCTCCGCCGGCAGCGCAACACCGAGGTCCTGATGGCCGAAGTGGTGGGGGTCGACCTCGTGACACGACGAGTGCACTTCGATATCGAGGGCGCGGGGGCGACGATCGAACACAAGGAGCAGTCGTACGATGTGCTGATCCTGTCGACCGGCGTGCAGCAGAGCTATTTCGGTCACGACGAGTTCGCCCGTTTCGCGCCGGCGTTGAAGACGCTCGAGGACGCCACCAGCGTCCGCAGCACCATCCTGCGCTCGTTCGAGTTGGCCGAGGTCGAGGACGATCCGGAGCGCCGCAAAGCGCTGCTCACCTTCGTCCTGGTCGGCGGCGGGCCGACGGGAGTCGAGATGGCGGGGGCGCTGGCGGACCTGGCCCACGTCACCATGGTCAAGGACTTCCGCCATATCGATCCGACGACGGCGCGCGTCGTGTTGATCGAGGCCGGGCCGCGCATCCTGCCCACATTCGCCGAATCCCTGGCGGAACGCGCTCACCAGCAACTGGTCTCGATGGGGGTCGAGATCCGCACCGGCGCGCCGGTGAAGCTGGTGGACGCCGAGGGTGTGGTGATCGGCGACGAGCGCCTGCGCTCGGCCAGCGTGCTGTGGACCGCGGGGGTGAAGCCGTCGCCGGCCGCGGCGTGGCTCGGCGCTCCGACGGATCGTCCGGGTCGGGTCCTGGTGCAGGGCGACCTCACCGTCGCCGGGCATCCGAACGTCTTCGTCATCGGGGACGTCGCCAGTCTCGAGCAAGACGGCAAGGCGCTACCCGGCGTGGCGCAGGTGGCCATGCAGCAAGGTCGCTACGTCGGCAAGGTGATCGCGCGCCGATTGGCCGGTGCCGCGGCGCCCAAGCCGTTTCGCTATTTCGACAAGGGCAACATGGCCGTCGTGGGCCGCAACTTCGCACTGCTGGAAGCTCAGAAGCTTCGCCTCAGTGGCTTTCCGGCGTGGTTGGCGTGGGCCTTCATCCACATCAACTATTTGGCGCAGTTCAACAACAAGCTTCTGGTGATGGCGCAGTGGGCGTGGACTTACGTCACGCGCCAGCGAGGCTCGCGGCTGATACTCGGGCGACACTAGCCCCGCTGCTTGAGGATCGGCGCGGTGAGGTCGCTCAAGCGGGAGCGTTGCCGGCCGTCGCCATCGAAGTTGCCCGGAGCGAGCCAGGTCGAGAACGCTTCCTGGAGCGCCGGCCACTCCCTGTCGATCGCGGCGTACCAGGCGGTATTCCGATTGCGGCCCTTGTACACGGTCGCCTGCCGGAAGATCCCCTCGTAAGAGAAGCCCAGGCGTTGTGCCGCGTCGCGCGACGGCTGGTTCAGCGCATCGCATTTCCACTCGTAGCGCCGGTAGCCGAGCTCAAAGGCGTACTTCATACACAGATACATCGCCTCGGTGGCGGCCGGGCTGCGCTGGAGACTCGGCGAGTAGTGGATGTGGCCGACCTCGATCGAGCCCATCGCGGGCACGATGTTGAGATAGCTCGAAACTCCCACCGGCCGGCCGGTCGAACGATCGACGACGGCGAAGAACAGGGGATCGTCGCCGGCGCAGACTGTGCTCATCCAGTGCTGATACTCGACGAGGTTCGGAAACGGCCCGTACCCGAGATAGGTCCAGCTCTTGCCACTCTCGTCGGCCGCGTCGGCGGCGAACAAAGCCTCGGAATGCTGCTCGACCGAGAGGGGTTCGAGACGGCAGGTGCGCCCTTGGATAATTTCGCGCTGGGGGCGGATCGGCGGCTTCCAGTCCGCGACGGGGAAGCCGATAGGTTGGCCAAGCGAGTTGCGCAGAGAGTCCATGCCGTTGAGCTTACGGCGAGGAGTGGTCGGCGGGCGAGGGCCGCACTCTGTGCTCGACGGCGCAATCGGCACAGCGAGCCGATTCGCTGCGGCCGGGGAACGGGTAACCGCACGTGGGACAGGCAGACGAGGTCTGGATGTCCGCGGTGCTCACGTCGTAGCGCGAGCGGAGCAGCCCGGCCAGCCGCAGGATGACTGCGGCGCACTCGGCGGCGGTAAGGCGTCGGAGCCCGACCGATGCCTCGAGCCGGGCATCGAACCGCGGAAAGTGTGGCGCCTCGCCCCACTTCCAGTGGGGATCGGTGGCCGTGCGACTCCGGCCGAGCAGATGCATATGCATCCGACGGTGCGCCCGCACTTCCTTGACGCCGGCGGGTTCGGCGTCGTCGTGGAGGGACCAATTTGACGCTTCCCAGTAGTTGACGCAGCCGCCCTCGAGCTGCGGCAGGGTCTGGAGCATGGCGGCACCGGATGCGGCGATCAGGAAGGACCATTGCGCGAGCTCGTCGGGCGAGAGCTCGCTACGTTCCCACACGGGTCGCGGCGGCTCGACCCGCAGGTGGCCGCCGTCGGCGCGGTCGAGCAGCAGGGATCCTTCCCCGGGCAGAACGATCTGCCCGCCGAGGCAAGCGAAGAGAGTGCGATTCCCTAGGGCCATAACTCCCTCAGTTGCACCACGCCGGCGAGGATCGCCGTATGGGGCGCCTCGACCAGGCGGTCGCGCGTGTGCGCTCCGGTGAGGACTGCTAGGTTCCAGCGCACACCCGCCGCGTGGCCGGCGCGAAGGTCGAGGACCGTGTCGCCGACGTTGGCTACGGCGCTCGAGTGCTCGACGCCGGTCTCCCGCATGGCGCGCTGGATGAGATCGGGGCTCGGCCGCCCGCGACTCACGTCGTCGCCGCAGACGATTGCGTCGACGGCGCCCGGACCCCAGCGAAGCTCGTGGAGTAGCCGCTCGACGAGCGCACGCTCGAAGCCGGTGTTCAAGGCAACGCGAATTCCCGCGGCCCTGAGCCAGGCGATGGTTTCTTGCGCACCGGGCGTCGCCCGCGCGCCGTCGCGTTCGTAGCGTTCCACGAGCCGTCGGTGAAATGAGGCGTAGATCCCGCGCACGCGCTCAGCCTTGTCGGGTCCTTCGGGCACGCAGCTTTCGAGGGCGGCTCGTTTCGACCCTCCGCGCAGATCGCTGAGACGACTCGGAGAAATCCGCAGGCCGTGCTCCTCGAGGGCGGCGGTGAATGCCTCGGGCACCTCGCCCCGATCCTCGACGGTCGTCCCCGCCATGTCGAGGATCACCAACGCTGGACGCGCGACATTCTCAGTCTCGAGGGTCATGGTCGGAATTCCGCGCCCGTGGGGCGCGCCCAGTCTAGCGCTTCGAACGGACCCGCACGAGGCGACGCAGGTCGAGAAGCGATCCTCCGGGAGCTTCGAAGGCGCCCGTGCTGGTAGGCTTCGCGGGTCATGCGTACGGTTCGAATCGCCAACGGGCAGGGATTTTGGGGAGACAACGTCGACGCGCCGCTCGAGCTGCTGCGCGGCGGTCCGATCGACTACCTCGGCATGGACTATCTGGCCGAGGTGACGCTGTCCATCATGATGCGTCAGAAGCTCAAGAATCCGGCGCTCGGCTATGCCACCGATTTCGTCGACTTCATGCGCCGGGCGCTGCCCGACGTCCATTCGAAGGGCGTGCGGGTCATCACCAATGCCGGCGGGTTGAATCCGGCGGCGTGCCGCGCCAGGCTTTTCGAGATCGCGCGCGAGCTCGGCATCTCGGGGCTCAGGATCGGGATCGTCGAAGGCGACGATGTCCTGCCACGGCTCGGCGGGTTGATTGCCGCCGGACACGCGATGAAGAACATGGACAACGGTGAGCCGCTCGCCCCGCTGGCATCGCAGGTGAGCAGCGCCAACGCCTATCTCGGCGCGCGACCGGTGGTCGCGGCGTTGAAGGAGGGCGCGCAGATCGTGCTCTGCGGCCGCGTCACCGACACCGCGCTGGCGCTCGCGCCGCTCATTCATGAGTATGGCTGGGCGGCGGACGACTGGGATCGTCTGGCCGCCGGCACCATCGCGGGCCACATCATCGAGTGCGGCGCGCAGTGCACGGGCGGCAACTTCAGCCGCTTCTGGGAAGTGCCGGAGCTCTGGAACGTCGGCTACCCGATCGTCGAAGTTCGCGAGGACGGCACGTTCACGGTGACCAAGCATCCAGGCACCGGCGGCATGGTGACGGTCGATACGGTGGCCGAGCAGCTGGTGTACGAGATGGGCGATCCGCGTGAGTACATCACCCCCGACGTGGTCGCGGATTTTTCCTCGGTCCGGTTGACGCAGGAAGGGCCGGATCGAGTTGGGGTTTCAGGGATTCGCGGCAGCGCCAACACGCCGTTCCTCAAGGTCTCGGCGTCGTATCTCGCGGGCTTCAAGTCTTCGGGACAGCTGACCGTCTGCGGGCCCCGCGCGCTCGAGAAGGCGAAGCTCGCCGCCGAGATCGTCTGGAAGCGCCTGGAGCGCGCCGGCGTGACCTTCGCGCCGAGTGAGTGCTCGACGGAGCTGGTGGGTGTCAACGCCTGCCTGCCGGGAATCCTCACTCCGCCCACCGAACCGTCGGAAGTGATCGTTCGCCTGGGGGCTCGCGACGTCGACAAGGCGAAGCTCGAGCGCTTCGGCAAGGAGATCGCGCCGCTGGTTACCGCTGGACCCCCCGGAGTCACCGGCTTCGCGGGCGGACGCCCGAAGCCACAAGAGGTCGTGGCGTATTGGCCAGCTTTGCTCGATCGCAGAGAGGTCGAGGCGCACGTGCGAGTGAGCGTCGAAGAGGTATGAGGCGCCGCTTTCTCTGGTACGCCTCCGCACTCGCCGGTGCGCTGCCTGCCCTCTTGATCGGGTTCGGCGCCAGCGCGCTCGCCAACAAGGTGCTGTTCGCCCTCTGGGGGCTGTTCGCGGCGTCGCTCTACACGTTGTTTCTGCGCTGGGGTGTAGCGGCGAATTGGAATCCATGGTTCACCGCCGGGCGCGCCCTGCTGGTTCTCGGTTTTTCCTGCACTCTGCTCGGTCGTCTCGTCACCCGGTACGGCGAGGATCTCGACCTCGGCGCCCGCGCCCTTCTCAAGTCGTGGTACCGACCGGCGCTGACCCAACCGCAATCGGTTTACACCGCGGCGATCGTGATTGCAGTGGCGGGGACACTCTGCGTGCTCATTGGGCGCGGTAGCACGAGCGCGTTGCTGCGCCGGCCCACGCCCCCGGGAGGGAGCCCTGGATGAAGATTCGACTGGCAGCGATCGCGCACGCTCGTTCGGGCGACAAGGGCGACGGCAGCAACGTCGGCCTGATTGCAGATTCAGCTGCGGCCTACGAGATCATTCGCCGCGAAGTCACCGCCGCCCGCGTGAAAGCGCACTTTCGAGAGGTTTGCCACGGCGAGGTCGAGCGCTTCGAGGTGCCCAATCTGAACGCGCTCAATTTCCTCCTTCACGACAGCCTCGGCGGCGGCGGCACCGAGAGCCTGAAGACCGATGCCCAGGGCAAGACGCACGGCCAAGGCATCCTGCAGATGGAAATCGAAGTTCCCGCCGACCTTCCCATTCGGAGGTAGCTCGCCATGCTCAACGTCTCTCGATTGGGTCTCATCCTCGCGGCGCTGCTGTTGCTCCTCGCCGAGGCCCCTGCGAAGGTCTCGCCAAAGGGTCCGAACGCGGAGTCACTGCGCGCGGCTGAACTGGCCTTCGCGGCCAGTGTGCGCGAGAAGAACCCGGCGCATTTCGCGGCTGCGGTGGCGGATGACGCCATCTTCATTTCCGGCAACGACGTGCTGCGCGGCAAGGCGGCGATCGTCAAGGGCTGGGCCTCGCTGTTCACGGCCGACGCTCCGCCCATGGACTGGCACCCCGAGTTCGCCGAGGTGCAAGACGGCGGTGGGCTGGGCCTGACGCGCGGGCCGTGGAAGATTGACGGCAAGGACAAGGACGGCAAGCCGTCGCCGCGCTCGGGGGTGTTCAATTCGATCTGGCGGCATGAAACGAACGGCGAGTGGAAGGTGATCTTCGACGCCGGCTGCCCGCCCTGCCCCTGCGCCAAGTGATCGCCTACGAACGACTGATTCTGGCGCGCCAGGATGACCTGCTGCGCGTCACCCTGCAGGACCCCGAACGCGCGAATGCGCTGTCGCCGCGCCTGCTCGGTGAGCTCACCGACTGCTACCGCCGCGACTGGCGAGCCGAGGGCGTGCGCGCCATTCTGCTCGACGGCGCGGGCAAGAACTTCTCCGCCGGCGCCGATCTCGAGCACCTGAAGGCTTTGCGCCATGCAGGACCGGACGAGAACCTGGCCGACTCGATGCGCCTGCGCGACCTTTTCCAAGCCATCCTCCGGCAGGAGGCGCTGACTTTGGCGCTGGTGCACGGGGCCTGCGTCGCCGGCGGCTGCGGCATCGCGACGGCGCACGATTTCGTAATCGCCGCCGAGGATGCACGCTTCCTCTACAGCGAGGCGCGGATCGGATTCGTCGCGGCGCTGGTGGCGACGTTCCTGCCGTTGCGTTTGCGCGGCAGCGACATTCGCGAGCTGCTGCTCAACCCGGATTTCATCGCCGGACCGCGGGCGCTCGAGATCGGTCTGGTGAACCGGCTCGTTGCGGCCAATGAGCTTCGAGTCGCCGGCGAACGCCTCGCCGGCGAGATTCTGAACCGCTCGAGCTCCGAGTCGATCGCGCGCACCAAACGGCTCATGCTTGAAATCGTGGGCATGCCGCTCGATGTGGCCATGGAGCACGCGGCGCGCGCCAACGCAGAGGCGCGGTCGACCGACGACTGCCGGCGCGGTATCGATACCTTCCTGGCGACCAAAAAGACCCCGCAGTGGCGCTCCGGCGAATGAAGCTGCGGCCGCTCCATGCGGTCGCCGTTGCGCTCGTCACTTGGAGCCTCGTCGGACTGGTTGGCCAAACTCGAGAACTCCGGGCCAGATCCCTCGCCCCCGGTTCGCGCGCGACGCCGGGACAGTGGCGCCTCGCCAGCCGCGGTCGGGAGCGCCTCGAGCGTTGCTTGCGCGCGGCGCTCCCCCTGCTCCCCGAGAACAGTCTCACGGCGCTCGAGACGCCTCCCGCGGACAACGGATACCTCTACTCCTGGGTGCAGTACGTGCTCCCCGAGCGGCGATTTACCCTGGGCTCGGACGACCCGCTGTGGCAGGGCGTCTCACATGTTTTCAGCTACGGAGCGCCGCTCCAGGATCGGCGGCTACGCCTGGGGCAGAACCTCGGCTGCGGTTGGCTCTATGAGGTGCGCCCGAGGTTTCGTCGTTGAACGGCCTCGGCTTCGTGGCGGTCGTGCTCTCGGCCGTGGCGCTCGGGACCGCGCTCACGCGGCGGTTCGCGCCTGGCGCTCCTGACTCCCTGTCTGCTGGCTTCGCCGCCGGCTTGATCGCGTTGCACCTGGTTCTGCAAGCGATGTCGATTCTCGGCCTGGGATGGCACTGGCTGGTGGCTCCGGCGCTCGGCGCTATCGGCTGGCTGTGGACGCTGCGCTCGGCTCCGGCGCCCGCCCGTGAGCGCTGGGCGTTGGGATGGGGAGACGGCGCCGCATTCGCCGCGTGCCTGTTGATCTGCGGCCTCGCGGTCGCGATGGCGATCGACAATCCGGACTTCGTTTTCCACTGGGGCCTGAAGGCGCGCAAATTCGCGCTCGCCGGCGGGCTCGACTTCCGGTTCCTTCAGGCGCCCTCGAATTGGCGTGTGCATCCGGACTATCCGAACCTGCTGCCCGAGCTGTTCGCCATCACCTCCCTGGGAGAGCGAAGCTTCCACGAGCCGGTGCTCCTCGCGTGGAGCGGCCTGTTCTTTGCCGCCGCCCTGCTCGCGGCGCGAGAGGCCCTGGCGCGGCTCGCCGCGGACTCGCTGCGGCGGCAGGCGGCGCTGGCGTTCATCGCATTCAGCGTGGCGGGGTTCGTCATCGCGACGGAGCTGACCGGCAATGCCGACGCGCTGATCTCGTGGGCGTTGCTGCTGGCCTTGCCCGCACTGGTCGAGCCGGCGGCGCCCGGAGCAGCTTTCCGGCTCGCGATCGCGGCCGCGCTCGCCGCCTCGTCCAAAATCGAGGGTGTGCCGCTTGCCGGCTTCATGCTCGCCGGATTCCTGTGGGCCCTGGTCTCGTCGCGGGTTCTTCCTCGTCGAGCGTTGGCGCTTCGCCTCGCCATGGTGGCGCTGCCGACCGCGCTGGTGGTCGCGCCGTGGCTGGCGATCAATCTCCGCCATTCGCTTTTCTTGACTACCAACTCGGGACCGTTCAGCCTGGAGAGGCTCGACCGCGCCATGCCCTTCCTGGCGAGAGCCCTCGGGGCCCACTCCTGGAACGGTGCGACCGCGGTCGTGCTCCTTATCCCTCTGCTGCTCTGGAGTCGGAGCCTGCGCCCCGCGACCACGGTCTGCGTCGCGCAACTGGCCTTCTATCTCTGGGTGTATTCGACCTCGCCGGTCGATACGGCGAGCTACGTTCAATGGAGCTTTCCGCGGCTGCTGCTGCATGTGCTGCCTGCCTTGTGGGTGCTGGCGGCCGGGTGGCACGGCCGGAGCCCGAAGCCCCTGAGTAGTAGTATTACTGGGGATTTCGCGGATGAATTGCCTCGCTTGCCCTGAGCGCCTCCCCCAGCGGGAGGCCGTTTGAAGCTGCGCTGTGTGCGGTGCGGCGCCGACTTCAAGGTGCCTGACGCCACGGAGGGGGTCGTCGCCTGCCCGATCTGCGGCGCGCGGTATCGCCGTGGGCCGTCGAGCGGAGCGACCAGCCAAACGGTGATTCCCAAGGTGCAGGTGACGGAGCCGACCCCGCCGACCCCGCCGATGAGGGCGATCCCCCCGATAACGCCGGTCTCGGTAGTAACGGATCCTCCGAGCGCATCATCGTCACCGCTCGACACCGAGGCTCCGACGCCGCGCCCGGCGACTGCGCGGACTCCTTCCGCGGCGGTTTCGCCGCCGCGCCAGGTCTCGGCGCCAGCCTCCGCGGGTCAGGACACTCCGACCCGGGAGCTCGCGGCTCAGGGAGACGCCCATCTGCCGATCTTCTTCGCCGGCGATCTAGTGGCGGGGCGCTACAAGATCAAGAGCTTCCTGGCTCGGGGTGGCATGGGCGAGGTGTACGAGGCCGAGGATCTGGAGCTCAACAGCGAGGTCGCGCTGAAGACCGTCGATCCCCGCGTCGCCGAGGACGAGCGCGCGATCGAGCGCTTCAAACGTGAAATTCAGCTGGCACGGCGGGTGACCCATCCCAACGCGTGCCGCATCTTCGACGTCGGGTTCCACCCCTTGCCGCACGGCTCGGCCATCGTCTTCCTGACCATGGAGCTGCTGCGCGGTGAGACCCTGGCAGCGCGCCTGCGCCGCGAGGGCCCAATGCCGCCGGCGACGGCGCTCCCGGTGTTACGTCAGGTGGCCGCCGGTCTCGGCGCGGCGCACAAGGCGGGCATCATTCACCGCGACTTCAAGAGCGAGAACGTCTTCCTCGTCCCGGACCCCGGCGAGGAAGCCGGACTGCGGGCGGTGGTCGCGGACTTCGGCATCGCCCGCGGCGCGGTCGAGGACGCGGCCAACGCCAAGCTGACCATGGCCGGCGGCGTCATCGGCACGCCGGCCTACATGTCGCCCGAGCAGCTCTCGGGCGACACCATGACGTCGGCGTCCGACATCTACGCGCTCGGGCTGGTGATGTACGAGGTGGTGACCGGACGGCTGCCCTTCCAGGGCGACACCGCGATCGCGACGGCGGTCAAGCGGCTGACCGAGCCGCCCCCTTCACCACGCACCTACGTGCCCGATCTCGATCGGCGCTGGGAAGCCGTGATCCTGCACTGCCTTGAGCGCCGCCCCGAGGACCGCTATTCGACCGCACTCGAGGCGATCGCGGCCCTCGAGCCGGACAGCGTCGTGCGGAGCGCGAGTTTCAGGGTGCAGCCGTCGGCGCCAGCCGCCGGCGGCTTGCGCGGGCTCCTGCGCCAGCGCTGGACCCTCGCCGTTCTCGCGCTGTTGTTGCTCGCCGCCGCGGGCAGCGCCGTTTTGCGGGTGCGCGCGAATCGTCAGGCTCAGATGGGCTCGGTCGGCGCTCCGCGCCGGGCGGTTGCCGTGCTCGGATTCAAGAACAGCTCCGCGCGCCCCGAATCGGCGTGGATCTCGACTGCGCTCGCCGAGATGCTCAACACCGAGCTCGGCCAGGGTGACGGTCTGCGGCTGGTGCCCGGCGAGAGCGTGGCGCGAGTGAAGATCGACCTCGCCCTCGGCGACGTCGATAGCCTCTCGCCGGCCACACTCGGCAAGCTGCGCACATTGCTCGGCGCGGACTACGTGCTCGCCGGTTCGTATACCGCGCTTCCCGGCGGTGCCTTGCGGCTCGATTTGCGCCTGCAAGATGCGCTGGCCGGCGAAACACTGAAGCCGGTGACCGCTTCGGGTACCGAGGCCGGGCTCTTCGACCTGGCGCAAAAGAGTGGCGAGCAGCTCCGCGAGCGCCTAGGCGTCGAGTCCGGCAGCCAGGGCAGCGGCTGGTGGTCGGCGGAACGCTGGAATCCCGAGGCGACGCGGCTCTATTCCGAAGGCCTCACCAAGCTGCGCGGATTCGAGCCCCAGGCGGCCCGCCAGCTGCTCGAGCAGGCGGTGGCGGCGGATCCGCAGAGTCCGCTGGCGCATTCGGCGCTCGCCGCGGCGTGGTCGGCGCTGGGGTTCGGCGAGAAGGCGGCGCAGGAAGGGAAGAAGGCGCTCGATCTTTCGGCGGACCTGCCGCGCGAGCAAAAGCTCGAGGTCGAGGGCCGCTACGCCGAGGTCACCCATGATTCGCCGCGCGCCGCCGAGGTGTACGGTGCGCTGTTCGGCTTCTACCCCGACAATCTCGACTACGGGCTGCGCCTGGCGTCGAACCTGACGGCCGCCGGTCACGCCGACCGGGCGCTCTCGACGGTCGAAGCCTTGCGCCAGCTGCCGGCGCCGCTGCGTGACGATCCGCGGATCGATCTTGAAGCCGCGAGCGCCGCGGGTGCGCGCTCCGACTTCAAATTGCAGCAGCAGACGGCTGCCCGTGCCGCGGGCACGGCCGCGACTCAGGGCGCCAGACTGCTGGTGGCCCAAGCTCGGGTGATCGAGGGTTGGGCCTGGCGCAATCTGGGAGATCCTGGTCGTTCGATCGCGGCTTGCCAGGAAGCCGAGAAGCTCTATCGCGAGGTCGGCAACCGCGCCGGACAGGCGGCGGCGCTGACCGCGTGGGCGGGCGCGCTCTACGACCAGGGCGAGCTGCCGGGGGCGAAGGCCGGCTACGAGCAGGCGCTCGCCACCTATCGCGAAATCGGTGACCAGAACGGTGTCGCGCGGGCGCTCAACAACATCGCGGTGGTGCTCAAGAACCAGGGCGACCTGACGAGCGCCAAGGCGATGTACGAGCAGACCCTGGCCATCTGCCGCGAGACCGGCGACAAGATGGGCATCGCCTCGACGCTCAACAACGAGGCCGCGGTCCTCTCGCAGGAAGGCAACCTGCAGGCCGCGCGCGATCTCTTCGAACAGGCACTGACCCTACGCCGCGAGCTCGGCGACCAGAGCGGCATCGCCTACGCGTTGAGCAATATCGGTGGAGTGCTAAGGCTGCAAGGCGACCTCGCGGGGGCGCGCGCCAAGCACGAGGAAGCGCTCAACATCCGCAACTCGATCAACCAGCGCATTGGCTCGGTGGCTTCGCTCAACAACCTCGGTCGGGTGCTGCTCGACACGGGGAACCTCATCGGCGCAAAGAAGGAGTTCGACGAGGCGCTGAACGCCTGCGGCGAGATCCAGAACAAGAGCTGCTCCGCGAATGCGCTCTCCGGCCTCGCCGAGGTCGCGCTGCTCGTCAACGAACCCGAATCGGCGGTTCGCCAAGCGCAGGAAGCACTCTCCATTCGTGAGCAGATCGGCGAGCGCTCGAGCGCCGCGGAGAGCCGGCTGCTGCTGGCGTGGATCGCCAACGATAGCGGCGATTTTTCGACCGCGAGCAAGACGTTGACCGCCGTAGTGGAGGATCTTGCGGCGGTACAGGCCACCGACCAGCAGGCGATCGCTGCAGCGCTGCTGGCGCGCGCCCGGCTTGGCGCCGGCGATAAGTCGGGGGCCCAACGGGCCGCCAGCCAAGCGGCGACGCTCGCCAAGGGCAGCCAGAACCGGCTGGCGCGACTGGCCGCCACGATCGCGGCGGCGCGGGTCGGCGCCTTGGTCTCGGCCGCCAACCGGGCATCGGCAATCGAGACCTTGCGGCAGGCACGCCGCGAAGCCGAGGCTTCGGGACTGATTCTGCAGCAGTACGAGGCGCGCCTGGCGATCGGCGAAATCGAGATGGCTGCTGCCGATCGGATGAACGGGCGCACCGAGTTGATTTCGCTCGCCGCCGACGCCGCCCGTCAGGGCTACCCCGCCATGGCACGCCGCGCCGCCAATGCGGCGAAAGGCTGACGGTCGGCCGGCCATGCGACTCATCCTCTTCGACATCGACGGTACGCTGCTCGACTGCGGCCGGCAGGTTCGGCCGCTACTGGCGTCGGCACTGGCGGATGTCTATGGCACTTGCGGCGACATCGACGCCTACGACTTCGCGGGCAAGACCGATCCGCGCATCGTGCTCGACCTGATGGGCGGCGCGGGCCTCGAGCGGCTGCATATCTTGGGTGAGCTGCCGCGGCTACGAGAGCTCTACCTCCGGCGCCTGGAGGAGGGTCTGCTGGCCGGGCGCATGCGCTTACTGCCCGGCGTGCGCGAGCTCCTCGAACGACTGAGTGCGAGGAAAGGCCTCACCCTGGCGCTACTCACCGGCAACTGGGAGGCCGGGGCACGCATCAAGCTCGGCCGCTTCGGGCTCAACGCGTACTTCCCGTTTGGCGCTTTCGGCGACGATGGTGAGAATCGTTCGGACCTGCCGCCGGCCGCCCAGCGACGAGCGCGGGAACACGCCGGCGAGCACTTCGCCGCCGACGACATGCTGATCATCGGCGACAGCCTGCTCGACGTCGAATGCGCGCGCCACAACGGCGTGCGGTCCCTGGCCGTCGCCACCGGTCGAACCGCGGCCAGCGATCTCGAAGCGGCAGGCGCCGACTGGGTGATCGCCAACTTGCTCGACGCGCACCGTTGCGCGGCGATCTTCGCTCACTGATCCGTTTCGGCGAGGAGCCTGATGAACCGCCTGCTGCAGATTCCCGAAAGCATTCGGACCCAACTCGCAGAATCGCTGCTCGACGAAAACGATATCGGCGAGTTCCTCCGTCACGCCAAACCCGAGGTCGATCCGGCCCGCCCGGGCTTCGCCAAGTGCGCCGGCGTTTTGCCGGTGCGCCGCGCGCTCGACCCCGAGACCTCGCAGCTGCGCCGAGTGGAACTCCTGCTGCGCGACGCGGGAGACACCTGGGAAGTGGTGGCACTCTCGGGGCTCGACCCCGAATCCGTTTGAGTAGTGGACCGAGCTTGATTCAGTAGTTTCAAGGCACGAGGTGCCGGCGATACCAACTCACGGTCGCGTTCATCGCCTGAATCAATTGCGGAGTAGACCCTTGAAACGGGTGCTTGCCGCCGAGCCCGTGATCGCCGCCACGGACTTCGTGCCGTTCCGCGGGCGGTGAAGCCGCCTGGTGCAGCCGGCGACCCTCCTCGCACGGGACCGTTTCGTCCGCATCCCCGTGCACCACCAACCAGGGAGTCGAGCGCCGGGCCGCCGCGCGCGTCAGGTCGAGAGCCTCCTCGTTGGCCTCGACGTCGTGGAGCAGGCCGATGCCGAGGGGCAGCTCCTGTCCGGTGCGCAGATTGAGGAACGGCAGGACGCCGGTTCGCCGCCAGTACGCCTTCATGGCCGGCGAGGCACGGTCGAACCCGCTTACCGCGGCCCAGGTCACCAGTGCCTTGAGTCGCGCTGACCAAGCGGGATCGGCGGCGGCCAGGAGCGCGATCCCGCCGCCCCGGCTATGCCCGAAGAGTCCGATGCGCTGGCGATCGACCCGGCCCGGCGCCAGGCGGTCCCCTGCGGCGTCGAGGATCTCCAGGGTCTCGTCGACTTCGCGCGAGAAGGTGTTGTTGCGAAACGCTTCGAGATCGGTGACCAGCTCGTCGCCGGGTTGCATGCCGGAGCCGGTGAAGTTGAAACGAATGACGACGAAGCCGCGGGCCGCCAGCAGCTCGGCGAGCGCGGGGAAGAAGCCCCACTCCATGAATCCCTTGAAGCCGTGACAGGCGACGATGGTGGGGTGTGTGCCCGAGCCGTCGGGCAGATCCAGCGTGCCGACGAGCGGCCGACCGGCGTTCGTGGTCAGGTGAAAGATCTCGCTTTCGGGCACCGTTCGATCATATCCGCCGGCCTGCTTCGGGCGGCTCCGCTAGGATGAGCCTCGTGACGACTACCGCTCTGTTCGACCGATCATCCACCGCTCGCTTGGAGCTTCGCGGTGCTGACCGCCAGCGCTTCCTCAATGGACTGGTGACCTGTGACACCAAGACGCTGACACCGGGTCACGGTGCCTACGGATTCTTCACCGACGGCAAGGGACGGGTGCTCGCGGACGTGGTGGTACTCGCGCTCGAGGACAGGCTGTGGCTCGAATTGCCCGCGGGGCAAGGCGATGCGATCGCGAGCCACCTGCAGAAATACATCATCGCCGACCGTGTCGACGTGGGCGCCCTGGATGGTTGGCTTCCGATCTCACTCTTGGGCGAGCTGCCGGACGGCTTGTTCGGGCTCGATGCCGCGCCGGCCGTGCCGTACGAAAACCTCTCGTTGACCGCGGCGGGATTCGCGGTCCATGCGGTGCGCGAAGGCCGCCAGGGGCTGGACGCCTTGAGTCTTTGGGTTCCCCAAGAAGGCGCCGAGGCGGTCGCTCAGGCTCTGCTGGCGATGCCGGGTGTGAAGGCGATCGGAGAGCAGGATGTTGAAGTCCGGCGCGTCGCAGCCGGCGTCGGCAAGTGGGGACAGGATTTTGGCCCCGAGCATTTCCCGCAAGAGACCGGAGCCGAGGCAGAGGCGGTGAGCTACACCAAGGGCTGCTACCTCGGACAGGAGATCGTGGCGCGGATCCACTATCGCGGTGGAGTGCAGCGGGCTCTCCGCGGCTTGCGCTTCGCCGACGCGGCGAACTCGCATCTGCCCGCGCTCGGAACGGCGATCATGGCCGACGGTCGCGAATCGGGCCGTCTCACCAGCGTCGCACGCTCAGCGATGTGGGGAACGATCGGACTTGCCGTGCTGCACCAGCGGGTGGGCGAGGATGGCGCGACGGTCGAACTCGAGACCGGCGAAACGGCAACGCTCGCGGCGCTCCCGTTCGGCCGGCCCTGAGCTGGCGGCCCGCCTCAGACGGCGAAGGACGAGCCGCAACCGCACTGACCGGTCGCGTTCGGATTGAGGAACTTGAAACCGGCACCCGACATGCCAAGCACGTAGTCGATGGTCGTGCCTTGCAGGTAGCGCGAGCTGACCGGATCGACGAACACCTTCAGGCCGTCGTATTCGAGAACGAAGTCGGTTTCCCGCTGCTCCTTCTCGAAGTCGAGCGCGTACTGGAAGCCACTGCAGCCGCCGCCCATGACGGCAACGCGCAGCCCGTGGTCGGCGTCCATGCCTTCTTGTTCACGGGTGTGGCGGATCATCTCGATCGCCTTGGCGGTGATGGCAAGTGGCGGGGCGGAAGCCGCTGCGGTAGCGGCGTCGGGAATCTGGATCGGCTGAGTTTCCATCGAATGCCTCCGTACAGGGAGAACGAGCGCCAACGCCCGCGTATTCCTGGGCCGCCTACTCTGCGGCGGCAAGGCGAAGGATATCATCCGCGCATGCTCCGCGCCCTGCTGTTCGACTTCAACGGCGTGCTGGTCGACGACGAGCCGGTGCATCTACGTCTTTTTCGTAAAGTATTGCAAGAAGAAGGTTTGGAGCTTACCGATAGGGACTATTTCGAGCGCTATCTGGGCCTCGACGACCGCGGCTGCTTTGGCGAGGTGCTGGAACGAGCGGGCCGCCCGGCGAGCGCCGCGGCGGTCATGCGCCTCGTCGTCCGCAAGGCGTCGTACTACCAGGAGTGGGCTCATCGCGAGGGCCTGACGTTCTTCCCAGGAGCGGTGGAGCTGGTGCGTGAAGCCGCTGCGAGCGGGCTGGTGCTCGGTCTGGTGAGCGGCGCCTTGCGGCAGGAGATCGACCAGGCGCTGCGCCAGGCCGGCATCCGGGAGCTCTTCAAGATCCTGATTGCCGCCGAGGATGTCGTGGCCAGCAAGCCCGACCGCGAGGGGTATGTGCGCGGCCTAGAGGAGCTCAATTCCGTGCCGCCAGCGCCCGATCGACTGATCCACCCGCACGAGGTGCTGGCGATCGAGGACAGCCCGGCGGGTATCGCGGCCGCCGCCGCCGCAGGTCTGGTCACGCTCGGCGTCGCCCAGACCTACTCCGCGGAGCGGCTGCACGACGCCGATTCGGTGGTCCCCTGCCTCGCCGGGCTCGGTGTCGAGCGGTTGCAGAAGCTGTACGCGGCGGTGAGCCGGGCCTGATCGGATGCTCTAGCGGTCGCCGATCGCGACCGTGACCGGTCAAACCACCGGAACTCTTCCGGCGAAGCCTTCTTCGTAACTGTGGAAGTGCGCCAGCGCGAGCTCGGGGTATTTCCAGCAGTAGAAGCCGCCGCCGCTGTCGAAGTCGACTAACCAGGGGCCCTTGGCAATGCATCCCAGGGACTCGATCTCCTGGGTCCAGGCGTCGACGATGCGGCGGTACGTGGCTTCCATTTCGTCGCGGCGGTTTTCCATCTCGTCGCGGCTCTGGATGGGGTTGAGCAGGCCCTCGATCTGGCGCACCGCGGCGTCGGTGACCTCGCGCACCAGCGGGAACAGACCGAGCGCTTCGTCGTAGCTGAAGATGCGATTGCCGTTCAAGGGCGAGCTCAAGTGCGCACGCCCGGAGCAAACGGCACGTAGCATCGGCGGCAGCGCGCCTCGTAGGCCTCGTTGTCGCCCACCTGCACCTGGCTGTCGCCGCCGGCGATGCGCTGGCTGTAGTTCGCCGGGCCGCCGCAGAGCACGCATACGGCGTGCATCTTGTCGATGTACTCGGCGAGCGCGAGGATGGCCGGCATCGGGCCGAAGGGGCGCCGCAGATAGTCCTGATCGAGTCCGGCGACGATGACGCGGAGGCCGGCGTCGGCCAGCTCTTCGACCAGGGCTGGCAGGTCTCCGTCGAAAAACTGCGCCTCATCGATGCCCACGACTTCGACGCCCCACTCGAGGCTCGAGCGCAGCTCGGCGCTGCTCGCGACGGTCTGCGCCTTGAGCTCGCGCTGGTCGCGGGTCACCAGCCGGTCGGGCTCGTGACGGGAATCGGTGAGCGGCTTGAAGACTTGCACCTTCTGCCGGGCGATGACCGCGCGGCGCAGGCGCCGCACCAGCTCCTCGCTCTTGCCGGAGAACATGCCGCCAGCGATCGCCTCGATGCTGCCGTTGCCGCGCGCGCGTCGCTCGGGGTGCTCGGCCGGCGGGATCACGGCTGCGGGGTCTCGAGAGGGATCGGCCGGCCGCGCTCGTCGACCTGCACGTACACGACCTCGGCCTCGGTCACCTTGACCTGGTTGACCTTGCGGCCGGGCCGCATAGCTTCGACCTCGACCTTGACGGTGACCGAAGTGGTGCCGCGCTTGAGGGTGTGGGCGTAGAAGCTCACCAGGTCGCCGACGAAGACTGGCTCGTGGAAAATCACCTCACGCACCGCGACGGTCACCAATCGGCCGGGTCCGTGACGATGCGCCTCGACCGCGCCGGCCTGGTCGATGTAGGAAAGGATCACGCCGCCGAAGATGGTGCCGAGCGCGTTGGTCTCGCGCGGCATCATGAGAGTGCGGATCGCCGGCTGTCGCGGACCCGCCTGACGAACGATCGCGGCGGATGAGTCTTCTTGAGCTTCTTGCGCTTCTTGAGTCATCGCGGTCGAGTACCAGGTCGTTTCTCGGCGCCAGAGGGAGCGCCGAGGACGTGGTATCCTAACAGCCCTTCGCTACAGCGACGGTTCCTCGGCGGATGGATCCTTCCACACCTCAATTGTCGCGCGCCCTTGCCGATGCGGCACTCGTGCAGCGCATCGCCGATCGCCGCCCGGAGGCCCTCTCGGACCTCTACGACCGCTACTCGCCGATGTTGCTGGCACTGGCGAATCGGATCCTGGGCGGCCAGGCCGAAGCGGAAGATGTCGTCCAGGAAACCCTGTTGCAGGTCTGGCACAAGGCGTCCTCGTATGACCCGGCGCGTTCGTCGGTCTCGACCTGGCTGGTGCTACTCGCCCGCAGCCGCTCGATCGATCGCTTGCGCACTCGCAAGGTAGGCGAGCGGACCGCCACCGCCGCCCATGCCGAAACCCCGCGCACCCATACATCCCCCAGAGGCCCGGACGACGTACTGTCACGAGAGCGACAGGAACGCGTGCAGCGCGAGCTCGAGGCGCTGCCCGCCGAACAGCGCCAGGTTCTGGAGCTGGCCTTTTACGGCGGCTTGACGCAAGCCGAGATCGCCGAGCAGACCGGCACCCCGCTCGGGACGGTGAAGACCAGGACTTTGTTGGCGATGAAGAAGTTGCGCGCCGCATTGCGCGAGGAAATTCGGGAGTTGTTGTGAGCGAAGAACGCGTGGAGCGCGAAGACCAGGCAATCATGCTGGCGCTCGAAATGGGCGCCGGCAAGGCGACCGCTCCGGCGGCTCGGGGCACTGGCGACGAGGCGGTGGAGACGATGGTGCGTCTCTACACCGAGGCCCTTGGCATGATGCCCCATGCGCTCGATCCGATCGCGCCCTCGGCCGGGCTCAAGGGTCGATTGATGCTCGCGGCCGCCGGCGACGAGACCCAGGAAGTGAAGAGCTCTCTTGTTCAGCGTTCGATGACGGCGGCCCTTCAGGTGCCGCCGCCACCCGCGACCAAGTCGCGCCAGCGCCCGCCGACGCAGCCGGTTGCTTCCCCGGCATCCATCACTCGCCAGGCTTCGCGCTGGCCGTTGCGTTTGGCGGCGACGCTCGCGGTCGGCCTGCTTGGCCTGTCGGGTTGGCTCGCTTGGCAGGTTCAGGAGCAAAACGGCGAGATCGCTCGCCTGCGTACCGAAGCTCGTCAGGCCAAGGAGGCCGGACAGGAGCTGGTGCGGATGCGCGAAGCCATGAGGAGCCTCGAAGGCAACGTGGCCCTGGCGTCGTCGGCCTCGGTGCTGGTGTGCCCGCTGCGTACCGCAGTGGGTGCTCCGTCCGGGCTGAGCACGGTCGGAATGCGCGCCGTGCTCTACGTGGCGACCGACCATCAGCACTGGTTCTTCACCGCACGCGGTCTCAAGGAGAGCCCCAAGGGTCAGGACTACCAACTCTGGTTCGTCGCCAACGGGCGTCCGGTGAGCGGCGGGACCTTCAGCCTCAAGCCTGGCGAGGTGGCGCATCTCTCGTCGGCGACCATGCCCGCGGGCACCACGGCGGTCAGCGTCACGCTCGAGCATCAGGGCGGCTCGGTGCTGCCGGCCGGACCGCAGGTCCTGTACGGCGATCAGATGCAGCAGGTTCTCTAGCGACTAGTCGCGGCCGCCGCCCTGCGGCGGTCGAGGTTCGCCCGCCGCGGCCACCCAGGCCACAGCACATCCCATCTCAGATGTGCTGCAGGTCGCGCACCGTGCGTTCGCCCTCGACATTGCCCGTGTTGAGCGTGGTCGCGGGCTCGAAAAGCAGCAAGTGCACCTCGTGGTCGGCGCAGGGCCGGTGTTCGACGCCGCGCGGCACCACGATGAGCTCTCCTTCGCCGATCCACTCGTGGCGATCGCGAAACTCCATCCGCAGCTGGCCCTTGACGACCAGGAAGAGCTCGTCTTCGTGGTCGTGGTGATGCCAGACGAAGTCGCCGAGGACCTTCACCAGTTTGACCTGTTGCCCGTTGAGCTCGGCGATGACCTTGGGCGAGAAGGGTTCGGAAAACAACGACAGTTTCTGGGCGAGATTGACCTTGGAATCGACCGGCACAAGTGTGGGCTCCATGTCCGCCAGTTTGCCACGATCTATTCGCGGGTCGGATCCCCGCCGGCCCGTTCCAGGAAGGCCGCGAGCTCTCCCATGAGTTGATCCGAGGCGCGGCCGGAGTTGGCCGGATGGGCGCTCGCGACGGCCTCCATGAGCTCGGCGTGCAGCCGCGCGAAGCGAGGCAGGTCGCCGCGATGGCGGTGGGCGTACCAAATGCGTCGGCACTGTGCGCGCAACGGCGCCAGCGCCAGTGGAGCATAGGGATTGCGCGAGGCCTCCTCGAGGATCTGGTCGCACTCGCGGTCGAGATGGATGTAGCGCCCCAGGTCGCCGCGCTCGCCCGCGCGCCGCATCTGCACCGCCAGCTTCTCCAGGCGGCGCCGCTCGCGAGGTGCCGCGAGCTTGGCGGCCTGTTGCGCCACCAGACGCTCGAGCTCGCGCCGGGTTTCGAGCAGAGTGGCCAGGTTCTCGACTTCGACCGCGAGGATCTCGATCCCGCGCCGGGACAGCACGCGCAGCAGCCCCTGCGCGGCGAGCCGCTGCAGGGCTTCGCGCACCGGCGTGCGCCCGAGGCCGACGCGCCGCATGAGCTCGCTTTCGGTCAGGATGGAGCCCGGCGCGAGGTCCAGCGTCACCAGCTGTGCTTCGAGCCGGTCGTACGCCTGATCGGCAAGGCTGGCGGGAAGGTCGGATTCGGGTTTCATCGACTGGCGAAGATTCTCCTTGGCGACTCACGCCGCCGGGGTTAGACTCTGTTCAACAGATATATCAGGAAAACGATTATGCGACTAACTCTTGCTCATTTCGTCGGCGGCGCCTGGCTCGCGGCGGACTCTGCTTCGGCGCTCACCAGCGTCAATCCCTCGGACCGCCGCGACGTGATCGCCGAGATTCCCGAGGCCTCGCCGAGCACGGTGCATGCCGCCGCCGCGACGGCCGCCGAAGCGCAGCGCAAATGGCGTGCGCTCCCCGGCCCGGCGCGTGCCGAGGCGCTCTATCGGTGGAGCGGAGTGTTGCAAGCCCGTCAGGAAGAGCTGGCGCAGGCGATGGCGCGCGAGGTCGGCAAGCCGATCGCGGAGGCCCGCGGCGAGGCGGCCCGCGGCGTCGCCATCTTGCGTTACTACGCCGGCGAGGCGGTGCGCGAGATCGGTGAGGTCATCCCATCGCAGCTCGCGAACACGCTGCAATTCACCCTGCGCGATCCGTTGGGGGTGGTCGGTTTGATCACTCCATGGAATTTCCCGATCGCCATTCCGCTCTGGAAGGCGGCCCCGGCGCTCGCCTTCGGCAATGCGGTGGTGCTCAAGCCGAGCGAGTTGAGCGCGCACTGTGCGGCGCTCCTGGCGGAGACCGCGGCGCTCGCCGAGCTGCCGCCCGGGCTGTTTAACGTGGTGCAAGGTTCGGGCGCCGTCACCGGTGAAGCGCTGCTCGCCGAGCCCTTGGTGCGTGGGCTGAGCTTCACGGGTTCGGCGAAGGTCGGAGCGCGAGTCGCCGAGGTCGCCGCGCGGCGCAACATCCGATACCAGACCGAAATGGGGGGCAAGAACGCGGCGCTGGTGCTCGCCGACGCCGACCTCAAGCGCGCCGCGACCCTGACCGCCTCGGGGGCGATGCGTTTCGCCGGTCAGAAATGCACCGCGACCAGTCGAGTGATCGTCGACCGATCGGTTTTCGAGCCGTTCATGGCGGCGCTCGCCGCCGAGATCGCGACGTTCTCGCTGGGTCCGGTCACCGAGCCGTCCTGCGCCATCGGGCCGCTGGTCTCTCTGGCGGCTCGCGAGCGGGTCGTGGGGCTCCTGGCAGCGGGCTCGAGTGACGCGCGGTTGCACTGCGGCGGCGAGGTAGCGACGGGCGACGCCTTCAGCGAGGGCAACTTCCTGCAGCCGACCGTGCTTTCTGAAGTCGCCCCCGATAGCCCGCTCCTCGTGCAGGAGTTGTTCGCTCCCGTGTTGGTGGCGATCGCCGCCGAGGGCGCTGAAGACGCCATTCGCCTCGCCAATGAGACGCCGTATGGCCTCAGCGCCACGGTCTTCACCAACGACTTGAAGGCGGCGCTCGGCTACGTGCGCGGCATCGAGGCCGGCCTGGTGCGAGTCAATGGCGATACCACCGGCGTCGATCCCCACGCACCGTTCGGCGGAGTGAAGGGCAGCAGCAGCGGCAGCCGCGAGCAGGGTCCGGCGGCGCGCGAGTTCTACACCGAGATTCGGACGGTTCAGATCGGCTAGGGGAGTCTTCGATGGGTGAATTTCCGCGCCGCCTGCAGATCATCGATTCCCACACCGAGGGCGAGCCGACGCGCGTAGTGATCGGCGGCTGGCCGGAGCTCCGCTCGACCAGCATGGCGGCGCGCCGTGAAGAGTTCTCCGCCGAGTGGAACGATCTGCGCCGCGGCGCCGTGCTCGAGCCGCGCGGCTTCGATGCCGTGGTGGGCGCGCTCATCACGCCGCCGGTCTCCGCCGAGGCGCACTGCGGCGTGGTGTTCTTCAACAACGTCGGTCCCCTCCTCATGTGCGGCCACGGGATGATCGGCCTAGTGCGCACGCTCGAATTCCTCGGCCGCGTGAAACCCGGTCGAGTGCTCGTCGACACCCCCGTCGGCGCGGTCGGTGCGGAGCTCGCGGTGGACGGCTTGGTGACCTTGGAAAACGTACCGGCTCATTGCTCGCGCCGCGATGTCGAGCTCGACGTGCCCGGACTCGGCCGCGTGCGCGGCGACGTGGCCTACGGCGGCAACTGGTTCTTCCTCGTGCATTGGGACGCCGACGCGATCGAGCTCGCGAACAAATCGCGTCTGCTCGAAGTTTCGAACGCCATGATGGCGGCGCTCGCGGCGCAGGGGATCACCGGCGACAGCGGCGCCAAGATCGACCACGTCGAGCTTTTCGGGCGGCCGACGCGCCCGGACGCCGACAGCAAGAACTGGGTGCTTTGCCCCGGGGGTGAGTACGATCGCAGCCCCTGCGGCACCGGCACCAGCGCCAAGATGGCGGCGCTCCACGCGGCGGGCAAGCTGCGCGCGGGCGAGCGCTGGCGGCAGGAGAGCATCACCGGCAGCCTGTTCACGGGGTGGCTCGAGGAGCGATCAGGAGTGCTCATTCCCTTCATCCAGGGGCGCGCCTACATCACCTCCGAGGCGACTCTGCTGTTTGATCCCCAGGATCCCTTCCGCGGCGGACTCGGTTGAACTGTCGATTCGGATGAAGGCGGATGCGATCGTCATCGGCGCCGGTATCGTCGGCGCCGCTTGCGCCGATGCCTTGAGTCGCGAAGGGCTTTCGGTGCGCGTGCTCGAGTCGGCTTTCGCCGGCGGTGGCACGACGTCGCGCGCCATGGGCCACTTGGTGGTGATGGACGATAGCGAGGCGCAGTTCACGCTCACCCGGCGAAGCCGCGAGATGTGGACCGATTGGGCGCCCGAGCTGCCGGCGAGTTGCGAGGACCAGCAGGGCGGCACGCTGTGGGTGGCCGCGGATGACGAAGAGCTCCGAGCCGTGGCTCCGAAGGTGGAGTTCTATCGCGCTCGCGGCGTTCAGGCCGAGCTGCTCGACGCCCGCGCGCTCGCCGAGGCGGAACCAAACCTGAGGCCGGGACTCGCCGGAGGCATGCGAGTGCCGGAGGATCGCATTCTCTATCCACCCGCGGCAGCCAAGTGGCTGCTCGAGCGCGCTGGCGCGCGCGGAGCGACTCTCGAAGAACGCTGCGAGGTGACCGCGGTCGAGCCGAGCCGTGTGCAGACGCGTGACGGTTGGACCGACACCGGGTTCGTGATCGTCGCAGGCGGCTTCACCTCGGCACGCTTGCTCCCCGGCTTGCGGATCGAGCCGCGCAAGGGGCACCTCGTGATCAGCGACCGCGCGCCAGGCTTCGCCCGTCACCAACTGGTCGAGCTCGGGTATTTGACCAGCGCGCACGGCACCCACGACGGCAGCGCGCTGACCCGCGAGAGTGTGGCGTTCAACCTGCAGCCGCGCGCCACCGGTCAGATGCTGCTCGGCTCGAGCCGCGAGTTCGTCGATTTCGACGACTCGATCAACAGCCGCCTTCGCGACCGCATGATTCGCCGCGCGCTCGAGTACATGCCGGCGCTGGCCGGTCTCGCGGCGATTCGCACCTGGATCGGCTTCAGGCCGTGCACGCCGGACAACCTGCCGTTGATCGGCGCCTGGGGTGAGGCGCCCGGGCTGTTCGTGGCGACTGGTCACGAGGGGTTGGGCATCACCACCGCTCCCGGCACGGGCGAGCTGATCGCCGATCTGGTGCTCGGGCGTCGGGGCGCGCTGGATCCGTTGCCTTACGCGCCGCACCGCGCCATGGACGGCCACTCGTGACTCGAGAGCCGATCGAGCGTGTGCGGATTCAGCTCGATGGCGCCGCGGTCGACGTCGCGAGCGTGGGCAGTCTGGCCGCGGCACTGCTCAACGCCGGCGTTGCGAGCTTCCGCCAATCAGTGCGGGGTGAGGCGCGTGGTCCCCTCTGCGGGATGGGCATTTGTATGGAGTGCCGGGTCGTGGTCGACGGCGTTCTCCGGCGGGCCTGCGTGGAGCCCTTGCGTGACGGCATGGTGGTCGAGACGCGATGAGAGCGTCGGTCACTGCCGCTGCCGTGCGCTGCGACATCGCCGTGATCGGCGCCGGCCCAGCCGGCCTCGCCGCGGCGACACGCGCCGCCGAGGCCGGCAAGGCCGTTCATGTGCTCGACGAGGGCTTGGGCCCGGGCGGACAGATCTGGCGGCCGGCGCGAGTCGCTTCGAACAACTCCGCCGCCGAGGATTGGCTGGCGCGATTTCGCCGCAGCGGGGCCATGCTTCACCATGGCGCCGCGGTGTTCGAGATGCACCGTCTGGGCGCCGCGTGGATGATCGTTGCGGAGTGCGGTGGAAGTCGTCTGGAAGTTACCGCGCCGCAAGTGATCCTCGCGGTCGGAGCGCGCGAGCGCTTTCTGCCGTTTCCCGGCTGGACCCTTCCCGGCGTTCTCGGCAACGGCGGCGCTCAGGCACTGGTCAAGCAGGGTTGGAACGTCGAGGGCAAGCGAGTCGTGGTTGCAGGCAGCGGCCCGCTCCTGCTGCCCGTCGCGGCGACACTCGCGAAGGCCGGCGCCAGGGTGGCGGTGGTTGCCGAGCAGGCTCCAATGAGCGCGTTGCGACGCCTGGCACCGGCGCTTGCCCTGCGCCCCGGGAAGCTCTGGGAAGCCGCGGGCTATCGCCGTGCTTTCACGCGCTGCGGCGCTCGGTACCGCACGGGATGGTGGGTGGAGCGAGCCATCGGCTCAAACACGGTCGCCGAAGTGGTACTGACCGATGGTCGCCGGCGGGAAACTCTGTCCTGCGATTTGCTCTGCGTTTCCTATGGCCTGGTGCCGAATCTCGAATTGCCGCGATCGATCGGTGTGGCCTCGAGAGCGGGCTACGTGGCGGTCGACGATGGGCAACGAACGGACGTCGCCGGGATCTTTGTCGCCGGTGAACCGTGTGGCATCGCGGGTGTCGATGCGGCCCTCGCCGAGGGTCAGATCGCAGGCCTCGCCGCGGCGGGGCGACCGGTCGAAGGATCCCTACGCCGCGCCCGGCGGAGAGGACGATCTCTTGGTGCGGCCATGGAGGCGGCGTTTTCGTTGCGGCCCGAACTGCTGCGCCCGCCGGAGCCCACGACCATCGTTTGCCGGTGCGAGGACGTAACCGCCGGTGAGATCGATCCTGCGTGGAGCGCGCGTCAAGCAAAGCTGAGCTGTCGCGCCGGCATGGGCCCCTGCCAGGGACGAGTGTGTGGTCCGGCCCTGGAAAACCTGTTCGGCTTCGCCCCTGACACCGTGCGGAGCCCGCTCCAGCCGGTCGCCTTCTCGACTCTTCTCACATCCGACTCGGAGAACTAGCCATGCAGTGGACCGGAGTCCTGCCCGCCATCACCACGCCCTTCAACGAGGACCTCTCGATCGACTTCTCGTTCCTGCCGCGCCACCTCGACTTCATGCTCGAGGCGGGCTGCAAGGGTTTCGTCGCCCTGGGCTCGCTCGGCGAGAGCGCGACGCTCACCTTCGAGGAGAAGGTGCGGATTCTCGAGGCCTGTGTCGAGGCACTCAACGGACGGGCGCCAATGGTGGCCGGCATCGCCTCGCTCTCGACCGCCGAAGCCGTGGCGCTGGCGAAAGCCGCCGAGCACGCGGGCTGCGTCGGCTTGATGGTCCTGCCGCCGTACGTTTACCGGGGCGACGACCGCGAGACCCTGACTCACTACAGCGCCGTGATCGAGGCCACCGCGCTCAGCTGCATGCTCTACAACAACCCAATCGCTTACGGCACCGACGTCACGCCTGAAATGGCTGGCGCGCTCGCCGCCAAGCATCCGCAGCTCGCGGCGATCAAAGAGAGCAGCGGCGACGCTCGCCGATTCTCAGCCCTGCGCGCGCTGCTTGGCGACCGCTTGAGCCTGCTGGTCGGAATGGACGATCTCCTGATCGAGGGTGTCGCCCTGGGCGCCAAGGGTTGGATCGCCGGCCTGGTGAACGCCCTCCCGCGCGAGAGCGTCGCGCTCTTCGATCTCGCCGCGGGCGGCGAGATGGAATCCGCGCATGAGCTCTACCGTTGGTTCCTGCCACTACTCCGGCTCGACATCGTGCCGAAGTTCGTGCAGTTGATCAAGCTCGTGCAGCAGGAAGTCGGGATGGGGAGCGAACGGGTGCGGCCACCACGGCTGGAGATTGTCGGCGAGGAACGGCGCCAGGTTCTCACGCTGGTTCGCGAGCACCTGGCGCGACGGCCGGACTTGGATTGAGCCTCGTCATTCCGACCACCCCGCCGGGTGGCGCACTCCCGGGTTGGCCGCTCCATCATTGCTTGAGCGAGGCCGTCCATGAGAACCATCATCGAGCCCTTCCGCATCAAGAGCGTCGAACCGATCACCCTGTCGACCCCGGAGGAGCGTGCCGCGCTACTCGCCACGGCCGGTTACAACCTGTTTCGCCTGCCCTCCCGGAGCATCGTGATCGACCTGCTGACCGACAGCGGCACCGGAGCGATGAGTGCCGCGCAGTGGTCGGCGATGATGCTGGGTGACGAGTCCTACGCCGGCAGCCCGAGCTTCGGACGTTTCGAGAGCGCGGTCAAGGACATCACCGGCTTCCGGCACGTGATCCCCACTCACCAGGGGCGCGCCGCCGAACGTATCCTCGCGGCCACCATGCTCCGACCGGGCGATGTCGTCCCTAACAACACGCACTTCGATACGACGCGGGCCAATATCGAGGCCGTCGGCGCAACGGCGATCGATCTCCCGTGCCGAGAGAGCCGTCAACTGGCCGCGTCGCATCCCTTCAAGGGCAACATCGATCTCGAGGCGCTCGAAAGTCTTCTCGCCCACCCGCCGGGGCGCGTCCCAGTCGTCTTCGTTACCGTCACCAACAACGGCGGCGGTGGACAGCCGGTCGCGATGGCCAATCTTCGCGCGGCGTCCGCTCTCTGTCGCGCCTCCGGCGTGCCGTTTTACCTCGACGCCTGTCGCTTCGCAGAAAACGCGTATTTCATCAAGAAGCGCGAGCCCGGTTTTGCCGATTCAAGTCTGCTCGACATCGCACGCCAGATGTTTGCACTGGCCGACGGCTGCACGATGAGCGCCAAGAAGGACGGCATGGCGAACATCGGCGGGTTCTTGTGCTCGAACGATGACTCGGTCGCCCGCCACGAGGAAGAGCTGCTCATTCTCACCGAAGGCTTCCCCACGTACGGCGGACTTGCAGGGCGTGACCTCGAGGCCATCGCGGTGGGTCTGTTCGAGGCGCTCGACCTCGCCTACCAGGAGTATCGTCACGCTTCCGTGCAGTATCTCGGCGAGCGACTCTCCGCCGCTGGAGTGCCGATTCTGCAGCCCCCCGGGGGGCACGCGATCTACATCGACGCACTCGCCTTTCTTCCGCATATACCGCGCCGGCACTACCCGGGGCAGGCGCTCGCGATCGAGCTCTACAGGCACTCGGGAATTCGCAGCGTCGAGATCGGATCCGTGATGATGGGCCGGCGCGATCCCCTTACGGGCTCTGAGAGCTACGCCGAGCACGAGCTCGTGCGCTTGGCGATTCCACGTCGGGTTTACACCCAAAGCCACATTGACTACGTGATCGAGGCGCTGACCGAAATCGCCGCCCATCGTGGCCAGATTCACGGAGTGCGCATTGCCGAGCAGCCCGTCGCGTTGCGCCACTTCAGCGCCATCTTCGAACCTATACCGTCGGCCATCGCGCTCGGGGCGTAAGGTCGATGGCGACCGAAGGCCTGTTTACTTCTTCAGCGGCCGACTGGGTCGCAGCTCGATCAAACTCGGTAGCGCCCGGGCCGGGAACTTGAGCAAGTCGACCACGCAGCGCGCCACGTCTTCGGGCGCCAGCATCCAGGAGTTCTGCGCCCCGCTCGTCGGGTGGCCGAAGTCGGTGTCGACGCTGCCCGGCAGGATCGCCGCCATGCGGATGCCGGCGTGCCGCAAGTCGAGCATCGCGGCTTCCGAGAGACCGAGCAGTCCGAATTTGCTGGCGTTATAGGCCGCTCCATTGGCGAAGGCGTTCTTGCTGGCGAGCGAGGCGATGTTGAAGATCCAGCCGCTGCCTTGTTTCCGCATGACCGGGGCCGCGGCTCGGATGCCGTAGAACGACCCCGAGAGATTCGTGTCGATGACTTCGCGCCACTGTTCGACGGTCAGCTGGTCGACGGGAGCGAAGGTGCCGAGGCCGGCGTTGTTCACCCAGCAGTCGAGGCGTCCGTGTTCGGCGATCGCCCAGGCGACGAACGCCTCCAGCTCCTCGGGTTGCCGAACATCGACCGGGCGTCCACCGACCCGATCGCCAAAGCGAGGTTTGAGCTCGGCAAGCGCCTGCTCGACGGATGCCTTCTGGCGACCGCACAGGCCGACGTTCCAGCCCTCCTCGAGCAGGGCTTCCACGATGGCGCGGCCGATGCCGCGGGTGCCGCCGGTGACCAGGCCTACGGGAGTAGGTTCGCTCATGTTGGAGACTCTATCTCCGGGAATTGCGGGGGGGCAGGACTTGTTATCCTTCTCGAGGAGGCAGTCCGACTATGTACTTCGATTCGACGTACCTGCTCTTCATCCTTCCCGGCTTCGCGTTCGCCTTGATCGCGAGCTTCATCACCAAGTCCGCGTTCGCGAAGTATTCCAAGGTCCGCATCGCCAACGGCATGACCGGAGCGCAGGCGGCCAAGCGCATGCTCGAGGGCGCCGGCATCCACGACGTCGAGATTGTCGCCGTGCCGGGCAGTCTGACCGATCACTACGATCCGTCGAAGAAGACTCTGGCCTTGTCCGAGCCGGTGTTCGGCTCGCAGTCGGTGGCCGCCGTCGGCGTCGCCTGCCATGAGGCCGGCCACGCGATTCAGCACGCCGAGCATTACGCGCCGCTGCATTTGCGCTCGGCTCTGGTGCCGACGGCCGGCATCGGTTCGAAGGTGGGCTACTTCGCGATGATGGGCGGTTTGCTTTTGATGTACATGAGCCATGGCCGCAGTGGGCAGATGGTCGTGCTCGCGGGCGCAGCCCTGTTCTCCCTCGTGCTGCTGTTCCAGATCGTCACCTTACCGGTCGAGTTCAACGCCTCCTCCCGCGCCAAGCAACTCGCGGTGTCGCAAGGCATCGTGCTGCCGCAGGAGCGCGCCGGCATGGATCGAGTGCTGAACGCGGCGGCGCTTACCTACGTCGCGGCGGTGGTTTCGACGTTGCTAACGCTGATGTACTACCTCGTCCGCTCGGGCTTGCTGGGCGGCCGCAGAAACTGAAGCCGATCAGCCGCGCCTGAGAGTTCGTTCGCTTCTAGCTCCCGCCGGGCGCCGAGATCCAGATCTCGTAGCCGTCCGGGTCGGTGAGGAAGCACTCGAGCGTGCCGTACGAGGTGGGCTCGAGGGCCGTCACTTCGATGCCGACATCGCGCAGGCGCTGGTGCAGGGCGTGGATGCTCTCGGGCGACAGATACATCACCCAGGAGCGCGCCGTCGGCGTCTTCAAGATCGACAATTGGTCGGAAGTCAGCTGCTGCAGCATGAGCTCCGCTTGCCCGGAGCGCAATTGGCACCAGGCGAGCCCGTGCCTGCCGTCGAAGGCCTGGAGAACCTCGAAGCCGAAGACGTCGTGATACCAGGCGATGGACCGTTCAAGATCCGCAACCCCAAGACTGGGGACGAGCTTTCGTATAGCCATGTAGCGTGATCTTACTCTGCCGGCGTGCCGAGCATGCTCTCGAGTTGATGCCGCTTCTGATCGAGCATGGCAGGGGTCTTCGCTTCGAGCACCAGGCGCAGGTAGGGCTCGGTGTTGGACGGGCGGACATTGAACCACCAATCGGGGTACTGCACCGTGATGCCGTCGAGCTGATCGACCTTGCCATCGGAGAAATGCGAGGCCAGGGCGTCCATCTTGCCCTGCTTGTCCTCGACCACGAAGTTGATCTCCGGGCTCTTGGCGTAACGCAGAAGCGGTTTGACCAAGGCCGACATCGAGCCGCCGGTCTTCCACAGCAGATTGAGGATCTCGACCACTGCCAGAAGCGCGCAGTCGGCGGTGTAGTTGTCTCGGAAGTAGTAGTGCCCGGCGAGCTCGCCCCCGAACACGGCGTTCAGCTTGCGCATGGTGGCTTTGATGAAGGAATGCCCGACGCGCTCGCGTACCGGAATGCCGCCCTTCTCAGCGATGTACTCCGCCACCGCCCGCGACGAGCGCAGGTCGTAGACGATGTGCTGGCCGGGGTGGCGTTCGAGCAACGCGCCGCCGATCAATGCGGTCGCGAGATCGCTGCCCACCGGCTCCCCGGTCTCATCGACGAAGGCGGCGCGGTCGGCGTCGCCATCGAACGACACGCCGAGGTCGGCGTGCTGCTCGCGCACGGCGCGTTGCAAGTCGCGGAGGTTTTCGAGCTTGAGCGGATTCGCCTCGTGATTCGGGAACGTGCCGTCGAGCTCGAAATAGAGCGGAATGAGCTCGATGCCGGCCTGCTCGAGGAACGGCTTGTAGATCGTCCCCATGCCGTTGGCGGCGTCGACCACGACCTTGAGCTTGCGGGCCCCAGCGGGCTTGCGCAGATAGGACAGCACGTGCTTGCCGTAGGCCTCGAAGATGCTGGTGTGCCGGACCTGGCCGGGAACGACCGCCTGCGGCAGGTCGCCGCTCGCGACCTTCTTTTCCATGAGCGCAATGCCGTGATCGCCCGAGACCGGATTCGCCTGATGGCGGGAGAACTTGAAGCCGTTGTACTCGGCCGGGTTGTGGCTGGCAGTGGTCTGCACGCCGCCGGCAGTCTTCAGGTGACCGACCGCGAAGTAGTTCATCGGCGTGGTCGCGAGGCCGATGTCGATCACATCGAGACCCGATTCGACCAGACCCTTGGTGAGCGCTGCGGCGAGGCCCTCGCCAGACGGCCGCATGTCGCGCGAAACGACCACGGCGTTGCCGAAGGCGCGGTCTTCCTGATCGAGCACGAACTGGAAGGACCGGCCGATCTTCTCGGCCAGCGGCTCGTTGAGTTGCTGCGGCACGATGCCGCGGATGTCGTATGCCTTGAAGATACCGGCCATGAGGACCCTTTCCGATTCGATGGTCTAGCGGTAGTGAACGAGCTCCGAGGAGGGCATCAATCGGCCTTGCGGATCGCGAAGGCGAACGCATGGTCATCGACCGGTGCGGACTTGAGATCCGCGTGCTCGGCGGGGTCGACAAAGTCCAGGCCCAGGGCGAGCGTCTCACCCGCGATGTATTCGCGGTGGTGACTAACGGCCCCGGCAAGTGCCTCGACCGGCGTGTGGAACCGAATGTGGATGCGGTCGGCGTAGTCGAGGCCGGCCTCTTTGCGCGCGGTCTGGATTCGATTGACCACCTCGCGAGCGTGGCCCTCGGCGATGAGCTCCGCAGTGAGCGTAGTGTCGAGAGCTACGAGAAGACCGCGGTCGCCGGCGGTCGCGAGGCCGGCCTTCTCGATCAGGCGGACTTCGACTTCGCCGTTTTCGAGCTCGACCGTTTCGCCCTCGACGCTCAGCGTGATTTTGCCGTCGCGCTCCAGGGTGTCGGCGAGGGTGTCGCCGTCAAGTGCCGCGAGCGCTGTCTGCACCGCCTTCATGCGCTTGCCGAGCTTCTTGCCCAGGGCCCGGAAGTCGGGTCGGACATCGCGGTGGACGAAGTCGCCGAGGCGCTCGGCCCACCGAATCTCCTTGACGTTGAGCTCCTCGAGCACCAGGTCGCGCACGCGCTCGACGTGGTCGCGGAAGTCGACGCCTTGGGCATCGGGAGCGAACACCAGCGTTACCGCGGCGAGCGGTTGACGGGTCTTGAGCTCGTGCGCGCTGCGCGCGGCGCGGCCCAGCCCCACGATGCGCTTGGCGAGCGCCATGGCGCTCACCAGCCGCATGGCCTCGGTGCGTTGGCCGATCGACGACAAGCGGTCGATCCATCCGCGTGCCGCGGGCCAGGGCTCGAGGTGAACGCTCGCGGGTACGTCGGCGTTCTGGCTGCGCACCAGACGCTCGTGGAGCGCCTCCGCTACAAACGGCGTGAATGGAGCGAGCAGCTTCGCCAAGGTGACCAGAATCTCGTGCAGTGTCTGGTAGGCGGCCTCTTTGTCGCCGCTCTCGGGATTTCCCGACCAGAAGCGTTCACGGCTGCGGCGGATGTACCAGTTCGTCAGGTCGTCGAGAAATGCCTCGACGCCTCGTGCCGAGCCCACCATGTCGTAACTCTCGAGCTTGAGCGTCGTCGCCTCGAGGAGGTCGTCCAACCGAAGCAGGATCCAGCGATCGAGGTCGGCGCGCTTACCGATCTCGACCTCCGGAGCCCGGCCCGGGTGCCAGCCGTCGATGTTCGCGTAGATGGTGAAGAACGAGAGCGCGTTCCACAGTGGCATCAGGAAGCCCTGCGCAGCCTCGCGCACCAGCCGCGCCGAGAAGCGCGACGGGATTTCGGGATCGTTGACGTAGAAGTACCAGCGCATGGCGTCAGCGCCGGTCTCGGCGATCACCGCCATCGGTTCGACGACGTTGCCGAGGCGCTTCGACATCTTGCGACCCTGGTCGTCGTTCACGTGGCCCATGACCACGCAGTGTCGATAGGCCTCGCTGCCGAAGAGCAACGTGCCCAGGGCATGCAGGGTGTAGAACCAGCCGCGGGTCTGATCGACCGCCTCGGCGATGAAGTCCGCCGGAAACGCGACGCCCTTCGTCGGATCGAATTGGGGCAGCGGCTCGCCCATGTAGTGATGCTGCGCGAACGGCATGGCGCCGGAGTCGAACCAGGCGTCGATGACGTCGTCGACGCGGCGCATGGTGCCTTGCCCGCACTGGGTACAGCTCCAGGTGGCGCGATCGATGAACGGCCGATGGGGATCGAATTGCTGGCGGTCGAACACGTTCGCCGGCAGCGGCTGCCCGGTCTTCCGATGAAGCTCGGCGAAGGAACCGAGGCACTCGGCGTGATCGCAACCCGAGGCATCGCAGCGCCAGATGGGCAACGGCGTACCCCAGTAGCGCTTGCGCGACAGCGCCCAGTCGACGACGTTTTCGAGCCAGTTCCCGAAACGGCCTTCGCCGATGTGCTCGGGATGCCAATGGATCTTCTGGTTGTTCGCCACCAGCTCGGCCTTCTTGGCGGTGGTGCGGATGAACCAGTTCTTGTTGGCGTAGTAGAGCAGCGGCCGGTCGCAGCGCCAGCAGAAGGGGTAGTTGTGCTTGTAGCGGTCGCCGTGGAGCAGCAAGCCACGCGCCTTTAAGTCGCGCGTGATCTCCGGATCGGCTTCCTTGAACCAGGTGCCGTCCCACGGCGAACCGGCCGCGATCCGCCCCTGCGGATCGATGGTCAGCAGTACCGGCAGACCGCAACGCTGACCGGTCTGGTAGTCGTCCTCACCGAACGCGGGCGCCGTGTGCACCAACCCGGTGCCCTCGGTCTCGGTTACATAGTCGCCGAGCACCACGCGCCCGGGATCGGTCGAGACGTAGGTGAACAGCTTGTCGTATAGCAGGCCGTCGAGCTCGCGGCCGCTGAACAACGCGATCGCGGGTTGCTCGCGCAGGTCGAGCTGTTTGCGCTTGCCGTCCTCGTCGATCACCAGCGGGACGGAAGTGCCGAGGTGCGCACCGAAGATCAGGCGCTCGACCGGCTCGCCGACTCGCCCGGGGCGCTCGATCACCTTGTACTCGAGGTTCGGATGCGCCGCGACGCCCGCATTGCCCAGCGTCGTCCAGGGGGTCGTGGTCCAGCCGACGAGCGCCGCTCCCGAAAGGTCGATCTCGTCTCCGGAGAGCGTCTTCACGCGGGAACCCGAGCGCAAACGGAACAGTGTCCAGATCGAGGGATCGTCTGCTTCCTTGTAGTTCTGCGCCACCTCGTGGCTCGAGAGCGTCGTACCGCAGCGCGCGCAGTAGGGCTGGATCTTGTAGTTCTCGACCAGGAGCTTGTCGTCCCACAGCCGGCGCAGGGCCCACCACAGGGACTCGATGTACTCGTTGTTGTACGTCCAGTAGGCGTCGTCGAAGTCCATCCAATACCCGACGCGCTCGGACATGGTGCGCCACATTTGTTCGTAGGTGTTGACCGACTCGAGGCAGGCGCGGTTGAAGGCCTCGATGCCATAGGCCTCGATCTGCTGCTTGCCGGAGAAGCCCAGCCGCTTTTCGACTTCGATCTCGACCGCCAGGCCGTGCGTGTCCCAACCCGCCTTGCGGGCCACGTAGTGGCCCTGCATGGTGCGGAAGCGGGGGAAGAGGTCCTTCACGACGCGGGTGACGACGTGGCCGACATGCGGCACGTTGTTGGCGGTCGGCGGACCCTCGTAGAACACGAAGGGCTTGCCCGACGCCGTCTGCTCGAGGGTTTTCTCGAAGATTCGGTCGCGCTTCCAGGCCTCGAGCGTTTCGAGCTCGAGCTTCGGGAAGGGGTAGCCTCCCGGAACTTCAGGGAATGGTCGTTTGGTCATCGACTTTCGGCCCGGGGGGTAAGCAACGGGCTGGATGCCGAATCTTATCGGACTACGGAAACCCGACGAGTTTGCGCACCGCTTCGGGCGAGAACCCGTCCTCGCGATAGCGGCGGATGGCCTTGGCATCGTGCCGCTTCGCCAGGCGTTGCCCGTTTTCGTCGGTGAGCAAGGCGTGGTGCCGCCAGGTCTGCGTTTGGATGCCGAGGAGAGCCTGGAGCAGCCGGTGGACATGTGTGGCGGCGAAGAGATCGACGCCGCGAGTGACCAGATCGACCCCCTGGAGCGCGTCGTCGACAACCACGGCCAGGTGATAGCTGGTGGGTATTTCCTTGCGCGCCAGGACGACATCGCCGAATGCTTGCGGTGTCGCTCGCTGAAGTCCGGCGAGCTCATCGAGCCAAGTCAATTCACCGGCGAGCGCAACCGCGGCTGCCATGTCCAGGCGGAGCGCGTAGGACCTTGCGGCTGCCAGGTACGCCTCCCGCTCTCCGGCTGAAAGATGCCGGCAAGTACCCGGGTAGAGCGGACCGTCGGGGCCCTGCGGCGCACCCGCCGCGGCGGCCACCTCCCGCGCGATCTCCTGTCGGTTGCAAAAACACGGGTAGAGAAGTCGCATCGAGTGGAGCCGATCCAGCGCGGCCCGGTAGTCGTCGAAGTGCTCGGATTGCCGGCGAACAGGTTGGTCCCAGTCGAGTCCCAGCCAGGCCAGGTCCTCGAGCAGGGCGATCTCGAACTCCGCGCGGCAGCGTGTGGTGTCGATGTCCTCGATGCGGAGCAGGAATCTTCCCCCGACGGCCCGGGCGCGAGTCCAGCCGACGAGCGCCGAGAGCGCGTGCCCGAGGTGGAGGAGGCCTGTTGGGCTAGGGGCGAACCGGGTGATCGGCATCCTGAAATCAGCGCCCGTGCATGGGCGGGACATGCCTCGGGCCTACGCGGTGATGCTCAGAAAGGCTTCGAGCTTCTCGCAGAACGCCACCGGAACCTCGGCGTGCGGCAGATTGCCGCTGCGTTCGAAGACCTCGAAGGCCGCGGTGCGCAGACGGCGAAGCCAGAGGTCGGAGGCTTCGACCGCCGGATGAGTCGCTTGGCGGCCCCAGGCAAGCCAGGTGGGCAGCGGCAGGCGTGGCAGGACGGTCTCCACACCGTGGTTCAGGTAGCCGGCAAGGTACGCCGCGAGCGCCGCATGCGCACCCTTGTCGTGGGCGGCGCGGTAGAGGCTGTCGACCATGGCCGCGTCGACGCGGTCCGGGTGCGCGAAGACCTCGCGCTTGAGGTGATCTTCGAGGCTCGAGCGGCTGGTGTAGAGATTGAGTGCCGAGGTGCCGAGCACCGGCAGGCGGAGCAGGCGGTGGACCGCCGCATCCTTGAAGTCGGGCTCGTCGCCGTGAAGCTCGATGCCCAAGGGAACCACCAGTCCGAGCCCGCGCAAGAGCTCGGGATGATCCACCCCGAGCTGCACCGCATAGGCAGCCGGCAGGCCCGCCGCAACCAGCCAGGCGCGCTCGCCGACGACTTCATGCAGGAAGTCGAACAGGAGCTGCATGTAGAGCTCGTCGTCGTACGTGATGGCTGGCTTGTCGGAACGCCCCCAGCCGAGGAGGTCGGGAGCGAAGACCGTGTGGCGCTCGCCCAGAATTTCGGCGGCGATCTGCCACTCGCCACAGTGATGCCCCGGCCCGAAGGAATGCAGAAGCACGACCGGCGGGCCATCGCCCAAGCGCTGGTAGGCGATGTCGCCCAGCCGCCAGTTGTAGCGCTGAGCTCGACCCCAAGATGGCGGGGCGAGCTTTTCGGCGCGCTTGGAAATCAACAAATTTGCCAGCGCCGGGATCCCGATCGCGGCGCCCCCGACCAAGACACCCTGCAACAGGCGCTTGCGGCGCTTGCGTCTCTGATCCTCTTCGATGGAGTACGCGGCCATGCCCATCAGAATACCAGCCCCTGAGCTGCTCGAAAAACGGGGCAGGGTCGATAGTTGTAGTTTCCGTGCGATTTGTCCGTATCATGAAGCAATGAGCCCCACGGCGATCGCTCCGACAGTCTTGCCGATCGTTCGGCTGGGACACCCTGCCCTGAGGACGCCGGCTCGGGCCTTGTCGCCGGCGGAGATCGCAACTCCGGAGACCCAGGCGTTGATCGACGACATGGTCGCGACCATGTTCGCGGCGGACGGCGTGGGGCTGGCGGCGCCACAAGTGGGCGAGGAGATCCAGCTTTTCGTTCTCGCGATCGCTCTTTCGGCGGACGATCCGGAGCCGGAGATCCCGCTGCGCGTGGTGGTCAATCCCATGCTCGACCCCGACGCTGGCCCGTTGGTCCACGACTGGGAGGGCTGCCTCTCCATCCCAGGTCTCCGCGGGCTGGTGCCGCGGCATCCCTCGCTCCGACTGCGGGGACTCGATCGGCACGGGAAGCCGATGGATGTGCGTCTCGAGGGCGTCGAGGCGCGTATCGTCCAGCACGAGTTCGACCACCTGAATGGCGTCATCTTCCTCGATCGCATGCGCGACCTGCAGTCGCTCACCTATGCCGAGGAAGCCGAGGAACATCTCGACGAGCACGACGACTCGACTCCGGGTCGTGGGCCAGGATTCGCCGGCTGAGCCGCCTTGGGCCGCGAGTTTCTCGTCGTGTGGGCCGGCCGGCACCACCGCGATTCCTGGGAAGGTCTGTGCAGCGACTACCGCCAGCGCATCGCGTCGCAGGTGCCGGTGCGCGACCTGCCGGTTCGGGTGCCGGCTCGCGGCGGGCGGGAGGAGAGCCCGGAGCAGTCGCGCGAGCGCCTGCGTGTCGAGGGCGCGGCGATTCTTTCGGCGTTGCCGGAGCCCTGCTATCTGGTGGCGCTCGATCGCCGGGGCGCGGCAGTCGCTTCCGACGAGGTTTCGCGGCGGTTGACGAGAATTCGGGACGAATGGCCGCATCCGGTCGCTTTCGTGCTCGGATCCGACCTCGGACTGAGTGCAGAGCTGATCGCTGCCGCCCGCTGGCGTTGGTCCTTCGGTCCGCTGACGCTGCCGCACGAGCTGGCGCGCCTAGTGCTCTACGAGCAGCTGTACCGCGCGCTCTCGATCAGTGCGGGAATCTCTTACCATCGCCGCGCGTTGTGAGCTATTCTTCCGAGAATTTATCGGGAGATTTCAACCCGGGAGAGCCCCTAGCGTGGCCAAGACTCGAGCCAAGATGAAGACCAAGAGCGCCGCCAAGGCGCGTGCAGCAACGAAGCCGGCGCGCCCCAAGGTGGTGGCGAAGGTCGCCGCCAAGAAGACGGCCAAGAAATCGGTCGCCAAATCGGTCGCCAAACCAGCCGCCAAGAAGGCCAGCAAGCCCGCCGCGAGGACGGCTGCCAAGCGAGTGGCCAAGCCCGCGAAGACGGTCAAGGCGCTGGCGCGCCCGCAAGTGAGAGTTGCGCCGAAGGCCATCATCAAACCACCCGTGAAGGTGGTTTCTCCCCCGCGAGTGGTGATTCCGCGTCCCGTAACGGTGAAGCCGGCGCCCCCCATGCTTCCAGCTCGCCCGGCGCCAGCCAAGGCGGGCCCCAAGCCTGTCGTGGTCAAGGTTGCCCCCATGAAACCCGTTCCCGTGGAGAAGCTAGTGTTGCCGTCGCCCAAGGAATACGCCGAGATGCGCGCCCGTCTGGAGCTCAAGCGCAAGGAAATCACCGAGAGCTACAAGCGCGACTTGAAAGTCGGCCAGGAAGCGAACGACGAACCCACCGAAGACATCGTCGATCGCGCCAACAATGCGTACCACCGCGAGCTCATGTTCTCGCTCTCCGATAGCGAACGTCAGTTGCTGCTCCAGGTCGAAGCGGCGCTGGCGCGATTCGAGGCCGGCGCGTTCGGCTCCTGCGTCCACTGTGGAAGTGGGATCGCGCTGCCGCGCCTGCAAGCGTTGCCCTGGGCGCGTCTGTGCATCAACTGCCAGGAATTGATGGAGAAGGGCCTGCTCGACGACAACTGAGGAATCGAACGCCGGCGGGCGGGGCGCTTCGGCTGCCCCGCTCCGGTGCCGGTGAATCACGGCGATGCGTGTACGTACTTATATCGGAATCCTGCTCGCGTTCCTCGGCGCGATCGCCGTTGCCTATCTGACCCACCGCAACACCACGCTGCTCTACGAGCCGTTCCATCTCACTGCGCAAACGACGGTGCCGCTGTGGATTGCCTTCGTTCTCCTGCTCGCCGTCGGTTTGCTGCCCTCGACCACCGCCCTCCTGGTGCAGAACCTGCGTCGAGAGCTGGTGGCGCGTCGCGATCGCCGGCTGGGGCGCGAGGCGGAGAGCCTCAAGGCGATCTATCGTCGAAGCGTCGACCTCCAGGCGGACGGTCAGTGGGCACGCTCGGCGCAAGAGCTCGAAGCCCTGCTCAAGGAACGGCCTGACGATTTCTCGGCCTTGCTCCGCTACGGCGAAGCGCTCCGTCACCTGGCGCGCTTGGACGAAGCAATCGAGGTGCACCGTCGGGCATCGGTGCTCTATCCGCACAGCGTGGCGCTGCTCTATGAACTGTCCGAGGACTATGAAGCCCGCGGCGACGCCCCGGTCACCGAGGAGCTGCGGGCGCGGATCCTGCGCGACTTCCCCGGGATGGGTCTGCAGTTGCTCCGTCGCCGGCGAGTTTCGGCGATGGCGGCACGCAAGTGGGACGAAGCTGCTCGCCTGCAGGAATCGATCGAGGGTCTGTTGCGCGAGGCGGGCGACGCCAAAGCGCTCGAAGTCGAGTCGAAGACCGGCCAGGGCCTCGAGTATCAGCGCGGCGTCCTGCTCCTGGAGCTCGACCGTATCGATGAGGCGGCGACGCGCTTCCGCGAGTTGCTCGCGCGCGAGCCGCGCTTCATCCCCGCCGCCATCATGCTCGGCGAGGCGGAGCTCCTGCGCGGCGATGAGGATGCGGCGCTTCACGAGTGGCGGCAGGGCTATGACTCGACCGGCAGCCCGGTCTTCCTGCAGCGCATCGAGGACCACTTCATCGAGCGTGAGGAGCCGGCGCGCGCGATCGAGACGCTGCGCGGCCTGATCTCGACGGTTACGAACGACACGCTGCCGCGCTTCTACCTCGGCCGCTTGTACTACCGGCTGGAAATGCACGGAGAGGCGCTGCGTGAGCTCGAGGCGGTGGGCGACCGCATCCTGACCTCGCCGACCTATCACTACTTGGTGGCCCGGATTCACGAGCGGCGCGGCGAGATGCGGCGGGCCGTCGAGGGCTATCTGACCTGCATTCGTCAGCTCGGCCTCGACCGCGCCGACTACCTGTGCAAGGTCTGTCGCACGCGCAGTGCCGAATGGAACGACCGCTGCGACGGCTGTGGCTCCTGGAACTCGATCGAGCTCGACTTCGAGGAGGAGCATCTCTCGCCCCAGCAGCTGGGCGTGCGTGAGACCCCGGTCTGGGGACCGCCTGAGGAGAGCGGCGAGTTCTCGGTCGCCGAGCTGCTCAAGCGCTGAGCATTCGCCCCAAACCCCGGAATTGTCTTGCGCATGGCGCCCATCGACAAACTACTCAGCGAGATCTCAGCCGGCCAAGGGCCGAACGTGGTCCTGGTCGTCGGCGATCTAGTGCTGGCCGAGCCTGCCGGTCAGCGGGTCGCGGCCGCGCTGGCGAAGGCCGCGGGTTGCACGGTCGACCTCAAGCGCCGCCCGCTCGGCCTCCAGCCGGTGCTCGCCGATCTGCGTACGTTTTCGCTGTTTGCCTCCGGCAAGGTAGTGCTGGTCGTCGATAGCGCGGTGCTCGCCGATCGCAATTCCGCCGCCAGCCTGATCGACGACGCCGGCGATGCGCTGCCGCTCTCGCAGAAGGGCGGTGGGCTCTCCGGAAACAGCCGCGAGTCGGCGTCGCGTTTGTTGCAAGCGCTGCGGCTCTTCGGTGTCGATCCCTTCGCCGGAGCCCCGGCAGCCGCCATCGAACAGCTGCCGGCCTGGGCCTTTCAGGGCGGCGTGGCCTACCGCAAGCGGCGGCAGAACAAACCGCGGCCGAAGGGAGAAGTCGAGACGCTCCGCGCAGGGTTGGTTGACCTGCTCGCGGCGGCTCGCGCCGAAGAATTGGTCGGCGCCGCGGAGGGCGACTTGACCGAGCTCGGCGCGGCGATCGAGGTCGGCCTGCCTCCCGGACATTCGCTGGTCTTGGTCGAGAGCGCCGCCGCAGAGGATCACCCGCTGGCGCGCACGCTGGCGGAACGCGGAGCCCTGATCTCCGCCGGACGCCTGGAAGCCGAAAAAGGCGGCGGTTGGCAGGGGCTCGACCGCATCACCGATGAGCTAGAGAGCCAGACCGGAATCGGCATCGCATCGGATGCCGTCGCCGAGCTCGCCAGGCGCACCTTGCGACAGGGCGAGCAGCATGCCGATTCGACCGCTCGCTTTGCCGGCGAGTATCGCAAGCTGGCGGAGCTTGCCAAGGCGGAGAAGCTAAAACGGATCACCCTGGCCGTGGTCGAAGGCTCGGTGGAGGATCGGGGTGAGGAGGACGTCTGGCAGCTGTTGGACGCGATCTCTAGCGGGCGCGGGGATCAAGCGCTCGAACGCATCGGCCGCTTGCTGCGGTCGGCCGAAGACCCGCTCGCGGCCCGGCTCTCGTTCTTCTCGCTCCTCGCCGGGTTCTGCCGTCAGCTGGTGGCGGTCGGCGGCTTGCTCACCGAGCGCGGTCTCCCGCGCGGGGAAGCGAACTACAGCAAGTTCAAGTCCAAGCTGGCGGTCGATCTACAGACGGAGCTGCCGGGAGGGCGGAAGAACCCGATCGGCGGTCTGCATCCCTTCCGCCTGCATCGGGTCTATCTCGCGGCCTCGCGCATTCCGGTCGAGGCCTTGGGTGAGCTGCCCTGGCGGGTGCTCGAAACCGAGCTCCGAATCAAGGGCGAGAGCGGTGATCCCGATGTGGCCCTGGCGGACTTGATCGCGCGTGTGGCCGGCGCCGGCCGGGCGCCGGCGCGAGCCGCTCGCCGCTGAGATTTCAGTTGTTGTCGTGCGGCGTGCTTTGGGCCGCGAACTTGGCGAGGTTTTCCTCGTTCTCGAAATACAGGACGGTCCCGTCCGAGTGGGCGCCGATGACCGCCTTGGCCTTATCCACCGACTTGCCGGAGAGCGGGTCGACGGCCTTGCGTGCTTCGGCGTCCTTGGCCAAGCGCTCTTTGCACATCGCGCAACAGCCGTAGTAGGTCTTGCCCTCGACCTCGACCGGAATCTGGTCCTTGTCCATGAACTGGTTGTTGATCATGCAGACCTTCTTGGGCTCGACCTTGACCACCGCCGCGGCGGGCTTTTCGGCCGGCGCGCTGGTCGCGGCGAACGCCGGGGTGACAAGGGTCGCCAATAGCAAGGCGACAGGGAGCGTGGTGGCGAGGCGGATCGAGGTACGGTTCATAGTGAGCCTCCAAGGGTCGATGAGTTGCGGATTTGCGACGTTGACTCGCCGCGAGCTCCCATTCTATCGCCTCCTCGAGGCGGCCTCGATCCCGCTGCTAAACTCGCCGCGCCATGACGAGCCCTACCAGTCCATCCCAGGCGCGGTTGCGCCGCTATGCCTTCATGAAGTTGACGCGCGACTATGACGCGCGTTTCGAGGCCCTGCTGCTGACCGGAAGGGTGTCCAAGTGGTACAGCGAAGTCGGCAACGAGGCGACCACCGTCCCCGCCGGCTTGGCTCTCGACGCGGGCGACGTGCTCTGTTCGCTGCACCGGGATCTCGGCGCGATTCTCGCGGTCTACCTCGACCCGGCGCGGGCGTTCCCCGGTTTGGGGTTTGGCGAGTCCGACGGCAGGCGCCCTGATCCGCGCGATCTTCTCTACACGCTGTCTTGCCAATTGCTGGGCAAGGATGAGGGCTTCTCACGCGGCATCGAGCGCTCGTTCCACTACGGCTACCTCGACCCCGCGCACGGCATCCAGCACGTCGGCATGATCAGCCATCTGGGCTCCATGATTCCGGTTGCCGCCGGCTGCGCTTTCGCGCTCAAACAGCGCGGCAGCGATCGCGTGGCAGTGAACTTCATCGGCGAGGGCGGCACTTCGACCGGCGATTTTCACGAGGGCTTGAACATGGCGGCGGTGTGGAAGCTGCCGCTGATCCTGGTGATCGAGAACAATCGCTATGCCTTCTCGACGCCGGCGCATCTGCAGTACGCGGCGAA
>JBDTNL010000006.1:0-83422 GCA_039933785.1 Acidobacteriota bacterium
CCGCCCTCGATGCCGAAGAGCTCGCTCTCGAGCAGCGACTCGGGCAGCGCGGCGCAGTTGAGCGCCACCAGAGGGCCCGAGCGCCCGGAGAGCAGATGCAGCAGCTTCGCGACCAGCTCCTTGCCGGTGCCGCTCTCGCCGCGCAGCAACACGGACACACCGCGCGGCGCCACGCGCTCGACGACATCGAGCACCCGCTGCATGGGCGGCGCGTGCGCCACGATCCGCCGGCCGGCGACTTCGTCTGCCAGCCTGCCCTTGAAAACCTTGTTCTCCTCCGCCAGCTGATCGCGTTGGGTCTCGAGCTTCTCGACCTGCCGGGCGCTGTCCAGCGAAACGCCGGCGAGCGAGGCCACCGAGTCCAGGAATCGCAAGTCGCTGGCCGCGAAGTCTGGACTGGCCTCGCCGCGCACTTCTTTGTCGAGCAACGCCATGTAGCCGAGAAAGACACCGCGATACGCGAGCGGCGTCGCCACCAACTGGCGGAACGAGCGCCCCGCGAACTCGCCCGCCGAGCGCTGCACCATGCGCCCACCGGTCAGCAGCTCGCGCCAGACTTGCTCCTCGAGCAGATCCGCGCCGGCGGGCACGGCGTCCATCCATCCCACCGTCGCCACCGCCCGCGGCACACCGTACGCATCCCGCGTCACCGCAACCGCGGCTCCCGGGTCGAGTACGGCGCAGACGCGCTCCAGCAGCTCGTCCACCAACTCCTGCTCGCCCTGGTGGGCGTGCAGAGCGAGCGCCAGGTCATACAGCGTTTCAAGCTGTAGGATTCTGAGCTTCTCGCTGAAGTTCTGAGGCGCGGCCATCCCTTCAATGATACGCCTGCCGCACCAACCGGTTTCACGGGAGTAGTTTCAGGCCCGGCGGATCAAGACCAGGGTGCAATCGTCCTCGGACTCCGGCGCGATTTGGTAGTCCGCCACGCGGTCCAAGATCTCGCGCAAGATTTCCTCTTCGGGGCGGTCGTGACAGCGGCGCAGCAGGCTCTCGAGTCCCGAGGTGCCGAATCGGCGGCCCTCGGCGTCGGTCGCCTCCCAGACGCCGTCGGTGAAGAGCAACAAGAGGTCCCCGTGCTCGAGCTCGAGCGGATCTTCCAGCGCGAAGCGCAGCCCGTGGCGAATGCCGAGCGGAATGTTGGAGCCCGCGAACGGCAGCCGCTCGACCCGGCCTCGCCGCACCAAGAGCGGCATGTGGTGTCCGGCGGTAGCGAAGGTGAACCGATGCGTGCGCGCATCGAGCACGCCGAGCAGCAGGGTCATATACATCTCGGCGCCGGTATCGCCTTGCAGCAGGTCATTCACGTGCTGCAGGCAGATCTCGACGCTGTCGCCGCGGCTCAGACACTGATGGAGCGCCGCGCGGGCCTCGGTCGCCAGCAATGCGGAGCCCACCCCGTGACCGGCGGCGTCGCCGATCACGATCGCCAGGCGGTCCGCATCGAGCGGCACGAAATCGTAGTAGTCGCCGCCCACGTGCTGGCACATGGCCGAGAGCGCGGCGAATCGGAAGCCGCGCAGGCTGGGCGCCGTCTGTGGGGCCAGGCGCTCCTGGATGGAGCGCGCGAGACGGAGCTCCTGCTCGATCGACTGCTTCGAGAGGTACTGCCGGTGAAGCATCGCGCAATAGAGAACGATCGCCGCCTGATTCGCGATCAGCAGCGCAAACTCGAGGTCCGCTTGGCCGAACGGCTTGGCGTCGCGTTTGTGATTGAAGTTCATCACGCCCTGGGTCTCGCCGTGGATCACCAGGGGAACGCAGAGCGCGGAGAAGTCGGCATACTCGCTGGTGCGGTCCGCGGCGGAATTTCGCCGCCAGCCGGCGAGCTCGCGCACGTCGCGCACCGCTACGGCTTCCTGGGTCTCGGCGACCCCGCCAGCGATTCCATACCCGAGCGGAATCCGCGTCGCCGCCATCACCTCCGGCGACAGGCCCTTGGCAACCCGGATGGCCAGCGTTTGGGTCTCACGATCGAGGATCAGGATCGAGGCGCGTTCCACATTGAGCAGCTCGGTGGCGCCATCGATGAGAGTCTGCAGCGCCTGATCGAAATCGAGCGACTGCACCAGCCGATCAGTGACCTTGGAGACGAGGCCGAGCCGGGAAGGTAAGCTCGCCGAGCTCGCCCTTCGGACCTTGCGTGCCTTCGAGCCCGGGAGCACCGAATCGGACGCCATGATTGGGGACCTGCCTACAGTGTACCCCTTAAAACGCAATTACTCGGCCATTGCAGGCTCGAGTACGTGAGCCGCGAGTACGCGCGCCAAATACTGTCCGGTGTGGCTGTCCGCAGTGCGAGCCACGGCTTCCGGCGTGCCCTCGGCGACCAACAACCCGCCGCCCTTGCCGCCCTCCGGACCGAGGTCGATCACCCAGTCCGCGGTCTTGATGACGTCCAGGTTGTGCTCGACGACCACCACCGTGTTGCCCTTCTCGACCAAACGGTGCAACAGCACCAGAAGCTTGCGCACGTCGTCGAAGTGGAGCCCCGTGGTCGGCTCGTCGAGCAGATAGAGCGTCCGTCCAGTGCCGCGCCGGCAGAGCTCGGTCGCGAGCTTCACCCGTTGGGCCTCGCCGCCGGAGAGCGTCGTCGCCGGCTGCCCGAGCTTGATGTAGCCCAGGCCGACGTCATCGAGGGTCGCGAGGACACGCTCGATCGCAGGAATGTTTTCGAATACGTTCCGCGCCTTCTCCACCGACAGGTCGAGGATCTCGGCGATGTTGAGCCCCTTGTAGAGCACGGCGAGAGTCTCGCGGTCGTAGCGCTTGCCGCCGCAAACCTCGCAGGTTACCCAGATGTCGGGCAGGAAGTGCATCTCAATCTTGATCTGCCCTTCGCCCCCGCAAGCCTCGCAGCGCCCGCCCTTGACGTTGAAGCTGAATCGCCCGGGCTCGTAACCGCGCACGCGCGCCTCGGGCGTCTTCGCCATCAGGGTGCGAATCTGATTGAAGACGTTGGTGTACGTCGCGGGATTCGAGCGCGGTGTGCGGCCGATCGGGCTCTGGTCGATGGCGATGATCTTGTCGAGCTCCTGCAGGCCGGTGATCTTGTCGTGCTCGCCCGGGCGATCAGTGGCGTGGAAGAAGTGTCGATCGAGCGCCTTGTGCAGAATGTCGTTCACCAGACTGCTCTTGCCCGATCCCGATACGCCGGTGACCACGGTAAACACTCCGATCGGGAAGCGCACGTCGAGGTCGCGCAGATTGTTGTGTCGCGCCCCTTCGATGATCAGCGCTTTGCCGTCGGCCGGACGGCGCTTCTTGGGCACCGTGACGTCGAGCTCACCGCGCAGGTACTGGCCGGTGAGCGAGCGCGGCGCCGCGGCGACTTCCTGCGGAGTACCCTGAGCCACCAGCTCGCCGCCGTGCTCGCCGGCGCCGGGGCCGAGATCGATCACCCAGTCGGCGGCGCGGATGGTCTCCTCGTCGTGCTCGACCACGAGCACTGAGTTGCCGAGATCGCGCATGCCTTGAAGGGTGGCGATCAGGCGCGCGTTGTCCCGCTGGTGCAGGCCGATCGAGGGCTCGTCGAGCACGTACAGCACGCCCATCAACTTGGAGCCAATCTGCGTTGCCAGACGGATGCGCTGGCTCTCGCCACCCGACAGCGTCGCCGAGGCGCGTTCGAGCGAAAGATAGCCGACGCCGACGTCGTCGAGGAAGCCGAGCCGGTCGGTGATCTCCTGCACGACCTTTCCGGTGATCAGAAGATCGCGCTCCGAGAGCTCGAGCGTGGTCATCACACGTCGCAGATCCGAGACGGTGAGCGCCGACAGCTGGTCGATCGCCTTGCCGCCGACCGAGACCGAGAGCGCCTCCGGGCGCAGCCGCCGACCCTTGCAGTCCGGACAGGTGTGCACCGACATGTACTTCTCGATCTCGCCACGCACGACCGTCGAGTCGGTCTCCTTGTAACGCCGCTCGAGCATCGGGATCACGCCTTCGAACGAGCCGCGCCACTTGTAGCTCGACTTCTTGCCCTCGAACTTGAAGGTCATCTCCTGCTCGCCGCTGCCCTTGAGCAGAATGTCGCGCGCCTTCGCCGGCAGCTTCTTCCACGGCGTCGAGAGCGAGAACCCGAGCTCCTTGGACAGCGTCTCGACCATGCGCATGCGCCACGACTTGGAGCCTTCCGGCCAGGGCGCGACCGCGCCCGCATTGATCGAGCGCTCGGGGTCGGCGATGATCTTGTCGGGATCGACACCCATCAGCGTTCCGAGGCCCGAGCAGGTCTTGCACGCGCCGTAGGGGCTGTTGAAGGAAAAGAGTCGCGGCGTGATCTCCGCGAGACCGCCGCCGCAATTGGCGCAGGCGTAGTTCTGCGACAGCGTCTCCTCGGCGGCACCCTCGGGAGCCACCAGAACCAGGCCGCCGCCCACCTTGAGCGCGGTCTCGAGCGAATCCGAGACCCGCTTCTCCAAGCCCGGCTTCAGCACCAGCCGGTCGATGACGATGTCGATGGTGTGCTTCTTCTGCTTGTCGAGGTCGGGAATCTTGCCGCCGAGCTCGATGGTCTCGCCGTCCACCCGCGCCCGCAGGAACCCTTCGCGGGCCATTTGCTGGAGCTGCTTCTTGTACTCACCCTTCTTGCCACGCACGTACGGCGCGTAGAGCACCAGCTTGCTGCCCTCGGGCAACTTGAGCAGCCGGTCGACCATCTGCTGCACGGTCTGCGGCCGGATCGGGTTGCCGCAATTGGGGCAATGGGGCACGCCGATCGAGGCGTAGAGCAGTCGTAGGTAGTCGTGGATCTCGGTGACCGTACCCACGGTCGAGCGCGGATTCTTGGAGACCGATTTCTGCTCGATCGAGATCGCCGGCGACAGACCCTCGATCGAGTCGACGTCGGGCTTCTCCATCTGCTGTAGAAACTGCCTGGCGTAGGCCGACAGCGATTCGACGTAACGCCGCTGACCCTCGGCGAAGAGCGTGTCGAAGGCCAGGGAAGACTTGCCGGAACCGGAGACTCCAGTGATCACTACCAGCCGATTGCGTGGAATCGACAGGTGCAGATTCTTGAGGTTGTGTTGGCGCGCGCCGCGAACGATGAGGGCTTCCATAGGGATCGCCCAGTCTAGCAAAGGGGTCAATTCCGAGACAGGACGCATAAAGCAAACGGGGCGGAGCCCGTAGGCTCCACCCCGTAGAGGTCACTGCTACCGATCTGAGCCGAGGCTCAGTGCTTGTGTCCGCCGCGACCGCGCCGCGGCTTGTGGGGCAGGAGCTGCGAAAGCTCCTCGTCCGACGGCGTATTCAGACCGATACGCAGGTTGGCGTTCGCCTCGGGCGACAGGTACAGCGACGACAAGTCGAGAGCCACCAGGCTCCCGCCACCACCGCCGCCCTGCATGGCCGCGGCGAAGTTCGGAGGAGGAATGTGGTTGCCGAACTTGGCGTTGATCGCCGCGATGAATCGGTCGGCCACAAAGGCGTACCCGAAGCGGGTCGGATGCACGCCATCGTACGAGAAGATGCCCCCGGTCAGGAACGCCGAGCTGAACTTGATGCCGCCAATGTTCAATCCGGTGCTCGCGATGGTGGCGAGGGTGGAGCGCGCGTCGATGAACGCCGCGCCGACGCGATTCGCCTCGGACTCGATAAAGGCGTTGAATGCGGCGGTGCGGGCCGCGATGGCCGCCGACTCCTCGGTCGACAGCACGTCGCCGTCGGTCAAGGGCACGCCGCTCGCGCCCGGTACACCCGGAGGACGCCCATCGCCCGCCGCGAGATGGGGAGCCGCGCTCAACAACACGCGATCCGTGAGGCGGAGAGGTCCCACGCCGCCCGGGAGGTCGGGCCGCGGACCGATGAAGGGAATCGGCACGCCGTTGGGGCCGAGCACCGGAGCGCCGTTCGAAACCAAGAACGGCGGGATGGTGGTGGCGAAGGGAATGCTCGAGGTGTCCGCGATATTGGCGATCGCCATCTTGGCCCCGCTCGCGGCGATGGTGTTCACGACGGTGCGGAAGTCGGCCTGGAAGCTGGCGATCGGCGTCAAGGTGACGCCTTCGATCACCCGGCCGCTGGTGGTAGCGCCGAGCACGTCGTTGTTGCCGATCCAGATGGTGACGAACGTCGGGTGCAGGGAAAAGGCCTGCTGCAGGGCGGTCGTGTTCTGGAAGGCGGGGTTGCGGAGAATCAGGTCGTGGAGGCCGCCGTCGTTGATGGTGGCCACCGTGTCGTGCACGCGGGCGCCCGGGACGCCGAGATTGTTGTACGGCCGCGCCAGCGAGAGATTGAGCGGCACCCCGTGACCGGCAGCCGGGCCGATCTGCGGCCCCACCAGACTGTTCAACTGGAGGTGAGCGGGAATTCCTGGATCACTGACCAGCGGCTGTTGGAAATCGGCGAACCCAGCTTGGCGCGCGATGACCGCCGGGTAGCTGTTGACCTGCGCGCTCTGGAAGAGACCGGCACTCTGGTAACCGGCGGTCAAGCTGTCGCCGATCGCCACGTAGCGGGTGAAATCAGCCTGCGCGAAGCCCGGCGCAGCGGCCGCGGCGAGTGCCGAGGCGAGCGCTGCCGCGGTGCGAAGGGTCTTGAGATTCATGTTCATTCTCCTCGCGAAGTCCGCGTTATTGACTAATTAGAAACCCAGCGAGACGCCCAGAAGCCAGGCGGTCGTCTTGTAGGTGCCGTTGAAGCTGTCGTAGTTGACATGCGTGGTGCGCTCGCCGAACGGCAAGTACATCAGCGCGGTGTCGAAGTGGTAGCTCGTGGCGCGATGTCCCCAACCCAGGGTGATGCCCTTGCGGTTGGCATCGGGCAGCAACGGGCTCACGCTCTGGTCGGGCTGCGGTGTCTTGTCGTACACGAAACCGAAGCGCAGCGAGTTCTCCTGCGACAGCATCCAGTCCAGGCCGAGGCGGTAGTTGAACTCGCTCTCCCAGTTCTCCTTGACCACGGAGTCAGGGAGGCGCTTCTTGGGATCGCTGCTGGTGAAGTTGATCGGCAGCTCCTTGAAGCTCGACCAACCGGTGTGGTTGACGTCGAGCTCGAGCTTCATCGCCGGATTGAGCGCGATGGCAAATCCCAGGCTCGCCAGATCGGGGAACTCGATTTCGGTCTCGAGCGGCAGCTTGACGCCGAACGGAACCGCCGCGGCCACCGCGCCATCGAACTGCGCGAAGCCGGTGAGGTCCTGGGTCAGGGTCGCACTGCCCTTGTACTTCACCTTGACTTTGGAACGGTACGAAAAGCCCCAGGAGAAGCTGTTGTTGTACTTGTCCAGGAAGCCGATGTTCCAGCCGTAACCCTGGCTCAGATCGCTCTTCAGGTGGACCTTGGCGACATCCGCCGGCGCGAGCGTGAAAGGGTTCACCGAGAAGTTGCGGCGCTCGAGCTCGACGTCCGAGAACATGACGCGGGCACCGAAGCCGATGCCGATATTCGGCGTCACCTTCCAGGCCAGGGTCGGGTTGAGGTCGAACGTCCGCAGCGCCGCCTTGGTGCTGATGCCGCGGCCGACGAACGAGTCGGGCTTCTGCCATTCGGTGGTGAGACCGAACGGAGTGTTCAAGCCCAGGCCGACCTTCCAGGTGTCATTGAGCGGCTGGACGACGTAGAAGTGCGAGGGGAACTCGCTCAGCTTCTTCTGTTCGGCCCGCGCGTCGTCGCCAGGGAAGGGATTTTCGCCCTTGAACTTGGCTTCGGTCGAGCTGATGTACGTGGTGCCCACCATCCACTCGCGGTGCTCGAAGAACGCCACGCCGCCCGCGTTGTGGAAGAGCGCCGACGGATCGTCCGCCTGGGCGGTGAATGCGCCTGCCATACCCATCGCTTTGCTGCCTTGCTCGAAGATCCCGAAGCCAGCGCCGTACATGGGCACGGACGCCAGCAGGCCGAGGATCAGGAGCGCAGTCGGTTTGCTGAGGCCGCGCCTGGACATGCCTACTCCTCCTTTGCGAGGAAACTGCGTTGACTGGATTTGTGGGATCACGCGAAACTTCACATTTTGCATGAGTTAGCCTTTCGACACTAGATCATTCGTCACGGAGCTGTCAACGGAAGCGTCGCTCGTGGCGAGGCAGAACGGCAGCGCCATCAGAAACAACGCCACGCGTTGAACTTCGGCGTCGTGCCAGTTGTCCTCGAAGAGTCCAGCGATGTTGAATCCGATCAAGGCGAGCAGTACGCCGAGGTAGAGATCCGCCCGGCCGCCGGTCAGACTGCCCTCCTGTCGATACCGGCGCCAGGCGCAAGTCAGGCTTGCAGCGAGCATCCAGCCGTAGGCGATTAGCGAGAGGATTCCGCGCTCCGCGGCGAGCTGCAACGGGCTGTTGTGAAGATGAGGGATGGTAAGCCGCGGCGCGGTGTCGTTGCGGTAGATCGGATACCGCCGGCGCACCATGTCGGGCCCGATGCCGAGCAGCGGACGCTCCGCGACCATGTGGAAACCGGCTTCGAGCATGCACAGGCGGTCGTAGTTCGAGGTGTCGCGGAGATCGGCGATCGACAGCACTCGATGAAGCAGCGGAACCGGCGCCAGGCTCACGAAGAGCAGCGCTGCCGGCAGTCCGGCCAGGAGCCAACGCGGCCGGCGGGCGGCGAAAAATCCCACCGTGGTGACCAGCAGGGCTACCCAGGCGCCGCGGGTCAGGGTCCCGAGAATCGCCGCGTTGATGCCCGCAAAGCCCACCCAAGTCCAGATCCGCCGCGCTCCGCCGGGAGTGCTGAGGCGGGCGAGCAGCATGAGATCGCACATCAAGAGGACGCCGGAATACGTCATGTAGTGCGAGAACGGGCCGCGAATGCGGTGGTCGATGTCGCCGCCGCCAGCCAACAGCTGCAGCAGGCCGCCGACGGCGAGCAATGACGCCACCAGCAGGAGGCCGCCGACCACGCGCCGCACCGGCCCTTCGCCTCTCACGAGGAGGAGCGCCAGGAACAAGGTCGACAGACGCATGGCGTCGCCGAGCACGCCGACGCTGACCTCCGGCTCGTACGAGGCCAGGATCGAAAGCGCGAGGAGTAGGTAGTAGACGCCAAGCGGCCAGAGGATCGGCGCGTATCGCCGCCACGGAATCGTGCGCAAACGCACCGCCCACGGCATGGCGACGATCGCGAGCCCCAACATCGCGTTCGAAAAGGCGAGCGCGAAGACGCCGAAGAGATGGAAGGCGTAGAACCAGAAGGTGGCGCGAAAAAGCCCCGGCCGCTCGCCCGGCCCGGGAACTGGGCCGCTCGGCCCAGTCGCCATGACGTCGGGAAGCTTCATTCGCGGCTGCGCGCCGTCTTGATCGCTTCGCGAGCCTCACGCTCCTGCTCGCGCGTGCGCTCGGTCTCGCGCTTGTCGTGCAGCTTCTTGCCTTGCACCAGCGCGATCTCCACTTTCACTCGGTCGCCCTTGAGGTACACCTGCAGAGGCACCACGGTGAAGCCCTTGGTGATCACTCGCCCGGCCAGCTTGTCGATCTCTCGCCGGTGCAGCAAGAGCTTGCGTTCGCGCTCCGGCAGGTGATTTTCGCGGTTGCCGTGCGAGTACTCGCTGATATGGGTGCCGACCAGAAACGCCTCGCCGTTGCGAAACTCGACGTAGCTGTCCTTGAGCTGCACCTTGCCGCCCCGGACCGACTTCACCTCGGTCCCCCACAGGCTCAGTCCGGCCTCGTGGGTCTCCAGGATGTGATAGTCGTGGCGGGCACGCCGGTTGCTCGCCAGCAGCCGGCGCCCCGGGCCCTCGTCGCCGCTTTTCGTCACCCCGGCAGTCTATCGTCCCGGGCGGTGTTACCGTCGCGGTGTTACAGTCGCAAAATCCCCATGAAAGCCGGGCACTGGGTCATCGCGCTCGCCGTTTTGGCGCTTCTCGCCCCGGCGCCGGCCGCCGCCGAACCGCACCTGAGCGACCTCAAGACAGCGCTCGAGGGACGCAAGGTGATGATCAGCTTTCGCCTCACCGATGGCTTCGACAGCGAGCTCCGGGAGCGCATTCAAAGCGGCCTGCCGACGGGCATCGTCTACGACATGCAGCTTTTCAAGGATCGCCTCCACTGGTGGGACCGCGGCATCGCGGAGAGCAGCCTGCAGGTGGTCGCCATGTTCAACGCGGTGACGCGCGAGTACCTGGTCAACTTCAAGCTCGACGGCCGTCTGATCGAGAGCCGGCAATTGCGCGACCTCGACGAACTCGAGGAAGCCCTCACCCACGTCGAGGCGCTGCCGGTCTTCGATCTCGCCCCGATGCCCGCCGACTGGAAACTCCTGATCGCGGTGCGCGCCGAGCTCGGTTCGGGCACCATGCTGGCGTTCATTCCGACGCACCTGCGCACCGACTGGAAGGAATCCCGCAAGTTCCGACCACCGGCGGACTAACCATGAGCCTTCGCCAACGTCTGCAGGCCCACAGCAAGGACACGCGCTGGATCGTCGCCGGCCTCGGACTCCTGCTGCTCGTCCTTTCGGGGATCTACGTCTTCATCCTCCGCAGTCGTCAGTTGCCCGCCAGCCTGGTCACCAACCGGGTGCTGATCTTCCTCCTCTGGTACATCGACGTCGTGCTCATCGTGGCGGTGTTCTTCGTGCTGCTACGCAACTTGCTCAAGCTGTTGGTCGAGCGCCGTCATCGCATCCTGGGCGCGAAGTTCAAGACCAAGCTAGTGGCGACGTACATCGGCCTGTCGCTGGTGCCGGTCCTGATCCTCTTCGTCTACGCCACGAACCTGCTGCAGAGCGCCATCGATCGTTGGTTCACCGCGCCGGTGGAGCAGGTCGTCACCTACGGCAATGCTATGGCGCAGGCGATGACGACTCGCGTCCAGTCGACCGCCATGCGCGACGCCCGGCGCGTGCTGCACGACATCGAGCCGAGCGGCACCAATGCCATCGAGCGTCCCCAACTCGGCAACCGGCTGCAGGAACTCCGCGCCGAGCTCGAAGCGGACTACCTCGCGGTCTATGCCGACCGCCAGCTCGTCCACGGATCGGTCAACCCACAAGCCGGAATGTCCGATCTGCCGGACCCCAGCAAATCGTTCTTGATCGCCGTACTGAGAGACGGGCGGGCCCCCGGGGTCATCGAGCTCCCGGGCCCCAACGCGCTGCTGGCCATTGCGGGTGTCGCCGGGGCCACCGGTCCGGCCGGCCGCACGGTCGTCGTTCTCGGCACGCGGCTCGAACCGGAGGTGACCGCCGGCCGTGCCGCGCTCATCGAGGCCTACCAGGGCTTCCTGCAGCTCGAGGTCCAGAAGGGCGACCTCAAGACCAGTCATCTACTCACCTTCCTCATGGTGACGCTGTTGATCCTTCTCGCCTCCTCGTGGACCGGGCTCTATCTCGCTCGACGAGTCACCATCCCCATTCAAGCCCTCGCCGAAGGCACCAGACGCATCGCCTCGGGAGAGCTCGGCCATCGAGTGGAGACCGCGGCCGACGATGAGCTCCGCATTCTGGTCGACTCCTTCAACCAGATGACCGCCGAGCTCGAGCGCAACAAAGCGGCGCTCGAACGCGGCAACCGCGAATTGCTCGAGGCCAACCGCCGGCTTGCTGCGGAGCGCGCCCTGATCGCGACGGTGCTTCAGAACGTCGCCGCGGGAGTGATCTCGCTCGACGCCGAGGGTCGGGTCTTCACCTGCAACGGAGCTGCTCTCGCCATGCTCCGCCAATCCGAGAGCGAGGTGCTCGGCAAGCTCGCCGCGGACGCTTGGCGAGACGAGCAGCGCGGACGCCTGGCTGCGCTGTTCGCTGCCCCCGAGAGCACGGCGGTCGGCAGCTTGTCGAGCGCCTCTAGCCGCGAGCTGCGCATGGCGCTCGGCGGCGAATGGAAGACGTTCGAGGTCAAGGTGAATTCCATGCTCGACGAGGCCGGGCAACCGCTCGGCCGTGTGGTCGTGCTCGAGGACCTGACCGAGCTGCTCCAAGCGCAGCAGATCGCCGCCTGGAGCGAGGCGGCGCGCCGCATCGCGCACGAGATTCGCAATCCGCTGACACCGATCAAGCTGGCCGCCGAACGCCTGGAGCAGAAGCGTCGCAACGAGGATCCGGGACTCCAGGCCGCAGTCAGCGAAGCGGTCGAGATCATCGTTCGCGAGGTCGAGGCCATGAAACACATGGTGGACGAGTTCTCGCGCTTCGCTCGCATGCCCCGGCCGCAACCCGAGGCGATCGAAGTGGCGCGCGTGGTGGACGAGGTGCTCCACCTGTACCGCGGCTTGAAACCGGGCGTCGAACTGTCGGCCGAAGTAGCCGCGAATAGCGCGCGCGCCCTGCTCGACCCGTCACAGTTCCGGCGCGCGCTGATCAACCTGCTCGACAACGCATTGGAAGCGACCGAAGCTCCGGGGCGAGTCACCGTCGAAACCCGCACTCTCGACAACGGTAGCCTCGAAGTCAGGGTGGCGGACACCGGGCGCGGCATCCCGCCGGATGCGCGGGAGAAACTCTTCCGCCCCTACTTCTCCACCAAGGGCCGCGGCACCGGTCTCGGCCTCGCCATCGTGCACCGCATCGTCGGCGACCACCACGGCACGATCCGGGTCGACGACAACGAACCGCAGGGTTCGGTGTTCACCATCGAGCTGCCGCAGACCTGACATACTTTGCCGCCATGAGCACCACTCCCCAGCAGGGCATCGAGGCCGAGGTCAAGGCGGCGCTCAAGGCGGGCGAAAAGGAACGGCTCGGCACGCTCCGCCTGCTGCTCGGCGAGCTCAAGAACGAGAAGATCAAGCGCGGAGCCGAGGTCGACGATGCGGGGTTCGCCGGCGTGTTGCGCAAGATGATCAAGCAGCGGCACGATTCCGTCGAGCAGTACACCAAGGGCAATCGCCCCGAGCTCGCGGCCAAGGAGCAGGCGGAGATCGCGCTGCTCGAGGTCTACTTGCCGCAGCAGACCAGCGAAGCCGATCTGCGCATCGCGGCGGCCGAGAGCATCGCCGCGCTGGGCTTGAGCGGCCCGAGCGCCACCGGCGTCGTGATGAAGGCCATGATTGCGCGGTTCGGAGCCACGGCCGACAGCGGGACGATCAGCCGCGTGGTGCGCGAGCTTCTCGCCGCCAAGTAGCGCCCACTTCGGAGCCGTCGCGCTCCGTTCATCGGACACCACCCTTCATCCGCCATGTCCCACCTCGTCATCGGTACCGCCGGACACGTCGATCATGGCAAGACGCGCCTGATCGAGGCGCTCACCGGTATCGACTGCGACCGCCTGACCGAGGAGAAGGCGCGCGGGATCACCATCGACCTCGGCTTTGCGCACCTCGACCGCGAAGACGTACAGCTGAGCTTCGTCGACGTGCCGGGGCACGAGCGCTTCCTGCACAATGCGCTCGCCGGCCTCGGCGGCATCCGCGCCATGCTGTTGGTCGTCGCGGCCGACGAGGGCGTCAAGCCCCAGACCCGCGAGCATCTCGCGGTGTGCGAGCTCCTCGGCCTCGAACACGCGGTCGTCGCGCTCACCAAGATCGACCTCGCATCGCCCGATCAGCGCGAGCTGGCCGAGCTCGAAGCGGCGGAATTGCTCGCTTCGACACAATTCGCGGAGGCCCCGATCCTTGGCGTCTCGAGCCGTACGGGCGAGGGGATCCCCGAGCTTCTAGGCGCCCTCACCGCACTCGCCAACCGACTGCAAGACCCGGCATCGCAGGAGCGCGGCGCGAGACTGCCGATCGACCGCGCTTTCCATCTTCAGGGGCAAGGCAGCGTGGTCACCGGAACGCTCTCGGGCGCGAGCGTTCAACCGGGCGACGTGTTGCAGCTCTTGCCGGCCGATCGCGAAGTCCGCGTACGCAGCGTGCAGGTCCACGGCCACACGGTCGGGAGTGCGCCGGCGCGCGAGCGTGTGGCGCTGCAGCTCGCCGGCGTCGAGCTCGAGGAGCTCCAGCGAGGGATGACCGTAGCGACACCACGCACGCTGGGTGCGCGTCGCCGGCTGCTGTGCCGCATTCGCGTACTGCCCGATGCTCCAGCGGCGCTGCGCTCCGGCGCCGAGGTGCGCGTGCACCTGTTGAGCAGCGAGTCCCTCGCCACCATCCGCCCCCTGGCGAGTGACCCTCTGACCCCGGGCGGTGAAGGTCTAGCGGAGATCCGACTCGCCGAACCCCTGGTCGCGGCGCGCGGAGATCGAATCATCCTCCGCCGCCCCTCGCCCGCCGCGACACTCGGCGGCGGCGAGGTTCTGGATCCAGACTGGCGCCGTCCACGACGTGATCGCACCTCCGCGCCGACGAGGGCGCAGGACGCCTTGAAGGCTGTGCAGAGTCTCGCCGCCGGCATCCCCGAGGCGCTCGTCTACTGGGCGAAATCGCAGGCCGAGCGCGGTGCCTCGGCGATCGAGCTTGCCCCCCGGCTAGGCTGGACTTCCGTCGCGGTCTCTCGAGAGCTCGACGCACTGGCCGGCTCCGGGCAGCTGCTGGTCGCGCCGATCGAGCCTCGCCGCTACCTCGCGCCGGCGAGCTACATCGCTCTCGCCGATCGCGCCCGCCGCGTGCTCGGTGACTACTTCAGTCGGGAGCGCCTGGCGCGCGGCATGCCCAAAGCGGAAGCCGTGCGCCGCATCCTGCCCCGCACCGACGGGATCACCGAGCTCGCCGAGACGCTGCTCGGCTGGCTCCAGGCGCAGGGCGTGCTCGCGGTCAGCGGCGACATGGTGAATCTGCCGGGCCGTGGAGTGGATCTGTCCAACGAAGAGTCGGCGCTCTCGAAGGCCGTGCTCCAACGCTTCGAGGTCGCGGGGCTCGAGCCCCCCTCGCCGGGAGAGATTCGGCAGGCCTTGAACGCGAAGCCGCAGATTCTCGAAGGCGTCATCCGCTTCCTGCACCAGCGCGGCAGCCTGGTCCGCTTGCCCAGTGGCCTCTTCCTCGCCGCCACCGCCTTCGCCGAGCTGCGGCGCGATCTCGAGGCGAGCGGTTGGGACCGCTTCAGCGTCGCGCAGTTCAAGGAGCGCTACAAGCTGACCCGAAAATGGGCCATCCCGCTGCTCGAACAACTGGACTCGAGCGGAGCGACGCGACGCATCGGCGACGAGCGCCAGATCGTCCGCCGGTCAAGCTGAGCAGCGATACACTGCTTGCCATGAAGACCGTCGCTATCCTCGGCGCCTCGAGCGACCGCCACAAGTTCGGCAATAAGTCCGTGCGTGCGCACTTGCAGGCCGGCTACCGAGTCTTTCCGATCAACCCGAAGGAAACCGAGATCGAAGGCCAGACGGCCTACCCGACCCTCGCGGCGCTTCCCGAACAACCGGAGCGAGTGAGCGTGTATCTGCCGCCCGCCATCGGTCTCAAGCTGCTGCCCGACATCGCCGCCACTGACGCCCGCGAAGTTTTCTTCAACCCTGGGGCCGCCGATGACGCGATCATGGCCGAGGCCGAGCGTCTCGGAGTACCCGCGATCGACGGCTGCAGCATCGTCGACCTGGGCCTTTCGCCCGCGGACTTTCCGTAAGCACGAGCTCAGAGGTTGCGATGCAAGCCATCCTCGTCCACGGGATGGGACGCACGCCGCTATCCCAGCTGATCCTGGCGAAGCGACTGCGGGACCAGGGCTTCGAGGTCCATCTCTTCGGATACTCTTCGCGGCGGCCGTTCGATTCCTGCGTGACGCGACTCGTCTCTCGAGTGCGCGCGGTGGTCGAGGATCAACCGTTCATTCTCGTCGGCCACTCCCTGGGCACGGTCCTGATTCGCGCCGCCCTGCCACGGCTCACGCCGCTCGAGCCGGTCGGGTGTTTCTTTCTCGCCCCTCCCAGTCGGGTGCCGCGCGCCGCCAAATTCTTCGCCGGCAACCCGATCTATCGCCTGTACAGCCACGAGATGGGCCAACTGCTCGCGAGCGACGAATTCATGAATTCGCTGCCGATGCCCACCGTGCCAGTCCGGGTTTACGCCGGCACGGGCGGGCCGACGGGCCGGCGCTCCCCGTTCGGCAGCGAAGAGAACGACGGAATCCTCGCGGTCTCGGAGACTCCACTCGAGCCCGGCGGACCCGTGGTTCGGGTGCCGGTGATTCACACCGTCATCATGAATTCGCAAATCGTAGCCGACGATATTGCGGCGATGGCGAACAAGCTCGGTGGAGCGCGACGGCACCCATGAAAACCATCCCCAAGATCTTCCTCGCGCTCGCCGGCTGTGGAGTGCTCGCGGGCCTCACTTCTGCCAAGGAGTGCCGCGACTAGAAGACGCGATTCCGAGCGGTCTCTGGGCGGCCAATCAGTGCAGCAGACTCCAAATCTCCGGCCCGTTTTGTTCAGCACTTGTGCAGCGAATACCGGACTGCTGCTACTCCGCGGCACGCGGCAAGAAAGTGGTCGAGCTCGGCGGACAAGATTGACTCGTTCTGAGAGTCCCGACCTCGGCTAGCCCGCCAAGTCCGCCGTCTTCAAGAACCGCGGCTGCCGCCTCACCTTCGTCGCTTGTTCGAACGCGTACGCGAATCCGATGATCTTGCCATCGCTCCACTTGGGGCCGATGAACGACAGGCCGATGGGGAGCCCGCACGCGAACCCGGCGGGAACCGTGACGCTCGGATAACCGGATACCGCGGCCGGAGTGGAGCTGCCCCCCGACACGCTGTCGCCGCTCACCAGGTCGATCAGCCACGCCGGTCCCTGAGTCGGAGCGACGAGCGCGTCGACCTTGAACTTGGCGAATACGACGTCGAGACCTCGCGTGCGTGAGGCGTCGACGCACGTCGCGAGGGCCTTCTTGTAGGCGGCGTCGGTGAGCGGACCCTTGGCCGCCGCCTTTTCCACGATCTCCTGGGCGAAGTAGGGCATCTCGCGGGCGCGCTCGGATTCGTTGAACTTGATCAAGTCTTCGAGGGTGCGGATCTTGTTGCTCGGGCCGAGCGACGCGAAATAGGTCTCCAGGTCGGCCTTGAACTCGAAGAGCAGGACTTCGAATTCTGGAGTGTCGATTTCGGAGGCCGTCGGGAGATTTGCCGGATCGACCAATTCCGCGCCGGCGTCTTTGAGCGCCTTGAGCGCAGTCTCGGCGATGGCGTCGGCGTGTGTGCTGTAACCGAAGTAGCGTTCACGAAGGACTCCGATCCGAGCCCCGCGGAGAGCATCGGGCTTCAGGAAGCGAGTGAAGTCGAGCGCGCGCCCCGCGGCGCCGTGGGTCGCGGCGTCGACCGGGTCGACGCCGGCCAGGGCGGCGAGCAACGCCGCAGCGTCAGCAACGGTACGCGCCATCGGGCCTGCGGTGTCCTGGCTGTGGGCGATCGGGATGACGCCCGTGCGGCTCACCCAGCCGAGGGTCGGCTTGATGCCCACGATGCCCGATGCGGCGGCCGGCGACACGACCGAACCATCCGTTTCCGAGCCCACGGCCACGGCGGTGAGGTTCGCCGCCACTGCGACGCCCGAGCCCGAGCTGGAGCCCGAAGGCGAGCGATCGAGCGCATAGGGGTTGCGGCACTGGCCGCCGCGCGCGCTCCAACCACTTGACGAGTGCGTCGAGCGGAAGTTCGCCCACTCGCTCAGATTGGCCTTGCCGAGCGGCACGGCTCCCGCCGCGCGTAGGCGCTGCACCAGGAATGCGTCCTTCGGTGCCGGTCCGCTCGCCAGCGCGAGTGACCCGGCGGTGGTGAGCATGCGGTCGCCAGTCGCGATGTTGTCCTTCAGCAGCACGGGAATTCCGTGGAGCGGCCCGCGAGATCCTTTGGCCTTGCGCTCGGCATCGAGAGCCTCGGCGATCTGCAGAGCCTCTGGATTCGACTCGATGATCGCGGCGAGCGTGGGTCCCTGGCGATCGAGCGCCGCGATCCGCCCGAGATAGGCCTCGGTCAACGCTCGCGACGACGTCTTACCGGAAGCCATCGCGTCTTGCAGGCTCGAGAGCGTCGCCTCGGCGAACTCGAACGCGGGATCATCGAACCCAGCCGGACACGCTGCGTCTTGCAGAGCCGGCGCGTCGGCAGAGGCGCGTCCACTCAAGGCTCCCGCCCAGTCCGCAGTGGCCACGGCGGCGGCAAGTCCGGCGCCCACGCCCAGGAGGCCGCGCCGGGACAGACCCTTCGACTGCGCTTCGTCCTTGCGTCCATCGCTCATGGAGATCTCCTCGAGAGTTTTCGCCTGCACTGGATCTAGATCGACTGCCCGCCGTCGACAACGAAGATGCCGCCGGTAGTGAACGCGGCGGCATCGCTCGCCAAATACACCGCCATCCCGGCCACGTCGCGAGGCGCACCCAAGTGACCGAGCGGAATATCCGCCTCACGCGCGGCGCGTTGACCCTCGCCCTCGTAGAGCGCGGCGCTGAAACGGGTCTCGATCAGTCCGGGTGCGATCGCGTTCACCCGAATCTGCTCGCTGCCGAGCTCGAGCGCCAAGACCCGCGTCATATGCAGAACCGCCGCCTTGCTCACGCTGTAGACACCCAGGCCGGGCCAGGGGCGCAGTCCCGCGATCGAGGCGACGAAGATGATCGACCCACCGTCGCGGCGCAGCATGTGGGGCACCACCGCACGGGCGAGCAAGGCGTAGCCCTTGACGTTGAGCTCGAAGGTCTTGTCCCAGTGCGCCGGCTCGGCGTCGAGCAGCGGCCCGAAATGCGGGTTGGTGGCGGCGTTCGCGACCGCGATGTCCACTCCGCCGAAGGTCGCGACGGCTTGGCTCACCACCGCCTCGATCTCTTCGGGTCGCGCGGCATGGGCGGCAACCGCCAACGCCTTGCCGCCGCCGGCGCGGATTTCCTCGGCCACCAGCTCCACGGCCTCGACCTTGCGGCTGGAAAGCGCCACCCGCGCACCGGCGGCTGCCAACGCCAGCGCGATGTCGCGCCCGATGCCGCGCGACGCGCCGGTGATCACCGCCACGCGGCCGTCGAGATCGAACGACGGAGCCGACTCCCTCATCTGTTAAGTTCCTTTCAGACGGCGAGACTCAATCTAGCCGATCTGGCAGGCATGGAGGAAGCATGGCCGTCGAGATCACCGGAAACTACCTGGGCAATCTGAAGATGGAATTGCACCACGGCCCCTCGGGCGCCGTGCTGCTCACCGCCGCTCCGGTCGACAATCAGGGCGACGGCAGCTCGTTCTCTCCCACCGACCTGGTCGCCGCGGCGATGGCCTCGTGCATGGTCACCACCATGGGCATCGTCGCCCAGCGCCACGCGATCGATCTCGCGCGCGCCACGTTTCGCGTCGAGAAGCACATGACGCACGAGGGCCCGCGACGGATCGCCGCGTTGCCGGTGGAAATCCACCTGCCCGCGAGTCTGACGCCGGAACAACGCCAGTTGATGGAGCGCACGGCGCACACCTGCCCGGTGCATCGCAGTCTGATCGCCGAGGTGGATCGGCCGATTCGGTTTGTGTACGACGCCTAGCGGCGCAGCCAGTTCAAGCCTTGGCGGCGTGCCAGTTGGCGCCCCAGCCGACATCGACGAGCAGGGGCACGCGCAGCGACTCCACACCCACCATCTCGCAGCGCACCAACTCGGCAACCGCCTCGGCGGCTGCGGTCGGAGCCTCGAGCACGAGCTCGTCGTGAACGGTCAGGAGCAGTCGCGCGTCCGGTAGCTCGGCGCGCAGGCGGCGATCGACCGCGATCATGGCTTTCTTCAGCAGGTCGGCGGCGGTGCCCTGGATGCGGGCGTTGATCGCCATGCGGCGCGCGTTCTCGCGCAGGTTGAAGTTCTTGCTCTGGATGTCCGGCAGATAGCGCACGCGCCCATACAGGGTTTCCACCTTGCCCGAGTGCTGCGCCTGGGCCAGGGTGTCCTCCATGTAGCGCTTCACGTTCGGCAGACGCTCGAGATAGGCCTTGATGAACCGGTCGGCCTCGGAGCTCGGGATGCCGAGGGTCTTGCCGAGACCGAAGGCGCTCATCCCGTACACGATGCCGAAATTGATCACTTTCGCGGCGCGCCGTTGGTCAGGCGTCACCAACTCCGGCGAACCGCCGAAGACCATGGCCGCGGTCGAGGCGTGGATGTCCTCGCCACGCTGGAAGGCGTCGACCAAGGCTGGCTCTTCCGCGATGTGAGCCAGCACGCGAAGCTCGATCTGGCTGTAGTCGGCAGCGAGCAGGACCATGCCCTCGGCAGCGACGAAGGCCTTGCGAATGCGCTGGCCGAGCTCGGTTCGGATGGGAATGTTCTGGAGGTTGGGGTTGACCGACGAGAGTCGCCCGGTTGCCGCGACCGCTTGCTCGTACGTGGTGTGTAAACGGCCATCCGCGGCGACCAAGGCGGGCAGTGCGTCGACGTACGTCGATTTCAGCTTCGTCAGCTCGCGGAACCGCAGGATGCGCTCGGGCAACGGATAGCCGCGCGCCGCGAGCTCGGTCAGGGTCTCGGCGTCGGTGGAATAGCCTTTGGTCTTCTTCGTCCTCCCGAGCACCGGCAGACTCTGCTTCTCGAACAGGATCGTGCCCAGCTGGGAAGGCGAGTTGATATTGAAGTTCTCGCCCGCCAGAGTGTAGATCTCGCCTTCCAGCCCCCCGATCAGGCCGCCGAGCTCTGCCGACATGGCGCGCAGGAACTCGACATCGAGCCGCACGCCGGCTTCCTCCATGCCGAGGAGCACGGGGACCAGAGGCGCTTCGATCTCCCAATAGACCTTCGCCAGCGGACCGTCGCCGAGCTCGGGACGCATGGCTTCGGCGAAGCGTCGTGGCATTTCCACCCGCTCGGCGGCGTACGCCAGCAGACCCGCGGAGCTTTGAGGCGGCTCCTGCCCCTTGCTCCAGCCAGCCTCGGTCTCGCTGATCAATTGGGCCGAGAACCGCTCGAGCGCGACCTCGGCGACGCCGTGTCCACGCAGCGCCGGACGCAGGACGTAGGAGACCAGCATGGTGTCGAACAGGCGCGCTCGCGCCGGGTCGAGGGGTGCTGCGATGCGCAGGATCTCCTTGAGATCGTGGCCGACGATCTTGAGATCGGCTCGCGCCGACCACGAACGCAGGCTCTCGAGCACCGCCGCGCGTAGCTCCTCGCGCCGCAGGTCGGCGAACAACGCCTCGCCCTCGCGGATGATGCCCAGTCCGAGAGCGGGGCGTTCGCCAATCCGCGCCACATACACCCCACGCCCGACATCGTTCACGGCGCTTCGCCATTCTTCGGCGGTCAGCAGCTCTCGCGCTGGTGTCACCGCTGGCGCATCGGCGCGGGCCACCGCGGGAGCGAGCTCCTCGAGCAGTGAGAAGAACTCGAGCTCGCCGAAAAGCGAGCGTAGCGCCTCCTGATCCGGCGGGTCGTGGCGGAGCGCCTGAGGATCGAAGATCACCGGCAAGTCCGTCGGAATAGTCACCAGCTCGAGCGAGAGCAGGGCCTGCTCGCGGTGTTGCTGCAAGCCCTCGCGATGGGCCTTCTTCGGCACTTCCCCCACACGCTCGAGCAGCGCGGTGAGCGAGCCGAATTCCCTGATCAGCTGCTTGGCGCCTTTTTCGCCGATACCGGGAACACCGGGCACGTTGTCGACCGCGTCGCCCATCAGTGCGAGCACGTCGGCGACACGCTCGGGAGGAAGGCCGAAGTCCTCCTCGACCGCGGCCGGATCGTAGAGCTTGTTGCGGCCGGTGTGGAACATCGAGATCCCTGGCCGGACGAGCTGCATCAAGTCTTTGTCGGCGCTGACGATCACGACCTCGTAGCCTTCGGCAGCGGCGCGCACGGCGAGCGTGCCGAGCACGTCGTCGGCCTCGTAGTTCGCGAGCTCGAGAATCGGGATGCGGTAGGCCTCGATCGCCCGCCGCACCCACGGCAGCTGCGACTTGAGGTCCTCGGGCATCGGCGTGCGGTTCGCCTTGTATTCGGCGAAGCGCTCGCTGCGGAAGGTCTTGCCGGAGATGTCGAAGGCGACTCCGATGAGCTCCGGGTTCTCCTCGCGCAGGAGCTTGCGCAGCATGTTGATGAAGCCGTAGACCGCGTTGGTCGGCTCACCCTTCGAGTTCGAAAGATTTCTCAGGGCGTAAAACGCCCGAAAGATGTTCGAATAGCCGTCGATCAAGAACAACCGCTGGGCTGGCACGGGCGCGATTGTAGCGGGGTCCGGGCGCGGCCATCCGCGACGCCATCCGGCGCTGGAGGTGTATAGTCTCCGCAAGGGCTCACGGGCCGCCCGCTCAATTTCGCTGCCGTGCTCCGATCCCTTGTGTTCTCAAGCAGATGCCCATGAAGCCTACGAAGATGGAGCAATGAAAGCGGTTCTCCCCTGGCTGCTCTGGGTATGGATCTCGATCACCATCCTGGCGGCCTTCTTCTATGCCCCGCTCGCCGCCGGGTTCATCGGCGAGTCGAGCCGCATCCTGTTCTTCCATGTGCCGATGGCGTGGACCTCGTTCGTAGCCTTCCTCGCCGCCGGAGTGTGGAGCGCGCGCTATCTCTGGGGTGGCCGCGAGCCCCGTCACGATCGTTCGGCGCGCGTGGCGGTGGAGCTCGGCCTGCTCTTCGCAGTTCTGGCGACCGCGACCGGAGCGATCTGGGCGCGCATCATGTGGGGGGCGTATTGGAATTGGGATCCGCGCCAGATCTCGATCTGCATGGCTCTGCTCTTTTACGGCGCGTATCTCGCTCTCCGCGAGTCAGTGGACGACGAGGACACGCGCGCCCGGCTTGCCGCGGCCTACGCGGTGCTCGGGCTGGTGGTGGCGCCGTTCCTTTACTTTGTCGTGCCCCGGATCACGTTCTCACTGCATCCCGATTCGGTGGTGAACGCGCGCGGTAAAGTCGACATGGAGAGCCACATGCTGCAGGTTCTCCTCCTCGGCTCCCTGGGCTTCAACGTATTCTTCTTCTGGCTGCACAACCTGCAGGTTCGGATTTCCGCCTTGACCGAACGCAGGCAGCGAAAGACCGAGGACTGACGATGACGGAAGGCGGGATCGGGTGGGTCGCCACAGTGAATGTGATCGTCTGGACGGGTCTCTTCCTCTATCTGCTGCGGCTCGGCGCGCAGATCCGTCGAGCCGAGCACGACCAGCACCATCAGGAGGACAAGCGATGAATCGCAAGAAGCTCTACATCCTCGGCGGCGTCCTGTTGCTCGCGTTTGCCGGCTTCTCTCTGGCCTCGTTCAGCACCGCGCTGACGCCGTACGTCAGCTTCGATGCCGCCCGCGGCACGAACCGCATGGTGCAGGTCGCGGGGGCGCTCGACAAGGGCAGCTCCAGCTACGACATGGCCGCCGGAACCCTGAACTTCACGCTCAAGGATCCGGCGAAGCAGATGCTCCGCGTCTCCTACAAGGGCGTGCGTCCGGCGAACTTCGAGGACGCCATCAGCATCGTGGCGATCGGCAACTGGGATCCCCAGACCAAGGAGCTGAAAGCGCAGAAGCTGTTGGTGAAGTGCCCGAGCAAATACCAGGGCGCCGAGGTCAAGACCTACAGTTAGCCACCAGAAGCCAGGAGCGCTATGGAATCTCTCGCCCGACTGTACCTTCCCGGCGCACTCACCCTCTGGTGCGCCCTGGCCTTCGCGCTTGCCGCCCTCTGGGGTTACTCCCTGGTCTTGCGCGGCACGCCCGGAGATCCCGCGACCGAGGAGTCGCGCCTCTTCGCTCGCCGCGCGTATCGGTTCTTTGCCTTCTCGATCGTTCTCTGCGCGGCGGTGATGATGCTCCTCCTGGCGCGCCGCGACTTCCGGGTCGAGTACGTCCAGCAGTACTCCGGTCTCGACTTGCCTTGGTACTTCCAGCTCGCGGCCTTCTGGGCCGGACAAAAGGGCAGCTTCCTGATCTGGCTCCTCTGGGGAAGTCTGATCGGAGTGATCCTGCTCCGCGCGTTGCGCAATTCAGGCCGCGACGAGGCGCCGGTGATGAGTCTGTACACCCTCACCATGCTGGGGTTGCTCTTCATCTTGGTGCGCGAGAATCCCTTCCTCATGCTCGGCAAGACGCCAGTCGACGGGTCGGGGCTCAATCCACTCCTCCAGGACAACTGGATGGTCATCCATCCGCCGATCATGTTCGTCGGTTTCGCGCTTGCCGGGGTACCTTTCGCCTTCGCGATGTCGGCGCTCTGGCGCCGCGACTTCGATCGCTGGGCCACGCGGGCCTTTCCGTGGGCGCTCGGCGGATTCCTGGTGCTCGGCACGGCGATTCTGATGGGCGGCTACTGGGCCTACAAGACGCTGGGCTGGGGTGGGTACTGGGGCTGGGATCCGGTCGAGAACGCCTCGCTGGTGCCGTGGCTCTTCTTCACCGCGTTGGTGCACGGCCTCTACATGGAACGGACCCGAGGCCGCTTCCGGCGCTCCAACTACGTCCTGGCGGCGCTGACCTATCTGTCGGTGCTCTACGGCACCTTCCTGACCCGCTCCGGCGTACTCGCCGATTTCTCCGTGCACAGCTTCGTCGATCTCGGCATTTCCGGCTGGCTGATCGGCTTGATGGGGTTCTTCGTCATTCTAGCGGTGGGCCTCATCGCCCTGCGCTTGCGCGAAGTGAAGAGCGAGCCCAACGCCGACCCGTTCCTCTCACGCGGCGCGTTTCTGATGATGGGCTCGATCGCCATCACCACCTGCGCTCTGGTCGTGCTGTTCGGCACCTCGGCGCCGCTGCTGACACGCCTCCAAGCGACTCCGGGGCAAGTCGGCCCAAGCTTCTACAACCGGGTCAATCTGCCAATCGCGCTCCTCGTTGCCTTCCTTCTCGGGATGGTGCCTTACCTCACCTGGCGCGGCGCCGATGCCCGAACACTGCTGCGCAAGCTGGTGCTTCCTGGCATTCTTGCGTTGGTCGCCGGAGCCGTGGCGATCGCCGCGGGAGTGCACGAGCCGCTCCACGTCCTGTTCGTGTTTCTGGCCGCTCTGGCGGTCGGCTCGAACCTGCAAAAGACGATCGAGAAGGTGCGCTTCGGGGGCATGGCGAGCTCCGGCGGCTACCTCACGCACGTCGGCGTCGGCATCATCTTGATCGGAATACTGGCCTCGTCGGGCTATGACCACGGCACCAAGGTCACGCTCGAGCGTGGCAAGCCGACCGTGGTCGACGACTTGACACTCACCTTCATCCAGTCGATCCCCAAGATCGGTCGCGAACGCGAGCGCATGGAAGTCGCGGTGACGACTGCCGACGGATCGACCTATTTCGCCTACCCCAAGATCTTCCTCAACGAGCGCACGCAGCAGATGATGGTGAACCCACACATCAAGAGCTCTGCGCTGCAGGACGTCTATATTTCGCCACTCGAGTACGACCCCGGCCAGGTAGCCAGCGACAGCACGCTGGTACAGTTGACCAAGGGTGAATCGGCGCACGCCGGCGCGGTCGAGGTGCGCTTCGAAGGCTTCGATCTGCAGGCCGAGGGCAATGCCCTGGCGCAGATGCAGTCCGGGGAGCCGGTCACCATCGGCGCGGTGCTGGCGGTCAACCGCACGGGCGTCGAGCCGGTCAAGGTGCGCCCGCTCTACCGATTCCGTTCGAGCGGTGAGGTCGAGACTCCGCCGTTGGACCTTCCGGGAGGCGGCATCGTCGCGGTGCGCGGGATCAACGCTACGGCAGGGGCGATTCAACTCGAGCTGAGCGGCGTGGGCGGCGCCATGACGGCCGCGATTCCGGCCCGCTTGTCGCTCGACGTCACTCGCAAGCCGCTGATTCAGATGGTGTGGTTCGGCCTCTACGTCGTGCTCGCCGGCGGCCTGCTCGCCGCCGCGCATCGGGTGCGTCAGGCGCGGACGCTCGACGCCCTGCAGCTACATTCCGAAGGCGAGGCGATCCGCTAGCGCCTTGGGCAGATCGGCCTTGAGGATGCGCTGCTGCGCGCGCTCGATCGGATAGTCGACGCGGAACCAGCGCACCATCTGACGGTCACTGTCGTAGGTCATGAACGCGGCGCGAGGGTCCCGGTCGCGGGGCTGTCCGATCGAGCCCGGATTGAGCAGGTAGCGAGTCCCGGGTTCGAGCACCAGGCTTCCCGAGCCACCGCGCAGTAAAGCCACTCGAACGTTTTCTCCGCGCTGAGAGAAAAGCGACGGGACGTGCGTATGCCCGAAGAACGTCAACCGCGCCGGATACTCCGAGAAGATCTCCGACGCCTCGAAGGCCGAAAACACGTACGTGTCCTCGTCGAGCGGCGACCCGTGACAGATCGACAGGTCGTCGTCGATCGTCATCGGCCCCTGCGGCAGGTTGCGCACGAAACGAAGATTGGACGGCGTCAAGCGTTCGGTCGTCCAGCGGGCGGCCACCAGCGCGGCACTGTTGAAGTTCTCGCCTTCCTCGACTCCCGATACGACCTTGTCGTGGTTGCCGCGGATCGAGTACACCTTGCCGGAGAGATTTCGCACCGCATCGACCACCTGATTGGGGCCGGCTCCGTAACCCACCAGGTCGCCGAGCACGAGCACGGCGTCGAAGCGCTTGCGGCGCACCCGGCGCAGCACGGCCTCGAAAGCGTCCGAGTTGCCGTGCATGTCGGAGACGATAAGGTACCTCACTTGCGGCTCCCGAGCAGCAGCTGGATACGGCTGGCGATCTCGAGCGGTTCGTCCTCGGCGCCGATGTCGATCGTCGTATCGGCGCTCCGATAGGTCGGTAGACGTTCCTGGTACAAAGCCAGGGCCTGGTGCTCGTCACGAAACAACGGCCGGTCATCCTTCCCCTGGGCGCCGATTCGCTGCTGGATCACCGAGAAGGGCGGATTGAGCCACACCACGAGGCCGCGATTCTTCACCAGCTCGCGATTGGCGGCGAAAGTCAGGGTGCCACCGCCCACCGCCACCACCGCGTCCTCGCGCTCGAGGGTGGCGGCCAGGGCTTGATGCTCGAGGGCGCGGAACGCCGGCTCCCCCCGATTGGCGAAGAGATCTCTCACTGAATAGCCCGTCACTGCCTCGACCTCCGCGTCGAGATCGATGAATGGCCAGTCCAACCGGCGGGACAACAACCGCCCCACGGTCGTCTTGCCGGCGCCCATGAAGCCGCTGAGATAGACCCGCATGACCTGCCGACCGGAGTCAGTGTCCGCTCTCGCCGCCGGGCGGTTGCAGGAAACGCTCCATGAACCGTGTGGACAGCTCGCCAGCTAGAAACCGCGGGTCGCGGAGGATCCGGCGGTGCAACGGGATCGTCGTCTTGATGCCTTCGACGACGAAGAAATCGAGCGCCCGCAGCATCCGGGAGATCGCTTCGTCTCGCGTCTGCCCGTGGGCGATGAGCTTGCCCACCAGGGAGTCGTAGTACGGCGGAATGACGTAGTCCTCGTAGCCGTGGGTATCGACCCTGATGCCGGGTCCGCCGGGCAGATGGAAGGTCAGCAGCTTGCCCGGCGACGGCGTGAAAGTGTCGGGATCCTCGGCGTTGATTCGACATTCGATCGCGTGGCCGCGGGGCTTCAGACCCTGGGGAAGCTCCAGTGCCAGACCAGCCGCCACTTTGATCTGCTGCTTCACCAAGTCGACTCCGTAGACCATCTCGGTCACCGGGTGCTCGACTTGAATCCGCGTGTTCATCTCCATGAAGTAGTACTTGCCATCGCGATCGAGCAGAAACTCGATGGTGCCGGCATTCTCGTAGCCGACCGCGCGGCAGAGGTCGACCGCCGCCTTGCCCATCTTCGCTCGCAGCTCCGCAGTGAGCGCGACGGACGGCGCCTCCTCGATCAGCTTCTGATGCCGGCGCTGAATCGAGCACTCGCGCTCGCCGAGATGGACGATCTTGCCGTGACGATCACCGAACACCTGGAACTCGATGTGCCGCGGCTCCATCAGGTACTTCTCGAGATAGATGGAGCCGTCCGCGAAGGCCTTAGTGGCCTCCTCGCGAGCAGTGCCGAATTGGGCTTCGAGATCCTTCTCGGCATGCACGATCCGCATGCCGCGCCCGCCGCCGCCGGCGGCCGCCTTCAGGATGATCGGATAGCCGATTTGCGCGGCGAGCGCTTTCGCCTCCTCGGCATCGGCAAGAGGTTCCTTGCTGCCTGGCAGCACCGGTACTCCGGCCTCGAGCGCCGCTTGCCGCGCGCGCGCCTTGTCGCCCATCAGCCGAATGACTTCGGGCTTGGGGCCGATCCAGGCCAACTTGCATTCCCGCACCACTTCGGCGAAGTGCGCGTTCTCGGCCAGGAACCCGTAGCCGGGATGCACTGCGTCGGCGCCGGTGATTTCGGCGGCGGAGACGATGCTCGAGACGTTGAGATAGCTCTCGGCCGATTTCGGCGGTCCGATGCAGACGTCCTCGTCGGCGTAGGTGACGTGCAGGCTGTCGCGATCCGCCGTGCTGTAGACCGCGACGGTGGCGATGCCGAGCTCGCGGCACGCTTGAATTACGCGCAGCGCGATCTCGCCGCGATTGGCGATGAGGATCTTCTTGAACATCGCGAGCAGCCTAGTCGGCGCGAATCGAGAACAAGGGCTCGCCGAACTCGACCGGTTGGGAGTTCTTGGGGAAGATTTCGAGCACGGTGCCGTCGACGTCCGACTCGATCTCGTTCATCAGCTTCATGGCTTCGACGATGCACAGGACCTGCCCCTTCTTCACCCGTCCACCGACGCGCGCAAAGGGCTCGGCCTCGGGGCTCGAAGAGGCATAGAAGGTGCCGACGATGGGGGAAGTCAGGATGTGGCCGCCCGCGACGGCGGCACCGCCCGGAGCCGGTTCGTGATCCGCGACCGCCGCTTGCGGCGCAGCTGCGAAAGCGGCCGCTGGCGCCGCCAACGCGGTCTCGACGGCCACCGCCGCGGGGCGCGGCGCGCTCTCGTGGCCGGCGATCTTCAAACGAAAACCAGAGCGCTCGATTTCGACCCCGCCGAGGCGGCGAGAGGAGACCAGCTCGATCAGTTCCTTGATCTGTTCAAATGTCAGCACGAGAAGAACTCCTCGAGAAGACCGGCTTGTAGTGAATGGGCAAACGACGCCGCGAGCGGCTACAGGTCGCCTTCGAACAACAGCCGCGCGCGGCGCAACTCGAAGCGCGCCCGGCCATAGTTACCGCGCTCGCCGAGGACCAGCAGGAGATAGTAGTCCGCCGACACGGCGCTGACCATGAAGGTGTAGCGGTCCGTGGTCACCGAGAACTGCTGCACCTCGCCGACCGACAGTTCGCGGTGATCGTCCGAAATCGCGCGCGCTTGCGAAATCAACTCGGCGGCAAGCATTTCCAGATCGAGCTCGGAGCTGGAGCTGAAGGACTCGACGGGCATGCCGTCGCGCGCCACGAGTGACAGCGCCTGGGCGCCTTCGATGCGGCTGCTGATCTTGCTCAGTCTTTCAAGAAACATGGCGCTCCGTGCTCCCCCGAAGGCGCCGGAGGTAGGCTTGCAGAACCGATATCTTGCGTGCAGTCACGCCCCCGGACGCGGCTTCGACCGAGCCGGCGCGACGCGCCGATTCCAAGCCCTCGAGCGCCACCGAGTTGTCCGGATGGTGCTCCAGAACGCGCTGGAAGATGGTCTCCGCTTCCTCGCGATGTCCCTGGCTCAAGTAGAGCTCGCCCAGGGTAGCCGTGGGCTCGACCGGCGCAGCAGCCGCCGGCGGGATCGGCCCGTCGGCAGGAGGCTCCTCGACTGCCGGCGTCGGCGCGATTCCAAAGACCCCGCCGACCAGGAGAGACTGAACATAGCGCTGGCGGTCGGAGGCTGTACCCAAACCCGAAAAGACGTTGTCAGCGCCCGCGGAGGGCGCACGGCGCCGCCGCTCCGGCACGGCGTCTGCGAGGTTTGGCGCGGGCGAGCGAAGACTCGGCAGACTGAACACTTCGCCCGAGCGCGTGACCGGCGCGATGAATTCCGCGGCTCCCTCCATCGGGACCGGCGAGGGCGCCGTTGCGGAACTGGCGACGGGTGGAACGGCAAAGGCACGAGATTCCACCGCGATGCGTTCCCGCAGGGACTCGATCTCGGGATCACGATTGTTCAACAGGGTATAAATGTCCAAGCGCTCGGCGGCTTGGTCGAGATTGCCCGCGCGCAGGTGGGCCTCGACCAGCAGCTTGTTCGCCACCAGCTGCGTGGGATCCTGGCGCACGACGCGCTCGAAGTCCTGGATCGCGCCGGCGAAATCACCGAGATCGAACCGGCAGCGCCCCAGCGCCACCTGAGCCGAGAGATGGTTTGGCGCGACCTTCATACCCTGCTCGAGCACCGCCAGCGCATCCCTTAGCCGGCCCATGCGACGGTACTCCTCCGCCAGCGGGACGAAGGCCTTCGAGGAGCGGTCGTCCTCCCAGCGTTTGCGGAGAGCTTCCAATCGCTGCTCGGCGGATTCAGCCACGATCGGCCTCGGAGGGCCTGCAGGCGAGAGAGTGCACGGGAAGCATGGACCGAAGGATTATAGCAGCCAGAGAGGCGTCTCGCGCCGCAGACACCCGATCTGCAGCGCTTGTCCCTCTTGGTTGAACGCCAGGACTACTGAGTGAAGTTCAACGCGCGGCTGGCACTCGACGAGCCCTGCGCGTTGGAGACCGTCAACGTGATGATGTAGGTGCCCTTGGCGCCATAGATATGTGCCGGGTTCTGCTGGGCGCTGGTCGCGCCGTCGCCGAAGTCCCAAGCCCAGTTCGTCGGCTTGCCCGTCGAAGTATCGGTGAACACCGCCGAGCGGGAAGCCGGGTCGGGTAGCACCGTGAACGAGGCCCGCGGCAGCCGTTGAATACCGATGGTCGAAGTGTCGGTCACCAACCCCGAGGCTCCCGACACTGAAACCTTCACCGTGAAGGTGTCTCCGGAGAGCGTAGAGACGTCCGCGGAGCTCAGTTGAAGGGTGTCCTGAGCCTGGCCGTTGGCTGAAGAGTTCACGAAAGCACCGCCCGAGGCCAGGGTGCCGATCTGAGCCTGGAAATTGGTCAGGGCGCCCGCCAGCGGCTGCCCGGAAGCATCGCGCAGCAGCGCGATCAGCTTGACCTGGCCGCCAGTCTCCTTGACTGTCGACGGGGTGGCTGAAAGCGACACCGTCCCCGCCTGCAGGCCGATCTGGACGTCGATGGCGTCGGTGGTGACCGGACCCGAGCTCGCCACGACCTTGGCGGTGCCAATACGGCCGTCGCTGATCAGGGTAGCGCGGGCGACACCCGCGGTATCGGTAACGGCGGTTTCGGTGATCGTACCGAGAGTCGTGGTGAAGCGCACGACGGTCCCGGGATTCACCGGGCTGCCGTTCTCCCGCTTGACGACGGCAGTGGCTTGCGCCGAACTCGTGCCGGTTATCAGGGTCGGGCTGACGGTGAGCTGGATGGTCGTACCTACGGGAGCGACGGGAGTCGCCTTGCCGCAGCCCGCCACCGTGGCAGCCGAGACCAGCAACAGGGACGCGAGCGGTAGAAGAAGGCGGGAACGCATCGTCGGCCAGTATACGAAGCGAGGCGCTTGCCCGTCTAGGCAAGCGCCTCGTTGGATCTACGGCGTGCTATGGCGCTTCGGAGTTGTCGGCTGCCGAAGTGCATCCCGGATCCGCCGGGAAGTCGATCAACGTGTCGAGGTCATTGTCGATACCGTCAGAGCACTGGGGCGTAATGACTGGCGGCACCGAGGTGTCGCCAGTGCAGGGACTGCTCGGCGGCACCATAGTGAAGGCATTGGTCAGGGTGCCGGTACAGCCCGTACCGTTCAGATTGATCACCGTGATGCTGGTCGGCGTTGGGATGGGCTGCGTACCGCCGGGGATGCCGTCGCTGTTGCCGTCGCACGCCTGGGTGTTGAAAACAAACCCTGGCGGCGCGGGAGGCACCTTGACCACGATCGAGCTCGCCGTGGAGGAGACGATCGTGGCGGCGCTTCCAGTTGCCCCACCGAACAGGACTTGGACGTTGGTCGAGAAGTTCTGACCGGTGATGGTGGCACTCGCGTTGGTCGAACCGGTGTTCGGATTGATGCCGAAGATCACCGGCAGGGGCACCAGATACTGGAACCCGAGAGAGCCGGCAGTGTCGCCGTCTCCGGTGTCGATATTGACCACGCTGACTCCAGCGGCCGTAACGAAGCCGCTGGCCGGGCACTGGGTCACCAGGATGCCGGCGGTCTGGAAGATGATCTCGCTGCCGGTCACGCTGAGAACCTGCTGACCGAGGCCTCCCAGGGAGACCGCTACCGGTCCAGAGAATCCGCTGCCGAAAATGGTCACGTGCGTGCCGCCCAGATAGGAGCCGGCACCCGGGCCCATCGATGTGATGTGAACCTTGGTCCCGTAGTGGAACCGCAGTGAGGCATCCGCTTGCAGGCCGTTGCTGACGTTCTTCACGGTCAGGGTCACGTCCTGGTTCGCGAAGCCGCTGCCGAAGCCGACGGCTGCCGGGGTGAGGACCACGACCTGCGTCTGACTGGACGAAACCACGGTAGCCTCGAGCGAGATGTTGCCGCCGCCGCCGCTACTGGGCCCGGTGAACAGCACCTGAACCGGCGAGCCGAATCCGTCGCCGTTGATGGTCAGACGGGTACCGCCCTCGTTGGCTCCCGAGGTCGGGCTGAAGGAGACGATCGAGGGCTGCAAGGTACCACCGCCGCTGCTCGCGTAGATGAAGCCATTGGGCAGGGTGTCCGACTTGGCGTCACTCTGGTTCGCCCGGATGGTCACGCTTACCGGGACGGCCAGAGGCAGGACCGCGAGCGGATCGCCGAGGCGAGGCGTCACGGCCACGATGCGAGAGCCCGAGACCGATTGCACCACCGCCGGCGTCGAACCGATCAGGACGCGAACCGGGTCCTTGAAGCCGCCCCCGTTGATGGTGATGACGGTGCCGCCGTTCGGAGTGCCCTGGTTGGGCTCGACTGAGCTGAGGAAGAACTCGGTCGCGGCACGGAATTCGATGCTGTTGACGCCCACCGAATTGCCCAGAACGGCACGGAGAGTCGCCACTCCCACCGTGGACGAAGGGAACAGGGCCGCGGTCGCTTGGCCGTTGATCAGATCGAGTGTGACCGACGAAGTACCACTGCCCAAGCTGCCGAAGCCACCGAGGCTCGTGGTGAGGGTGACTTGCGTTCCGTTGGCGACGGCCGAGCCGTCGGAATTCGACGCGTGCACAGTGACTGTCGCGGGCGTCGTCGAATCCGTTGCGAGGCTGGTTGGCGAAACCGAGACCGTCACCGTCGTCGAGATGATCGTCGGCGGCGGTACGGGATTCGAGGGCGTCTGGGCTGGCGCCGTAGGCGACTTGGTCGAACAGCCAAGGGCTAGCATCAACCCTAGGCCCGCGAACAGACGAGGAAGCCGATTGTTTTTCATCATCAGAGCACCTTGGCTGCGCCGAATTGCGTCATGGCAGCATTTCCACCGAGAACGTCTTCGTCTCCGAGGCTACCGCTTTTCCTGAGAGCGTGTGACCGAAGAACCGGAGGTTCACGATCAACGGGATGGAGGCGGTGCCGGTCTCGGCGTCCCGTCCGCGGGTGGCGAGGTCGGAGAGCGGAACCGAGGTCAATTGAACCGCTCGCATGAACGGGAATCCGGTCAGCGTAAAGGTGCCGCCGGGAGAGATCGTCCCGAACAAGTTCTCCTGCAGCGGCGGCGGCAAGCGCGTGCCACGGTCGGTGCGGGTGTACGTGACGAGGTACGACTCCATCTCGACGGTCTCGAGATTGCTCGTGACGGCGTTCGGTTCCTTGACGAGAGTCGTGAGCGTCATGCTGCCGATCGTAGCCACGCCCACGCTTTGCGCGTTGGAGACCGAGACCGAGAGGGGCGTCACGATCGTCGTCGACCCGACGATGGTGAGAATCACCGGCGAATCGGTCTTGTCGGTACTCGCGTTGCATCCGGCCAAGGCCAGGAGCGCGAGCGCGAGCGGCAGCTTCTTGATCATCTGGTTCATTTTGGCTCCTCCCCGCGGCTGGTCACAGCCGGATCACGCGCGGGGTGATGAAGATGAGGAGTTCTTCGTTGGAGTCGGTGCGGCGCTTGTTCTTGAACAAGCTGCCCAGAATCGGAATATTGGCGATGCCCGGCACGCGATCTTCGCCCTGGTCGGTCGACACCTTGTAGATGCCGCCGATGACGGTCGTGCCGCCATCGCGCACGATCACCCGCGTGCGGGCTTCCTTGGTGTCGATCGGAGCATTGGTCGCGCCGGTGATGGCGAAGGCCAACTGGGGCTCGCGCTTCTGGACCTCGATCTCCATCAACACGGTGCCCTCGGCGGTGACATGCGGCGTGACCGCGAGCCGTAGCGTCGCGTTTACGAACTGCACGGTCACCGTGTTGTTGGACACGGTCTGGATCGGGATCTGCAAGCCGCTCTGGATCTCGGCCTGCTCGTTGTTGAGGGTGGCGATCTTCGGTGCCGAGAGCACGTTCACCAGACCCTCAGCCTCGGCAGCCTGCAGCTGGGCGTTAATCTTGAACGTGTTGAGGACGTTGCCGAGACTAAGATTCAACAAACCGTTGTTGCCGCCGGTCAGCAGGTTCACCGACCCGCTGCCGTTTACGTTGTTCGGAAACACCAACCCAGTCGTGTTGCCGTGCTGGGCATCGGCCAGTCCGTTGAATCCCCACTGGATGCCCACGGAGCGATTGAACTTCTTCGTGGTCTCGACGATCTTCGCCTCGATCATGACCTGCGGCTCGGGCGTGTCGAGGTTGTCGATCACGGCGATCACAGTGTCCATATAGCGCGGCAACTCCTTGATGATCAAAGTGTTGGTGCGCTGGTCGATGCTGATCGTGCCGCGCTCGCTCATCAGGCTACCGCCGACGCCCTTGCTGCCGCGCGTGCGCAGAATGCCGGCAACATCGGAGGCAGTCGAATAGCTGAGGTGCTTGATCACGGTCTGCAGCGGCACTGACAAGGATTGCGCCGCCTGCAGTTTTTCCTGCTCTTCGGCCTCTTCACGCAAATCGGACGTCGGCGCGATGCGGAGGATATTTCCATCGAGTTGCATGCCGAGCTTGTTGATCTTGAGAATCTGCTCCAGGGCTTGGTCCCACGGAACGCCCTCGAGCTCGACGGTCACCGAGCCATGCACGTTCGGCTGGGTGATGATGTTCAGGTTGCTGATCTGGGCAAAGGAGCGGATGACGTCGCGGACGTCCGCGTCCTTGAGGCTGAGGCTGATGGGCTCACCGGAGTACGTCTTGCCTCCGCCGCCCAGGGTCAGGGCTCCAGAGAGCGGCCTGGGCATCGGCGCCGGCGCAGAAGGTGCTGGCGGCGTGGTGACTTCGGCGGCTTCGAAGAGCGCTACATCACTGGTCGCCGAGCTCTTCGGCGCCTTGGCCGCCGGTTGTTGCGGCACGCGGATCTCCGGCATCGGCACCGCAGCTGCGGTCGTGGCGGCGGGCTCAGCGGTCGCGACAGTCACGGGAGCGTGATGCAAATCCTCCGCGAGCGTGGTGCTCGACGTTGCAGGAGCGGCGGTCGGTGCCGCGAGCGGGGCCGCCTGGGCGACCTGGCTCGCAGTTCCAAAGCTCAGGCGCAGACCGTGCGCGGTGCGCTCGATCGTCGGCGTCGAAGCCTGCTTGAGGTCGAACACGACGCGCGACACGGGATCCGGCCGCGGCTTGAACTGCGCCACGCGGACTCGGTCGACGAGGGCTGAGCCCACGGCCACTGTCGGCTGCGTAGCGCTATTGATGACGCCGGCCAAGTCGAGAACCAAGCGCTCTGGATTCTCGAGCCGGAAGGTCGAGTACGAGAACTCACCGTTCCCGGTGATGTCGATGGTCGTCGAACCGTCCGCGGCGACGACTTCCACTCGATCCAAGTGCGTGGCCGCAACGCCGTGAGGCGCGGGACCTGTCGTCGGCCTTTCCGGTGTTCCGGCAGCGGCCTGCGCGGCCGCGCTCGCGGCGGGTACCGAGGCTGGGGCGGCTGCCACGGCTGGCGGCGCTGGAGCGGGCTCGAGCGGCAACGGTTCGGCCGCGGCAGGCGCGGCCGCGGCTTGACGCTCACCACTCGGAAGCAGCCGAAGCTGCATGACTTTGTCGTCGCTCGACAAGCTGTACTCGAATTGATCGCGCCCCCGGATCGTCAGACGGGTAAGGGGTCGGTCGCCGTCCTTCAGCTGCTGCACGTCGACCGCGGCAATCAAGCCGGTCGCCGGCGCCAACGAAGCCAGCGAGGCCACGGGAACCGTGTTCGGCAGGTCGACCACCAGGCCGCCGTCGGCGTCGCGGTAACTGGTCCAAACCAATGCGTTCGAGGCCGAGACATCGAGCCGCAGTCCGGGCGCACCCTCCCGCAACTCCATGCCCGTGATCTCGGCCGGAGGCGCGGATTGGACGCCGGACGCGACGGTTTCTCTCGTCGTCGGCGCCGTAGCGGCCGTCGTCGGAGCCTTCTTGCCACTACAGGCCGCAAACAGGAGCGCGCCGAGCGCGCAACCCAGCACGATCGCGCGGCGCTTTGGGTTGCGCACCCACCGCTCGCCGAAGCCTCTGATCATCTGAACCTCTCCCATAACGCTCGCCTCCCCCTCGTCGCCCGGATTTCGTCGCGAAGACCGGGTCACGGGTTGAGCTTCTTTACGACTTCCCGGAACGGCTTAAGGGCCGTCGGGTCGTTCACGATCTGTTTAAAGACCACTTCGCTCTTGCTGATGCTCACCACGTCGCCGTCGAACAGCTGATCACCCTCTTTGACAAGGTAGCTCTTCTCGCGGTTTCCAGCCTGCACCTGCGCCACCCACCCCTTGGAGGTGTGGAAGATGCCCGTGACGTCGATCTCGTCGATGAGCAGGCCCGGGATGTCCGGCGGCCGAGGCCCAGTGGTTTTCGTCTTATCTTGGGTAATGAGAAGCGACTTGAAGGGATCACGCCGCGAGCCCGGATCGTATGTGTACCCGGTCCCCTGCAGGATGTCCTCCTCGCCCTCGAGAATCTGATCTATCGTATTCACGCTGCCCTCGGGCGCCGCTTGCGCGGCATCGGAGGCTGCGGGGGCCGCGGCCTTCGAGTTGGCGCCAGCCGCCGACGCCTGCGCGAACGCCGCGCCGCTTCCCAGCGCCAGCAATGTGATGAAGGCCCACCATCCGCTGCGGCGCATCGTCAGTCTCCCCCGCCCGATGCCGGACGCTTGGCTGCTGCTGCCGGCGAGCCCCCGGGAGGCGCCGCGTCGGGCGCCGGTGCGACTGCCGCTGGCGGCGGAGTTTCCTCCTTGTAAACGAACGTCTTGGCGATGAAGGTCGCCGTGATCGTGCGCGTTGCCGTTTGCGGATTCCTCGCCTGCACCCGCAGATTCTCGATATTGATGATGCGCGAGAACCTGCCAATACGATCAAAGAACAAGGCCAAGTTGTGGTACGTCCCGGCCAATTCGATTCCGATCGGCCATTCACTGTAGAAGTCGCGATCGGCGAAGTTGCCCGGCGTGAAGCGGGCCAGGTCGAAGTCACCCTGCTCTGTGAGCGCCCGGATTCGGCGCAGGAGCTCGGGGGTGTTGCGGCGCGCCGGCAGAATGCGCAGCAACTTGTCGAGCTCGAGCTCCAACCGTCGCACTTCCTCGCGGAACTGCGGCAATTTTTGCTCAGCCGCGTGGCCTTCGGTGATCTTGCGCTCGAGCTCCTGAATGTGGGCGTCCTGAGCGCGCATGGTGTCCTGCTGCTTCATGCTCACCTGCCAGTACAGCAGGCCGAACACGATACCGCCCAAGATCGCGCCGACCGCGCCGGCCATGTACCAGGGCTTGCCTTCGAGACCAGTGTTCATGGCGTCAACCTCCGTGCCCGGCGGCAGGCGCCTGAGAACCGGGCGCCGCTCCGGGCGCCGCAGGCGGGGTCATATTGAAGATGAAGTTGATCCCGAAGTTGTACGTCTGACCCGCCCTGGCGCTATCGCGAAGGATCGGCTCTTGGAATTCCGGAGCCTTGTCGAGATTCTCGATGAAGTTGGCGATCGCGTTGATATTGAAGGCGTTACCGGACACCGAGATGTTGTTTCCCATCACTTCCATGCTGTCCAGCCAGAGCAGTTCCGGCAGGGCGCGCGAAATCTGATCCATGATCCGCACGGGACCCTGTTGATTCTGCTTCAACTGATTGATGACACTGATCTTGTGCTCGAGGGCGGCCTTCTTGATCTTGTAGTCGTCGATCTCTTTGATGATGCTTTCGAGCCGACGAACCTCCGCCTCGCTGACCGTGATCTTGTCCTGGCGGAGCCCGATCTGATACTTCAAGTAATACCAGTACCCGCCCCACGCCAGAAGCCCGACGAGCAGGCCGGCCAAGAGCATGAACTGCGAAACGTCCCGCGGGCCCGCGCCACCGGCAGCGGCCGCGCCCTTGGACTTCCGCGTGACGGCCTTCTTCCCTTCAGCGATGAGATTGATCTTAATCATCGCCCGCTACTCCCCTATCTTCCGCACGGCCAACCCGACCGAAACCGCCATCATCGGCGCGATGGATTTCAGCCACTCGCCGTTGAAATCGCCATCCTTGTGATGGATGCGGCGCAGCGGATTCATCAGTTCGGTAGGCACCCCGAAGCGCTCGCGCAACACCTGCTCGAGGTTCGGGGTCAGGGCACAGCCGCCGGCGAGCACGAGCTCGTCGACCGGGCCCTCGGTGGATGTCGCGGAGAAGAAATCGAAGGTCTTCTGGATTTCACCGGCAAAATCGGTCGATACGCTGTCGAGCACCGCACGCGCGTCGGCCATCGAGAAGCGATCGACCGGCTCGCCGCGCTTCAGGCGCTCCGCCTGATCGAAGGCGAGATTGAACTCGCGCTGCAGCGCTTCGGTGAACTGGTTGCCGCCAAAGGAGATGTCGCGCCAGAACACCGTCTGGCCGCGGGCCAGGATGTTGATATTGGTCACCCCGGCGCCCATATTGACCAGCGCCACCACTTTCAGCGGGTCGAGGTCGTAGTTGATCTCGTAGGCGTTCTGCACGGCGAAAGCGTCGACATCGACCAGGACCGCCTGGCGGCCAGTCTGGCTGATCACCGACACGTAGTCGTTGACCTTGTCGCGCTTCACCGCCACCAGCAGGACTTCCATGTTGTCCCTGCCGGGCTCGCCCTCGGCCAGAACCACGTAGTCCAGGCGGACGTCGTTGATGTCGAAGGGGATGTACTGCTCGGCTTCCCACTGGATTGACTCCGACAGCTCCTCGGGGGAGACCGCCGGCAGCGAGATCTTCTTGATGATCACCGAGTGCCCGGACAGCGACGTGGCGTAGTTCGTCGCCTTGGCCGCCGTTTGCTCGTTGAGCTTGTGGATGGCATCGACGACCAGCGACGAGTCCATGATCGAACCGTCGACGATCGCCTCGGGTGAGAGTTGCTCCACTCCGATGCGCTGGAGGTAGTACTCACCCTTCTTCTCCTTCAGCTCGACGAGCTTCAGGGCCGAGCTGCCGATATCCAGACCGATGACGCCCTTGGGTCTTGAAAACAGCACGATGTCAGAGCCCCCTGAAAAGCATCGTAAACATGGCAACTTGTCGGAAACAGTTAAAGCTTTACTAGAGACTAACAGGGGTAACTCGCGCTGTCAAGGCGTCATAGCAGAACGCGAATATTGCTCCAGGAACATCGGTCGAGAAGAATCACCCACGCTCCCGAGCGGTTGCGCGTGCCGCCGGGCTTTGCTATCCTCCATCGGCTCCGGCAGTTGCATGGAGCACGGATCGAATTGGAGAGGTAGTCATGGCTAAACAGTGTGAAATCTGCGGCAAAGGCACAGTTACGGGTCGGCAGTTGAGCCACGCCCACAACGTCACCTCCCGGACCTGGGAGCCCAATCTGCGCCGCGTGCGGGCCGCCGTCGGTGGGGTTTCGAAGCGAATTCGTGTGTGCGCACGGTGTCTGCGTAGCGGCGCGGTCACCAAGCCGCTCGTCCGTCGCTGGCAGCCGGAAGAGAAGTAGTCCCCTAGGGGCGCCCCCGGCGCCGTCCATCTCAAAACTAGAGCAGGTTCTCTTCTCGATCACGCCCGCCTGAGGCTAGGCGGCGCTCTACCTTGATCACGCCCGACAGAGCTCGGATCCCCAGGCGGAGCTTTTCCAGATGCTTGCGGTTGCGAACCTCGACGGTGACCAGGATCAAGCCCGTCCCGGTCTCGACCGTCTGGGCCTCGAAAGCCCGGATGTTGCTGTCGAGCTTGGCGATCACCTCGGTCAGCTTGGCGAGGATACCCGGCTGATCCTCGGTTTCGATGCTGAGCGACACCTGATAAACGTTTTCACCCTGCTTCGCCCACTCGACCTCGATTTCCCGTTCCGGGTTGTACATCAGATTTCGCACGTTGGGGCATTCGACCGAATGCACCGAAACTCCGCGCCCGCGGGTCACATAGCCGATGATGTCTTCTCCGGGCAGCGGGCTGCAGCACTTGGCGAGAAACGCCAGCATGTCGCCCTGCCCCTTGACCGCGATCGGACCACCGGCGCCCGAGCCGAAGGGCAAGATGCGGGAAACGACCTTGCGCAGCGCCCCCGGCTTCTCGGCCGGCTCGGCCAGTTGTTGGTCAGTGAGGACTCGAGACAGCACCTGGCGAACCGCAGCCTTGCCGAAGCCGATCCGCGCCAGCAGATCGTCAAGGCGCGGGATGCCCTCGGCGGTGAGGAAAGCCTTCATCGCCGGACCGTCGAGCACTTTCTTGGCCGGGACCTTGTATTGCCGGAGCTCCTTCTCGAGCATGCGGCGGCCGATCTCGACCGCGCGCTCCTTCTGCTGCACGTTCAGCCAATGCCGGATCTTGCTCCGCGCCCGCGAGGTAGTGACGACATTCAGCCAGTCGCGGCTGGGATTGCGCTGCGGACTGGTCAGGATCTCCACCATGTCGCCGTTCTGCAACGCGGTGCGCAATGGCACCAGCTTCCCGTTCACGCGGGCGCCGACACAATGGTGCCCGAGGTCAGTGTGCACTCGATAGGCGAGATCCAGTGGCGTGGCCCCGCGGGGGAAGGAGAAGACCTCCCCCCGAGGAGTGAAGGCGTACACCTCGTCCGGATAGAGATCGATCTTGAGCGCGGTCATGAACTCGCGCGGGTCGGCGACCTCTTGCTGCCACTCGAGCAGCTGGCGCAGCCACACGATGTTGCCGTCGCCCGCCCGAGGCTCGAGCTTGCCTTCCTTGTAGCGCCAATGCGCCGCGATCCCTTCCTCGGCGACCGCATCCATCTCGCGAGTACGAATCTGGACTTCGAAGGGCTGCCCGCGGTCGCCCACCACCGTCGTATGGAGCGACTGATAGAGGTTGGGCTTGGCCATCGCGATGTAGTCCTTGAACCGGCCGGGAATCGGCCGCCACGACTGATGCACGACGCCGAGGGCCGCGTAGGTGTCGCGCAACGAAACCGTCACGACACGGAACGCCAGGTAGTCGTAGAGCTGCGAAACGTCGATGCCCTGGCGATGCAGCTTCTGATGCACTGAATAGAAGCGTTTGACGCGGAAACTGATCTCGCACTCGATACCCGCCTCGCGCAGGCTGGACTCCAGACGGGCGTGGATGTCCTGGATCGCGTCCTGACCCAGTTTGAGCTTCTCGTCGATTTTGGACTTGAGCGCCGCGAACTGGTGCGGGTATAGATAGAAGAAGGCGAGATCCTCGAGATCTCCCTTGACCCGCGCCATGCCCAGGCGATGGGCGATGGGGGCGTATATTTCGAGGGTTTCCTGCGCAATCCGCCGGCGAGACTCCGGCGACAGGTGCTCGAGAGTCTCCAGGTTGTGGAGACGGTCCGCCAGCTTGACCAGGATGACCCGGATATCTCTTGTCGACGCCAGGATCATCTTCCGGAAGGTTTCGGCTTGCGCCTGGTCCCGACGCACGTACGCGTGCTTGCCGATCTTGGTGACACCGTCGACCAGCCCCGAGATCTCCGCGCCGAAGCGCGCTTCGAGCTCCTCGCGGGTCGCCAGGGTGTCCTCGAGCACGTCATGGAGCAGCCCTACGGCGACACAGGTGGCGTCCAGCTTCAAGTCGGCGAGCAACCAGGCCACGTGGAGAGGGTGCGTCAGGTAGGGCTCACCCGAGCGACGGACCTGAGTCTTGTGCTTCTCGGCCGAGAACTCGTAGACCTCGCGCAGGAGCGCGGGGTCGTACGTGCGCCCAGTTTCCTCGAGGCGGGCGACGATGTCCTCGAAGCGCACCTGCGCCCGGGCTTGAATTGGAGGGCGAAGTTCCTTGGAGCGCAAGAGAGGCATCGGGAGGCAAGAGCGCACCCGAGCCGCTCTCTTGACGAAGTATATGTCCGGATATGGAAAGGGCGCCCGCAAGCGAGCGCCCTTCTCCGGGTCAGACTGGCAAAGCGCGGGTGTCTAGCGGCCCGAAGCGGCCTTCTTGCCGTTGCCGGCGCCCTTCGCGGGACCGGTCGATGTCGGACGGGGCGAGGTCGTCGAGGGACCCACCGCCTTGCCGGCAACGCCACCCGATTTCATCTTCCCCTTTTGGCCGAAGCGCGTGGCCCAGGCCAAGGCGAACGGGCTCGCGACGTAGATCGAAGAATAGGTGCCGACGATCACACCCACGAAGAGCACGAAGGCGATGCCGCGCAGCACGTCGCCGCCGAGGAATAACATCGCGCCGGCGGCGAGAATCACCGTGCCGCCGGTAAGGATCGTTCGCGAAAGCGTCTGGTTGATGCTCTTGTTCATCGAGTCGATCAACGGTTCGCCGCGGCTCTTGCGCAGGTTCTCGCGCAGACGGTCGAAGGTGACGACCGTGTCATTCACCGAATAGCCGATCAAGGTAAGGAAGGCGGCGATGGTCGTCAGATTCCATTCGAAGCCGAAGATCGCGAACAAGCCGATCGTCACCAAGATGTCATGGATCGTGGCCATCGTGGCGCCGACGCCGTACTCGAGCTCGAAGCGGAACCAGATGTAGACCAGCATGCCGGCCAGCGACCAGAACACCGCGAGCAAGCCCTTCTTGCGCAGCTCGGAGCCCACTTGGGGACCGACGTTCTCCACCGACAGGACGGCAAAGCGACCGAGGTGGGTCTGCTCCTTGAGCTTGGCGATGACCCGCGCGTCGACGCCCGTGATCTGGTCGAACGAGGTCAGCATGTGGTGATCCTTGCGCGCCGCCAGGATCTGCTTACTGACCTTGTCGTACTCCTGCGCCGCGGTGGGCGACCCCGCTCCCAGGGCCAGCGGATCCATCTGCTGCAGCTGAGTGATCAACGCATCGGTGCCGATCTGGTTGAGATCGACGCCCGCGAGCCCGGCGTTGAACTTGCCATTCAGAGCGTTCAAGACCTTCGGCGCAGTGCCCTCCTCGGTCCCCTCGGCAACCGAAGTACGGACCATCACCTCGTTCTCCTCAGCCCGCCCGAAACTCTGAATCTGTACGTCACGCGCGCCGGCAGATTCGGCCAGGGTGCGCAACTCGTCGATCGCCGGACGGTCCTGGAACTTGAGGGTGAGCTGCGTGCCGCCCTTGAAGTCGATGCCCATGTTGAGCTTGATCGGGGCAAAAATCGCTACCAATCCGACCAGGACCATGGCGATCGATACCCAGACCCAGAACTTCCGATACTTCATGAAATCGATGTTCGTGCCGCGCAGGATGTCCATGTCTATTGAGCTCCTCGGTTCGCCGTTGCGCGGCCCTTAGATCGAGATCGTGTCGACCCGCTCACGGCGGGCAAAGAGGACTTCGAACAGCCACTTGCTGACGAAGATGCCGGTGAATACGGTGCCGATGATGCCGATCGTCAGAGTGACGGCGAAGCCGCGCACCGGACCGGTGCCGAATTGAAAGAGGAAGAGAGCGGCGATCATGGTGGTCATGTTCGCGTCGAGAATCGAGGGTAGCGCGCGATCGAAGCCGGCATCGATCGCCGCCTTGACCGTGCGTCCAGCCCGCAACTCTTCTTTGATGCGTTCGAAGACCAGCACGTTGGCGTCTACCGCCATACCGATGGTCAACACGATGCCGGCGATACCCGGCAAGGTCAGCGTGGCGTGGAAGTAGGCGAGACAGCCGAAGATCAGGGTCAGGTTGATCGCCAATCCGAAGATCGCGTTCAGCCCGCTGCCTTTGTAGACCAGGAGCATCAGCAGTACGACCAGCAGCGCGCCCAGCAAACCGGCCTGCAAACCCTGCTTGATGGCGTCAGCGCCGAGCGACGGACCGACGCTGCGCTCTTCGAGGTAGGTGATGCCGGCAGGAAGCGCGCCCGAGTGGAGCACGTTCGCGAGATCCTCGACCTCGCGCTGGGTGAACTTGCCTTCGATCAGGCCGGAATCCGTGATCCGGCTATTGAGCACGGGGGCGGACATCACCTTGCCGTCGAGGACGATGGCCAGGCCGCGGCCGACGTTCGCTCCCGTCACTTCGCCGAAACGCTTGCCGCCGTCGGCGGTCAGGCTGAAATTCACCACCGGATCGTTGTACTGGCCAAGGCCGGGGCGCGCGCTCTTCAAGTCGCGTCCGGTGATCACTTGACGCTTCTGGATACCGTAGTAGATCTCGCCGGTCGAGCGGCCCTGACGGTCGCGACCCTCGCCGGTCATGATCTCGACGTTGTCCGGGACCTTGCCGGCGTAGTGCGCATCGAGCTGCTCCTTGCTCGTGCCACCGCCCGCGGTCGGAAAGTCCACAATGCGGAACTCCAGGAACGCGGTGTTCTTGATCAGGCGCTTGACGCGCTCCGGATCGTCGACACCGGGGAGCTGCACGACCAGCCGGTCGCTGTTGATGCCCTGGCGGGTGATCGAGGTTTCGCCCACGCCGAACTCGTCGATGCGGTTGCGGATGGTGATCTGCGCCTGCTCGACGGCCTGCTTGCGAATGTCGGCCTGGTTGGCGGCTTGCATCTCGAACAACAAGTGATCACCGTCGCGCTTCCAGTTCCAGGCGGCATCGCCGAGCGACTTTTGGACCACACCCGCGACCAGCGACTCCTTGTCGACCGAGACTCCGCGCACTTCGAAGGCGGTGTCGGCGCTACGCCGGGTCTCGACTCCTGCGATGCCGGCGGTGGTGACATCGGCGCGCAGACGTTCCATGTCCTTGTCGGTCTCGGAGCGCAGGGCGTCCTCGGTCTGGACACGCAGCGACAGATACGTCCCGCCTCGCAAGTCGAGGCCGAGACTGATCTTCTCCTGCGGCGGATACAGCTTGAAAATGGCGAGCGCGACCAGCGCCGCAATGAAGACTCCTCGCCACAACAGACTCTTGTTCACTTGGCAACCCCCTCTTGCTCGCCGCCTTCGAGACCGGCGATGGCGGACTTCGCCACCTTGAGTTTCACCGAGTCGGCCACTTTCAGATAGACGATGTTTCCTTCGACCGCCGAGACTTCGCCGTAGATGCCGCCGCTGGTGATCACCTTGTCACCGCGCTTCAGGTTCTCGACCATCGCCCGCACGGCCTTCTGCTTCTTGCGCATCGGTGCGATGAGCAGGAAATAGAAGATGCCAAAAACCAGGACGATCGGCGCGAACTGGAATAAAGGCGAGACCGCGGGCGGTGCCTGAGCGAGCAAGAAGAACGGCGTGTTCATCAGATTCAAGCCTCTCGTGCCTCTACCTCGCCGGTCCCGCCGGAGCGGGGCGACCGCGCTGCCCTTGTCAGGGCGGGCTCCCTAGGTGGAGGGGGTTGATGGGGACCGGCCCTCTGAGCCGAGCCGCCGCATAGCACTCGACGCGAACTCGTCAAGCGAGCCAGACGCAAGAGCCTGCCGCAGTTCGCCCATGAAGTCAAGGAAGAAGCGCAGGTTATGCAGGGTCGCGAGCACCGCGCCGGTGATCTCGCCGGAGCGAATCAGATGGTGCAGGAACGCCCTGCCGCCGCGCTGGCACACCGGGCATCCGCAGGCCGGATCGATCGGTCCAGGATCCTCTCGGTAGCACGCGTTCTTGATCCGCACAACGCCGTCGCGGCCGTAGAGCATCCCGTGGCGCGCGTTCCGCGAAGGCAGCACGCAATCGAAGAGGTCGATGCCATGCAGTACACCATGCAACAGGTCGAGCGGGGTGCCGACGCCCATCAGGTAGCGCGGCCTCTCCGCCGGCAGCTGCGGTGCGGTGTGTTCGACCACCCGACGCCGGTCCGCCGCGGGCTCGCCGACCGAGACTCCGCCGATCGCGACGCCGTCGAAGTCGAGCGCCCGGATCGATGCCACCGCGCGGTCCCGAAGCTCCGGGTAGACGCTGCCCTGGACGATGCCGAACAGGCCGCCCGTCCCCGGCCGCGAGGCCCACTCCTCACGGGCGCGCCGCGCCCAGAGCTCGGTGCGATCGACCGCCGCGGCGGCGCCTTCGACACTCACCGGCCAGGGCGCGCATTCGTCGAGGATCATCGCCACGTCGACTCCCAGGCGCCGCTGGAGATCCACCACGATTTCGGGCGAGAACCGGAGCGCCGCGCCGTCGACGTGGCTGCGGAAGGTCACGCCGCCCTCGTCCAGGGCCCGCAGCTTGGCCAGGCTCATGACCTGAAAACCACCGCTGTCGGTGAGTATCGGGCGCCGCCAGCCATTCCAGGCGTGCAGGCCTCCCAGGCGCTCGATGGTGTCGATTCCCGGGCGGACCGCCAAGTGATAGAGATTGCACAACATCACGCTGGCGCCCGCATTCTCGAGCTGGTCGGGCGTCACGCCCTTGACGGCTCCGAGCGTGCCGACCGGCATGAAGGCCGGGGTCTCGATAACACCGTGCGGCGTGCCCAGGCGGCCGCGGCGAGCCCGGCCCGCGGTCTGCAGGACCTCGAACTTCAGGTTCACTGACTCGACTGACTCTGTCCGAGGTCGATCGTGCGTACCTGCACCGAGGGCGGCAGCTCGAGAGCGAAGCGGTCGGCGGGGAGCGGCGCGTTCATCCGCAGCCCGACGAATCTGTACTCGGTGCCGTCGCCGTCGGCCTCGGTGTAGCTCAGGCGAATGGGCAGGTACTGCTCGCGGTCGATCCATAGCGTCATGTGCTTCAGTCGCTTGGCGATGCGCGCGAACCGCGGCACCAGCTCGAGCCGGAAGGGTTCGGCCTTGTCCTTGGGCTGCACGAGAGTGACGTCGAAGTACTGGCCCAGGCTTTCAAGGGAGCCGCTGGCGCCCAGATAGCGCAGGACCTGGCTCGAATACTTGCCCACGTTCACCTTGTCGGCGCGATTCAGATCGCGGTACCAAGTGGTCATCTGCTCACCCACGATCAACACCGTCATGCCCTTGGGCGAGGTGTACTCCCATCGCACCCGGTCGGGGGCCTGGAACGAGAACTGCCCCTTGGCCTCCTCGGGCTCCGCCAACATCGAGCTCTCTCGGTGCTGGATGAATTGGGCCTCGAGGGTCTGCAGGTGTTTCTGCTGTTCCTTCACCCGCTCGAGCAACGCCGGCAAGCGCGCGTTGGCGGCGAGCTCCGGGTCCGCCGGGTCGGGCAACGGCGCGGCGAGGACGGACGACGCCCAGAGCAGGGCGAGCAACCCGACGGCGCACTGGCGTTTTTTGCGGATGGATGGCATGTTTCGAGTCCCCGGCAAACTGAGCCGCGGAAATGGATCGTAGCATTCGGCCGGCCGAGCGGACGCCAGGCACCGCGCCGGTTGACTGCCGTGGAGGCGGATGTTAGCTTGCCGCCGCCTCGCTTCGTTTGACCCGGCGAGCCTCGAGAAAGCACCATTGAGCGAGACATACCGATGCCAGAGCTAGGAAACAAACACGACTGCTACAACTGCGGGGCAAAGTTCTACGACTTCGGCAAGTCCGAGGCCATCTGCCCCAAGTGCGGAGCCAATCAGAAGGACGGCAAAAAAGCCGCCGAAACGCACGACATCTCCGCGGCCCGCAAACGTCGCAAGGAAGAGGCCGTGCGCCGCGACACCGTCGTCGCGGATGACGACGTGGCGGCGGCCGGCGACGACGTCGCCGTGGTCGCCGATGACGAGGACGCCGCCAGCGAAGACGACGACACCGAGTCCGACGACTTCGGTGACGACCACGAAGAATAGGGCGCGGGTCGCGTATGGGCTGGGCGCCAACCTCGGCGATTCGGCGACCGCGCTTGCGGCCGCCGCCGCCCTGCTGAGAGACGCGCTTTTCGAGGGCCGAGTCGCTTCGCTGTATCGAACGCGCCCGATCTCGAACATTCCCCAACCCGATTTCCTGAACACCGTGGTAGTCGGCTTCAGCGGGCTGCCGGCCCGCGCGCTGCTCGACCTCGCCCTCGATCTCGAGACGTTGGCGGGTCGTCAACGCGGGGTCCGCCATGGGCCACGCGTGCTCGACATCGACCTGCTGTTGTACGGCGATGTCGTCTCAAACGACCCTCGATTGACTCTGCCTCACCCCCGCCTGCGGGAACGCCGCTTCGTGTTGGCGCCCCTGGCCGAGCTCGACGCCGAGCTCTCCGTACCCCCGGACGGCGCCACGGTCGGGAGTCTGCTCGCACGGGTCGGCCAGGAGGCCGATGTCGAGAGGCTGGGGCCATGTTGCTGAGCTGGATCACCGTGGTGCTGGCGCTGGTCGCCTGGGGTGCCCACGGAGCTATGGCGCCAGCGTTCTGGCGGGCCTCCGAATTGCCCAAGAGCTCGTGGCGGCTTTGGGCCTTGCCGCTCGCCCTCTCCAGTTTGACGCTGTCGATCGGTGCACTCCGGCTCGATCTCGACACCGTGCTCGCAGCCGGCCTCGGTCCGGGACTGCCTCCCAGCTGGACTGCACGCGGGGCGCTGGCTCTGCTCGTTCTCGCGTTGCTGTCCGATGCGGCACTGTTCGCGGCCGGCAACAGGCTCTCGTCGATCGAGCGACGGATCGTCGGCGCTTGCGGAGCGCTGGGCGCGCTCGGCAGCGCCCTCGTGGGCGAGCTCTTGCGCAACGCGGGAGCGTCGACGATCTGGCCCCTCCTGGCGGCGACCACGGCCTGCCGACTGGGCATCAGCCTTGGCGCGGGTGAAACTCTGTCCGCCGCGCGACCGCGGCTCGGCGTCCTCGCCGCGGCCGGCCTCATCCTCTATCCATTTCTCCTGCCGTCTCGGCTCGGCTCGACGCTCGCGCTCGGCGGCGATGGACTGACCGTGGCCGCGGCGACTCTGCTCTTTGCCAGCGCTCGCTGGCTTCCCCGGAGTCTCCGCCGACCGGCGCTGATCGCTGCCACGCTGCTTGCGGCGCTGTTGTTGCAGCGCGCCGCGGCCCTTTCGGCCGCATTCAGCACCCAGGCTCCGCTCGTTCTGTCGAGCGGCGAATGACGCCTCGCGCGGTGTTTCGAACCGGGCGCGCTATCATTTTCCCGTGGCTAACCGCGGCGAACGAATCTGCAGCCTGCCGCTCTTCCCCCTGCCGGACGTGGTTCACTTCCCACGTACCGAGCTCCGGCTGCAGGTCTTCGAGCCTCGCTACCGCCAGATGGTTCGGGATCTCCAAGGCGTCGCGGGCGGAGCCTGGATCGGCATGGTTCTCCTGCAGCCGGGATGGGAGGAAGACTACGAGGGACGTCCTCCGGTCTATTCGGCGGGCACGGCGGGACGGTTGGAGCACGTCGAGCTGCTTCCCGATGGGCGTTCCAACATCGTCCTGCGCGGCGACTTCCGCTTCGAGGTGACCGAAGAATTCGGGGATGAATTCAGCATGCGTCCGTACCGCCTGGCGCGAGTCCGGCGCTGGACCGAAAGCACGGCCGCAAACGACGACCGCGAATTGATCGTGTACCGCAAGGAGATCCTCGCCAGCGCGGCGCAGTTGCGAGTCGACCTCGGCGAGCGGTTCGAATTCGGGGACGGCGACCTCGAGGAATTGGCGCGCGAAGTTTCGACCGAAGCCCTGGTGAATCGCTTCGCCGCCGAGCTCGACGTGCCACCGCTGCGGAAGCTGCAACTGCTGGCGGCCGACCTGCCGGAACGCGCCCAGAGCGTGCAGTCGATCCTGCGCAGCCGGGCCCGCGTGCTCGACCTGCTGCGCCCGTTTCGCCACCTCGCCGCCGGCGCCGAGAGCAACTGATGCTCACCCTGCGCGACCCGGTGCATGGATTCATCCGCGCCGACGCGCTCGAGGCGGCGCTGATCAACACCCAGCCGCTCCAGCGCCTGCGGTCCATCCATCAGCTGGGATTCACCTACCTGGTTTTTCCGGGTGCCGAGCACAGCCGCTTCGCGCACGTGCTCGGCGCGATGGAGCTCGCGGGCCGCGTCTACGATGCTCTGGCGGCAAAGGGCGCCGGCATACTCGATCCCGACCGGCGCGGACCGGACCGGCGCCTGGTGCGCGCCGCCGCCTTGATGCACGATATCGGCCACGCACCGTTCAGCCATTCCGCCGAGGACCTCTTCGAGGAGCACATCGACCACGAGGAGATGACGCGGCGCCTGATCCTTCTGCCCGAGATCCGCGCCGCGTTCGCTGCCCACGGCGACGGCCTCGAGCCCGAGCGCATCGCTTCGCTCCTTGCCGGCGGCGCCGATGCCAAGGAGCGTCTGCTGGCCAAGATCGTCTCCGGCGAGCTCGACGCCGACAAGATGGACTACCTGCTGCGCGACAGCCTGTTCTGCGGCGTGCGCTACGGGACGTACGATCTCGAGCGCGTCCTCGACACCATCCTGCCGCTACAGGACCCGAGCACCGGCGAGTATGGAATTGGCGTCGACGAAGGCGGCGTGCATGCCCTGGAAGCACTGGTGCTGGCGCGCTACTACATGTTCACCCAGGTGTACTTCAACGTCACCGGCAAGGCGCTGGAGCTCCACCTCAACGAATGGCTCGCCGAGCAGGGCCGCCGCTGGCCGGCGGACCCCGAGGCCTTCCTGCTCCAAGACGACGTCAGCGTGCTGGCGGAGATGCGGCTCGGCCACAGCCCGCATGCGCGCGCGGTGACGCATCGCGAGCAGTGGCCGTTAGCATTCCAGACCGACGAACACATCTCGGCCGAGGAACGGCAGGCGTTCGAGAGTATGGTGCCCGATCTGCGGGAGCGATTCGGCGCCGGCAACATCCTGGTTTCCAACTCGAGTAAGGACCCCCACCGGCTCGGCCGGAGCCGCGTTCTGGTGCGCCGGTTCGACGGCGATCTCGAGCCCATGGAACAGGCGAGCCAGTTCATCCGCCACCTGACGCGCATCGAGCGCTATCGGGTCTACACCCCCGGGACCCTGCGCGGAGTGGTGGCACAGGAGATCCACCGCCTCTGGCACCCGGCACCTGCGGCGACCTGACTCACGGCCCGAAAATGAAACGGGCGCGGAAGACATTCCCGCGCCCGTTGTCCTGCTCGCCGCGCGCTCCGTTCGAGCCCGCCGGCGAAAACTTCTTCTTACTTGCCGACCGGAGCAGTGGCTGCGATCTTCGTAATCGTGATCGCACCGTTGTCCATCGAGCCGGTGACCTCGACCAAGTGGCCAGCGTGGCCCATGGCCTCGTCCCAGTGCGCCTTGTCGATGTCGTAGATCTTCTTGTCGGCGTCGGCCACGAACTGCACCTTGCCGTCCTTCGCACACTTGGCGACGCACTCCTTGGTGTGCTTCTCTCCGGCGCCCTTGACGCCACAATGCGAGTCAGAGATCCAACCCGACCAGGTTCCCGCCTGGGCGGCGGCGGACACCGGCTGCACGGCGACGGCGATCAAGCAAACTGCCAGGACTCCAAACACGATAGCGAGCTTCTTCATGCGAGTTCCTCCAGGCGTTGCCCTGCTCCATGCAGGACAGATCTGACGTGATATCTCGATCGCTGCATAAGGCGCGCCAAGACGCAAGGACCGTCGCGACGGGGGGAGCGCCACCCAGCGCGGTCAATTTGGCGCGCCTCAGGCCATCTCGGCGGGGTTCTCACTGACCTTCTGGGGATTCAGGCGCCGGGGACAACAGCCACCGGGTCGAGCGCAGCTCGCCACCCTTCTTGAGCATGACCGAGAGGGTGTGCAGCTTGCCGTCCGGCGCCTCGTCGGCGCGGATCCACACTCGCCACCGCTCGGCCAACTGATCGAGCGTGGGGCGGAGCTCCCAGGGACCCGGCAGCATGTAGCCTCCGCTCTGCTCTGCCACCAGCCGCGGCGCGGCAAGCGCCGGATCGAGCTCGGCATCCAGGGTGCGCGAATCGAACACGCTCCGGCTCCGCAGCGGCGGCCAACGGAATAGAGAGATCGCCAATCGATCGGGTTTGTTGGGTAGGACCTCCCGGTGCCACCGGTCGTAGGAGCTCTCGGGACTCTCCGTACCGCCAGTCGACTTGCGAATTGGCGTGGTCAAGGCCAGGGTCGTCCATCCCGTACCCGCCAATCCCAGCCCGAGGCTTCGCAGCGCCGTCACCGCTTCGTCTTCACCGACGGCCGGAATCGCCGAGTAAAGCTGCCCGACCGCCGCCATCGGCATGGGCCGGCCGTCGATGGCCAGCCACAAGGCGCGCGGCCCGACCGCACGGCGCGCGGCGACCCAGTCGACCAGGCGGACAAGCTCGGCTTGAAGCTCCGCCGCACCCGGCGGTTTCCACTTCGAGCTCCCGGCTCCAGCACGGCTCCGCGCGGCCGCTCCCGCGGTTTCCAGCGCGGCCTTGATCGCGCGTGCATCGCTCGTCGCCGCCAGGGCCGTGTGTAGAAGCGGATCCGCGACGACGATCTCGACGCTCCCCAGTTTCGCGAGATCCTTGGCCCGCTCGCCGAGCGCCTGGGCCCAGGAGTTCAGGGATTCGGGCGCGGCGAGCAAGTCATCCAGCCAGATCACCGCCCTCCAGGGCCGGTCATCCCCGCGGGAGCGCTCGGCGCGGGCGACCGGCTGTTCTTTTCCGTCGCGGAGCACGATGAAGTCGGCGCCGCCGAGCGAGCGCAGCCTGAAGAGAGAAATGTCGTCCGGCAGAGCGACGCTGATCTCGACCTCGCGTACCGACACTTGCCCGTGCAACTCGGTGCTGCGAGTCGGCGCTGGCGGCGCTTTCGGCACCGCGCCGAACACAGCCGTAGCCGACAACGTCGTTATTGTCGCGACCCGAACCGTCCGCCGCCAAGTTCTCACGATCATCTCCATCTCAATCGAGCAAGTCGACCAACGCCGCGCGCGCCTCGTTGAATCGAAACCCAAATCCCAGCGCAAGAAGTCCATGAGGCAGCGCGCGCTGGCCCGCCAGGACGATCTCGGACATCTCACCCAGCGCGGCGCGCAGCACGAACTGCGGCACGCGAAAGACACTCGGCCGATGAAGAACGGATGCAAGAGAGCGACCAAACTCGGCGTTCGGGAGCGGCTGCGGCGCCGTTAGGTTGAACGCGCCACCCGCCTCCTGCTCCAGCAGAAAGCGCAGCGCGGCGATCTCGTCGGCGAGGTGAATCCACGGCATCCATTGCCGGCCATCGCCCAGTGGACCGCCGACGAAAACTCGGTAGGGCAGGACGAGCCGCGGCAAGGCGCCGTCCTCGCGGCCGAGGACGATCCCTGAGCGCGCCACCACATGGCGCACCCCAAGCTCTTGGACCGCCGCGGTCGAGGCCTCCCAGGCGACGCAGGTCTCGGCGAGGAATCCCCTACCGGGCCGCGAGGTCTCGTCCAGCACCTCGTCGCCGCGGTCGCCGTAATAGCCCACCGCGGAAGCCTGGATGACTACCTGGGGCTGGCGATTCGCCGCGCGCACCGCCTCGACCACGGCGTGCCCGGCACGGAGCCGACTGTCTCGCAGCCGGCGCTTCTTCGCCGCGCTCCAGCGTCCGGCTCCGATGTTGTCGCCGGCGAGATTGACCACGCCGAACGCGCCGTCGACGAGACCGCCCCAGCCGGCCGCGGTACTCCCGTCCCAGCGTTCGAGGCGGACGGCCTCTGGAAGGCCCGCGACGCGGGCCGGATCCCGTGACACCACCACGACCTCGTAGCCCGCGGCCGCCAGCTCGACGGACAGCGCGCGGCCGATGAATCCAGTCCCGCCGGTGATTAACACTCTGCCCGTGCCCACGACGAGCACACTAGCTCAGACACCAACCCAGGGCGGCGCCTTTGGGCTAGACCGCGGCGAGCTCCTCTTCGAGTTGCTGGCGCTCGGCGAGCTCGGCATAGAGACCGCCACGGGCCACCAACTCCTGGTGCGTGCCGCGTTCGGCGATGCGACCCTGCTCGAGCACGACGATGGTGTCAGCGTTGCGCACCGTCGACACGCGATGCGACACCAGGAAAACGGTACGCCGGGCGAAGACCTCGCGCAGATTGCGCAGGATGCGCTCCTCGGTCTGCGTGTCGACCGCGGACAGGCAGTCGTCGAGCATCAGAATCGGCCGCTCGAGCAGGAGTGCGCGAGCCAGAGCAACGCGCTGCTTTTGGCCGCCCGAAAGCGTGATGCCGCGCTCGCCGACCACGGTATCGAGACCAGCCGGGAAGGTCGTCAGGTCGTCCTCGAGGCCCGCGAGTCGCGCCGCACGCACGACTTCGACGCGCGTCGCTTCTGGCCTGCCGAACGCTATGTTGTCGTGCAGCGAGCCCGAGAATAGGAAGCTCTCCTGTGGTACGACCGCGATGGCCGCGCGCAGATCCCGCAGCGCGAGCCGCCGCACATCGTGGTCATCGAGGAATAGCGAGCCCTGCTCCGGGTTGGCGAGACGGGGCACGAGAGATAGCAGGGTGCTCTTGCCCGCCCCGGTGCGCCCGACCACTGCCACGGTGTGTCCCGCCGGGATCTCGAGATCGAGCCGTTCGAGCGCTGGAGGCGCAGTCTCGGGCGCGCCTTGGTAGCGGAACGTCAAGTGGCGAAACGAGATTGCGCCGCGCACGGTGCCCAGCTCTTCGAGCGGCGCCTCGTCGCCGACCGCCGGCACCGCGTCGAGCACGGCCCGCATGCGCGAGAACGAAGCCGCGCCGCGCTGCACCAGGTTGATTACCCAGCCGATGGCGATCATCGGCCAGACCAACTGGCCCAGAAAGAGATTGAAAGTAACGAACTGGCCGACGGTGATCTCACCGCTGAGCGCGAGCTCGCCGCCGTACCAGAGAACCAGCGCGAAACCAACGCCGGCCAGCATTTGCAGCATCGGGTGGAAGGCGGAGTTCCAGCGGATCAGCCGGCGGTTCTCGTACAGGTAGTCGTCGTTGATGCGCGAGAAGGACTCGCTCTCGGCCGACTCCTGGGCGTAGGCGCGCACCACGCGGACTCCGGCGAAGCTCTCCTGGGCGCGCGCCGAGAGCGCCGCGAAGCGCTCCTGCACGCGCTCGAACAGGCGGTGGATACGCTGTCCGAAGACCTGGGTGGCGACCACCACCAGGGGCATGGTGGCGAGCGCCAAGAGCGTGAGCTGCCAGTGGATGCGAGTCATGAAGAACAACGAGCCCGCGGCCTCGAAAATCGTGTTCGAGGCGTACATGATGGCCGGCCCGCAGAGCATGCGTACCGCCTGCAAGTCGCTGGTGGCGCGGGCCATCAAGTCGCCGGTGTAGCTCGTCTGATAGAAGGAGGGCGGCAGCCGCTCGAGCTGCGCGAAGTACTGATTGCGCAGATCGAACTCGATGTCACGCGACACCGCGACCAGCACCTTGCGTTGCCAGTAGCTGAACACTCCCTGGACGATGGCGACCGCGACCAGGAGGCCGGCGTAGGTCAGCAAGGCGCGCGCCGAGGTCTCGCGTCGGAAGGCATCCACGGCTCGCCCCACCAGCAGCGGGGCCATCAGACCCACCAGCGCCCGAATCAGGATGGCGATGACGCCGCCGAGGACTCGGTAACGGTAAGGCCGGAAACAGGGGAGGAGCGCCAGCAGACCGCGCATCGGCGCGCAGAATACCAGGGGCTTCGAGAGGACCGCGAGCCTCGCGAGCTAGATCTTCGTGCAGCGCAGGCGAACGATCGGCCGGCCCTCGAACACGTACTTCGCCTCGTAGTGCGTGCGCGGGCCCTCCGGCCAGCCGCCGGCCAGGCGCTCCACGGTGAGACTCGGAACACCGCGCAGGATGCGCTCCACCAGCTCGCCGTATTCGACGAAGTCCGAAGCGAAGTTGAGCGTCGCACCGGGCGCCAGAATGCCGAGCACGAGGTCGACGGTCTCGGGGTCGAAGAGGCGCCGCTTCTGATGGCGCTGTTTGGGCCAGGGATCGGGAAAGTAAACGTGCACAACGCTGGCGAAAGCCGGCGGCAGCACCGTGGCGAGGAGGAAGAGCGCTTCGCCGCGCACCACGACGAGATTCGCGAGGTCGCGCTTGCGCGCGCGCGTGGCGACGCGACGGTAGTACTCCGAAACCACCTCGATGCCGAGGAATCGGCGCTCGAGAGACTCACCGGCTCGGCGGAGCAAGTAGCGGCCTTTGCCGAATCCGATCTCGGTTTCCCAGGGCCCGTTGCCCGGGGACAGAAAATCGAGGGGCAACGGAACCGCTAGGTCAGAGAGCAGCAGCTCGCGCGAGGCTGCGGCGGACGCGGTGAGGAGAACCGGCTGGATCAAACCGCTTCTCGACGAGCGTTCTCGACCGCCTGGGGAGCACGCGAGCGCTGCCAGAAGTCGTAGAACGTATACCACTGTGTCGGCCAGCGGCGCACCGCCTGCTCGAGCACCACCACCCAGCGCTCGAGCGCCCGGCGGACATCGGCGTCGCGGTTGCCGGTGTTCTCGACCACGATGGGCTCGCCGATCTCGATCGCGAAGCGCTGTCCCGTGGTGTAGGTGATGAACGAGGGCAAGAGCGGAGCGCCGGTGAGCGCCGCGAGGATGAACGGCCCCAGCGGAAAGGGCGCCGGCGCGCCGAGAAAATCCAGCCACTCGCCCTTGTCGTTGAAATCGCGATCGCCCTGCAAGGCGAGCAGGCGGTTGTCGCGCAGGGCGCGCAGCGCCGCCAGGCTGGTGAACATGTCGCCGGGCTGAATGGGAATCTCATCGACTCCCGTGGCGCGGCGCAGCAGCTGGCGGCACCGTTCGACGTCCTCGAACTGATCGGGCACGTAGACGATCGAAACGGGCTGCTCGAGAAACTTGAGGAACACGCCGCCGAGCTCCCAGTTGCCGAGGTGCGCGGTGAGCAGCAGAGCGCCTTTGCCGTCGGCAAGGGCGCGGTCGACGTGTTCCTGGCCGGAGACGCTCTCGACCAGCGCCATGGCCCGCGCCGGCGGCAGCTGGGCGAAGCGGAAGAGGTCTACCCAGTAGCAGGCGAAGTTGTAGAGCATGCGCCGCACCGCCACCCGGACCCGGCGGGAGCCGGCCGGTACGCCGAACACCCGCGAGAGATTGTGGGCGATGGCCCGCTTCGGCGGATGGTAGAAGCCCATCACCACGGTGATGACAAAACGCGCACCGAGCAAGTTGAACCAGCGCGGCAGCCGGGGTGCGATCTTCAACAGGAAAGGAAAACCATGCCGCAACGCCCAATGGTTGAACGAATCGGCGAACTTGCTCGGACGAGCCATCTTCCACTGCACGGCTAGAGAACCTCGATTCCGGTGCGACCGCGTTCGCGCGCCTGAGCGAGCGCCTCGGCGACCAGCTGAATCAGTTCGATCGCTCCCGCCATCTCGGGGCGGAAGCTCGCCACACCGACCGAGATACCGAGCGGCAAGGCGCGGCCGTCAAAGTCCACCGAGTGGCCAACCATGACGCCGCGCAGTCGGCGTGCCGCCGCGACGGCGCCCTGCGCCGAGGTGAGCGGCGTCAGGATGAGGAATTCGTCGTGTCCGTAGCGCGACAGCAGGTCGGTGTCGCGGATGGCATGCCGGAGCTTGTTCGCCGCCGACACGATCATCGCTTCGCCCGCCGCCCCGCCGAGCTTTTCGCGCGTCTCTGCGAGCTTGTCGAGACCAACCAGAAGGCAGGAGAGCGGCAAGTCGTGCCGGCGCGACTGGCGCACGGACTCGGCCACTCGGCGCAACATGTAGCGCTCATTGCGCAGTCCAGTCATCTCGTCGTCGAGTGATTGCATGGCCAGCCGGCGGCTCATGTCCTCCAAGCGCTTGGCATGTTCCAGTCGGTGCTCTTCGATCTCGCGCAGGCGCTCCTCACCCACCACCGCCCGCTCGGCTCGGGCTCGCGATGCGGCGACGCCGAAGAGCGCACGGCGCAGGTCGAACGCGGTGTAGCCCTCGAGCGGAAGAATTTCAACCGCGCCGAGCTCCTCGAGTGCCACGGTCTCGACCGGACCCGCCATCGGAAAGAGCAGCAAGGCCGGCACGTTCACCTGGCGGTTGCGCAACCGCCGCAATTCCTCGACTCCGTTGAGCGGCTTGGTCTCGAACGGCAAGACGACGATGCAGCCGGCGTCGAACAGGGCCAGCGCGTCAAGGTCGTCGAGGCGTTCGACGCTCTCGATGGTCAGGCCGGGAGCGACGCGCTCGACCTGGCGCTGGAAGGCGGCAACCTCTCCTTCGGAAAGCCCCGCCGCGATCAGGTGGGTGAACGGAAGCGCGGCCATGTCAAGTCAGCTCCGTCCGTCCACGGCTCTCGAGCTCGGTCAACAGGCGGCGCACTTCCTGCGCCCTGGCGAGCGGCAGCACGAGCACGGTGTCGGCGGTGCGCACCACGACCAGGTCGCTCACGCCGAGCACTGCCACGGTGCCACGCTCGGCGTAGAGCAGGTTGTCGGCCGCATCGACCGCCACCACGTCGCCAGCCACCGCGTTGCCGAGATCGTCTTTGGGGCGCACTTCAGCCAGGGCCGCCCAGGAGCCGAGATCGCTCCACCCACAGTCCAGCGGCAGGGTCGCCAGCTTCGCGACCTTCTCCATCACCGCGGTGTCGATGGGCGCCGCCGGCAAGCGCGGGTAGAGCTCGGCGAGCGAATCCTTGCCGCGGGCGGCGGCGATGCGTTCGATCCCGGCATGGAGAGCAGGCACGAGCTCCGAAATCAGGCGCAACAACGTGGCCCCCCGGAACACGAAAATGCCGGCGTTCCAGAGATAGTTGCCCGACTTCACGAACCGTCGCGCCGTGCGGGCATCAGGCTTCTCGGTGAAACGCGAGACCCAGCGCATTCCCGTCTTCTCGTCCACCGTCCGTCCCAGGCGCAGATACCCGTATCCCGTCTCAGCCCAGCGCGGGACCACGCCCAGGGTCATCACCAAGTCCTGCTCGCAGACCGCGTCGATCGCTTGCGACAAGCGCAGCCGGAAGACTTCCGGATCTCCGACCCGATGATCGGCGGGTAAGACCACTACCGCCGACTGCCGGAGCTCCTCGGGCATGGAACGGATGGACCAGGCGATGGCCGGCGCGGTGTTGCGTCCGACCGGCTCGACCAGGATCTGCCGCGTGGGCACCTCGGGGAGTTGACGGCGGACCTCTTTCACCAGCTCGCGGGTTGTTACCACCCAGATCTGATGCGGCTCGATGAGCGGCGCCAGGCGGTCGACGGTCGCCTGGAGCAGGCTGCGACTGCCTTCGAGCGCGAGCAGCTGTTTGGGGCGACTGCGGCGAGACAACGGCCAAAACCGGGTGCCGCTGCCGCCAGCCAAAACAAGGGCCTGCGGCCGCGGCGCGGCCGCCTCCTGAGCCTTGGGAGGATTCACGTCGCAAGTATAGCGAAGGCCTTCCGAAGTAAAATCAATGGATGCCCGAGTCACGACTCGCTCCGCCGGCCGCTCCATCGACCCGTTGCGAGGTGCCATCCGCCCGTCGCGAGGCCGATCCCGGGGCGCTCATGCGGACCTGTCCGAACTGCGGCAGCGAGCTGCAGGAGCGCAAGTGCAAGCTCTACTGCGAACGGCCGGGCTGCGGATACTTCCTGTCCTGCGCCGACTTCTACTGAGTCCGGACCGGTGAAACCCGAGCTCATGCGGCGTTTCATGCCGCGCTGGTTGCTCATGCGCCGCATGCGACGCGTCTTCTCCGCGATCTACCGGTCGAACGGCTGGGGCGAGACCGAGACGCGCTCGGGTCCAGGATCGACGCTGGCCCGGGCCGAGACGTTTCGCGGCGAGCTCGAGCGCGTGCTCGGCGAGCTCCAAGTCCGTTCTCTCCTGGATGTCGGGTGCGGTGATTTCAACTGGATGCGCGCCCTCGCCGTACCCCTGCAACGCTATGTCGGGGTCGATGTCGTGCCCGAGCTCGTCGCCGACCTCGAGCGCCGGCACGGCAGTGGACTCCGACAATTCCTCTGCCTCAACGCGGTGCGCGACCAACTGCCGCATTGCGACGCCGCGATCTGCCGCGACTGCCTGGTTCATCTTCGCCACCAGGACGTGCTGGCGCTGCTCGCCAACATCCGCCGCAGCGGCGCGCGTTTCCTGATCGCCACCACCTTTCCGGACCTCGACGCCAATGCGGATGTCGAGACCGGCGGCTGGCGCCCGTTGAACCTCGAGCTCGACCCATTCCTGCTCCCTCTCCCCATGCGGATAGTCCACGAGGGGGGGACCGGAAAGGCGCTCGGAGTCTGGGCGCTCGACCGCTAGCGGCTCGCCTCGCCCAGGTGCCACACCGCCACCTGGTCGAGAGTCTTGCGGCCCAGGTCGGGCACCTCGGCGTCCGCCGCCGGATACCCGATCGGAAACAGGATGAAGGGTTTTTCGTTTTCGGGTCGCCCGAGGAGCTGAGTGAGAAACCTCATCGGGCTCGGGGTGTGAGTCAGAGTCACCAGCCCCATCGTGTGCAGCGCGGTGATGAACATCCCGCAGGCGATTCCGACGCTCTCCTTGACGTAGTAGTGCTTGCGCTTGCCGCCGTCAGGGGTCCAGCCATGGAGTTGCTCGAACACCACCACGATCCAGGGCGCGATCTCGAGGAATGGCTTTCGCCAGTCCGTGCCTAGTGGCGCCAGCGCCTCCAACCACTCCGGAGGCATGCGGCCTCCAACATAACTCTCGTGTTCTTCGCGCTCGGCGGCAACCCGGATCTCGCTCTTGAGGGCGGAGTCGCCCACCACCACAAACGTCCAAGGCTGACGGTGAGCTCCAGAAGGGGCGGTCGACGCCGCGCGAATCGCCAACTCGATCAACTCGCGCGGCACCGGGCGAGCGCTGAAATGCCGCACGCTGCGCCGGCGTTCTAAATGCGCGACGAACTCGGCGCCCCGACGACGCATTTCGTCGGCGGGCAGTTCCTCGAAACGAAGCGGCTTGAAGACCGGCTCTGGATAGCTCACCGCGACATCCTATGCGTCGCCACAACAGGTTGAGAAAGCGAAAGGCCCCGAAAAACACCGGGGCCTTCGAAACACGGACAATGCTCCGGGCTACTTCTTGGTCTTCGCGAGCTCGGCGTCGATTTCCTTCGCCAGCTCTTCGTACGGCAGCGCGCCACCCTGCACCTGACGGCCGTTCAGGTACACGGTCGGAGTGCCCTGGACGCCGATCTTGGTGCCCAGTTCGATTTCGGCGGCGACCCTGGCGACCATCTTGCCGCCGTCGAGGCAGCTATTGAACTGCTCGGCATTCAGGCCGGCCCGGGTCGCCTTGTCCTTGAGGTCGGCGATGTCGAGCTTGTCCTGCTCCTTGAAGAGCAGGTCGTGCAGCTCCCAGAACTTGCCCTGCTCCTGGGCGCAGAGCGCCGCCTCGGCCGCCTTCTGGGCGAACGGGTGGATGGAGTTCAGCGGGAACTGGTGGAACACGATCTTCACGCGGTCGGCGTAGTTCTTCTTGACGCCGTCGATCGCCGGAATGATGCGGCTGCAGAACGGGCACTGGAAGTCAGAGAACTCGACCAGGATCACGCTGGCGTTGGCGGCGCCGAAGGTCGGCTGGTCGCCGCCCTCGATCTGGGCCCGGCGCTCGGTGGCCTTCACCGCCTCGTCGGCAGCGCGCTGATCGGCGAGCAGGTTCTTCACCGCGTACTGGGTGCGGAGCTGCTCCATGTACTTGCCGTACCCCTCTTGCTGGTGTTGGTTCTCGAGGTAGGTCTTGATCTGACCCGCGATTTGCTCCTTGGGGGCGCGGATCTGGGCCTTCTTCTCCTCGTAGAACTTGTCGACGTCGGCATCGCTCACGACGGCAATCTTGGACTTCACTTCCTTCTCCACCAGCTGATCGCGGGTGAGCTTCTGCTTGGCGGCCTCGAGGTCGAGGACACGATCGTCGATCACCTGGGCGAGCGCGGTCTCGAGCAGATTGGGCTGCCGCTGGAGGACCTGCTCCAGGACCTTGGCTTCGACATCCTGCTGCGAAATCGGCGCACCGTTGACGGTTGCCAGCACCTTGGGCGCGGCCTTCGCGTCCGCGGCGGCGGTCTTCGGGGCGTCGGCGGCACCGGCCTGACAACCGACCGCCAGCGTCACCAGTGCCGCGAACGCCAGACTGCGCCCGAGCACCTTCGAAAGCGAACCTCTGAATGAACTCATTGCACGACTCCTTGAAACGAATGTTGGCGGCAGGGGCCGCGGAACGTAGCGAGCGTTTCGCGCGGCAGGAGGCCTGATGGTACAGCCCGGGGGCCGGCTTTTGCAATCGACTGCGCTCGCGGTGCGGCCTCCGCGGGGCTATTTTTTGGTCTTGGCGAGCTCCGCGTCGACTTCCTTGGTCAAGCCGTCGTAGCCGACTTCACGGCCATTCAAATACAGGGTCGGCGTCCTGCCCACTCCGAGCTTCGTGCCGAGGTCGACCTCGGCGGCCACCTTGGCGGCCATCTTCCCGCCGTCCAGGCAGCCATTGAACTGGTCGGCGTTGACGCCGACCCGCGTTGCCTTGTCCTTGAGATCGCCCACGGCGAGCTTGTCCTGCTCCTTGAAAAGCAGGTCATGCATCTCCCAGAACTTGCCCTGCTCGTCGGCGCACAGCGCGGCTTCGGCGGCCTTCTGCGCGAACGGATGGATGGAGTTCAAGGGCAGCTGGTGGAATACGACCCTTACGCGGTCGGCGTAATTCTTCTTCACCTCTTGGATCGCCGGCGTCGCCCGAGCGCAGAAGGGGCACTGGAAATCCGAGAACTCGACCAGGACCACGCTCGCGTTCTTGGCGCCGAAGCTCGGCGCGTCGGTATTCTCGATCAGGCCGCGGCGCTCGACCGCCTTGACGGCTTCATCCGCGATGCGCTGGTCGGCCAGCATGTCCTTCACCGCGTGGCTGGCGCGCAGCTGCTGGACGTATTTGCCGTAAGCCTCCTGCTGGCGCTGATTCTCGAGATAGCTTTTGATCTGCGCCGCGATCTGCTCTTTGGGCGCGTTGATCTGGGCCTTCTTTTCTTCATAGAACGCGTCGATCTCGGCGTCGGTCACTGGGGTGATCTTGGCCTTCACTTCGCGGTCCAGGAGCTGGTCACGAGTGATCTTCTGCTTCGCGGCCTCGAGGTCGAGGACTCGGTTGTCAATTACTTGCGCGAGCACGGTGTCGAGTACGTTCGGCTGCCGCGTGACGACCTGCTCCACGATCGCGGCGTCGATCTCCTGTCGGGTGACCGGCGAGCCGTCCACCGTGGCCAACACGCTACTGGCCGCTGGCGCTGGCGGAGCTGCGGATTTCGGCGCTTCGGCGGCGACTGCCGCCATGCCCAAGCCGAAGCTGGCGAGGGCGACGAACACCAAGCTACGAGACGAGATCGAATGCATGACTCTGGGCTCCTTGAGTGAGTTTGCCTGGCGAACGTGCATCGCCATCTGCGCCCCTTTGTGCAAGATCAACGCCAGACCCTTGAGCCGGCATCAGAGCCCGTTCAGATGCTGTGCAACCAGCCCTTCGAGGATGCGCTCCGCCGGAATGCCGCGCAGCCGCAGGTCCGGAGCCGCCAGCAGCGCCTCGGCGAGGGCCAGTAGCCGCCGGCGCCAGGGTGACGCCAAATCTGACGCATCGAGTGCCAGACGCACCGCCTGCGCCGCCACCGCCCAGGGTCTCGAGGCCCGCGGGTCGTCGAACCCGCCGACTCCCGCCAGGGCCCCCGCGGCGGTCAGTAGGTGGACCGGGGCGCCATTGCGGGAAAACGCCCGGACGCATTCGGCAAAAGCTCGCGCGACCTCCGCCGCCTGCTCGCGATCGATCGGCTCGGCGGAACCGAGGTATACGGACAATGACCTGCTGCGCAACGTCGGCAGGAGATCGAGACGCGAGGGCACCAGCAGGATGAAGTTGCGCGGTGCCCGGACCGGCGGCTCCTCGAGCACCTTGAGCAGGGAGTTCGCGGCCTCGTTCGAGAGCGTCTCGGCATTGGCGATCACGAACACTTGGCCGCGAGCCTCGAACGGAGACACCTGCGCGGCTTGCAAGAGCGTGCGCGTCGCGTCGACCGAGGTCGAAGTGCGCAAGTCGCGCTCAAGAACGAAGAAATCGGGATGGAACAATTCGGATTTCTCACCCGGCCAGACCATCCGCCGGCAATGCTTGCACACGCCGCACGGTCTCGCTTCCGGCACGGCCTCGCACAACAAGGCGCGGGCCAGGCCGAGCGCCAGCTTCTGGCGATCGCTTTCGACGCCCCCGTGGAGGATCACCGCGGGATAGAGCCGGCCGCGCCGGGCGAGATCGAACGCCGCCACCGCGGCGTCCTGCTCGAGCTCGGTACTCGCCGATCGACTCAAGCCTGGGTGTCCTCGAGCAGATCGGCGAGCGCCGCCCGCACCCGGGTGCGAGTCTCGGCCAGGGTACCCGTCGAATCGATCAGGCGGTAGCGGCCGGTCTCCTGCGCCGCCATCGCCAGATAGCCGGCGCGCACGCGCTCGTAGAACTCCACCTCTTCCTCGTCCAGCCGATCGGTGCCCTGAGGATTGCGCCGCTGGCGTGCAAGCTGAGCCGGCACGTCGAACAGCAAGGTTCGATCGGGCCGGCGCCCCCCGGTCGCCAATCTGTCGACCTCCTGAATCGTTTGCACCGGCACGCCGCGGCCAGATCCCTGGTACGCCAGTGTCGAATCGGTGAATCGATCGCAAAGCACGTGCGCGCCGGCAGCGAGCGCGGGATCGATCACTTGCAGCAGATGCTGCCGGCGGGCCGCGAACACGATCAGCATCTCGACCGTGCCGTCGAGGCTGCCGTGCGCGGGATCGAGGAACACCTGCCGCAGCGCGGCGCCGAGCGCCGTACCGCCGGGCTCCCGAGTTACCCGCGCGGGAATCGCGCGCTCGGCGAACCAGGCCGCGGCGAATTCGAGATGGGTCGACTTGCCGCTCCCGTCAATACCCTCGAAGGTGATGAAGCTCGGACGCACGAAGCAACGCTAACAGAGAAGAGCGGCTATCATTCGGACGCGGTGCCAACCAAGAAACCGCCTCACCCGACGTCCACCGTGCGCCCGCGCATCCGCGTGCTCCGCGGCCCGACAATCGCGCTCGGCCCAGGTAAGGTCGATCTGCTCCGCGCGATCACCGTCAGCGGCTCGCTCGCCGGCGCGGCGCGCGCGCTCGACATGTCCTACATGCGCGCCTGGAAGCTGGTCCAGACCATGAACGACAGCTTCCGCAAGCCCCTGATCGAGCTCGAACGCGGCGGCGCCGCGCAGGGCGGAGCGCAACTCACGCCCACGGGGCGACAGGTGCTGGCGCTCTATGAGGACATGGAGCGTGAGAGCCTGGCGGCGATCGCAGGCGCTTGGCGACGTCTACGGCGTCTCCTTGCGCCCTAGCCCCCGAGGTTGCGCGGGCTGCCTGCTGGCGCTCGCGATCCTCATCGTCGCGCTCTGGGCGGCGGCGCCACTGCTCACCGAAGGACCGTTCAGCCCACGCGGCCGTCGCGATGCCGCGATCACTTTCTTCGGCGTCTCGGAGCTCGCGGCCGGTACGCCGCGATGGCGCGCCTACGATCTCACCCGGGCGGCGGGGTTCTCCGGTGACTACGACCATTGGGCTCGCCTCGACCTGGTCACGGAGTCGGAGGTCGGCCAAGCGCGAAGCTACAGCTCGACCCTCGAAGCACCCGCAGGATGCGAAATCTTCGCCGCCAGCCTTGCCGAGGGGCCGCCCCGCTGGTGGCCCTCGTCGGGTGTCGGGCTCACTGTCGTGGGCGCGCAGGGCATCGCCTTCAAGTGCGGCTCGTGCCTCTGGCATGACGCTTCGCGAGAGCGCTTGCTCAGCTACGGTTGGTGCGGCGGATAGTCAGGGCCGCACCGCAACCGGGGTGATCGAGACCACCTGTCCCACCGATTGTATATATTTGCGGATAGATAACGGCTGGTGGCGCGACCCTTCCGAATTCTTCCCATGCGATCCCTGAGCACCTCATGAGCGGCGACGAATGGAGCGTGCTGGCCTTGTCGCTGCGCACCGCCGCCTTGGCGGTGGCGATCATCCTCCCTCCCGGGCTGCTCTTGGCGTGGCTGCTCGCGCGCCGCAACTTTCCCGGCCAGAGCCTGCTCGAGACTCTGCTCGCGCTGCCCCTGGTCATGCCCCCGGTCGCCACCGGACTCATCCTTCTGCGCCTGCTGGGACGGCGGAGCGCGATCGGCGGCTGGGTGCAGGACGTCTTCGGCGCCGACATCGTGTTCACCTGGCGGGCGGTGGTCGTCGCCATGGCGGTCATGTCCCTGCCGTTGCTGGTTCGGGGTGCGCGCCATGCCTTCGAGGCAGTCGATCCGCGATTCGAGCAGGTGGCGCGCACGCTGGGAGCCTCGTGGCCGCGGATTTTCGCCGAGCTCACCCTGCCGCTCGCCCGCCGCGGCATCGTGGGCGGGCTGCTGCTCGCCTTCGCCAGGGCGCTCGGCGAGTTCGGCGCCACGATCATGGTGGCCGGCAACATCCCGGGGCGGACGACCACCCTCTCGCTCGCGATCTACGGCCACGTCCAGTTGGGTGAGGACGATGCGGCATTCCGGCTGCTGGCTATTTCGGTGACCGTCGCGTTCGCCGTGGTCTGGGCCTCGGAATGGTTCCTCCGCCGGAGCTCGGTCCGATGAAGCTCACGCTCGATGGGCTGTGGGTCTTGGTGGGTGGATTCTCGCTCGCGCTCGATGTCGAGCTCGAGCTTACGGATCACGTCACCGTGGTGTGCGGCCCGTCCGGCGCCGGCAAGACCACGTTCCTCGAGACCCTGGCGGGCCTGCGCCGGCCGAGTGCGGGCCGGGTGCAACTAGGAGACGAGGTTCTCGACGATCCGGCGGCGCGTCTGCACCTTGCGCCGCCGCGACGGCGCATTGGCTACGTGCCACAGGACCTGGCGCTCTTTCCGAACTTGACCGTACGCGGCAACCTGCTGTTCTCACGACGCCACGATCCAGTGCACGCTTCCGGCCCGGCGCAGATCGATGCGATCATCGCCGTCCTCCAATTGGGTACTCTGCTCGAGCGACCGATCGCCGGGCTGTCGGGCGGAGAGCGCCAACGAGTGGCGCTCGGCCGCGCCTTGATCTCGACGCCGTTGTTACTTCTCCTCGACGAACCGCTCGCCGCGCTCGACACCGAGCTGCGCGAAACGCTGCTCGAATACCTGCTGCGCGTGCGCGACGAGCTCCGCGTGCCGATGCTCTACGTCACGCACGACGCGCGCGACGCGGCAGTGCTGGCCGGACGGATTCTGCGCTTCGCAGCGGGCCGCCTGGTGGCGCAAGGAGGCCCCGAGGAGATGCTCGAGCCCGATCCCCGGGCGGTGCGCTGGCGCCCGGCGCCGAAGGGCGGCGGTATATCCTGACCGCGATGCCCAGTGCCGCCTCGACCATCGGCTCGCCCGTGGCCCTGGGAGTCTTCCTGCTCGCGCTGGCCGCGCTGCTGACCCTCGATCTCGGAGTTCTGAACCGCAGCGCGCATCGCATCGCACCCCGCGAGGCAGCAATCTGGACGCTGGTCTGCGTCGCCCTTTCGCTCGCTTTCGACGGCTGGATCTACCTCGCGCACGGCGCGCAGCCGGCGCTCGAGTTCTTCACCGGCTATGTCGTCGAATATGCGCTGTCGGTCGACAATCTCTTCGTCTTCCTGATCCTGTTCGGCTACTTCGCGGTGCCGGAAACCCTCCAGCACCGGGTGCTGTTCTGGGGCATTCTCGGCGCCATCGTGCTGCGCGCGACGTTCGTCCTCCTGGGCGCCGCGCTGATCGCGGCGTTTCACTGGGTGCTGTACATCTTCGGCGCCTTCTTGCTCTTCACCGGCGCGCGTCTGCTCTGGCAGAAGGACGACGAGCTCTTCGATCCCGTAAACAATGGGGTCACCAGGCTCTTCCGCCGGTTCATTCCGCTCACCCAGAGCTATCACGGCAAGAGCTTCTTCGTCCGTCTCGACGGCAGCCGCTACGCGACGCCGCTTTTCATGGTGCTGGTCTTGGTCGAGGCCACCGACGTGGTGTTCGCCGTCGATTCGATTCCAGCGGTCTTCGGTGTCACCCGCGACCCCTTCATCGTATTCACTTCCAACATCTGCGCCATCCTCGGCCTGCGTTCGCTGTATTTCCTGCTGGCGCATCTGATGGACCGCTTCCATTTCCTGAAAATCGGCTTGGGGCTGGTGCTGCTCTTCATCGGTGGCAAGATGGTGGTCGCGGACCTGTACGACATGCCCATCGCAGTCTCGCTCGGCGTCATCGCGCTGCTGCTCGGCGGTTCGGTGCTGCTGTCCTGGTTGTGGCCCAAGAAGGAGAACGCTGGATGACGACGGTTCTGATTCCCCAGGAGACTGGCGACGGCGAGACTCGCGTTGCGGCCACTCCAGAGAGCGTAAAGCGCCTCAAGAAGGCCGGCGTCGACGTGGTGGTTGAACCCAACGCCGGGCTCGCCGCGGGATTCGCGGATGCGGCCTACGAGAGCGCCGGCGCGACCCTCGCTGCCGCCAGTTCGTGGACGACTGCCGACGCCGTGTTCAAGGTCGGTCCGCTGAGCCTCGAGGAAGCAGGGCGGTTGAAGCCGGGATCGGTGGTCATCGGTCTGCTGGCGCCGCACAAGAGCGCCGAGGTGGCGGGAGTCCTCGCCGAGCGCAAGGTCACGGCGCTCGCCATGGAGCGGGTGCCGCGGATCAGCCGGGCCCAAAGTATGGATGCGTTGTCGTCGCAAGCGAATATCGCGGGCTATCGCGCCGTCTTGCTGGCGGCCTACCGGATGCCGAAGTACATGCCGCTCCTGATGACCGCCGCCGGCACCATTCCCCCAGCCCGCGTGGTCGTGCTCGGCGCGGGCGTCGCCGGCCTTCAGGCTCTGGCGACGGCGCGGCGCCTCGGCGCGGTGGTCGAAGTCTCCGACGTACGCCCGGTGGTCAAGGAGCAGGTCGAATCCCTGGGCGGCAAATTCATCCCGCTCCCGGAAGCCGAGAGCGGCGAAGGCACCGGCGGGTACGCACGCGAGATGACGCCCGAGTTCTTGGCCAATCAGCGAGCCATCGTCGCCAATCACCTGAAGGCCGCCGATGCGGCGATCACCACCGCCCTCGTGCCGGGCAAGAAGGCGCCCCTCTTGATCACCCGCGAGATGGCCGAAGGCATGAAGCGCGGCGCCGTGATCGTCGACCTGGCGGCCGAACAGGGCGGAAACTGCGAGCTCTCGAAGGCCAACCAAGAGGTCGAGCACAACGGCGTGCTGATCCTGGCGCCGACGAATCTCGCCGCCGGCATGGCGGCGGATGCCAGCACCATCTACGCCCGCAACGTCGCGGCGCTCTTCCAGCTGCTGCTCAAAGATGGCGCCGTGGTGGTGAATCTGGACGACGAAGTCGTGACCGGTGCGCTGCTCACGCACGCCGGCGAAGTGCGGTGATTCAACCATCGCCATCAAGGCCGGAGCGTCGCGCTCCCGAGCCGCCAGCAGAGCGGGCGATGGTCGCCATTGGCGAACAACGCATCGGCCAGGAAGTAGGGATGGGCCTCGATCTCGACCGTTCGAACTCCCGCCCCAGGCGGGAGAGGGAATTGGATGGCGAAGGCTTGGTCGCCTTCGAGGCGTGCCTCGCCCACTCGCCGGCCGTCGATTCGCACCGCGACCTCGAGCGGCTCCGCCAGGCAGCCGGTCGCCAGCGCGCCCTCGATGTGAAGCTCTCGCTCCGCGCCCGTACTGGGCAGCTCGATCCGCAGGCGCGGCCCTACCCAGCCGTCCGCCCAAGGCTCGGAGCGGGCGAGCAGCGCGGGACGCGCCACCGCGGTCGGGCGATTCATCCAACGCCAGCGACGCCGTGCCCAGCCGCGGGCGAGCCGCCACCCGAGATCCGGCGCTAGAGCCAACCCGAGCGCGAGGTTGCCGGTCGCCCTCCAACCTCCAGCGCGCGCTCGGGCGGCGCGCCAACGCTCGATTGCAGCGCGTGCGTGCGCTCCGCGGCCCCAGCGGTGGAGCGCCAACGAAAGCGCCAGCGTCAGGTGCCGGGGTGACCAGCCGCTTCCCCAGTATTCACGGCTGGTGCGCAGGATCTGTTCCAGCTTCACGCGCTCCTCGGTGAGCACGGTGATCGACCGGCTATGCAGTCGATAGGTCGCCAGCGCCTGGTCTATGACCCGCACACGGTGGCGGCGGGTCATCCGGCAAAACAGGGTGTAGTCGATCCACGGCGAGGCGCGGCTCTCGTCGAACGGTCCGCCAGCGTCCCAGGCTTGGCGACTCCAGAACGCCGACGGTTGCGGAATCGCATGTCCTTTCCAAACCGCGAGCACCCGCCAGTGCGAGCATGCCTCGAGCGGATGTTCGCTTCCGTCCCACCTCCCCAGCGCATCGACGAAGCGGCAGCGGCCGACCACCAGGTGCCGCCCCTCCGCGGCGTCGACCTCCGCCGCCGCTCTCGCCAGAGCGCCGGGAAGATACGTGTCATCCGAGTTCAGAAACGCGAGAACCTCGCCCGTGGCGCGGGCGAAACCGTGATTCAAGGCCGCCGCATGGCCATGGTCGGGCTCGAGCAGGGCGTGCGCCAGCCAGGGGCCGTAGCGCTCGACGATCTCCGAAGACCGATCCTTGCTGCCCCCGTCGACCACGATGTATTCGAGATTCGGGTAGCCCTGAAGCAGCACTGAGCGCAGCGTTTCCTCGAGAAATTCCGCCTGGTCGTGCGAAGGCGTGACCACGGTCAGCCGCGGCCACTGCGAGCCGTCCGGACGCCGCGCCGCTAGCGGCGACGAAGCCACCGTCCACGGCCAGCCCGTGCGGCCGGGAGGCGGCGGTGGGAGGGTTTCGAGCGTCGCGATCACCAGCCGCGCCGCCTCAGCCAGCGTTCCGCCCGCGCGACCGTGGGTAGTCGCGGCCACCGTTGGGTCTGCCGTAGCCAACGGTGGACAACCCGTTCGCGCCGCGTGCGGGGATCGCGAAAGCGCTCGGGACGAGGCAAGTTCCACCCTCCGGCGAGCGTGCTCCAGTCGGAGTCCCAGATCGCCAGCCGTCGAAAACGCTCGGCCCCGTGGCGCTCCATCATGAGCACCACTTCGCGCTCGAACCAGTAGGGCGGTCCGCCGTGGACCGTGGTCATATCGATGCCCTCCGCCTCGTACCCGGAAATCCAACCGCGCCTCACGGGCCGCTGCTCGGTCCGCGCGACGGCGTCCATATGGTGATACCGACGGTAGATGTCGAGCACCGAACGCTCGGGCCAGAGCACCGCCTCGAGACACTGATACCAACGCTGCTTGGCCGCCATTCTCGACCAATCGGTGTACTGGTAGTGGAGGACGGGAATCGCCTCGCAGATCCGTTCCGGCGCGCTCGACGGAACCGGTACCCGCGGGCTGTGAAGCGTCAGCCCATGGTGGGCGCTGCCGTCGTCGGCGAAGCCCCAGGGGTGAGCCTCCCGCGGCTGCCAGCAACGGCGCAGCCCGGGAAACAGGTTCGAGTGACGAAACCGTAGGACGGTGCCCGGCGCAACGTTGACCGCCTCCTGCCACGAGGGGCTGGCGAGCGCGTCGGCGGCCAGGAACTCGTCGGCGTCGAGCGCCATCAGCAGCCGGGGACCGGGAATCCGCCGCGCCTCGTCGATGAGCCGGCTCTGCCGCCCCGCCTCGTCGAACGAGGGGCTCCGGTGGTCGATGAGGCGCACCTTGGGAAACGCACGCGCGATGTTCTGCGAGCCATCCTCGGAATGCTCATCGCAGACCACGATGTGATCCGCCCACAGGCTGGCGCAGCGCAGAAAGCGCTCGAGGATCCATGCCTCGTTGCGGACTGGCGTGAGGCAGACGACGGTCGGGCGCGGCATTGGCGATGAGGAGTTTGTATCATCCCGCCAGGTGATCCCTCAGCGATGAGTCTCGTCGGCCGCACCGTCGGCCATGTCCACATCGAAGCGCTGCTCGGCAAGGGCGCCATGGGAGAGGTGTATCGCGGGTTCGACTCCGCGCTCGAACGGCCGGTGGCGCTGAAGTCGATCCGCGCCGAGCAACGGTTGACCGCCGAAGCTCGCGGCCGCTTCCTGCGCGAGGCACGAATTCTGTCCAAGCTCGACCATCCCAATATCTGCCGCGTGTACGACCTCATCGAAGGCGACGAGTGCGACTTCCTGGCGCTCGAGCTGATCGACGGCGAGACCCTGCGCACGGCGGGCGCCGCGCTCTCGTTCGAGGCCAAGCTGCGAGTCGGAGAGCAGATCGCGGCGGCGCTCGAAGCGGCGCACGCTCGCGGCATCGTCCACCGAGATCTCAAGCCCGACAACGTCATGCTGACCGCCGCGGGCGGCGTGAAGGTGCTCGACTTTGGCCTGGCGCGCCTCGACCCCAACGCCCCAAGTGGCTCGGGCAGCCGGCCGACCGCTCAACCCGGGTTTCCAGCGCGCGACCCCTCGTCGATAGCCGCCCCAACGCCAGACCTCCATGGACCACCGCCCTCCGGCGACAGCGCGCTCTCGAGTCATGGTTCCTTGATCGGCACGCTCCACTACATGGCTCCCGAGCAGGCGCGCGGCGAGGCCGCCACGCCGCCGAGCGACCTCTACGCGCTCGGGGTCACCCTGCAGGAGCTCTTCACCGGCAAGCCGGCGTACGCCAACGCGCCGACCATGGTGGCGATGCTCTACAGCGTCGCCGAGGCCCGTCTCGAGCGCCCCGTGGGGCTCGATCCCGATCTCGACCGGCTGCTGCGTCAACTCACCACCAAGGATCCCGCGCAGCGTCCCGACCCCGCCGGCACCGCGGCGGCATTGCGCGCCATTCGCGACAAGCCCCAGCGCCGCAAACGGCAGCGACGCAATGCGATCGCCGCGCTGCTGCTCGCCGGAGTCGTGGCTGCCGTCGCCTGGATGGCGCGCGGCGTGGGCGAACGACGCGGCATCGCACTATCCGCAGGGGCCTCGCATACCGTAGCGGTCCTGCCCTTCACGCTCGCCGGCCCGGCGGACGAACGCCTGGCCCAACTTGCTCCGGGTCTCGCCAGCATGCTGAGCGACTCGCTCGGCGCCCTGCCGGGCCTGCACGCACTCGATGCCTCGCGCATCGCCGAAACGGTGGCGAGCTGGGGCGGCGTCGACGCGGGGACCGCGGCGCGGCTCGAACGCGAGCTCGGCGTCGGCGTGGTGGTCGCGGTCGAGCTCCATCCCGACAAGGACGGTGTGCGGCTCGACACCACGCTTAGCGGAGGCGGACGATCGTGGCATACGCCGATCTCGGCACCCTCGGCGCTCGCCGGCCTCGAGCGCACGGGCGACTGGTTGGCGCAGATGCTCGGCCATCCCGGCCGCCTGCTCGCGCAGGCCGGCTATCCCGAAGATCCCGTGGCGTCGCAGCTCTTCGCGCTCGCTCGCCAGCGTTTCAACACCCAGGGTCCGCCCGCGGCTCGGCCGTACCTGCAAACCATCATCGACCTCGAGCCGCATTTCGCGCGCGCCCAGACACTGTACGGCGAAGTGCTCTGGCACGCTGGAGAGACCGCCACCGCCGAGACGGTATGGCGTTCGACGCTCGCCGCACTGCCCGCCGACGCGCCCGCGAAGGTGCGCGCGGATTTGCTCTACGAGCTCATCTGGCTGGAAGCCGACCGCGGCCGGTTCAGCGAAGCCCAAGCCATGCTCGAACCCCTGCACAAACTGGCGACCGCGAGCGACGAGATCGTTCCCATCAGCATCGACGCCGGCGCGTATGTCGCCTCGGCACGGGGTGAGCGTGAACAGGCGGTCACGCTCTATCGCCAGTTGATCGACGCCACACACTCGCGGCACGACCTCTACTACGAGCAGGTGGCGCTCAACAATCTGATCGACGAGCTCATCGCGGCCGGCCGTGCCGGCGAGGCCAAGCCGCTGATCACCGAGTTGCTCGCTCTCGCCACGGTGACCGGCGATCAACGATTGGGGGCCTATGTCCACCTCGACAGCGCCAAGCTCGCGCTCGCCGACGGCGATCTCGATCGTATGGAGCGCGAGTGCTCCGCGGCGACCAACAACGGCGTCAACGAGCGACCGCTGGTCGTGCAGCTCGCCGAGCTGCGGCTCGAAGCGAAGATCCGCACCGGCGGCGTGGTCGCAGCACTCGCCCAGGTCGACGCCGTGGTCGGCGACTTCCGCCAGCTCGAGGAGCACAAGCAGGCCGCCGAGTTGCGCATTCGCACCGCGCGGCGCCTGCGTGACCTCGGCCGGGCCGCCGACGCTCGCCAGCAACTGAACGACGTGCTGGCGCACGATGGCGCGGCGCTTCTGCACGACCTCGCCCCCGACCTGGCCCCTTCTCCTCCCAAGATCTGAAACTCGGAGCTTACCCATGACGCACGGGGAAATTCGTTCTCTCGCAGGCCTTTGCTGGTTCATGCTGGCATCACCGCTGCTCGCCGCCGATGCGCCAGCGCCGCGGCCGCTGCGCCCCGACGATGTCTTCGAGCTGCGTGAAGTCAACGATCCGCAGCTCTCGCCGGACGGCTCGCTGGTCGCGTACACGGTGACCGCGAGCGACCGCGCCAAGGATCGGGAGATCACGCAGATCTACCTGGTGCCCTCCGCCGGAGGCGAGCCTCAGGCGGCGACGCGAAGCGACACCGGCGAGAGCGCCAGGCAACCGCGCTTCAGCCCCGACGGCAGGACTCTGGCCTACCTCGCCAAACACGAGAAGGGAACGCAGGTCTGGCTGCGCGGCCGCGACTTCGGCCAGTCGACGCCGCTCACCGCGTTCCCCGGCGGTGTTTCGGAGCTCGCCTGGTCGCCCGACGGCACGCGCCTGGCGTTGGTCGTGTCGGATCCCGACCCCAATGAGATCGACGACGACGCGACGGGGCCCAAGACCGCCCACCCGATCGTCATTCATCGCCAGCAGTTCAAGCGCGACGTCGAGGGCTACCTCGGCGATCTCTACAGTCACCTGGTGATCTTCGATGTGCGGACAAAGACTTCGTTCGTGCTGACTTCCGGCGCGCAGGACGACAGCGAGCCCGCATGGTCACCGGACGGCACGCGGATCGCGTTCACCAGCAACCGCACCGCCGAGCCCGACTTCAACCAGAACAGCGACATCTTCGTGGTCGACGTCGAGGCCGGGGCGACGCCGCGCGCCCTCGGCACGTCGCCGCGCACCGACACCGCACCGACTTGGAGCCCGGATGGCAAGAGCGTCGCCTGGGTGCAAGGAGGCGATCCAGAGGATCTCTGGTATGACGCCAGCCGTATCGTGATCGCGTCGGCTGCGACCGGTGGCGAGCACGCGCTCACCGGCGAGCTCGATCGCAACGTCGAGAAACCGACCTTCACGCCCGACGGCTCGGCCATCTGGTTCCAACTCGAAGACGGCGGCAACCGCCATCTCGCCCACGTCGAGGTAGCGACCCACAAGGTCGAACGCGTGCTTGCCGGCGAGCGGGACGTGGCCGGGTATTCCAGGTCGCAGACCGGAAGCTTGGTCGTCCTCGAGAGCGAACCGAACCGGCCGAACGATGTCCTCGCGCTAGCCAAGGACGGCACACTGCGAAACCTGAGTCACGCGAATCAGGATTTCCTGGCCGACATTCGCCTCGGCGCGGTGAGCCGCTTCAAGGCGCAAGCCAAGAACGGGCCGCCGATCGACGTCTTCCTCACCCTGCCGCCCGACGCGAAGCCCGGGGTTCGTCTGCCCACGCTGGTTCGCATCCACGGCGGACCGGCGTCGCAGTTCTCGACCGAGTTCCAATTCGAGCTCCAGATGCTGGCGGCGGGCGGGTATGCGGTACTGGCTGCCAATCCGCGCGGGTCGACCGGCTACGGCCGCGATTTCAGCCGCGCCATTTGGGCCGACTGGGGCAACAAGGACTACGACGACATCATGGCCGCCACCGACAAGGCGATCGCCTTGGGCGTCGCCGACGCCGACCGAATGGGCGTTCTCGGGTGGAGCTACGGCGGCATCCTCACCGACCACATCCTGGTGCGAACCGGCCGCTTCAAGGCCGCCGCCACCGGGGCGAGCGAGGTGAACTACCTCGCCAACTACGGCTACGACCAGTACCAGTATGAATGGGAAAAGGAGCTCGGCCTGCCGTGGAAGAACGCGGCGCTGTGGATGCGGCTCTCACCGTTCTTCGAGGTCGAGAAGATCACCACGCCGACGCTGATCCTCTGCGGTACCAGCGACTGGAACGTGCCGGCGATCAATTCCGAACAGCTCTTCCAAGCCCTGCGTCGACTGGACAAGCCCGCCGAGTTGGTGCTCTACCCGGGCCAATCGCACACCTTCACCACGCCGAGCTACCGCAAGGACCGTTGGGAGCGCTACGCCGTGTGGTTCGATCGTTGGCTTCTGGGGAAGAACGCACCGATGGTAAGATAAGGAATGTGAAAAAGATCAAACTCGAACGCGCCAGCGCCTCGGAGATTGCGACCTCCTTGGGTATCAGCCCGGGAGAGAAGAAGAAGGCGGCGCACGCAATCTCGGCCGTTGCTTTTCACAAGCTCTCCCGGCGAAAGGCTCCCTCCAAGTCCGCCGGCAGGACCGTCGCGAAAGCCCACAAGTCCGTCGGCGCGTGAACGTCGTCAAGAGCGTTTTTCTCAACGTTCCGTTCGACCCGCGTTTCCAGCCTCTCTTCGTAACTCTCGTGGGCACTCTGGTCGTGCTCGGTCAGAAGCCCCGTTGCGTTCTCGAAATTACCGAGACTGGCCAAGGACGTCTGGAGCGAATTTTCCAGCTGGTCGGAAGCTGCGAAATGTCGATTCACGACCTCAGTCGTGTCGGCACTCCAGTCCGTTTCAACATGCCTTTCGAGTTGGGTTTGGCCTGCAGCCTCGCGCTCTCTAACAGGAAGCACGAGATCGTGGTCATGGACAGCGAGCCGTACCGGCTCGACCAGACCCTGAGCGACTACAAGGGCCGAGATCCGCTGATCCATAGGAACAGTTGCGACGAGCTTGTCTCATGCCTCCTGGACTTGGTATCCATCTCTCCACCGTTGCCATCGCCATCGGCAGCAAGATCCCTCGCCAAGGAGCTTCGCGCCACAGCCCGGGAACTCTGCCGCGAAATGAAGACTCCCTCGGTATTCCGACCCTCCCTCTACAAGGCGATCGTCGCGGCAGCCGCCGAAATCGCGGTCAGCCGCGGATTCATCGCCCCTTAGAGCGATCTGACCCGCTACGCGGGGATCACGACTTGATGGGCTTCGCCTTCGGACAGGAAGAACAACCACGCCTCATTGACCGCGAGTCCGCTTGCCGCAGTCAGCGCTTGCGCGTAGGAACGAAGCTGCAGCTGGTAGGTCTCCAGTCTTGCAGCGTCACGCGCCTGCGGCCGGCCGTACTTGTAGTCGACCAGGATCCAGGCACCGTTCTCCACGAAGGCGAGATCCACCTGGCCGTCCAACAGCGTTCCATCCTTCAAGCGGACGGCCAGCGGCGCCTCGATCAGAGGCTCGTGGTCTCCGGCCGGGGATCGGAGACGGGCGGCGAGCGGCGACCGGTCGAAGTTTGCAATCAGCTCGCCGAGGCGGCGTTGCTCATCGTCCGAAAAGCCCGGCAGAGTAGTCGCAGGACGGCCTCGCAGGCGCGCCGCGATTCCGGCGTGCGCGGCATTGCCGATCCGGCGCGCTCGTTCCCGCGCCGCCAAAGCCGCCGAGGGCAGCTCGACCTGAGCGGCATCGGCGGCGGCGCCGCTCGGGCGCACCAAACCACCGACGACGGTGGACCGTTCTCGGCCCTGCCACGCCACCCGGCTCGCTCCGAGCGCCCCGTCGTCGCCTTCGAGCACCGCGCGCAGAGAAATGCGATGCGGTCCCTCGACCGGCGGCGGTGCCGGCAGATCGGCCGCGTTGATGGTGCGCACGTGAACGCTAGCGCTGCTTTCCGCCAGGCCGGCGGAATTTAGATGTTTGAACAGCGGCGAATAGCTCTTCGCCAGTCCCGGCAAGAGCGCGGCAGGAAGGGATGGCAACACCAGCACGTCACGGGCCCGCGTCAGCGCCACGTAGAGCAGTCGCTTTTCCTCAGCAACCTGGCGCGCGTCCTCGAGATCCTGCGCGCTACGCCAGCCCGAGGTGCCGCGCTTGCCGGGGATCCTGAGCTCGATGCCGTCGTCTTCGCGGCGCAGCACGCGCAGGCCGACGTCTGGCGCGGTGCCGCCGACTATGCCGCCGAGCATGACGATCGGGTATTCGAGACCCTTGGCGCGATGCACGGTGGTGACACGCACGGCATCGCCTTCGCCCTCGAGATACGGTGAATCGCTCTCCTCGGGCTCGTCTTCCAGGAGGCCCGCCATCCAGCGCATGAAGGACTGCAGGTCTCGGCGGCCGGCGGCCTCGATGCGGCGCGCCACGTCGATCGCCTTGTGCAGGTTCGCCACACGCTGTTCGCCGCGGTGCTGAAGCGCGAAGTACGGCAAGAGGCCCGCGCGTTCGATGACCTCCGCCACCAGGTCGGCGAGCGGTAGCGCGATGACCGCCTCACGCAAGTCCACCAGCGCGTGCAATGCCTCGCCGCAGCGCACCGCGGCCGCGGGATCGGGAGATTCCGCGAGACGCGCCGCGCTTGCCACCCACACGCCATCGAGCCGAGGCCGTCCGCCGGCTAACGAGTACGCCAGGAGGTCGGCATCCGAGACTCCGAACGCCGGACCCCGGAGCGCCGCGACCACCGCGCCCGCGTCGCCGGGGTCGGCGAGCGCGCGCAGGATCTCGAGCAATGCGTGCACTTCGTCGCGGCGGTAGTAGTGGCGTCCGCCGAGCACCCGGAAAGGCACGCCCGACCGATTGAACGCCTCCTCGTACGCCTGGAGCTCGGTCATTTTCGAGAGCAACAGGGCCACGTCGCCGTATCGCGCCGGCCGCACGCCGGTGCCGGCGGAGGCGCGATCGCGCACCTCGACCTCGCCGCCGGCGACCGCCGCGAACGCAAAGCGTGCCAGCGCCTCGGCCTCCGCCGCCCGCGCGTCGCTGGTGCGGCCGCCGTCGAAGGGCGCGAGTTGCAGATCGACGATGCCGCCGCCGCGCGGCGTCACCGGAGGCTCGAGGGCAGCGAGATCTCGGTATGCGGTTTCATATGCCGCAAGAACCTGGCCCGCGGGGGGTGCCATCACTTTCGCCATCGCTTGGTTCACCGCTTCGGCGAGCGCCGGCAAGGGACGGAAGGACTGGCGCAACGTCAACCGGCGATCCTCCGGAACCTCCGCCAGGACCAACCGGTTGTAGCTCTCGAGATCGGCGCCACGAAAACGGTAGATCGACTGCTTGGGGTCGCCGACCAGGAAGAGCGACCGCGGCGCCTCGTGTCCGCCCTTCTCGTCTCCCGGCTCGGCGAGCATCAAGACAATCTCGGTCTGCAGGCGATCGGTGTCTTGAAACTCGTCGACCATGACCACCGGATAGCGGCGCCGGAACTCGGCGCGCACCGCCGGCACGTCGTGCAAGAGCTTGCGCGCCCGCCGCAACTGCTCGTCGAAGTCCACTCGCCCGGAGCGCGCCGCGCGCTCCCGATACGCCTCGCCGGCGGTCGCCAGCCAAGCGCTGAACTCACACAACCGCAGGTGCACCAAGCGTTCGCGCAGCAGCGCCAGCAACTCGTTGATCTCGCCGCGAGCCTGGATGGCGCGCTGCTCGAACTCCTTTTTGCCGGCCTGGGTCGAGATCTTGAGCTCGCGGGCGATCAGCTTGCGCTGCCACTGGCGCGACGGCAGGCCTCGCCACTCGTCCATGGTCTTCAACGCGGCCTGGAACTTGCCCGACAAAGATCCTTTCGGGTCGCAAGCCCGGAGGCCTGACTGCGCCAGCGCGTAGGCGCGCTCCCAGCTCACCAGCAGGTCCGCTTCCTTGAACCACGGCTTGGGCAGCGCTTCGGGCTCGATCTCGGCGAGCCGCTCTGCCGCTTGACGAAGTTCGGCCTCGCCATCGAATCCGAGATCGAGCGCTGCTTCAAAGGCCTCGTCCGGAATGTCGCCGGCGCGCAGCCACTCGTCCCAGACCTCGGCGAAGAGCAGCTTGCGAGCGAGCTCGTCGGCGACCGAGAAATTCGGATCGAGACCCGCCTCGACCGGACGCAGGCGCAAGAGCTCGACACAGAAGGCATGGATAGTCCCGATCGGCGCGCTCTCGAGATCGCCCAGCGCCTCGACCCAGCGCGCGCGCTCGTCGCCCTCGGCGGCGGCCAACGCCCCGCCGATCCCGGCCCGCAGCCGCATCTTGAGCTCGGCCGCCGCGGCCTCGGTGAACGTGATGATCGCGAGCTCCGTGATCCGCCGCTCGCCCGCCTGCACATACGCGAGCGCGCGATCGATCAAAACCGAAGTCTTCCCGGTTCCCGCCGAAGCCTCCACCAACCACCGCCCGCGCCGGCTGGCCGCCGTCGAGCCCCGGGCCAGATCGCGCTCCGCGCGATCGATTGGATCGGTGCGCTCCGCGCGATCGATTGGGTCAATTGGATGAATGCGCTCCGCGCGATCGATTGGATTGATTGGATCGGGTCCGCTCATTCCGACTCCCCGCTCGCATCGCCCAAGCTCGGGAATCCAGTCCCCGACCGCCACTCCGCCGCCCGCGCCGCGCGCTCGTCCGCTTCCTTGCGGGCGATCAAGCTCGCTCTCCCGGGCCCGCACAGGTTGCCGAAATCACACTGCTGATTGCAGAACGTGTTGTTCTCCACCTGAAAGAACTCACCGCGCTCCATGCCGCCGACCACGCCTTCGACCACCCGTTCGAGCTCCGCCCGGGCGCGCTCAAAGTGGTGCGGCTCCCAAGCCACTTGGCGGAATCCGCTGGCTGCGGAGACCCCGAGATACGCGGCGTGAATCGGAGTTCCCGGTGGCGCTTCGCCCTTCGTCACCTGATCCGCCCGCAGGGCGCGCTCGTAGTACGCGAGCTGCAGGTTGCGCCCACCGAGGAGCGACGGCGGCTCGGGATAGCCCTCCTTGCCGAGCTTTCCAGTCTTGTAGTCGACGATGCGCAGCCCGTTCGCGCCCTCGTCGATGCGATCCACCCGGCCGGCGAGCCGCAGCTTGCGTCGTCCGATCTCGACCGTCAGCGCAGTCTCCGTCCCGAGCTCGACTTCGAACGCACGCGGACGCCATGCCGTGCCTTCGCTGGCCTGCTCGGCGAGGAAGCCACCGAGATCCTCACGCATGCGGTGGCGACGAGCCCGGCGCAAGGGCTCGGGCGCTTCGTCCTCGCCGAAATCGTCACGATCCAAGACCCCGTCGAGAATTTCCCGCGCTCGCCCGACTGTCTTGGAGGTCAGCGGCAGGGCGCGCTCGCTGGCGAGCAGCCGATACACCTCGTGCAGAACGTCGTGGTACAGCGTGCCGAGATCCCCGGCGCCGAGATCGAGGAAACGTTCCGGCGCGGGCTCGCTCCGCGCCTGGAGCGCGCCGTCGAGGAAGAAGCGAAAGCCGCAGCGCGCGTAACTCTGCAGGCGTGACGCCGACAGCCGGACGCCCTCGCGGCCCGCGGCCCCGGACAGCGTCGCGAGGTAGCCCTGCCCGAGAGCGGTGCCGACGCAGCCGTCGAAGGCACTCAGGGCCTCGCCGCGGCGCGCGGACTCGGCCACCAACGCGGGTCCGAGCCTGGCGTAGGCCTGCTTCAGGTATCCGAGGCTGCCCGCCGGACGCACTCCAGACCGCACCGCATCCACGGCGCGCAGATCCCATTCGGACGGCACGAGCATCGAGGCGTCGCCTCCGGTCTGGGGATACACCGGCGTCAACGCCACCACTTCGAGATCGAGCTTCGCCGCCTGTTCGTACAAGCCGCGGAAATCCACATCGGTCCCGAGAAGCGCGCGCGCCGTCTCGAGCACGAATGACGAGGGCACCACTTCGCGTCCGCCGTCGAGACCCCGCGGCCAGAGCAGCACGAGCTCTCGCCGGGCCGCGCCGACTGCGAGCCGGAACAGCAGACGCTCCTCGGGCAGGCTCGCGGCGACCTGGAGCGGCAGCCGTGTTCCTGCCGGCAAGGCGGCATTCAGCGCCAGGCGCTCTTCGTCCAGCAGCAGCGCGTCTTCCCGTGGCCGCCGAGGGAAGCTGCCCTCGACGAGATCCGGCACCAGCACCCGGTCCGCGGTGACCCCGCGCGCCGCCGCGAGACTGCTCACCGTGGCGGCGGCGCCGAAGCGCGGCCCCGCGGACGACGCCGTCGCCGCGAGCGCCTGCCGGAGCGCCGCCAGGGCGCGCCCCGGCGTGAGCTTCACGACGCCCTCGAGCTCGGCGCAAGCCGCCGCTGCCGCGACTACCGCCACGGCGTCGGGCCCGGGCTCGAGCCAGCGCGTCAACAGGTCAGTGATCGTCGCCGTCGCGCCCCGCCAGGCGGTCACTCCGCCGCGCAGCTGCGGCCCGAGATGGTCGACCTCGTGAAGCAATCGCTTGACCCAGCGCGCCAGGAGAGGGCGCTCGCGACGCAGACGGCTGTCGAGGAAGCGATCCTCTTCGCCGCCCTCCGCCTCGACGAACGGCAGGCGGGCTTGAGGCCCGTCGTCAGCGTAGCGTTCGACCAGGGTTTCCCAGTCGCTTCGCCGCGCCACGATGCCGCGCCGCCGCAGGATCTGAGCCCAGCGTCCAGGATTGCTGCGCTCCTCGAACAGGCTCGGCCGCAGCGCGCCCGAGCCCAGCAGGTCCTCGACCGACACTCGCGGCAGCATGCGCGGCCGCGTCTGACCGTCGGAAGCCGGCCGCTTGCTGCCCAATTCGGCGAGCTCCACGAGCAGCAACGCGACCCGGCCCGCCGGCCGATCGGCCAGGGACTGAGCGGCGACATGCAGCGGCAGACGAGCACGCCGCGCGGCGCCGCGCAGTCGGTCGGCGGTGTCTGCTTCTCGGCGGAGCAACACCAGCGCGGACGTCGCCGGAGCGTCGGACAGCGCGCGCAGGATCGCCAGAGCCTCGCGCTCCGGATGCGGCACCGAGATCATGCGCACGCTCTGGTCCGGGGGACCGCACGGCCCCGCAGGAGTGAATAGCGCGCGGCGCAGCGCGCCGAGGCGATTCATTGATGGTACCTCCCGCTGCGGCGGGGGAACCGGCTGCAAACCGAGGGCCTCGAACCACTCCTTCAGCGGCCGCGCGTAGTCGAACGCTTTGGTGTCGTCCCAGGGCAAAAACACATCGCACGATCGACCTTCGGCGAGCGCTGCCACCACTCGCCGCTGTCGTGGCAACAGGTCGTAGGCGCCGTAGACGAGTAGCGGACCGGCGGCCGGGGCATCACGCAGAGCCCGCACGGCGGCGTCCGCGACCCTGGCCATGTCGGCCACTCGGCGGTTCTGGAGCCCCTCGCTGCCCAGGCGCAGCAGCGCGATGAGGTCGTTGAGCTTGCGGCCGCCACCCGCACTCGCCGCGGCGGCTTCGAGCGCGTCGATCGAGATATCGCCATCCCGTACGTCGCGCAGTGTCGCGGCCAGCGCGTCGTAGAGCCCCGGCAGGTCGGCGATCGCCTTGAAATAGCCGCGGCGCGCGCGCTTCCCCGTCATTTCCTCCATGAGCATGGGCAGCGCCCAGCCCGGAAGCTCGCGCCAGCCGTCCTGGGCGAGGACAGGACGCGCCAGCTCGGAGGTCAGGTCCTCGATCGCCCGCGGTTCGAGGCCCAGCGTCGCCACCCCGAGCTCGGCTGTTCGGCGCCGAAGATGCACCGCCAGCAGCCGGTTCGGAACCACCACTCTCAGCCGGCGGGCATCGCCGTCGGGACAAAGCTCACGCACCCGGCGCGCAAATGCGGCCTCGAGATCCGGATGGAAGTCGCCGAGGAAAAGACTCCCGCTCACCGCGCGGGATCGCC
>JBDTNL010000007.1:0-83242 GCA_039933785.1 Acidobacteriota bacterium
CTAGCCGCCGAACGGCGAGGACCTCAGCGAATGGCGCGTTCAGCGTCGAGCTCACGGGAGAAGGGCTCGTCGAGGGCGTGATCGAGCTTCCCAACGGCACGTCGGTGCCGTTCTCCTTCCAAGCCGCGGGCGAGAGCGAGATTCACCGGGACCTCGAAGTCCCCTAAACGCTGGCTAGGCTACGCTCGTGCCCTTCAGCACCGGGAGCGGTACGATAGCCGCATGGCTCACTGGCTCGTAAAGACCGAACCCTCGACCTATTCCTACGACGATCTCGAACGCGAGAAGCGCGCCCGCTGGGATGGGGTTGCCAATGCGGTGGCGCTCAAGAACCTGCGCGGGATGGCTCCCGGCGATGAGGTGATGGTGTACCACACGGGCAATGAGAAGGCCGTGGTGGGGTTGGCACGCGTGGTGAGCGAGCCCTATCCCGATCCCAAGGCGGGAGATGCCAAGCTCACGGTGGTCGACCTCGAGCCCAACAAGCGGCTGGCGCGGCCGGTGACTCTGGCCGAGGTGAAGGCTGACCCCGCGTTCGCGGAATTTGCGTTGGTGCGCATCGGCCGGTTGTCCGTGCTGCCGGTGCCGCCGGCGATTTGGAAGCGGCTACTGCAGATGGCCGCGAAGTAAGACTCGGGACGGCGGGCCGAGCGCAGTTGAAGCCAGTCCTAGCGAGGGTCGACCGTCCCGTCAGGTCCCCGCCAGTTCGCGGAGTTCGGCCGAGAGGTGCGAGCGATCCGCGAGGGTCCGCAGCATGGGTCCGTTCCGCGTCAGCTCGACGATCGAGAGTGAGGCGGTCGGGCAGTCGAAGCGGACTCGAAACCGACCGACGTCGATTCCGAGCAGCGCGCAAAGCAACACGCGGATGGTGGCCTTGTGCGAGACCATGAGGATGTCGCCGTCTTTGTGCTTGCTGCGCACCTGGTCGATGACCTTGAGGACGCGCAAGGCGATGTTCGCTCCGGTCTCGCCGCCGGTAGGGGCGTGCCAGCCGGGATCGGCTCCCCAGGCGACGTGGGCGTCGTGGAAGCGGGCGTTCACCTCGGTGGTGGTCAGGCCTTCCCAGGAGCCGTAGTCGATCTCGCGCAGGTCCTCGGCGATTTCGGGCTCGATTCCGAGCGCCATGCAAAGGGGCGCGGCGGTGGCGCGGGCGCGCCGTTGCGGGCTGCTGTAGATCGCGCGCCATTCGTGGTCGCGATAGGCCTGGGCGAAATTCTCGGCCATCGCCTGGCCCTCGGGGGTGAGGTCGAATTCGGTGCGGGAGCCGCAGAAGAGATGCTCGCGGCTGGCCTCGGTCTCGCCGTGGCGGAGTAGGTAGAGGGTGAGCGTTTTCTTGGAAGACATCGCGGAAGACATCGGCGCAGTCTACGGCTTCGCCGGCTCGGCACGGCCCGCGGGGTCCAGCGAACCGTAGGCACGCGGCGGAGTGGTCAGTGGGCGTCCGGTTGCGGGCGCCTGGGGCTCGCGCAGGCGGACCTCTTCGCCGGCGCTCAGACCCGAACGCACGGAGACTTGAAGATCGTTGGCAGGGCCGAGAGTGACGGGCGCGTCCTGCCAGCGATCGCCGCGACGGACGGTGACGATCGGGCCGGACGGACTGTCGGCGATCGCATCCCACGGGATCAGCAAGACGTCTTTCTCCGCGGCGGTGGCGATGACCGCGTCCACTCGCATCTGGTAAGGCAGTCGATCGGCGGTGGCGTTGAGCTCGGCGCGGACTTCCAGGACTTCGGTGTCGTCGATCGCGCGAGGATCCTCGACCGTCACCGACTTCTTGCCCATGGCGACCGCGACCGTGCGCACGATGCCCTGGAATGTGGCACCGGGGTAGGCATCGGCGCTCACGGTGACCGCCTGACCGACGGCGATGGTGCCGGCCTTGGTCTCGGGGACCTCGAGGCGTACCCAGCGCCGGCCGCCGCTGGTCATGGTGACCACGGGGACGACGGTCGCGCCGAGGCCGATCGACTCGCCGGCGAGCAGGTGGCGTTTGACGATCACGCCTTCCATGGGCGCCACGATCTCGGTCGCGAGCACGCCGTCGCGCGCCGCTTCGACATCGGCCGCAGCCTCACGGAGAACTTCGTCGCGTGCTGAAAGACGTACCAGGGACGCCTGCTCTTCAGCGGCATGGAGGTCGGCTCGAGCAGTGTCTCGCGCGCGCGCGGCGGCGTCGGCTTCACTGTCGGAGATCACTGTCTCGGCCAAGAGACGAACAGCGCGATCCGCGGCCCGCTCGGCCTCGGCGACTCGAGCCCTGGCCGCGGTGACGGTGGCTTCCGCGGCGGCGACCTCTTGCGGACGCCCGCCGCGCTCCAATCGCGCGAGGCGCGCCTCGGCGCCGGCCAGTCGCGCGCGGGCGTCGGCGTTTTCGAGCACGGCGAGAATCTGGCCTTTGTGTACGGCTTCGCCCTCGTGGACTAAGACCTCGGCCAGACGACCCGGGACGCGCGGGCCGAGATGGACCAGCTCGCCCTCGCCTTCGACGCGCCCGGGCGCCGCGACCCAGTCGTAGAGGTCACCGCGCTCGACCTTAGCGGTGCGCGTTGAGCTGCCGCCACAGGCGAGGAGCAGGAGCGGTGCGGCGAGTGCCAGGCCGATCATCGCGCTGGGGCGCTTCACTTGCGTTCGTCCTTCACGATGCGGCCATCCTCCATGTGCAGTATGCGATCGGCGAGATCCAGGATGCGCGGATCGTGGGTGACGACGAACACGGTGCGCGCTTCCTCGCGGGCCAGCTGGCGCAGCAGCTCGGTGACGCGATGGCCGGTTGCGCCATCGAGACTCGCGGTCGGTTCGTCGGCGAGGATGACCGGCGGCTCCGCGGCGAGGGCGCGGGCGATCGCGACGCGCTGCTTCTCGCCTCCGGAAAGATCTTCCGGACGATGGGCGAGCCGCGACTCGAGGCCGATGCGCGAGAGATGCCGCGCTGCGGCCGCCCGTGCGGCGTCGCCCCGCACGCCCTTGAGGTTGAGCGCGACCTCGACGTTTTCCGAGGCGGTGAGCGCGGGGAAGAGATTGAAGCCCTGGAAGATGTAGCCCAGATAGCGCAGGCGGATCGCCGGCAGCGCGGATTCGGGCAAACCCTGCACCTCGACGCCAGCGACCGATACGGTGCCCGAGGTGGGCTTCAGCAGACAGCCCATCATCATCAGCAGGGTGGTCTTACCGGATCCCGAGGGTCCCATCAGCAGCGTGAACTCTCCGGCCATGAGATCGAGGTCGACTCCCGTGACCGCCTCGACCGCGCCGGCCCCCTCGCCGTAGACCTTGCGCACACTGCGCAGAGCGAGCAGAGGCGACGGACCGGCGGAAAGGGCGGGGTTCGCGGTCATCTCGGCCTCAGCCCTTGAACACCAGGGCGGGATCGATCTTAGTGATGCGATAGATCGACAGCACCGAGCTGGTCACGCACATCAGGAGTGTCAACGCGAAAATGATGACGATCACCTGCCACGGCAAGAGCACGTCGAGCCCGGCGCCACGAAGCGCGCGCACCAACAGCTGCGCGACACCGAGACCTAGAACATGGCCGATCACCGCCGCGATCAGCGCCTGCTGCATGATGATGCGATACACGTACGTATTGCTCGCGCCGATTGCCTTCAGCGTGCCGAATTCTTTGAGGTGCTCGATGGTCGAGGCGTAGATCGTCTGACCGACGATGATGGTGCCGATCACCAGACCCATCAGCATGGACGATAGAAGCGCGACGCCGGCTCCGGTCGAAATCATCCAGTAGCGCCGCGACAGATTCGAGAACTCCCGTTGTGTGTAGACGTCGACGAACGGCACGCTGCGGCGAATCGCCTGCTGAACCACGGGCACCGATTGGCCGGGAGCGACCTTCACCAGGACGTAGCCGACCTGGCGCGAATTGATGAACGAAAAACGATGCGCGTTCTCGAGGCTGGTGAAGATGTACGGGCTCTGGGTGAAGTTCTTCGCCCCGCGCGTGAAGCCCACCACCCGGGCTCGATAGCCGCGAATTTCGACCCGTTCTCCGAGCCGAGGCGAGCCCAGGCGCTGGCGGTCGGCGACGTCGAGGAGGATTCCGTCGAGACCGGAGACCGCGCGCGGATCCCCCTCGACCACGTCCCACGGGCCACCGATCAACGATTGCGGATCGTAGCCGACGACCTCGATCGACTCCTGCCCGCCGTCGGGGCGCTTCCAGAACGAGAAGCCGAGCAGGAATTCCTCGGCCCACTCGACACCCGAGACCGACATGACTTGGTAGTACTTACGGCGGTCGAACGGCCGGCCGAAGTCATAGTTCTTGAGGTTCTTCGACGTCACCCAAAGATCGGCGTCGATGTGGTCGATCAGGATCGAGGCATTCGTAAGGAAGCGCAGGAACATCCCCGCCTGGATGGTGATCAGCACCACGGCGAAGACGATGCCCACCACCGCGATGGTGAAGCGCAGCCGGTCGTGGAGCAGATTCTTGCGCGCGATCGAAACCATCGAAATCCTAGGGTCGGCGGATGGCGGCCTTGGCGGCGAGCCTCAGCACGCCGCGCCCATCGAGGAGTGTCGCGTGCTTGCCGCTGAGCTGGAAGGTCAGGGCGATCTCCTCGCTCTCGCCGATGGCGGGCTCGGCCCGCACCAGATCCGGTACGTCTTCCCGTCGATACGCCCAGATCTCGATCGGGATCTCCTGCATCTCGCCGGTCCGCCCGGGCCGGTTCGCCTCGAGGGCAGGAATCTTGCGTCGGAACACGCGCAAGATGCTCGGCGGTCCGAGCAGGATCAATGCGCCGCCGCGCTCGGTCAGGCTGCCGGGTAAGTCTTCCTCGGCATACAGTTTGTCTGCTATCGCCACCCGGTCGAAGAAGTCGCGGGCATAGCTGTTGAGCGGATCGCCGGGCGCTGGGTTGCGGCGCTCCCAGAACGCCTGGATGAACGCGCGGGCCTCGTCCGCCGTCTCGAGGCGATGGTACTGATGCGCCTCGTCCGATTGCAGCAACCAGTGGATGGGCCCGGTGCTCCATTCCGCGAGATCGCCCGGGAGCTGTTGCCGGCCCGCGGCGGAGCCGATCAGCACCATGCACAGCAACAGACCCCTGCGGAGCGAGGGGCTCTCGAGGATTCGACCCATGTCGCGGGCTCTCGAAATGGACGAGACCGAGCTGGCGAAGTCAGTGCACGTTGCGCTCGGCGTCGGGCTCGGGCGCCTCGGGAATCGTTCCGAAGGCTTCTTCGTAGCGCGCGATGTTGGTGGCGATGGCGTTCAGCACGCGCTTCATGTGGCCCGGGCTGGTGACCAGCCGCGCGGTGACGATGCCGGCGGGCGGCACCAGATTGATGAAGTCGAGGACGAACTCTTCCCGGGTGTGGGTGATGCGCAGCAGGTTCGAGTACCGGCCTTTGAGCTCGTCGTCGGCGATCTTGATTTCGATGCCTTCCGTGGCGTCGGCCATCGATGGGACCTCGCGAGTTGATGGGTGGAGGACGATCTTAGTTGATGTAGCCCAGCGACTTCAGGTGTTCCAGGCGCACGGCGCGCTCCTCGACCGTCAGATCGTCGAGAGCTGGATCCTCAACGTGCTCCGCCTGATTGCCAGTGGCAATCTGTGGCTGCTCCCAGAACGCGAAGCGCTCAGCGGCGCCGGGAGGCGACGAGACCTCGACGCAGAGTCGCACCGTCTGAAGCGCGTAGCCCTCGAGCGAGAGCGAGCGCTTTCGCCAGGCCTCGCTGCCGGCGCCGATTTGATCGTTGAGCAGCTCCACGGGGGCGGCGGAGCCTCGATTGGATTCGGAGCCGAGTTTCTCCACCCGCACGGTGAATACCGGCGAGGGCAAGTCGGTCTTGGGCTCCCGCGTGCGATCCACCCCATAGGCCACATCGAGCCGGGCAGCAAGAGGCAGCAGGACTTCGCCGCAGCCACCGTCTCCCGCGAGTACCGTATGCGGCTGGCCGTCGATGAGGACATTCTGGCGCGCGCCCCGGCGAGCGAACCGGTAGGCGTCGGGATCGACAAAACGGTAGCCCTCCGCTGGCGTGACAGCGCGCTCAGGCTGAGGAGCAAGCGCCGCCAGCTGAGGGCAGGCGTTTTTCGCGACCCGCAGGGCACGCACCGGCTCGTAGGGTGGCGCCCATTCCCATGCCAGCTCGCCTTGGTGATCGATCTCGAACACTCGGCCGCCGCGAGTCGACGTGATCAGAATGTTGCCATTCGGCAGCGCCTGTTGGAGACCCGAAGTCGGACTGAAAAAACCCGGCGCCTTGTAGCGCCACACTACCTTGTCAGTACTGGGGGCGATCTCGAGGATCTCGCTCTGGCGATCCGAGCGGAAGGCCGCCGGCCGGTTGTTGAAGATCTGGATGTGGCCCTGGCGCGGCTCGCCCGTGGCGTTCATATGCGCCTCGTGCTGTCGATCCAGACCCTGGTTGAACCACCAAACCACGTCGCCGCTCGGGCGTTCGACCACGAAGACGAGATTCAAGTTGCGCGCCGAGAGTAGAAGGCTCCCGGGTCTGAACCGCCGGTCACCCGCGGTGTACCAGGGATTCTCAGGCAGCTCCTGGAGCGAGTTGATGTGCGTGAGATCGCTCGGGTGGGCGGGCTTCTTCGGCAGCAGCGCACCGAGATGCTCGGCGGCGCGCCAGCTCCAGACGACCTTGCCGGCGCGATCGACCTCGAGCAAGGTGTCATCGCCCTCGCCATTGCGGAGCAGGAGAACCAGGGTGTTCCCGTTCGCCAGTCGCAGCACGTCGTGGTGCGGAATGGCGTCGGGAGTCGCGAACTCCCAGGTCTTGTTCCCGTCCCAGTCGTACTCGACGACTTGCCGCCCGAGCCCGATACCGAGGATCGAGCCGTCGGGGAGGAGGCGCACCCGCGACTTGATGCGCGCCCGCGGCCAACCGTGGACCGGCCGGCCGTTCATGTCGAGCAGGACCGGAATGCGCGATTCGTGGAGCGTCAGCGTGTAGCCGTTGGAGGCCCGCTGCGGGTCATAGATAGTGACCCACTCCGGGCGCACCGGCCGGATGGCGTTGGCCTCGCGAGCGGCCTTGGCCGCGGTCGCCTGATCTGGCGTTGCGCGGCAGGCAAGGGCGCCGAGCGCGGCGAGGGTCAGCAGGACCTGCGCCTGGAGCGGGTGTCTCACTTCGAGCGCACGATCGCAACGCCGCGTGAGAACTCCCACCGGTGCTCGGGCGCGTAGACCCCAACGCCGGGCTGGTCCTCGGTGACCGTGAAGGCAAGGAGACTGCGCCGGTAGTCGTAGGGCTTGCCGTCCCGCGCGTGCACCGCCAGGTCGAGCTCGTACTCGCCGGCGGCCAGGCGAAGCGCTGGACAGACGATGCGCACCACCACCTCGCCTTCGAGTCGCTGCGCTTCGAACCCGTCCACACTGGTGTTGGTGCCCCAGCATTCGACCCCGCGAGGTGTGGAGATCGCGACGCCGAAGACGAAATCGTCGAGCGGGCGCGCGGCCCGCGCGGCGACCTCGATCGCCACCGACTCGCCGCTCGAGAGGACGTAGCGCTCCTCGGCTGCGTCGCCGCAGAGCAGGCGCGCGCCGGTGATCTCGGCCTCGCGCGAGCCCCAGCGCAGGGGGTTCGCGACGCCTGCCCCGTTGGGGGCCTGATTCTGCTCGCGCTGCTCTTCCGCGTGCTCCCGGCCTTCTTCCTCGGCGACCGCCAGGCGGTAGGCGTCGATCACGCGTCGGGGTTCACCGAGCAAGCGGGGCGTTCCGTGGTCGAGCCACAGCACACGGTCGCAGATGTCCTCCATCAAACCGAGCGAGTGGCTGACCAGGAGCAACGTGCGCCCGGCGGCGAGCATCTCCTCGATCCGGCGGAGGCCGCGATGCGCGAAGGCCTCGTCGCCGACCGACAGCACTTCATCGACCAGCAGGATGTCGGGATCGGTGTGAACAGCGACCGCGAACCCCAGCCGTACGTACATGCCCGAGGAGTAGTTCTTGACCGGCTCGTCGATGAATTCGGCGAGCCCGGAGAACTCGACGATCTCGTCGAAGCGACGGTTGACTTCGGCGCGCGTGAGGCCCAGAACCGCGGCGTTGATGTACACGTTCTCGCGGCCCGATATCTCGGGATGGAAACCGGCGCCGAGCTCGATCAGGGCGGAGACGCGGCCATCGACCACCACCCGTCCGCCGCTCGGTTTGAGAATGCCGGCGACCACCTTGAGCAGCGTCGACTTGCCCGAACCGTTGCCGCCGATCAAGCCGAACGCCTCGCCGCGAGCGACGGTGAACGAAATGTCGTGGAGTGCCGAGATCGCTTCCTCGGGCTTCAGTCCTTGGACGAGACTGCGATCGAACAATGCGCTCTTGAGCGTGCGCAAGTGGTGACCGGGCGCCGAGCGCCGGTAGAGCTTGCTCAGGCCTTCGACGGTGATCGCCGGAGGGCCACTCATTGGGCTCACGCTGCCTCCACCAGGGTGTCGCTCAAGCGGTCGAACAGGCTGGCGCCGAGCACCCAGCCGAGCAGCGAGACCAGGATCATCTGCAGCCACAGCGAGACGTCCGGCACCGTGCTGAAGAACAGCAGCTGTTGGTAGGCGAGAGTGAACGGCGTGAAGGGATTGATGCGAACCAGTACCCACAAAGGCTTGATGCCGACCGCGGCCAGCGGATAGATCACCGGTGTCATGAAGAACAGCAGAGTCAGCAGATTGTTGAGAATGTCCTTCACGTCCTTGAAATGAACGTTGAGCGCCGCGAGACCGAGCGCCAGCCCGCAGACCAGGGGCAGCTCGAGCAGGATCACCACCGGCAGCAAGAGCACCTCGAAGCCGCCGACGGGATAGCCCATGGCGCGCCCGACGAAGAGCGCTGTCAGCAGCACTGGCAACGCGAGCAGGAAATGCACCAGATTCGAGAACACCGCCACGATGGGCAGCAGCGCGGCGGGAAATACGGCCTTGCGAATAAGACCCGCGTTGCTGATCAGGGACATCGCCCCCTCGAGCAGCGAGCTCGAGAGCCAGATCCACGGGAACAACCCGGTGATGAGGAACAAGGCGTACGGATCGGTCCCCCCGGCGTGTTGGGGCCGGAAGACGTAACCGAAGACGAAGCTGTAGACCGCGAGCAGCAGCGTGGGGTTCACCAACGACCAGAAGAACCCGAGCACGGATCCCCGGTAGCGCGCCTTGAGCTCACGCCCGACCAGCGCGAACAGCAGGCTCTTAAACTGCAGGATCTGGCGGGCGATTCGCAACATGGAGGGCGCGGGCGGCGGAGCGGCGAAACGCCCGCTCTAGCCGTGCAGGTGGTTGAGAAACTGCTCGTGAATCTGAGCCCGCAAGGCCGCAAGTCGGGCGGGCTGGGGCGCGCTCTTTTGCGCCTCGCGAATGATCACGTGCGGCAGGCCGGGCTCGTCCTTGTACTGCTCGTGGCGCTCGATACCGCGGAAGACTTCGAGTGCGCTCTCGCCGTAGTCGCATGCGCGGACCGGTGCGAAGCCGCAAGAGGTCAGGGTCTCGTCAAGAAATTCAGGATTCCAGATGAACTGATGCCCCCAGCCGTGGAAGGCTCGGTTGGCGGCGATCGCCATCTCGCGCTTTTCCTCTGCCGTCGCCTTCTGGCGATAGTGGGTGGCCCACACCCAGTCGAGGTTGGGCGTCGAAAGGCGAATCCAGGCCCCGGGCGCGAGCACGCGGTGCGCCTCGAGCAAGAAGGCAATCGCGTCGGTGACGAACAGGTGCTCGAGGAAATGCTCGGCGAACACCGCGCTCGCGTTCTCGAACTTCAACCCCTTGGTGACGTCCGCGACCACGTCGACACCCGGGATGTCCTGAAAGTCGACGTTCACCCAGCCTTCGAGCCGTTTGTTGCCTGAGCCGATATGGAGCCGGGATCCGGCGGGATAGCGCGTCATAGACCGTCAAGTCTACGAGATTGGGAGCGAGTCGCGGCGGCCGCTTTCAATAGACTGCGTCGCAGCCATGCACGAGCCGCTCGCGTCAGTAGCTCCCGGGATGCTCGTCCTAGTGGTCTTTGTCCTCATGGCCGGCGCTCTGCGCCGCTGGTGGGATCCGGTTCCGTGGCGAATTTGCGGCCTGTTTGGATTGGTCCTCGTGGCCTTCTTGGGGCGGGCCCTCTTCGCTGGCGCGACGCTGTTGCCGATCGACGGTCTGCGAGGCCGCGCGCCGTTTCTTGCGGTGGCTCCGGCCATGCCGCACGCGAACCCGCTGCAGGGCGACCTCCTCCAGCTGGTGGCGCCGTCCTTGACCGCTGTGCAAACGGCCTACGCCGCGGGGGAGTGGCCCCTGTGGAACGACCGTGTCGGCGCCGGCATGCCTTTGCTTGCCGATCCGCAAGCGCAGGCGCTCCAGCCGCTCGCGGTGCTCGGCCTCCTCTTGCCGATGACAGCTGCCGCGGGGGCTCTGGCGGCACTTCGCATGCTGACGGCTTTCGTGTTCACCTTCCTGCTCTTGCGCCGGATGCAATGTGGCGAGATCGCCGCCGTTACCGGGGCACTCGCCTGGGGATGCGGTGGCTTTGTCCAACTCTGGCTTGGCTGGCCACTGGCGAACGTGGCGGTGCTGTTGCCGTACGTGCTCTATGGCGTCGCGATGCTCGATGAGCGAGGTACGCGACGCGATGAGTTCCTGCTGGTGATGGCGCTTGCTACCTTCCTGCTCGCCGGGCATCCGGAAGCGATTCTCTATGGCTCTGTGTTGACGCTTGGCTTCGCGCTGTCGCGCTGGGCCGCGCGCTCACGGCCTCGGCGTCTGGAGTTGACTCTGCGGTTGACGCGGTCGGTGATCGTGGCGGCGCTTCTCGCCGCTCCCGCCCTTCTGCCTGCTGCCCAGTTGCTGCCGCGGAGCGCCCGCGCTCAGGCTTTGCGCAGCTCCTCGCTCCGCCACTCGGAACGCGCCGCGGTTGAGCTTCCGGGGCACGATGCTTCGGCTGCTGTGAGCTTCTCGCCGATTGCCCTTCGCCTCGTGCCACTTGCCGCGCCGAACGCCTTCGGCAACGGGCGGTACGCCGATCCATCGGGCATCGAGTACTGGGGCTGGAGCAACACCAACGAGGATGCGAGCGGATTCGTGGGCTCGGGGATGCTATTGCTCGCGCTCCTCGCGCTGCGCCCTTGGGGAGCCGTAAGGCGTAGGGCGGAGGAGCGGCTCTTTGCCGCGGCGCTCCTGATTTCAGTCGCAGTGTTGGCGCTGCCGCCGTCTTGGCCCGCCCGCCTGCCCTTAGTCGGACAAGGCCAACGGGTGCTCCTGATCGCAGGTCTTTCCTGCGCGGTGCTCGGGGCCTGCGAGCTCGATCGGCGCCTTCAAGGCGGTCCGGCGGCCCGCGACCTGCTGGTGGGAGCGGTCCTGCTCGGCGGTTTTGTCGTGTGGGCGACTCTTGCCCACGCGCACCCGCAGCACCCCGAGGCGATGGCCGTCGTGCGTCTTGGATCCATGAAGCTCGAGCTCAAGGTGCTGGCAGCGAGCGTCCTTTTTCTGGCGTTCGTTCGACGGTACAAGGTGGCTCGAGTTGGAGTCGCCGCGGCTCTTGTATGGGAGCTGCTGATGCTGCATGGCCCGGCCAATCCAGCGGCCGAGCTCGCACTGCCGCGAACTCCGGCGGTCGTGTACCTGAGCTCCCGCCTGGGGACGTCCCGCATGGTGGCGCTGGGCCGGGCGTTTCCCGCCAACCAGCCGGCGCTATTCGGCCTCGCCGACGCGCGCCTCTACAATCCCTCGCAGCCGGCCGCCGAGGATGCGCTGCTGGCGCCGCTGCTGGTCGTGCCGCGCGGCAACGTGCCTGAAGTTCTTCGCCCGGACGACCCGCTACTCGATCGCCTCGCCGTTCGATATGTCCTGACCGAACGGGGAGCTCCGATGCCGGCGGCCCTGCGAAGAGCGTTCGAGGACGATACGTCGACGGTCTACGAGCGCGCCTCGGCGAAGTCGCTGGTGTCGATCGAGCCGCCGCAGGACTCCACGTGGAACGGCGTTCGCGTCGCACCCGAGCATTGGCGCGTGATCACGCAGCTGGCCGGCGCGCGCGCGGTCGCCGCGGGGATTTTCCAAGACGGCAATTGGTTGACGCTGGCTGACCGAACCGCGGTCGAGACTGCGCCAGGACCCTGGGTGGGAGCCTCGGTCCCGGCGAAGGCCGAGCGGGTCGACCTGATCTACCGACCGCTCGCGGCCCTCTTCGGATTCCTGCTCGCCGGATTGGGAATCGGTTGGCTTCTGGCGATGCTGGGCAGACCTCGCTACACTGGGGACCCCTAAACGACGAGGAGATTGATCCTATGAAGCCCATGAAGCCCATGAAGCCCATGAACTACAGTCGGACTGCACTCGCGGTCGCCGCTCTTGTGGCGGTCGCTGCCCTGACGACCTCCGTCCACGCCGAGGACGCCAAGAAGGCAGCCACCGCGGAGACCAAGAAAGTGAGCAATGTCGTGACCACTGCCAGCGGATTGAAGTACGAAGACTTGAAGGTCGGCGACGGCCCGACGGCCCAGGTCGGAAGCACCGTCGGCATGCGCTACACCGGCACGTTTCCCGACGGCAAGATCTTCGACTCGAACGCCGGAGCCAACGGGCAGCCGTACGTACTCAAGGTCGGGGCGCACGAGGTCATCAAGGGTTGGGACGAAGGCATTCCCGGCATGAGGGTAGGCGGCAAGCGCAAGCTCACAGTTCCGCCGGAGCTCGCCTACGGAGAGCGCGGCTATCCGGGCGCCATCCCGCCGAACGCGACGCTGATCTTCGAAGTCGAGCTTTTGAGCGTCAAGTAACCGCGTCTCGCGGCCAGCGAAGTCGAACAGAGGGCGAGCTCTCGGGCTCGCTTTTTTTCTTGCTCTCGAAATATGGAGGATGCATGACCCAGAGCTTCTCGCGCCCCATGTTCGTCGCGTCTTTGACTCTCGCGTCTTTGATCGTGGTGCGCGACGCTGCCGGCGCCTCAAATTCCCCGCGGCTGGATCAGATTCGCGCCTGGACGAACGCGCACCAGCGCGACCTGATGACGGAGTTCACGACGCTCCTCGCCATCCCCAACGTCGCTTCGGACTCGACCGGAATCGAGCGCAACGCCGAGACGATCGCTTCGATGATGGAGCGCCGGCAGCTCTCGCCGCGCCTCCTTCGCCTGACGGGTGAAACGACGCCACCACTGGTGGTCGGAGAGTGGAAGCGCCCGGGCGCCAAGGCCTGGCTGACGTACTACGCCCACTATGACGGTCAGCCGGTCGATCCCAAGCAGTGGTCGACACCTCCTTGGGAACCTGTTCTCCACGGCGAAGACGGGAAGACTCTCGATTGGCGAACGGCACTCTCCACTCCGGCGGCGGTGCTGCCGCCGGAGGCCCGGCTCTATGCCCGCTCGACGGGAGACGACAAGGCCGCGGTCTTCGGACTCCTGGCGGCCGTTGATGCGTTGCGCGCCGCCGGCGGCATGCCGGGCGTCAACCTGCGCTTCGTGTTCGAAGGCGAGGAAGAGGCCGGATCTCCGCACTTGGCCGCACTGCTCGATCAACACTCGGCAGAGTTGCGGACTAACGCCTGGATACTCTGCGACGGCCCGCTCCATCCGAGCCGACGCCCCGAAGTCTTCTTCGGCGCGCGCGGTGTCGTGGGGCTCGAGCTCACGGTGTACGGCGCCAACCACGGGCTGCATAGCGGGCACTACGGCAATTGGGCTCCCGATCCCACGGCGATGCTCGTGCACCTGCTCGACGGCATGCGCGATGAAGAAGGCGCGATCACTATCGACGGCTTCTACGACGAGGTCCGCCCGCTCTCGGCGTCCGAGCGCGCGGCATTGGCCGAGGTGCCCGATGTGGACGACGCGCTACGCAAAGAACTTGGCATAGCGCGCAGCTTGGGATTGCCGGAGCGTCTGGCAGAGAGGATTCAACGACCCGCCCTCAATCTGCACGGCCTCGAGGCCGGACGCGTCGGCGCACTCGCTTCGAACACCGTGCAAGCTGAAGCCCGCGCCTCGATCGATTTTCGCCTGGTGCCCGATCAGACGCTCGCAGGCCTGCGCAAGGCCGTCGAACGCCACCTGGAGCGGCGCGGTTGGTTTCTGGTCAGCGCTGCGCCCGATGCGGCGATTCGTCTGGCGCACGCGCGCATCGTGCGACTCGAATGGGGCGCCGGATACCCGGCGGCCCGCACGGCGCTCGACCTGCCGCTCGCGCAGCAGCTGGTCGCCAGCGTCTCGGCAGCAGCCGGCGTGCCAGTGGTGCGGATGCCCATGCTCGGCGGCAGCATCCCGATGGTGATCTTTCAGGGCAAGGATCACCAAATCCCGGTGGTCGGATTGCCGATTGCCAACCACGACGACAATCAGCACACGCAAGACGAGAACCTGCGCCTGCAGAACCTGTGGGACGGAATCGCCGCCTATGCTGCCGCGTTTGCGGGCATCGACGAGCACGCGTTTACCGGTCGCTAGGCTGCCTTACCACCCGATCGGGTGCCAGGTGGTCTTGATCTCCAGCGTCGGCCGGATCCAGTCGAGGCCCTGTGCTTCGGCGGCGGTGTAGTCGGCTACCGCGTAGCGCCGGCTGCGCTTGACGTTGACTGCCGCGTCTTGGAGCGCCGCGATCTCGAGCTCTGCAGGTAGTCCGGCGAGTGCCAGCGCGTTCACGTCCATGTGGCGCGCGAGCTGCGGGACGAGTTCGTCCTTGTGTCCCGACACGAGGTTCACCACGCCGGCAGGGAGATCCGAGGTGGCGAGAATCTCTCCGAGCTCGAGACCCGGGATTGGGTGGGCTTGAGAGAGCAGAGCGACGACCGTATTGCCGGAGACGATCGCTGGCGCGAGGTGCGACACCAGGCCGAGTAGCTCGGGAGTCTCGGGCGCGACGAGGCCGACCACGCCGGTGGGCTCGGGGGCGGAGAAGTTGAAGTACGGAGCGGCGACGGGGTTCACCGTCGAGAGCAGCGCCTGGTATTTATCGGCCCAACCGGCGTAGTGCACCAACCGGTCGATGCTGGCGCGAACTTCGGCGCGCGCTGCCGCCGGCGTGGTCTTTTTCGTCGCGCGCAGCAGAGCGATGAAGTCTTCCTGACGGCTTTCGAGCATTTCGGCCATGCGATAGAGGATCTGGCCACGCAGGTACGCCGTCTTACTCGCCCATCCCGGTTGCGCCTCGCGCGCCTTGCGGACGGCGTCGCGGATGTCCTTGCGCGAGCCGCGCGAGACGTTGGCGAAGAAGGCACCCTTGGCGTCGGCCAGGGGGTCGTAGCGACCGGATTCGCTGCGCACGAACTCGCCGCCGAGGTAGAGCTTGTAGGTCTTGCGAACGGGCAGGTTCATCCGACCATCTCCAGGTACGCCTCGAGCCCGTGCGCTCCGCCCTCGCGGCCGAATCCCGACTCCTTGTAGCCGCCAAACGGTGAGGTGGGATCGAACTTGTTGAACGTGTTGGCCCACACCACTCCGGCACGGAGCCGCCGGGTGAGCGCGAAGATCTTGGCGCCCTTGTCGGTCCATACGCCCGCCGACAACCCATAGGCGAGATTGTTGGCTTTCTCGAGCGCCTCGTCGGGGGTGCGGAAGGTCATCACCGCGAGTACGGGACCGAAGATCTCCTCGCGCGCGATGCGGTGCGATTGCGCCACACCGGTGAACCAGGTTGGCGGGAAGAAGTAGCCCTTCTTGGGGAGAGGGCACGCGCTCTGGTGAAGCTCCGCGCCCTCTTCCACTCCGCAGGCCACCAACTCGCGGATCTTGTCCAACTGTTGCTTGGAGTTGATCGCGCCGACGTCGGTGTTCTTGTCCAGGGGATTTCCCACCCGAAGCGTTTCGATACGGTGCGCGAGCTTCTGGAGCAGCGTGTCGGCGACCGACTCCTCGACCAAGAGGCGCGAACCGGCGCAGCACACGTGGCCTTGATTGAAATAGATGCCGTTGATGATGCCCTCGACCGCCTGATCGAGCGCCGCATCCTCGAACACGATGTTCGCGGCCTTGCCGCCGAGCTCGAGCGTGAGTCGCTTGCCGCTCGCGGCGGTCGCGCGTTGGATGAGCTTGCCGACGTCGGTCGAGCCGGTGAAGGCGATCTTGCGCACTCGCGGGTGGTTGACGATGTGGGCGCCAGTTTCGCCGGCTCCCGGCACGATGTTGACGACTCCGGGAGGCAAGTCGGCTTCCTGCAGGATCTTGGCGAGGTGCATGGCGGTGAGCGGGGTGGTTTCGGCCGGCTTCAGCACCACGGTGTTGCCGCAGGCGAGCGCCGGCGCGATCTTCCACGCCGCCATCAGGAGCGGAAAATTCCACGGGATGATCTGCCCGCAAACCCCGATCGGCGCCGCCGACTTACCGGGAAACGCATACTCGAGCTTGTCGGCCCAGCCGGCGTAGTAGAAGAAATGCGCCGCCGCGAGCGGCACGTCGACGTCACGCGACTCCTTGATCGGCTTGCCGCCGTCGAGAGTCTCGAGAATGGCGAACTCGCGGGCCCGCTCTTGCAGCAATCGAGCGATGCGGTAGATGTACTTGCCACGCTCCGCCGGCTTCATCTTCGACCACACCTTGCGATAGGCCGTTTCAGCGGCGAGGACCGCCGCATCGACGTCGGCCTCTCCGGCCTCCGCGACCTCCGCGAGGGTCTCTTCTGTCGCCGGATTGACGGTCTCGAACCACTTCTTCGACTTGGGCGCCACGAATTGGCCATTGATGAACAGGCCGTAGCGCTTGTCGATCCGCACGTGGTCGGTCGATTCCGGGGAGGGTGCGTATTCCCAGGCCGAGCCGAACTCGAGCACCGGGCGCTCGGTGGCGAATTTGCTGGGGGACGAGGAGGGGTCCAGGGTGGTGCTCATGAGGGGGCCTCCGAAACCTGGAGTATCGCATGGCACCTCACCGGCACCTCTCGGGTGCCTGGCTGCTCCGCGATCTAGAAGAAAGAGAACCCGGAATGCGTCTTATGGTGCTGGGAGGAGACTCATGCGCATGGAATCGCCAGGGGTATCGAAGACTTGGATCGAGCGCTGGAGCGAAGAGCTCGGCGCTGCCGTCCGGAGATTGGAGGCAATGCCGGAGCGGCTGCCGGAGCTCGTTGTCCTGGAGACGACGCCGGCCGGACGACGGCTGACGGCTCGCGAGACCGGGAGTCGCCGATGGCGGTCTCCTGCTCGACTGCGCTGGCCCTCGGATTGAGGTCGCTTCGCGCGACGTCGGGCTCAGGGCCCCGATTCAGGCGTCTTGCCGCGTGACTGGATCGAGCGCAGCGTCTCTCGAAGAACGGGGAGCATGGCGCGATCCTTGGGTCGATCGGCGAATTCCTTGGCCTCGATGATCGCCGGCCAAGGATCTCTAGCAGCTCAGCCGCGTTGAGTGGAGGCGTAGGCACCGCGCAGCTCGAGGATTCCCGCGCCAAAGACCCTGAGTCGTTCTAGACGCTCGTCGACCGTCATCGCCAGCGCCACCAGGATCAGGGAGCGGTCCACGCCCTCGGGGGTGTAGCAGTGTTCGAGCACGTAGGCGTCGTCATACTCGGGGTCGCGGACTTCGCTTTCGATCACTTAGACATTGTAGTCCTCGCGGGAGCATCCCGACGAACTGAAGAGTAGTCTCAGCCTCAGCATCAAGAAGGCCAGGAGGTTTTCCGATGTTGGCATGGGTGCAACGGCTGTGGCGCTCCTGTAGGGGCATGGGGCGCGTGCTCGGGCTCTGTCGATTCGCGTTGGCGACGCTGCTCCTAGTTGGCTTCGCGATGATCGGCGTCCCCCAGGGCCAGGACCTCCTGCGGTTCGTGAACGAATCGCTGGGCGGCGACTACGCGACCATGCAGCCGGCGATTTGGTTTCTGCTGGCGCTTTGGATCTGGGCCACCTCTGCTTGGTATTTCTCGCGCTTCATTTTGGCGGTGCTGTTGCGCCCGCACCTGCCGGCCCAGAAATGGTTCGTGCTCTGGCTACCTAGGGGCATTGGTGCGGCCTGCTTTCTGGCCCTGACGGTAGGTTTGCTGCGGGTCGAGGCATGGGGTCTTGCGGCGATCGCCGGAAGCGGAGCGGTCGCCTTCGTCGTCTTCGCGGTCTGGGGCGGCGCCTGGATGCGCCGGGTCGGCGCGGTACCCACCGAGGAGCATTCGGGCCTTGGCGTGCGTGCCCAGCCCAAGGCGGCGCGCGGGTTGGCGTTTCTGTTCGCGCTCCTTGCCGCGGCGCTCTTCGTGGCCTTCGCGGTGTCGCGCGTCGACTTGCCGCAGAGATTGGGGTCGGCGGCGATCGTGATGCTCGCAGCCTCGACCTGGATCCCGTTCGGGACGCTCCTGGTCTATTTCGGCCACCGCCTGCGGCTGCCTCTGCTCACTCTGTTCTTCGCCGCCGTAGCGGTCTTCAGCTTCTGGAACGACAATCACGCGCTGCGCTTGGCTCCCGCCAGCCCGCTCCCTCCCTCGACCGAGAGTTTGCGCGACAACCTGGGCCGTTGGGTCGCCGAACGGGAGGTGCCAGGCGATTCGTTAGCGCCGATTCCGCTGGTTCTCGTAGTCGCCGAAGGTGGCGGCGCCCGGGCCGCGTACTGGACCGCGCACGTGCTCGCGACACTGGAAGAGCACGCTCCGGGATTCTCGCGCCGGGTGTATGCGATCAGCGGTGTCTCCGGCGGCGCCGTGGGCGCGACGATGTTCGCCGCCCTGATGGCGGAACCCACTAGCTGGCCGGCGGATCTCGCCCCCTCGGCGTGCCACGCTCATGACGGTCGGGTTGGGCTGGGCGAGGCCGCGCGCTGCCTCGCCGGCGGCGACTTCCTGTCGCCGCCGCTCGCGGGCATGCTCTACGCGGACTTGATGGCCCACATGTCTCCTTGGCAGATTCCAGCCTTCGACCGCGCGCGGTCGCTCGAAAGCGCGTGGGAGGAGTCCTGGAATCGGGAAGTCCAGCCGCGAAACGGTCCGAGCTCGGACCGCCTGGCCGCTCCGTTCCTCTCGCTCTGGTCGGGACCCAGAACGCCAGCGGTGCCAAATCTGATTCTGGATGGCACTTGGGTCGAAACCGGCCAGCGCGCGATCACGACCAACCTGCGTCTGAGGCCCTCTCCCTTCGGCGGCGCGCTCGATGTTCTCGAGCTCATGAACAGCGACGTGCCGCTCTCCACCGCGGCCCACAGTGCCGCCCGGTTTCCTCTCGTCAGTCCCGCCGGTCGCGTCGATCACGCGGGTAAGACACTCGGCCACGTGGTCGATGGGGGGTACTTCGAGAATGCGGGAGCCACCGCGGCGCTCGAAGTGCTCGACAGCGCGATCTGGCTTCGCGACCTGCATCATCTACCGCTGCGGCTGATCGTGATCGCGATCAGCAACGACCCCGCTGTCCTGCCGCCGCCCAATTCCCAGTGCGCCGAGCCCGTCGTCGGGCTGGGCCCACCGCTGCGCGGCATGGAAGCCTTGGCGCCGGTGTCGGCTGTGCTCAACGCGCGCGAAGCGCGCAGCCAGTTCGCCTTGCGGGCTCTTCGCGACTACACGCTCGGCGATCGCGATCGTGACCACGACACGTGGTATTTCCGATTTGGGCTACGCCAGTCGGGTCCGGAGCCCCTCGGGTGGCAGCTTTCGCGGACTTCTCAGAAGGTCATTGCCGATCAACTCGAGGATCCCGCCGTGCCATTTTGCAACCGCCAACGGTTAGAGGATGTGGTCGCGCTACTTCGCTGAGCTCTACCGGAGTGGTTTCTCGGCGTGCTTGAGGACCTGGATCCGATCCGCCAGCACCAGGTAGCGAGTTTCGATCGCGACGGCGTTCTCGCCGGTAGCGAGCACGGCGCGAATCTGGATTTGGTTGCCGACGCGGTCCAGGCTCAGGCTTCGCCAGGAGGGGCCGTGCGCAGCTGGATCCGCGAATGCACCGCAGAGCGCGTCGAGTTTTCCGGCGGCGGCATCCGTGGCGTTAGCGGCAGAGAAATCAATCGGCGGCACGCCATCACGAAACCACGTTCGCACCAGATCCACCTGCCCGGGCGAACACTGGCTGGCGAAGCCCAGCGCCGTCGACAGCGCGCAGCGCAGCGGGCCTTCGCTCGAGGCCCTCGCGCAGCCCGTCGAGCCGCGCATGGCATACAACGCGAGGATGGCTCGGAGCGCCTCCGGCATTGGCTGAATTGAACCGAGCCGAACGCTGGGCGACGCCTTGACGTCGAAGATCGTCGACGCCTCTACCGCCGCAGCGCCCAGGGCCAGCAGCGAGACGACGAGCGCGCCGAAGCGAGAGGCCGGAGGCATGGTCCGGCCATGATGGCACGCCTGTCGCAGGATCGACGCGGGGTAGAATTGCCGTCAATGGCCAGCAAGATGCTCGTCGAAAGCGACCCGCACCAGACCCGGATCGCGGTGCTCGAAGACGACCGCCTGGTCGAGATCTTCGTCGAGCGCCATCGCCATCGCGGCCTGGTGGGCAACGTCTACAAGGGGCGGGTGACGCGCGTGCTGCCGGGAATGCAGGCGGCGTTCGTCGATATCGGTCTCGGACGCGACGCGTTTCTCTACGTGAGCGACGTGAGCGGCGATCTCGCGGCGCTCGAGGACATGGAGCCCGCGGAGCACACCGAGGACATCACCGCGCCGGCAGAGTCCCCGCCGCCGCCCTCGATCGACGAGCTCCTGAAGCCTGGCCAGGAATTGATGGTGCAGGTCCTCAAGGATCCTCTGGCGAGCAAGGGTGCGCGCGTCTCGACTCAGGTGACCCTGCCCGGCCGCTATCTCGTGCTCCTGCCGACCGTGAGGCACTTCGGCGTCTCGCGGCGCATCGAAGACGAGACCGAGCGCACGCGTCTGCGCGCCGAATTGGATGCTCTGTCGCCGGCCCCCGGCGGGCTGATCGTGCGCACCGCTGGCGAGGGCAAGGGCCGCGAGGAATTCGAGGCCGATCGCGCGTACCTGCTGAATCTCTGGGAGCGCCTCCGCCTGCGGGCCGAGAAGGCCTCGACGCCGACGCTCTTGCACCAGGATCTCGACCTCGCTCTGCGCGTGGTGCGCGATCTCTTCAACGCATCGTTCAACGTCCTCTGGGTCGACGGCGAGGAGACCTACGAGCGCATCGTCGAGTTCCTCGATCAGGTGCAACCGGCGTTGGTTCACCGCGTGCGGATCTTTCGACAAGAGCTCTCTCTCTTCGAACGATTCGGCATCGAGGGCGAGATCGAGAACGCGCTGCAGAGCAAGGTCTGGCTCAAGTCCGGCGGCTACCTGGTGATCAACCCGACCGAGGCGCTGGTCGCCATCGACGTCAACACCGGCCGCTTTGTCGGTCAGCACAATCTCGAGGACACGGTCCTGCGCACCAACCTCGAGGCGGTGCGCGAGGTCGTACGGCAGATCCGCCTGCGCGATCTCGGCGGCATCATCGTGCTCGACCTGATCGACATGGTCGAGATCGAAAACCGCCAGCGCGTCTTCGCCGAGCTCGAGGGCGAGCTCAAGAAGGACCGGGCGAAGAACAAGGTGCTCAACATTTCCGACTTCGGCTTGGTCGAGATCACCCGCAAGCGGAGCCACGCCAACCTCGAACGCCTGCTGACCCAGACCTGTCCATACTGCGAAGGTAGCGGCCGGATTGATTCAGTGGCGACGGTTTGCCTTACGTTGAGGCGCGAGCTCCTGCGCCGGCGCGGGCGCCCGCAGTCGCGTGAGCTTCTGCTGCGCGTGCATCCGGAAGTCGCGCGGGCTCTGCAAGGCGAGGAACGCGCCATTCTCGACGAGCTCGAGCGCGCGCTCGGCACCACGATCCTCCTGCGCTCGGATCCCGAGCTTCATCACGAACGCTTCGACATCCTCGAAGTCTGAATGAGCCGGGGCTTCGATCTCGGCGACCTCGACGGCGAGATTGCCGACGGCCTCGAGCTGCCCACTCTCGAAGCCACGGTGCGCCGCTTGATCGATCCTGCGAACGCTGTGCGCACCTTGCATTGGGGGCGCAACTACCTCTATACCATCGAGCTAGACAGCGCCGCGGGCCCCGTGCACGCGGTGGTCAAGCAGTTCCGTCACCAGGGTTGGCGCGAGCGCTGGCGTCGCCGCGTGCGGGGCAGCAAGGCAATGCGCAGCTGGCGCGCCGCCTACGCCGTGCGCGAGGCCGGGGTATTGACGCCGGCGCCGCTCTTGCTCGTCGAGTCCAAAGATCCAGCCGGACCGGCCTGGTATGTCTCGGCAGCGATCGATCGAGCGCTCGAACTGCGCTATTTCCTGCGCGCTCTAAACGCCGGGACCGAGCGCTCGGACTATCCCGCGATCGACGGGGAGAAGCTGGTGTCAGCGGTCGGACGCTTGGCTCGCCGTCTGCACGAAGCGAGCATCTGGCATCGCGACCTCACCGGGGGCAACCTGCTCGCGCCTTGGGACGAGGGCGCCATCGCCGAGACGGCGGGAGACCCCGCGCTCTTCCTACTCGATCTAAATCGCGCGCGCCTCGGAAAGCGCTTGTCGACGAGCGAGCGCATGCGCGATCTTGCGCGCTTCCCGGTGCTCCGCGCCGCCGATCAGGAACGCTTTCTCGCGGGCTACTTCGGGGAGCCGAGTGCGCGGCACAGAGTCTCCCGCGCGCTTTACGGCTGGTACCACCGCGGCTTCTTGTGGAAGAACCGGGTCAAGCCGAAGCTCCGCGGTGGGATGAAGTGGCTCCGCGATCTGGTCGTTCCGCGAAGCGCCCATGCGCACATACCGGCGGCTCCCGACGGTGCGGCCGCACGCGACCGGAGCGTGTGGGACGCGCTCTCCGATCAACCGCACCAGCACGCCAGCCGATGGCAAAAGCTGGGTGTTCGGGTCGCAGACTTGCCGGCGCATGCGCAGGCGCTGGCCAACGCCGGCTTTGTCGCACCGCGGATCTGGCGGCGCTACCGGGCGCTGAAACGACAGCTGTACTCGCAGCCAGTCGGGTTCGACGGCCTCGGTGTTTGCGTCCGGCCATGGCCCGCGAATCCCGAAGCCCTGCTCCAAGCGCTCGACGACCTCGGCGCACGGAAGGTTCTTCTGCGGCTGCACCCGTGGGAGGCCGACCACTCGAGCGAAGAAGACTTGGCGCGGACGCTCCACGGCCGAGGCTATGAGCTGGCCTTCGCGCTGCCGCAGAACCGCGATCTGGTTCGCGACCCGGCCCGTTGGCGTCGGTCCGTGGAAGAGCTCGCCGAGCGCTTCATTCCCTTCGGCAAGCATTTTCAGATCGGCCAGGCAATCAATCGGAGCAAATGGGGCGTTTGGACCCTGCGCGAATACGCCGCCCTCGCCGCGAGCGCCGCCGAGGTACTTCGACGCTATCCCGGTGTCGAGATCCTCGGCCCGGGAGTGATCGACTTCGAGTATCACCAGACCGCGGCGGCGCTCAATCTGGGCGGCGCCGGGTATCGCTTCGACGCGGTCTCTGCGTTGCTCTACGTCGATCGGCGGGGCGCTCCCGAGAATCGGCAGATGACGCTCGACACGGTCGACAAGGTCGTGCTCCTGCAGGCGATCGCAGAAACCGCCAAGAACTCTGCCGGCCGCACCTGGATCACGGAGGTCAACTGGCCGCTCTGGGAAGGGCCGCACTCTCCGGCCGGGCGCAGTGTCTCGGTGGACGAAGAAACGCAAGCCAACTACCTCGTGCGCTACTACCTCGAGGCGCTGGGTACGGGTTGCGTCGAGCGGGTGTACTGGTGGCAGGTGGTGGCGCGCGGCTACGGCTTGATCGCGCCCGAGACCGGCGGCCTGAGGCGGCGGCCGGCATATCGTGCCCTGGCGACGCTAGTGAAGATGCTCTCGGGCTCGAGCTTCCTGGGTCCGCTTCCCTCGCCGGCGGGCACTTGGATGTATCGCTTTCGCGACTCGGCTGGCGGTGAGCTTCTCGTCTGTTGGTGCCTGGAGGGGCGGACTCCGGTCGACCTTCCCGGGAGCGTGACGGCCACCATCGACCGCGATGGAACTCCCTTCGATCGAGGCGGCGCGCGGTTGCAGCTATCTCCATCGCCGATCTACCTGCGACTTGCGCCGTAGCGCGAATTGCACAAGGAGGAGAACAATGCTCGAAGGTGCCTATCTCGCACTGCTGCTCAAGTCTGGAGGCGACGGTCCGGCGTGGCACGGCCCCGCGTTCGCGCCGCTGCTCGAGGGTCTCACCGCGCAACAGGCCGCGGCGCATCCGATCGCCGGTGGTCACAGCATCTGGGAGGTCGTTCTCCACGTCGCCGCGTGGCGTGGCGAGGTGGCTCGCCGCCTGGTGAGCGCCGAAGCCGCGGAGCCGCCCGATGGCGACTGGCCCGAAGTCTCTGTCGTCTCTGCTTCCGCCTGGTCAGCAGCCAAGGAGCACCTCAGCGCGACACTCACGGCTACTGCACGAGTGCTCGAAGCGATGTCGGAGAAGAACCTGCAAACTCGGGTCCGGGGCGAGTCCTCCGCTGGAGCGGACGTGTCGTTGGAAACCACGGTCCTCGGCCTACTCCAGCACGACGCCTACCACGGTGGGCAGATCGCCCTGCTGCGGCGAATTCTCGGCCTGCCGGCCTAGCGTTCTCCGACAGAATGCTGCGGCGCCCCGACCCCTCGTGCGTCGGTGGGTTGACCGGTTTCGAGCGCCAGCAGCCAGTGCTTGCGCCAGGGCCCGCCGCCGTAGCCACCGGGCCGGCCATCCTTCTTCACCACGCGATGGCACGGGATGACGATCGCGATCCGGTTCTGGCCGTTGGCGGTGCCCACCGCGCGCTGTGCGCCGGGGGCGCCGATCGCGTCGGCCAGTCCCTCGTACGAGCAGGTCGTGCCGTGGGGAATGCGCAGCAGGGCGTCCCACACGCGGCGTTGAAACTCGCTTCCGGGAACATCGAGCGGCACGGTGAAGGCCGTCCGATCACCGGCGAAATATTCCCCAAGCTCGGTTTCGATCTGCTCGATGAAGCGATGCTTGCCGGGCACCAGGACGGCTTGAAAACGACGGCGCACGGTTTCAAACTGAGCCTCCAGCATGCGCCGATCGGTGTACTCCAAGAGACATAAACCGCGCTCGGTCGCGCCGGCGACCATGGGGCCAAGCGGTGTATCCACCCACGAGACGACGACGCGCTCGAGGTGACGGCTTTGTCCGGGCGTCGTGCCGAAGGCCTGGGCGAAGGCTTCGCGGAACCCGCTGTGCGATTCGTAGCCATTGCCGAGGGCCGCCTCGTCCAGACTCTCCCCGCGGCGAATCTGCTCGAGCGCACTGCCCAATCGCTTGCCTCGGGCGTACGCCTGGAAGGTCAGACCGTAGTGCTGCTGAAACCACCGTCGCGCTCGCGCCGGCTCGACGCCCATGCCACGGAGGTCGGCGTCGCGAAGCCGCAGCTCGGTGCACTGGTCGAGCCGATCGAGCAGGATCTTCACCCAACCCGGAGCCCCAGGCTCCTCCAGGGGGTGACAACGCTTGCAAGCTCGGAGGCCCGCAAACAGCGCCTCCTTTAGCGAGCCGTAGTACTCGACGTTCTTCTCGAGCGGCCGTTTGGCCGGACACGACGGCCGACAAAAGATCCCCGTCGTGCGGACGCCGACGAAGAAGATCCCGTCATACGAACGATCGCGGGCCTGGAAGGCACGCTGCATCTCTGGGAGAGACGGTCGGAGGGCAAGTTGAGCGTTCATGGCTGGAGGATAGGTCTCGATGCCTATCCTCCGCCACCGAAAAACGAACGTCAAACTGGGGGCAGGTTTGACTTCGGTGCTGCGTTCCCACCGCCTGTGGAATCGACCGTCTGCGCACTCGGCTTCGCTGCTGAGCGCCGGAGCGCAATCACGGACTCACGGACCGCGGCGGCGGCGTGGACCTTTTCGGCCCAGGAGCGCGAGCCTCGGTTCGCCTGCCACGCCGCTTGTTGCGTCAGGATCCGACGCGGATCATCCATCGAGGAACCTCGCCGCGAATCTTTGCCAGGCCGAGCTCAGACCAAACCGATCCGCGAGCCGCGCGATCTCGTCCGCAGTCACGCATTCCGACTCGAGGAGCGCGAGAACGCGGGCGAAATCCTTCGACCGTCCGACGCTGAGTGCGATCACCGCGAGGTACGCCGGACGGACGACGCGGAGCGGAGCCCCCTCGAAATCAGCGGTATCGGCCTCGGTCATTGCGGCCACGGTGAGCTCGCTGAAGGCGGGCACGAATTGGACGGGCCAGGAGCCGACCCGGATGGCTTCTCCCTCGGCCTGGAAACCGCGATCGGCGCAAAAGCGGTAGATCTCGCTCAGAACGTCGATGCGATCAGACTCCGGAAGGCCCACGAGCACATCGACATCGAGCGTTGCCACCGCTTCGGTGTATCGCATCTGGGCGACGGCACCGAAGAGCGCGTAGTCGGTGACTGCGCCGGCGGCGCGCATCTCGTTGAGCAGGGGGGCGAGCGCCTTCACGATGGATGCCGGTCGCGGGCTAGAGCAGCCGTCGCCGTCGTCCGGACGGCTTGCTCGCCGCTTCCTTGTACGCTACGACCCCGGGCACCGTGCAGCGCGGCAGCGGCTCGCCGAGCTTGGCTTCGAGCTCGCGGATGAGGACCTTGTCCTGCCAGGTAGCGATGCTCGAGACGATGCCGTGGGCGCTGCCGCGCGCGGTGCGGCCGGCGCGGTGGATGTAGTCCTCGACGCTCTCGGGAAGGTCGAAGTTGATGATGTGCTGAATGCCTGGCACGTCGATGCCGCGCGAGGCGACATCGGTGGCGACGAGAATCCGGTGCTGGCCCTCGCGGAAGCCCTGCAAAGCCTCGATGCGTTGCTTCTGCGACAGATCCGAGTGAATGCGTTCGACCGGATGGCCATCGCGGACCAGGGCGCGCGAAAGCCATTCGGCATCGGAGCGCCGGCGGATGAAGACCAGGGTCGAGCCGAGCTCCTGGTTGAGCAGGGCGGTGAGGCAAGCCTTCTTGTTCTCGAGCTCGACCATGTAGAGGCGGTGACTGATCCCGGCCGCGGCACCGCTCTCGGGCAGAATGTCGATGCGCTGCGGGGACTTTTGGAAGCGTTGCGTCAGGCGCTCGATGGCCGGCGGCATGGTGGCCGAAAACATCATGGTCTGGCGGCTGGTAGGCAGCAGGGTGAGGATGCGCTGCATCTGCGGCATGAAGCCGAGGTCGAGCATGTGGTCGGCTTCGTCGAGTACCAGCTGCTCGATCTTGTTGAGCTCGACGTTGCCGCGCTCGTGATGGTCGAGCAGCCGCCCGGGGGTCGCCACCAGGATATCGGGCTCGACACGCAGGGCGTCGGCCTGCGGCTTGATGCTCAGACCGCCGATCAGGCAGACGGTCAGCAGGTGGTGGTCTTCGCCGAAGATGTCGAGAAACGCCTTGGTCTGCAGGGCAATCTCCCGCGTCGGGGAGAGGATCAGCCCGCGCACGCCGCGGCCATGGAGCAGCCGCTCGGCGAGCGGCAGGACGAACGCCGCGGTCTTGCCCGAGCCGGTCTCGGCCAGGCCGACGATGTCCTTGCCGGCTAGGGCCGGCGGGATGACCGCCGCCTGGATGGGTGTCGGGTGCTCGAAACCGATTTCGTGGACCTTGCGCAGGATCTCTTCGGAGAGTCCCAACTGGCGGAAGGTGAGGCGGGTGGTTTCTACGGGATGCTGTGGAATCGCGCCGGTGAACATTCAGCGTTCATTGTAGACCGGACGGGGTCAAGCAGGCGGGAGGGTATTCTTGAGGTCGAAGGGAGCTCTCCATGGGCAGCAAAACTTGGTACGTCGCAGTTTCCGGTCGCCGCGAGGGGCCGATGAGCGCCGAGGACGTCATCGGCCGCATACGTGGCGGTCGCCTGTCGTCCAAAGACTCTGTATTCAACGAAGGCATGGCGACTTGGGAACCGGCAGGCAGCCGGCCGGAGTTCGCCGCCGCGTTCGGGCCGCTGGGCGCGAGCGCCGCCGTTCCGCCGCCGCCACCGGCGGGACAGGTGGCGCACGAGATCGACTACGAGATCGTCGGCGAGGAGATGCAGTTCGTCGAGATCACGCTCGACCCCAACGAAGCCTGCATCGCGGAGGCCGGGGCTTTCATGTACATGGACCCTGGTATCCAGATGGAGACCATCTTCGGCGACGGTTCTGCGCAGCAGCAGGGCGGCCTGATGGGCGCCTTGCTCGCCGCCGGGAAGCGAGTGCTGGTCGGCGAGTCGCTCTTCATGACCCTGTTCGGGAATACCGCGTCCACCCGCCAGAAGGTGGCGTTCGCGGCGCCCTATCCGGGCAGGATCGTGCCTATGGATCTGCGCCAGCTGGGCGGCACGGTGCTTTGCCAAAAGGACGCCTTCTTGTGCGCCGCGAAGGGAATCTCGGTCGGCATCGCCTTTCAAAAGAAGCTCGGCACCGGCCTCTTCGGGGGCGAGGGGTTCATCCTTGAGAAGCTCCAAGGCGATGGTCTCGCCTTCGTGCACGCGAGCGGCGCCATCGTCTCGCGCCAGCTCGGAGCGGGAGAGACTCTGCGTGTCGACACCGGCTGCCTGGTCGCCTTCGAGCCGCGGGTGAACTACGACATCCAGATGGTGAGCGGCATCAAGACCGCGCTCTTCGGCGGCGAGGGTTTGTTCTTCGCCACACTCACCGGTCCGGGCAAGGTCTGGATCCAGTCGCTGCCTTTCAGCCGCCTGGCGAGCCGCATCTACGCCGCGGCGCCGCAGGCGGGTGGCCATCGGCGCGAGGAGGGCTCGATTCTCGGTCCGCTCGGCAGCCTGCTCGGCGGTGACCGGTGAGCGATCTACCGGTCGCCTGCAGCCTGAGCGTGCCTGCGTTGCGCGAGCGCGAGGCCGGCCTGTTGCGGAGCCTGGCGGACCGCGTCGAGCAGCGCGAGGAGATCGAGAACGGGCTGCGTCTGCGCTTTCCCGCGGAGGAAATCGTCCTGGCCGACATTGCCGAGTTGATCCGCCTCGAGCGCGCCTGCTGCCCGTTCTTGCGCTTCGAGCTCACCGTGGAGCCGTCGGGCGGTCCCCTTCACCTGCAGCTCTCCGGACCGCCGGGCACGCGGGAGTTTCTCGCCGGCCTGCCGCTCGGCGCGCCGCCCCGCTCGCAGTGAGGGACGCAGTGAGCGACGAGATGCTGCGTCTGGTGGCGATCTGCGCCGCCGGCCTCGAGGAATTGCTCGCCGCGGAGCTCGAGACCCTGGGCGTCGAGCAGATCGAGCCCGAACGCGGCGCCGTGGTGTTCACTGGCCAGTGGGCCGATTGCTGGCGGGCCAACTGGCGGCTGCGCACCGCGAACCGCGTACTGGTCGAGCTCGCAAGCTTCGACGCTCCCGACGGCGATGCCTTGCACGCCGCGGCTCGCGCCCTGGTCGCCGGCCCGCTGGGCGATCTCCTGGTGCCCGAGCGCACCTTCGCGATCGAGGCCACCAGCACCGCTTCGCAAGTGCGCGACACGCGCTGGGCGGCGCTGCGCGTCAAGGACGGTCTCGCCGACGGTCAACGCGATCGCTACGGCCGCCGCGCCTCGGTCGAGCGCGAAACACCCGACGTGCCGCTTCGCCTCCGCTTGCATCGCGATCACGCTACGCTGCTACTCGATACCTCGGGCGAGGCGCTCGATCGGCGCGGCTATCGTGAGCGCACGACCCTGGCCCCCTTGCGTGAGCAGCTGGCCGCGGCCTGTGTGCTGGCTTCGGGTTGGGACGGCCGCGGGCCGGTGGTCGATCCCATGTGCGGCTCGGGCACGTTGCTGATCGAAGCGGCGTGGTTCGCGCAGGGCGTAGCGCCGGGGGCGCTCCGCACAGAGTGGGCCTTCGAGCGCTTTCCGGGCTTCGACGCCGCGCGCTTCGACGAGATTCGCGGTGAATCGATTCCGGCTCCGGGAGCCGATGTGCAGCTCTTCGGTAACGACGTGTCGTCCGAGGCGTTGCGGGCAGCCGGTCTCAACCTGGCGAACGCCGGCCTTGACCACCGCGCCCGCCTGCGACGCGGTGACGCGCTGACCATGGCGCCGCCCGCGGCGGGCGGACCCGGGTTGGTCGTGGTCAATCCCCCCTATGGTGAGCGGCTCCCGAACGGCGACGACCCTTGGCGAGCCCTTGGGGACTGGCTAAAGCAGGGGTTCCGCGGTTGGAAAGCGGTCGTACTCGCGGGCGGCGACGGTCTCGGCAAGACCATCGGCCTCAAGCCGAAACGACGCTGGCCGGTGCGCAACGGCGCCCTCGACGCGCGGATTCTGGTCTTCGAGCTTTACTGAGCCGCGGGCTTGGGCAGTGCGTCCTGGGGGGTCGCTATGATACGGCCGAGGAGACACCCATGCTCGAGTCAATGCCTCGGATCGGCTGGGCCGTGGGCCTTGTGCTGATGGCGATTCCGGTTGGCGCGGCTGCCGAAGAGGTCAGCCTGGCGTCCTACGGCGATGGCGCCACGTTGGTGCAGAAAGCCGACGAATACGGCGGCGGCTGGACGGGGGAATGGCTGCTCGACGAACGCCCACAATCCGGTTGGGCGTCTCCGGAGAAGCGGCTCGGCCCGCACGTGTTCGTGATTGCGCTGCCCGAGAAGAGCGCCGTGTCGCGACTCGAGTTCGACACCCAGAGCATCGACGGTGACGGTCGCGGCGCGAAGAACGTGCGGCTCGAGATCTCGGACACTAGCGCGTCGACGGGATTCGTACCGCTCGCCAGCGTGACGCTCCAGGACCGCGCCGATCGGCAATCCTTCCCGGTCGCCGCCACAGCCGCGGGTCGCTTCTTACGACTTACCGTGCTCGACAATCATGGCGCGGCGGACTACACCGAGCTGATGGATGTGCGCGCCTATGGCAGACAGCTCACAAACTCCCCCATGGCCGATGTCAGCGGCACGTACGAGACCAACTTCAACGATTTTCATGTGCTCCAGCAGAGCACATCCTTGGTGGGGTGTTACGAATACAAGGAAGGCGTTCTCGTCGGCGGGCTCGAAGGACACGTGATGAAGCTCACTTGGCGGGAGGGTCCGGACCATGGCCCCGCATTGATGGTGTTCTCTCCCGACGGTAAGGAGTTCACCGGCTTCTGGGGCCGGGGCGAGGATGGCGTGTTCTCCGGCGGGCGCTGGGACGGCAAGAAGAAGAGCTCCGTGGTCGGTACTTGCCCGCACTGGAAGGGTGACGCCCAGACCCAGCTTCAGCACGATCTCGCGACCGAGGGCCACGTGCGTTTCTACGGCATCAATTTCGATTCCGATTCGGGAGTGATTCGCGACGAGTCCAAGCCGGCGCTCGATCGTCTGGCGGCCGTGCTGAAGGCGCATTTGGATTGGAAACTCACCGTCGAAGGGCATACCGACAGCCTGGCGGGCGCGGCGCACAACCAGACCTTGTCGCAGGCACGCGCTGACGCCGTCAAGGCGTACCTGACCCGCGCGGGAATCGAGGCGGGACGCCTGCGGACGGTGGGCCTCGGTGCCACCAAGCCGGTCGCGAGCAACGACAGCGCCGCCGGCCGGGCCGAGAACCGTCGGGTCGAGCTGGTCAGGAACTGAGCCTCTCGTCCTCGAGCCAGCGGCCATGACGTGGGCGTATCGCCTGGTGCGCGCGTTGGCGCGCGTTATTGCGGGCCTCTTCTATCGCGATCTCGGGTTGATCGGCGGCGAGCACTTTCCGGCGAGTGGGCCGGTGATCGTGGCCGCCAATCACCAGAACGCGCTAGTCGATCCCATGCTGATGGTCGCGGCCTTGCCGCGGGCGCTCCGGCCGCTCGCCAAGGCGCCCTTGTTCAAGCACCCGTTGATTCGCCCGTTCCTCTCCGCGGTTGGCGCGCTGCCCGTTCACCGCACCAAGGAATCGAGCGGCGATCCAAAACGCAACGACGCCATGTTTCAGGCCGCCGCCAACGCCCTGCAGCGCGGCGAGGCGCTGCTCATCTTTCCCGAAGGCGTCGGCCACTTCGAGCCCATGCTGCAGCCGTTGCGAACCGGCGCGGCGCGAATGCTGCTCAGTGCCGAAGCCCAGGGTGCGCCGCCGGTCACCTTGCTACCCGTCGGACTGGTCTTCCGCAAGCCCGGGCGATTTCGCGCCGGCGCCGGCGCCGTGCTGGTGGGCGAAGCGATCGAAACGCGCGACTGCGTCGTGCTGTTCGCCACCCAACCCGAAGCCGCCGTGCGCACCCTGACTACCCGGCTGGAGGAAGGTCTGCGCCACCAAATCATCGAGGCCGACACTTGGCGGACCGAGCATCTCCTGCGGGTTGCCGAAGAAGTCTGGCGAGAAGAGCATGGAACTGAGACCGCCGATGCGCCGCGCGACCCACTGGAGCGCACGCGCTGGCTGGGCCGCATCGCCCGCGGCTACCGCTTTCTGCTCTCGCGCGAGCCTGAACGCTTGCGCCGGCTGCGGCGCGGTCTCGAGGCGTATTCGGAAGTACTCGAACGCGCTGGCCTGCGCGGCCGCCATCTCGGGCAGTCGTATTCTTTCGCGGGAGTCGCGCGCTTCACCGTACGCGAGGGGCTCTTGCTTCTGATCACGCTCCCGTTGGCGGCCCTCGGAGTGATCCTGCACGGAACCGCGTTCTGGGCGACCGACACCGCGGTTCGTCTGGCGAATCCGAGCCCGGACACCGAGGCGACGTACAAGATTTTCGGCGGCCTGCTCTTCTACCCGCTGACTTGGGCGGTCGAGGCGTGGCTGGCATGGAACGTGGGTGGGCCGTGGGCACTTGCTGCCTTCATCGGTCTACTTATGCCCTGTGGCTTCTTCGCGCTCGGCTGGCGCGAGCGCGTCTCGCGCGGCGCGCGGGAGGCGCGCGGGCTCTATCGCTTCTTGCGGCATCCGGACCTACTCGCTCACCTCGCTCGCCGCCGCGAAGAGCTCGCGACCGAGCTCGCTGCTCTGGCCGCCACGGTGCCCCCGGAGGTTCTCGAATGAGGCGAATTCGCTCGGCTCCGGTGGCGCTGTCGCTGCTGAGCGGCCTCAACGTTTTGAACTATCTCGACCGCTACGTCGGGGCCGCGGTCTTGCCCCTCATGCTGGCGGCGTTCTCGCTCACCGACGCCCAGGGCGGCATGCTGCAATCGGCGTTCATCGTCGTCTATTCGCTCATGTCGCCCGTCGCGGGCTGGTTCGGGGACCGCCGCGCTCGACTCCCGCTCGCGGCGCTCGGCGTGCTGATCTGGAGCTTTGCGACGCTTGGCACCGCGGCGGCGCCGACCTTCGCGTTGCTCCTCTGCGCCCGCGCTCTGATCGGTGTCGGTGAAGCGAGCTACGGCGTGATCACGCCGGCCCTGGTGTCCGACTACTACCCGGCCGAACGTCGGGCGCGCGCCCTGGCGATTTTCTACGCCGCGATTCCTGTCGGTACGGCGCTCGGCTACGTGGTGGGCGGCTCCGTAGGTACCCATTGGGGATGGCGCCAGGCCTTCCTGGTCGCGGGCTTGCCCGGTGCGCTGCTCGGATTGTCGCTGCTGCTCCTCGAAGAGCCGCCGCGCGGGGGCAGCGATCGCGCCGTTCACGGCGCAGCGGCGGAGCCGGTGGGCCCGGGTCTGCGCGATACCTGGCGGGCCTTGAGCTCGCGCCGGAGCTATCTCTTCAACACGATGGCTCAGATGCTGTACACCTTCGCGATGGGTGGCCTCGCCACCTGGATGCCCACTTACTTCGTGCGTGTGCGGGGTCTGCCTCTCGAAACGGCGACCACCCGCTTCGGGCTCGCGCTGGTGCTGGCGGGGTTCGGCGGAACGCTGCTCGGCGGCTACCTGGCCGACAAGCTTCACCACCGCATCCGCGCCGCGACCTTCATGATTTCCGGCCTTGGGCTGATCTTCTCGCTCGCCTTCACTTGCCTCGCGGTGCTCCACCCGGTGCCGTGGGTCTACTGGACGGGCATGTTCGTCACGCTGCTGTTGCTCTTCCTGAACATCGGGCCGCTGAACGCAGCGCTTGCCAACGTCCTACCGGCCGGCCTGCGGGCCCGCGGCTTTGCCGTGACCACCATGCTCATGCATCTGTTCGGTGATGCCGCGTCGCCTTGGCTGATCGGGGTCGCGTCCGATCGCATCGGCTTGACCTTGCCGATTCTGGTGTGCGGAGTGCTGCTGGCGCTTGCCGGAGTCCTGCTGCTCGTCGGCCGGGGGGCGCTCGAACGCGACCTCGCCATTGCTGGATAGGCAGCGGAGCCTGATAGGTTCGCAAGAGCGAGTTGTTCGGCATCGATTTGCCCCGAAGAGGGCGACAAGGAGAAGCGTCATGGGTTTGCTCGACGAATTGGCAGGTCAGGTCTTGGGCGGCGGTGGTGCCGCAACCGGTGCGAGCGCGGTGAACACCGCGGGAGTCGCCGAAGCGGTTCTGGGAATGCTGCACAATCACGGCGGCATCGGTGGCCTGGCGCAGGTCTTCCAGCAGAAGGGGCTGGGCGACTTGATGAATCACTGGATCAGCACGGGCCCCAATCCGGCCATGACACCCGACCAGGCGCACAGCGTGTTCGGGACCGCACAAATCTCGGCGATCGCCCAGAAGTTGGGAATCAATCCGCAGATGGCGGCTGGGGCAATCGCCGCGATGCTACCGACGATCATCGATCACCTGACCCCGAACGGGACGATTCCAACTCCGCAGACGCAGCAGGCCTCAGGCGGTTCGCTGCTCGAACAGGGTCTCGGAATGCTCCGCAACAGCGGCTTGCTGGGCTAGCAAACCGCGCAGGGCGTACGGGCGGCCCGCGGTTGCATACCGCGGGCCGTTTTCATTTCCGCGCGCTACTTGGCGTCGATCGAGATGACGATCATCCGGTAGTGCACCGTGACCTTGTCACCCGCCTTGGGCTTGGCGCCGGCGAAGCCGTCGGTCGAGAACTGCCAAACCTCTCCCTTGGTGTTCTCGACCACCAGCGTCGAGGCATCGACCGTCTTCACGTTGCCGGTGAACTGGTACTTGTTGGCGGCCGCGGCGTAGCCGAGCGAAGCGGCGGCGAGCAGGGCGACGACGAGAATTGCGGCTACGGTCAACCGGCGGTGCATGGGGTTCCCCTTTTCGGTTTGCCACCGGCGGAGATCGCCGCGGCATGAGGCATAGAAACTCAATGGGCGATGTCGTCCCGCAGGGCGGTGCCGCGGGTCTCGATGACCCAGGGCAGGAACAAGAGTCCGGCGAGCGGAACGAAACCGACGAAGAACAACGCTTTCAGGACCGCACCCCGCGCTGCGACCGCACCCACCGCAAGGGGCCCGACGGCGGCGAGAATGCGCCCGGTGTTGTAGGTGAATCCGGCCCCCGTAGCTCGCAGACGGGTTGGAAAGAGCTCCGGCAGGTAGTACGTGAAGCTGCCGAAGACGCCGAAGACGGTCAACCCGATCAGAAACTCCATCGAGAGTCGAACCGGCGGCGAGAGGTCGAGTCCATGGGTGGCGAGGATGGCTGCGCCGGAAAGCAGGAAATACACCGCGAACATCGACCGCCGTCCGAAACGCTTGGCGATCGGGACGGTGAGCAAGGTGCCGATCAACCCGCCCCAGTTGAAGTACTTCGTGGCCGTGCTCTTCCAGTGCTCGATGAGCTGACGCGTGTCCTCCGGCGAAAGACCCTGCGCCTGGGCGGTGCTCTGGGCGAGGTAGGCGGTCTTCACCGGCAGAAAGGCGTTGCAGCTCCACCATGTGATGAGCGCGACGAAGGCCATGGCCAAGCCGCTTCGAGTCAGACGCCAATGCTGCTCGTCGAAGAGCTCGCGCAGGCGCGGCGGCCGGGTAGTGGCCACCGCCTGTTTCCAACGTTCCGGCTCCTTGACAAATACGCGAACCAAGATCGCCACGGCCGCTGGCAAGAGCCCCGCCAGGAAGACGTAGCGCCACGAGGTCTCGGGACTGTTCTTCATCCACACCCCGGCGATCTGGAGATTCACCGCGGCGGCGAGAAAGATCCCGAGCGGCGCGGCGGTGTAGAGCAGGGCGCCGGCCTCGATGCGCCGGCGCTCGGGCATCACCTCAGCCACCATGGCCGCACCGGCTGCCCACTCGCCGCCGATGCCGAGGCTCGCGATGGCACGAAACAGGACCAGCATCCAGAGGTTCGGCGCCAGGGCACAGAGCGCCGTTCCGACCGAGTACATCAGCATGGTGAGGAGCAGGGTGCGCGAACGCCCGAGACGGTCGGCAATCTGGCCGAAGAGGATGCCTCCAACCGCCCAGCCCACGAGCAATAGAGACGTCAGAATACCCGTCCACTGCAGGGTCGCCGCCTTCGCCGCCGCCGAGCCGATGGGGAGCCCGAGTAGCGTCGGCACGCAGTTCGGCGCCACCCAATTGAAGATCAGCGCATCGAAACTGTCGAAGCCCCATCCGAGCCAGGCGGCGGCGAGAACCGCCCACTGGTAGCCCGTCATGTCGAAAAACGTGCGGGGCGCCGTGGGCGCGATCGCCGGAGCTTCCATGGAGGATCCCTCGCGGCGAAATCTATCGGAAAGCGACCGTGCAGCCCACAGCGCGGCTCCGTGCATCCCGGCCACCGACTTGAGATGATGCGCACGCCGAAGTCCTTTTCACGATGAACCCAGGCCCCACCCCAGGTAACCCCGAAGATTCGGCGCCAGACGCCTGGGCGGCGCTTCGCCTGCCGGTCGTGCGTGCGTTTGCCCTCGGTCGAATGGCCGCGGTCATGGGTTTCCAGGCGCTTTCGGTGGCGGTTGGGTGGCAGCTATACGAGCGCACGGGGAGTGCTTGGTCGCTCGGTCTGGTCGGGGCCTTCGAACTGGCCCCGGTGCTTCTCCTCATGCTCCCCGCGGGACACGTGGCGGATCGTTTCCCTCGGCGTAACGTCGCCATGTTTGCCCATTTGCTGCTTGCGCTCGCGGCCCTCGGCTTGGCTTTGGTTTCGGCGCGCCAGGCGCCGGTGAGTTTCATCTACCTGCTGTTGATGCTGGTCGGTGCAGCGCGTGCGTTCGCTTCGCCGTCGGTGGCGACGCTCCTGCCGCAGCTCTTGCGTCCCGAGCAGTTCGCGAACGTAAATGCCTGGCTCTCCACCAGCTTCGAGCTGGCCTCGATCTCAGGGCCCGCCGTGGGAGGGTGGCTGATCGCGCTTTCCGGCAGTGCGACCGGAGCCTTCGTCGCCGCGGCCGTCGGGCAGCTGCTCTTTGTGCTCATGCTGCTCCGCTTACCGGCGCGGCTTCCGGCCCGTCCAGCTACCACCGGGGCGAGCGATCTCTTCGCCGGTTTCACCTTTATCCGCCGCCGGCCGGTGTTTCTCGCCGCCATCACGCTCGACCTTTTCGCCGTGCTGTTCGGCGGCGCAGTGGCTCTCCTGCCGATGTTCGCCAAGGACATCCTGCACGTTGGTCCGCTCGGGCTCGGCTGGCTGCGCGCGGCGCCTGCGCTCGGCGCGATGTGTATGGCGTTGCTGATGACTCGGCTGCCGCCGTGGCGCCGGCCTGGGTACGCACTGCTCCTCACGGTCGCCGGCTTCGGCCTCGCGACCCTGGGCTTCGGACTCTCGCGCAGCATGATGCTGTCGATGATCTGTCTCTTTCTGACCGGAGTCTTCGACTCGATCAGCGTGGTGATTCGCCTCACGCTCGAGCAAATCCTCACCCCTGACATCCTGCGTGGACGGGTCTCGGCCATCCACTATGTGTTCATCGGATTCTCGAACGAGTTCGGAGCGTTCGAGAGCGGAGCGACCGCCGCCCTGGTGGGCCCCGTCCTGTCGGTCGCCGGCGGCGGCCTCGCCGCGCTGCTGGTGGTGGCGTTGGTCGGAGTCGTCTGGCCGGAGCTTGCCCGGCTGGGGCCGCTGGCGTCGCTCGAGCCGCTCGAGGATTGAGGACTCAGACCATAGTCTTGGGACTTGCCGGCGGCTCGCAGTATCCTGCCGACTCGCGCTCGGCCTTGCAGCCGCCTGCCGGAGGAACCTTCGCAATGCAGAAGACGACTTTCGCCTCGCTTGTCGCACTCTCCTTAAGCCTGTCGCTGGCCGCGCGGCCGGTGCGCTCCGCCGACGATGCCCCGGCACCCCCGCCGGGGGACGTCGTCACGTTGGAACGCATCATGGCCGACCCGGATTGGATGGGGAACAGCCCGGAAGGCGCCTATTGGGCCGACGACGGCAAGTCCGTGTTCTTCGCCCGCAAGGCCACCGGGAGCGATCATCGCGAGCTCTTCCGTCAGGCGATCGACGCCGGTTCGACGGCAGCGAAGGTCGCGGATGCGGCGCTCGGCCGGAGCGATCAACCGGGTGGCGCATTCAGTCCCGATTTCCGGCTCAAGGCCTATCTGCACGACGGAGACGTGTTCGTAAAGGATCTCGCGAGCGGTGACCTGCGCCAGCTCACCCGCACCTCCGAGGAGGAGAGCTCGCCTTTCTTCTTTGCTGACGGCAAGCGGGTCGGCTTCCGGCGCGGTGACGCGTGGCTGGTGCGCGACCTCGAGAGCGATCTCGAGTGGCAGGCGGTCGATGTTCGAACGGAGAAGGATCCCGAGAAGAAAGACGATCCGACCTTCTTGACCGAGCAGCAGCAGCGCCTGTTCGAAGTCCTGCAACAGCGCACTTCGAAGCGCGACGCCGAGCGCGCGCGGGCCAAGGCCGAGCAGGCCGCAGACTCGACGCGACCGCCCTTGCCGTTCTTCGTCGGAGCGGATACCGAGATCACCGACTCGGCCCTGTCGCCGAGCGGGCAATACCTCCTGGCTGTCATCGCCAAGAAATCGCGCGATGACGGCAAGAAGGACAACATGCCCGATTACGTGACCGAATCCGGCTATGTGGACGTCAAGCAGGTGCGGCCCAGAGTCGGCACGCCGAAGTATGAAACGCCGAAGCTGGTGCTGTTTGATCTTGCCGCCCACGCGCAGACCGAGCTCGACGCCGCGGTTTTACCGGGCATCACCGACGACCCGCTGAAAACGTTGCGCGAAGCTGCCGAGGTGGCGCGCAAGGCGAAGAGTGACAAGGCGAAGGCCGAGACCAAGGACGACAAGGCATCGACAGACGCCAAGGGCTCCAAGCATGCGAAGGACGAGAAGAAGCCCGCGTCGCGCGCCATCCTGTATGCCAACCTGCTCTGGAGCACCGACGGTAGCGGCGTGGTGCTGCAGGCCTTCTCGGTGGACAACAAGGATCGTTGGATCCTCACCGTAGATTTGGAGTCCAAGACGCTGGTGCCTCTCGAGCGCCTGCACGACGAGGCCTGGATCAACGGAGCCTTTAATGAAATGGGATGGCTGCGCGACAGCAAACGCATCTGGTATCTCTCCGAGGAGACCGGCTATTCGCATCTGTACGTTCGTCCGGTGGCGCCCGGCGAGCACAAGCGACCGCTCACCAGCGGGGCGTTCGAGGTCTCGGATGTGGTGCTGACGCGCGACGGCTCGCATTTCTACGCCAGCGCCAACCGCGAGCACCCGGGCGTGAGGGAGGTCTATCGCATCGCCCTGCGGGACGGCGAGACCGAGCGGATCACGGCTCTCGAAGGCCAGACCGATTTTGTGCTCTCGCCCAGCGAAACGGATCTCGTGCTCACCGCGTCGTTTCGCACCCGGCCCCCTGAGCTCTATTTGCAGGCGGCCCAGCCCGGCGCTGCGGCGCGTCAGATCACCGACTCGCTCTCGGCCGAGTACAAGGCCATCCACTGGCAGGAGCCCGAGATCGTCGCCGTGCCGTCATCGCACGTGAAGGCGCCGATCTACTCCCGCGTCTACACCCCGGAGGGCTGGAGCGCCGATCGCAAGTGGCCGGCGGTGATCTTCATCCACGGCGCCGGGTACCTGCAGAACGCGACCAAGGGTTGGTCCTACTACTTCCGCGAGTTCATGTTCGACAACCTCCTCGCGCGCCACGGCTACGTCGTGATCGACATGGACTACCGCGCCTCCGCGGGCTACGGGCGGGATTGGCGCACCGCCATCTACCGCCAGATGGGCTGGCCCGAGGTCGAGGACCTGCAAGATGGCAAGGCGTGGATGGAACAGAACAAGTCGGTCGACGGAGCGCGCGTCGGCACTTGGGGCGGCTCGTACGGCGGCTTCCTCACCTTCATGTCGATGTTCCGCAAGCCCGACCTCTTTGCCTGCGGCGCGGCGCTCCGGCCGGTTACCGACTGGTCGGCATACAACCACGAGTACACGGCAAATATCCTGAACACGCCGGAGATCGATCCCGAGGCGTACAACAAGAGCTCGCCGATCGAGTTCGCCGCCGGGCTCGAGAAGCCGGTGCTGATCTGCCACGGCGTCGAGGACGACAACGTGGTGTTCCAGGACACCGTGCGCCTCGTACAGCGCTTGATCGAGCTCAAGAAGACACGCTTGTTCGAGACCGCGATCTATCCTGTCGAGCACCATGGCTTCCGCGAGGCGTCGAGCTGGCTCGATGAGTACACTCGCATCTGGGAGTTGTTCGAGAGCAACCTGAAACCTCGATGAATGCGAAGGGGCGCGGTGTTACCATCGCGAACGTGACCCGCGCCCCACGCACGCTCTGCTTCGATATCGGCGGTACCGGCATCAAGGGTTTGGTTGCAGACGTCAAGGGCAAGCCGCTTTCGGAGCGCGTGCGCATTGAAACGCCGCACCCCGCGATTCCAAAATCCTTGCTCCGCGTCCTCGGCGAAATCCACGCTCAGCAGCCGGCCTTCGACCGGGTGTCGGCTGGATTTCCGGGAGTCGTGCGGGAGGGCGTCGTCTACTCGGCGCCGAATCTCGACCCGTCGTGGGTGGGCGTGAACTTGGCCGGTGAGCTGACGCGCATCTGTGGCAAGCCGGCGCGGGTGGCCAACGACGCCGGCGTGCAGGGGATGGGCGTGATCGCGGGCAAGGGAACCGAGATCGTGCTGACTCTGGGCACTGGAATGGGCTTCGCGCTTTTTCGCGACGGGCGCTACGTACCGAACATCGAGCTCGGCCATCATCCGATCCGGGGCAAGAAGGTGTACGAGGATCTGGTCTGCGACCGCGAGCGCAAGAAGCACCTGAAACGCTGGAATCGGCGCGTGCAATTCGTGCTCTCGGTCCTCGAGCCGTGTTTCAACTACGACCATCTGTACATCGGCGGCGGCAACGCGGAGCGACTGAGCTTCAAGCTGCCGGGCAACGTCACGGTGGTCTCGAACGACGCCGGAATGCTGGGCGGCGTTCGATTGTGGGATCAATAGCAGCGCCGCGCGGCGCGCTCAGCGATTGACGTAGCGGCGAAAGTCCACGCCGAGCAGCAGGCCGGTGCTGGCGAAATTCAACAGCATGAACGACCCGCCGTAGGAAACGAAGGGCAGTGGTATGCCCGTGTTCGGCACCAGGCCGACCACCATCGAGGTGTTGTAGAGGGCATGGAAGGCGAACAGCGAGAGCAAGCCGGTCGCCAGCAGGATCCCCGATCGATCGCGTGCCCGCATGGCGATAGTGGCGCCGTTCCAGAGATAGAACCCGAAGAGGGAGAGCGTCACCGCCACGCCGAGAAATCCCCATTCCTCGGCGAGTGCGGCAAAGATGAAATCGGTATGCCGGGCCGGCAGGAACCGCAGTTGGCTCTGTGTGCCTTGCATGTAGCCCTTACCCAGCAGGCCGCCCGATCCCACCGCGATCTTTCCCTGCTGGACCTGATAGCCCTTGCCCAGCGGGTCGCGATCCGGCTGCAGGAACGTGAGCACGCGCTGACGTTGGTACTCGCGCATGCCGAACGACCAGAGGGCTCCGCCCAGCACCGCCAGCAACAGCGCCCCGCCGAGCAGGATGCGCGGCCGCACACCCGCCACCAGCAGAACTCCGACGAGCATGGGCACGAACATGGCCGCGCCGCCGAGGTCGGGTTCGATGGCAACCAGAAGCGCCGGAGCCGCGACCACCAGGACCGCCGAGATCGCCTGGCGCGCACTCAAGCTGCGCCGGTTGGCGCCCGCGACCGTGCGCGCCAGCAACAGGCAGGTGGCGAGCTTGGCGAACTCCGAGGGCTGGCCACCGAAGGCGCCGATGCCGATCCAACTTCGCGCACCGCCCGCGCGGTGTCCGAGGAAGAAGATCAAGACCAGACCGACCAAGCCGACCAAGTAAAGCGGTATGGAGAGGCCGAGCAACACGTGGTAGTCGATGCTGAAGGCGATCACCATCACGATGATTCCCATGCCCACCCACACCGCTTGCCGGGGCAAGAAATCGGTGCGGAGCTCCGAGCTCGCGCTATGCACCATCGCCAGACCGATCAGACAGAGCAACAGCGCCGCGACCAGCAGGCCCCAGCGGATCGCCGCCAGATGCCGCAGCGACGGCCGCCGCTCCTCCGCCAGGCCGGGGATCGGCAGGATGACCGAGATCGGACCGGTGCTGCCGCGAATCATCGATCGACCTCTCCGGCGACTGCTGCGAGCACGTCCGGCTCCTCACCGGCCGGTCGAACGTGGAAGAAGGATTCGTAGATCGCGCGGGCCACCGGTGCCGCGGCGTGGGAGCCCTTGCCGCCGTGCTCGACGAAGACCACCACCACGAGCTTGGGATCGTTAGCGGGAGCGAACGATGCAAACCAGGCGTGGTCGCGCTGTTCAAAGGGCAGGGTCGTGCTGTCGAGCCACGACTTCTGGCCCACCACCTGCACGGTGCTGGTCTTCCCCGCGATGTCGACCCCCGGTACGCGCGCCTCCTTGCCGGTGCCGCCGTCGTTGACCACCGCCCACAGCGCATCGCGCACGGTACGAAGGATGGCGCCGTCGAGCGCCAGCGACTCACCCGGGGCCACCGGGGCGTCCTTCACGAGATGCGGGGTGACCCGAACTCCGCCGTTGGCGACCGTCGCCATCATCGCCGCCATCTGCACCGGAGTCACCAGCAGGGGACCCTGACCGATGGCGACCGAAATGGTTTCACCTGGGTACCACGGCGTACCGCGGGCCTTGAGACTCCATCGAGGATCCGGCACCAGGCCGGACTTCTCGCCGCTGACGTCGATGCCGGTGGGCAGGCTAAAGCCGAACAGCCGGGCGTAGCGCGCGATGCGCTCGATGCCAAGCCTCTGGCCGAGCTGGTAGAAGTAGATGTCGCACGATCCGCGCAGCGCGTCGCGCAGGTTGACGCGTCCGTGACCCTCGCGTTTCCAGCAGCGATAGGGATGGTTGTAGAAGTTCGCCACTCCGTTGCAAAAGACGCTTTCCTCCGGCGTGACCACATTCTCGGACAGGCCGGCGATGGCGACGATGATCTTGAAGATCGATCCCGGCGAGTAGGTGTTCTGCAGTACGCGATTCTGCAACGGGTTGTTCGGCGCGTTCAGGATCTGCTGCCACTCGTCGGCTTGCAGCCGGCGCGCGAACAAGTTGGGGTCATACGACGGTGTGGAGACCAGGGCGAGAATCTCGCCGTTGCGCGGATCGAGCGCCACCACCGCGCCGACGCGATCGCCCATGGCGCGCTCGGCGGCCTGCTGGAGGTCGATGTCGAGGCTGAGCGTCAGGCTCTGACCGGGCTCGGCCGGCTGCATGTGCTTTTCTTCCAACAGACGGCCGCGGCTGTCAACCACCACGACCCGGGCGCCGTTGCGCCCCCGCAGCTCGTTGTCATAGCGCGCCTCGACGCCCTTCTTGCCGATCATCTCGCCGGACACGCCGCCGGCCGCCAGCTCCTTCTCTGACGGCTCGCCCAGATAGCCGAGGACTTGCGCCGTTTGGTCGCTGTGGCGGTAGAGACGCAAATGTCCGACCTCGACCTCGAACTCCGGGTGCTCGAGGCTGCCGACTCCGAAGCGGGCAACCTGCGCCAGAGTGAGATTTTCGGCCAGCAAGACCGGCGCGTAGCTCGCGGTGGTCTTGTAGCGGCCCAGAGTCGACGTGAGGTCAGCGGCCGGCCGGCCGAGGATACCGGCAGCGTATTGGATGCTGGCGTCGATCAAGCTCGCCCGGCTCCGGTCGAGCTGCAAGTTGTAACTCGGGATGTTCTCGACCAGCAGTCGGCCCTGACGGTCGTAGATCAAGCCGCGCGGCGCCTTGATCGGCAGCTTGCGCAGGCGATTGTTGTCGGCGAGCTCCGAGTAGTAGCTGCCGCGCACGATCTGCACGAACCAGAAGAACGAGGCCACGACGACGACCGCGATCACCGCGACGCGGGCCAGTAGGCGCACGCGCCAGACCAGATCCTCGCGATGTTCTCCGACCCTCATGGCTTAGTTGAAGTGTACTCGCGCCGTGCGGTTGGTGCGCCAACTCGTGTAGCGCGAGCGCCAGAAACCGAGACCCGTCCACACCGCGAGACCGACGAACGCTGTGGTACCGACCCGCACCAGTGCCCAGGCCGGCTGTGGCAGGACAGGATCGGGGAAGACCGTCAAGGCCAGGAGCGCGAGAAGAACCTGCTGCGCCGCGGAGGCCAGGGTGAACGCGAGCATCACGCCGGTCGGGCGTTGGATCACTACCCGCTGCGCCACCTTGGCGGTGGCGTAGCCCACGATCGTGTCGGTTACACCGTACAGGCCGTAGATGCCTCCCCCGAGCGTGTCCTGCACCAGACCGACGAGCACGCCGGCGAGGAGACCAGCCAGTGCGTCGCCCTCGAGTCCCTGGAAGACCAAGACGACCAGGAAGAGGTCGGTTGCCAGCGGAAACTGCGGCACCAGCCGCACGCCGACGAAGTGGGTGAGGAGCGCCAGCCCCAAGCCGAGGAAGAACCTAAGGATGCGCAATCGGCGACTCCTTCAGGTTCTGCGGCAGTGCGACGTGATCGACCAGGTACGCTTGGTCGAGCAGGCCGAAGTCGACCGCCGGAGCCACCGCGATCGAGAGGAAGCCGCTCCCCGGCTCCACGCGCGAGACCGTGCCGATCGGCAGTCCGCGCGGGTAGACGCCGTCGATGCCGCTCGACAGCACGCGGTCGCCCACTTCCACCTGCGCTTGCAGAGGCACGTAGTCTAGAACCAGTCCACCCTGCCCGTCGCCGCGAATGATGCCCTGGCGCCGACCGCGTTCGAGCATGGCGCCGACACTGGCGGCACGATCCGTGATCATCTGGACCTTGGCGTAGGGGCCCGACACGGCGATCACCCTCCCGATCAATCCGGAGGCGCTTACCACCGGCTGATTGACCGTGGTGCGCCCGATCGAGGCGCGCACCACGAGCGTGCGCAGCCAAGAGGCGTAGTCGACGTAGACGATGTCCGCAACCCGCAGCGTCGCGCCGCGATCGCGCTCGTAGTCGAGCGCCGCGGCCAGGCGTCGCGCCTCGTCATCGACGTCTTGCAGACGCAGCAGCTCGAGACGCAGGTGCTCGCTCTCCGCGACCATGCGGCGGTTCTCTTCGACCAGGGCGGCGCGCTTGCGAAACTCGTCGCGCAACCCGACCACACCTGCGGCGCCCGAGTCGACGCTGCGCGCGATCGGGGCCAAGACCGCAAGCCCGATGTTCTCAGGTAGGCCGCCGCTCTTCGCCGGGTTGGGCACCTGCAGAGACAGCAGGATGATCTGCCCGAGCAGGATAAGGACGAAGAGATTGCGGATCTGCCTTTCGTTCACCGCGTTGTCCGCCTGCTTCGACTGCGTTGCTCCGAAGTGGAAAGCGACCTCAGCGAATCGAGACCTTGCGCAACAAGTCCATGTCCTGCAGGACGCGGCCGGTGCCGAGGACCACCGAGGCGAGCGGGTCCTCGGCCAGCACGACCGGCAGGCCGGTCTCGTGGCGCAGGCGCTGGTCGAGATTGCGCAGCAACGCGCCGCCGCCGGAGAGCACGATTCCCTTGTCCATGATGTCGGCGGAGAGCTCGGGCGGCGTCCGCTCGAGCGCCATGCGTACCGCTTCGACGATCGTCGAGACCGGCTCGGCCAGGGCCTCGCGGATCTCTTCGTCCGAGATCATCAGCGTCTTGGGTACGCCCTCGACCAAGTCGCGCCCCTTGATCTCGAGCCGCAACTCGTCCTTGAGCGGAAAGGCGGAGCCGAGCTGCCATTTGATCTGCTCCGCCGTGCGCTCACCGATCAGTAAGTTGTACTTGCGCTTGAGGTAGTTGATGATGCCTTCGTCCATCTCGTTGCCGGCGACCCGCACGGAGCGCGAGTACACCGTACCGGCGAGCGAGATGACCGCCACGTCCGTGGTGCCGCCGCCGATGTCGACAATCATGTTGCCGGACGGCTCGGTGATCGGCAGGCCGGCGCCGATCGCGGCCATCATGGCCTGTTCGACGAGGTAGACCTCCGAAGCGCCGGCGCGCATCGCCGAGTCCTTCACCGCGCGCTTTTCGACCTGGGTGATTTCCGACGGCACGCCGATGACGATCCGCGGATGGACGTACATCTTGCGGCCGTGCGCTTTCTTGATGAAGTACTCGAGCATGCGCTCGGTGACTTCGAAGTCGGCGATCACGCCGTCCTTCATCGGCCGGATGGCTTCGATGTTACCCGGCGTGCGGCCGAGCATCTCCTTGGCCTCGCTGCCCACCGCTTCGATGCGGTTGGTGAGCTTGTTGATCACCACGATCGAGGGCTCGCGCACGACGATGCCCTTGTTGCGCGCGAACACCAAGGTGTTGGCGGTGCCGAGATCGATCGCAAGGTCGTTCGAAAAGTAACGCAGCAAAGAAGCAAGCGGCATCCGGCACCTATGACGAGAAAGGAAGGCTCCCCGAGGGAGACCTCCGCGTTACAGACTCTCCACGAACACGCGATGGCGGCGCATCGTTTCGACACCTTGCGCGTTGCGCGCCCGTACCTCGACGAAACTCCAGCCCTCGGCGGCAACCTGCACGGTCTTGGTGAACGATCCGTCGGCCTCGACGGTGACCGCTTCGCCGTTCACCTGCACCGTGCACCCGGGTTGCGTGCGGCCGGCGACGATGAACAAGCTGCCGTACGATTTGACGTCCTCGAGATCCAGGGTGGGCGGCGCCTTGTCGCTGCTGTCGACTCCGACCTCATGGGCCGATAGACGCAGTTCGCGCGCCGCGCTCCAAGCGCCCGGAAGGCCGTCCTTGCTGAGCGCGGCGACCCGCCAGAGGAAGGTTCCTTCGCCGCGCACTCCGAGGCTAGCACGGGTCTTCGTGCGGTTGTCGACGTCGATGATGTTGTCCACGAACAGTCGATTGCGCGAGACCTGCAGCGCGTAGCGAACGGCGCCGGGCACGGCGTCCCAGGCGAGATCGAGCTGCTTGGTCGAGGCCGGGTTGAGCTCGACGCCGTCGCCGGGGGCGAGCAGGGTGGGTGCCGCCGCGACCGCCTTCGCTTCCGAGATCTTCGCCCCGGCTCCCACGACCTGTTGCATGGCCTGCAGGCTCCGCGTAGTGCCGCTCGAGGTCGCCACCTCCATGGCACCGCGCAATGCGGCGAAGCGCGAGGCGGACGTGGACTGATCGTAGGAGACCGAAGCCTCCGACTGTTGATCGACGCGGGCCTCGGCGACGGGTGTGCTCACCGTGCCGGAGCGCTGCGAGGTGTTCAAGTTCACCCAGCCGTATTCCATGCGGATCGACTGCTCGCCGGCGCCGCCCGCGCTGTTGCGCGTGCGCGTCACCACGAACAACGTGTTGGGTCGCACGGTGTAGAGCGTGCCGTCGAGGAACATCAATTCCGCGGAGCCACTCGAGCCGGTCTTCACGTAATCGCCGGACCGCAGGCTGACGCGGGCCCGCGCCGACTCCCATTCGCCGCTTTCACCGTTCCTGAACTCGACCCCGCCTTGGACGGAGATGAATTGCGCCTCGCCTGCGGCGCCATGGTGCCCGAGTGCGTCGAGCACCGAGACCAGCAGTGCTCGGCTGCGACGCGCGAGGTCGAGCGCGGTGCGGAACTCGCCGCCCGCAAAGTGCGTGCGTGCCTGCTGCAGCCCTTCCGTTGCGCTGGTGTATTCGGTGCGGTAGACCTCGGCGCCGCTTTCGGTCTGCAGGCGTTGCGAGAGGACCAGGACTTCGTCGATAACTGCGGCGGCGTCGTGCTCGGCGTTGTACTGGTTCCATTGCCGGAACCCGAAGTACCCGAGGGCAGCCGCTCCGGCCAGCACAAGAAGGATCGCCCACCCGCGCAGGGTGTCGACAGAGATGCTGTACCAGTCTGAAGCCTTGGTCTTAGACGTTGGGGCCAACTGCGGCGCCTCTATTCAGAGTCGTCAATATAGCACCAAAGCGGCAAAAAATGGCTGCTTTTGTGGGTGACCAAGGGAAGTTCGCCTTGTTCGTGGAGGAAGCGATTGCTAGAATCCGCGTCCTGCCGCCGGTCGTTCTCGACCGCGGCGCAGTGCCCGGATCACCCCCATCGAGATCACCCCCGGGAAACAGAGGGAGTTTCATGCTCAAGATCATTCGCACGAATCTTCAATATCTCCGCTGGATCCTCTGGCTGGTGGTAGCGATTTTCATCCTGTACATCTTCGCCGATTTCGGCGGCGGTCTCTCGGGCATGGGGCGCGGATCGACCTACGCCGCCAAGGTGGGCGATCAAACTGTTTCGATGGCCGAGTTCAAGGCCGCGAACCAACAGCTCGAACAGCAGTACCGGCAGATTTACGGCGAGCAGTTCAACGCCGACACCGCCAAGCAGATGCGGCTGCCGGTGCAGGCGCTCGACCGAGTGATCGCGCAGAAGATATTGCTCGCCGAAGCCCGGAAGATGGGCCTCGCGACCAGCGATCAGGAACTACGGCATTCGATTCTTTCGATGGCGGCCTTCAAGGACGAGTCCGGCGCCTTCATCGGCGACCAGGCCTACCACGATCTCCTGGTTTCCAATGAGCGCAATCCGGAGATCTTCGAGCGCGAGATGCGCGATCAATTGACCATCGAGAAGCTCACCCAGGCCTTGCAGGAAACGGTGCGGATTGCCGATGTCGACGTCGAGAAGGCGTATCGCGAGCAAAGCGACAAGGCCAAGATCCGCTTCATGGTCCTCGCGGCGACGCGTTTCCAGCCCGTCGGCGCGCCGGCGACCGCCGAGCAGGCCAAGGCGTACTTCGAGGCGCACAAGGAGTCGTTCCGGCTGCCCGAGCAGCGCATCGTCGACTACGTCCTGGTCGATGGCCAGAAGACCATGGCGACGACAGTGGTGAGCGACGCCGACGCCAAGGCCTACTACGACCAGAACACCGCGGAGTTCGCCCAGGAAGAGCAGGTTCGGGCGCGCCACATTCTCCTCCAGGTGAACGACAAGCGCACCGAGGCCCAGGCGATGAGCCAGGCGCAGGCACTCCTCGCTCGCTTGAAGAAGGGCGAGGACTTCGGCAAGTTGGCGGCTGAAGCGTCGGAAGACCCCGGCAGCAAGACCCGCGGCGGCGACCTCGGGTTCTTCGGTCGCGGCCGGATGATCAAGGAGTTCGAAGAGGCCGCGTTCGCCGCCCAGCCGGGCGAGGTCGTGGGTCCGGTCAAGACCTCGTTCGGAGTTCACCTCATCCGCGTCGAAGAAAAGAAGCCAGGTGGCCAGCTGACCTTCGAGCAGGCGAAGCCGCAGATCCTCAACCGCCTGCGCTCCGAGCGGGCGCAGGCGGCGACCGAAGCCAAGGCCAAGGAGCTGGCGGCCAAGCTGGGCAAGGAGAGCGATCTCGACGCTGCGAAGCTCCGCAGCGCGATCGCTGCCGACAGCGCGGTCGCCACGGTCGAGACCACGGCGCCCTTCGGCCGTAGCGAACCCGTGCCGGGAATCGGCGCCGGATCGCCGTTCGCGAGCGCGGCGTTTGCGCTCGAGAAGGGCAAGCTCTCGGAACCCGTCCGCATTCCGCGCGGCTTCGCCCTGCTGACCGTGCGCGAGGCGCGCCCGAGCCGGTTGCCCGATTTCGCCGAGGCGGAGACCAAGGTGCGCGCGGCGATCGAAAATGAGCGCCGCAACGATCTCGCCATGCAGCAAGCGCGAGATGCGCGCGCCCAGCTTGGCGATGGCAAGACGCTCGATGAGGTTGGCAAGGGACTTGGTATCGACGTTCGCGACAGTCCCGAGTTCGGCCCGACCGGCTTCATCGCCGGTCTGGGCCTCAACCCGCAGGTGAACGAGGCCGTCTTCGCCCTCAAGCAGGGCGAGTTCGGTGGCCCGGTGGCAACGCCGCAAGGCCCGGTGATCTTCCAGGTCGCCGAGCGCAAGGGCTTCGACCCCACGGACTTCGCCAAGCAGAAGGAACAGCTGAGCACGAATTTGCAGCGCGAGGCGGCCAACAAGCTGCTCGCGTCGCTGGTGGAGCAACGCCGGCAGGAACTCAAGGTTTCCTACGACCGCCAGCTCCTGCAACAATTCGGAGTGCTCGACGACGAGGGCAAGGCGAAGGGCTAGCCCTCCCGGTGCGGATCCCGCGCCGTCGAACACCTCGTTCGACGGCGTCACCTTCATCGAGCTGCGCTTCAAACTCCCGGCCGAGGACTAGAATCGGCGCATGGCCAATTCCCGCAAGCTCCAGTTGCGCTGCCCGGACTGCGGCAGCGACTTGACGATCGACGCCGAGACCGGCGAGATCCTCTTCCACAAGAAGCCGAAGCAGGCCCCCGCCGAGGGCAAGACCTTCGACGAGCTCTTCGCCGGCATGAAAGCCGAGCGCTCCCGCGCCGACGAAATCTTCGAACGCGAAAAAGCCGCCTTCAAGGATCGCGACCGCCTGCTGGACGAAAAGTTCAAGGAAGCGGTGAAGCGGGCCGAAGAAGATCCGGACACCGGCCGGCCGATTCGGCCATTCGATCTTGACTGAAGGTTCGCCGAGTGATCAGGTCCCGGAGCGATGACCCGTGCGGCAGGCCGCCCGACGAGCGCCTGGCAGAACGCGAGTGCCGTTGGCAGCGCCGAAGGCTCGCGGAAGACTCGGCCATTGGTCACGATGCGAACAAACCCGCCGAGCGTCAAGACGGATAGGGCGAAGGGCTCGCGACCGGTCGCCAGGTTCGAGAGCCACTGCGCGTAGCGGGAATGCTCTTGCGCATCCCTGCGATGCGCATGGACGAGCACATTGACGTCCGGGGCGAGCATCCTCAGCGCTCTCCGGGCTCTCTTTTGTAGGTCGCCTCGTCCTCCGCGACGAGCAATTCCGAGGAGCGATTCAGATCGACGCCGGCGTGGGTTCCTCCCCGCCCCGCGGTGATCAAGCGAAAGGGTGGCGGCTTTGCGGCCGAGGGCTCAGCGACCAACCGTTGGAGAGCCCGCTTGACTCAAAGCGGAAAGCTCAAGTTGTACGCATACCTTCCCCGCTGAACGACGAGCAGCAGTCCACCCCGGTCGATGCCCCGCAGCACTTCCCGGCCGAGCGCCTCGACGGTGGTGATCTCCTGCCCATTCGCTCCGAGCACCACGTCGCCTCTGCGAAGCCCGCGCTCGGCCGCGGCGCTGCCGGTTACGACCGAGGTGATGAGCAGACCGCCGCGCTGACTCTCCACCCGCAGGCCGATGCCGCGCTCGAGAAGTCCGAGGCCAAGGTCTTGGGGTGGGCTCTCGGGACGCAGCTGCACGCTCAGCGTCTGATCGCCGCGACGCAATTGCAGAGGAATGGCGCTGCCGACAGCGACCGAATACACCGCGGTGGTTACGTCCTCGCGCGCCGCGATCGGCAGACCGTTGACGGAAACGATTGCATCGCCGTCCTTGAGGCCGGCGCGGAAGCCGGGCGACCCCGGATAGACCTTGGTGACCAGAGCGCCGCGTTGGAGACTCATCTCGTTCTCGCGGGCGGTCTCGGCGTCTAGGGTTTGTAGCCGCAGTCCCGTCCACACCGGGCGCAATTCGCCGAAGCGCAGCAAGTCGCCGACAACGCGTTGCGCGCGATCGGAGGGGATGGCGAAGCCGATGCCGTTGGCGCCCGAGATGATCGCGGTGTTGATGCCGATCACGTCACCGGCCAAATTGACCAGCGGGCCGCCGGAATTGCCGGGGTTGATCGAGGCGTCGGTCTGCAGGAAATCGGTGAAGACCCGCTGGCCGTTCTCGGACGGCACCGCGCGCCCGCGCGCCGACAGCACGCCGGTGGTGACGGTATGCGAGAGACCGAACGGGTTGCCGATCGCGACCACGGTCTCGCCGATCATGAGATCCGCGCTCTTGCCGAGGGGCCGTGCCGGCAGGCCTTTGCCTTCGACCTTGAGCACGGCGAGGTCGGCGTCGCGGTCCGAACCCAAGACGTCGGCCTCGAGCTCGCGGCCGTTGAGCGTCGTGACCACGATGCGCGAGGCGCCCTCGATCACGTGTGCGTTGGTGAGCACGATGCCGGTGGCGTCGATGATCAAGCCGGAGCCGAGCGATTGGGTGCGGCGGCCCCGGCTCTGTCCGAGCAGGCTGCCGAAGAAGGGGTCGACGTCGCGCACCATCGACTCGGCGGAGACGTTGACCACGGCGGGTGAGATCTTGTCCACGACTTCGACGACCGGAGTCCGGCGCAGCGAAAGCTGTGCACCGGCGACCGCGGGAAGAGCGAACAGGAGAAGGACGGGGAGTGAGATGGGGCGCTTCATGAAGCGCTTGGGATGCAAGGACGATACCGACTCGCGACACGCATCCGCAATTGCTACACTGATTGTAGTGTCCCAACCGTTACCTCGCAACAGTGGTTCGGTCGCGGTGCTCGCCCCGCCTGAGGCGGCGCTGCCCGCGGCGGCGTCCGACTTCCCTCGTCGGATCTTGACCGTCGCCTGGATGTCGATCCTGCTCGGTTTCGCCATCGAGGCGTTGCTCCTCGCCGTGGCGACGGGGATGAGCGGCGGCCTAGTACAACCGGCCCCATTCGTTGCCGACCTGGTGCAGAAAGTCTCTTGGTCATTCTTGGTTTGCCTCGGACTCGGCATCGGCACATCGGTCGTCAAGGCGCGTCCGGCGGCCATGGGCGCGCTTGGCTTCGTCGCCGCGCCGGTCGCCTTCTCGATCGCCAAGGCACTGCACAAGGGCATGGGCGCGGCCCTCGGCGTGGCGGGTGTAGTGGCCGGCCCCTCGACGTTTCTGATCGCCCTGCTCAAGGCCGTCGAGTACGGTGTGTTTGGCGTCGTGCTCGGACGGGTCAGCCAGAAACCGGGTGCGGGTCTCGGCCTCTACACGGTGATTGGTCTCGCAATCGGTGTGGTGTTCGGCGGGGCGATCACCGCGCTCATCGCACAGGCCGGAGCGACAGGCTCGGGTCTCGCCACCAAGGCGATCAACGAGCTGATCTTTCCGCTTGGCTGCTCGCTGGTCCTGTACGTGGCCGACGCGCTCGGTCGAAACACCGCTTCATAAGCAACAAGGTCTCTAAAGGTCGAAGGTCGCGACCAGTGGCGCGTGGTCGCTGGTGCCGTAGTCGGCGTGGACGCGAGAACTCGTTGCCTTGCGCCCGAGTGCCTCGCTCGCCAGCACGTAGTCGATGCGCCAGCCGATGTTCTTCTGCCGGAGGCTCCTCCACGGAGCCCACCAGGTGAACAAGCCGTCGTTGTCGGGATCGAGCTCCCGTCCGACGTCTACCATGCCGGTGGCGAGGATCTCTCCCAGGAGAGAACGCTCCTCGGGACGCGCGCCGACTTGACCAGGCTTCCGTTCCTTGGGATGGATGTCGCGCTCCGAGCGCGCCACGTTCAGGTCACCGCAGACGATGCGCATCGCCGGCGGACCGCCCAACCAGTCGCGCACGGCGCCGAGGAAGCGCATCTTGGCGTCGAAGTCCTTACCGCCATTCGGGACGTAGAGCGAGGCGAACTCGATCCCGGCCACCGTCGCGGTAAGCGCGCGGGTTTCGAAATCGAAGTCCGGATGCAGCCAGGCGGGCGGCTGCTCCGAAACGTCGCGCCGTACGCCAAGTGCGACACCCGAATAGCCGCCGGCCCCATGCCAGGCTACGTGGTATCCCTCGAGCGCCAACAGCCCCTGGGGAATCTGCTCGGGCTTCGCCTTGATCTCCTGCAGGCAGAAGACCTCAGGCCGATGCGCGTCGAGCCACTCGCGGACCTGAGCTTCCCGAGCCCGGATGCCGTTTACGTTCCATGTCGCGACCGAAATCGTCATGCGGGGAATGCTATGGCGGGAATGGGGTCGCGAGGCAGCACGCGACTACTCATATAAGCTAGTGCGCATGCGCGCACACTTCAGTCAAACCGTCCGTATTCTGTCGCTTGCCAGCTTGATTGCTGTGTCCTCGCACGTTTCGAATGCCGCCTCCTTGCCGGGTGGATTCACCCAAGCGGTGCTGACTTCGGACCTCTCCAGCCCCACGGCCATGGCGCTCGCCCCGGACGGCCGGATCTTCGTCGCCGAGCAAGGCGGCGATCTGCGCGTGGTCAAGAACGGAGCGCTGCTCGCGGTGCCCTTCGTCTCGCTGCCGGTCAACTCGGACGGCGAGCGCGGCCTCCTCGGCGTCACCTTCGATCCGGGCTTCGCCAGCAACCATTTCGTCTACGTCTACTACACGTCGAACTCGCCGACTCTGCACAACCGCGTGAGCCGCTTCATCGCCGGTGGTGATGTGGCCGCACCGGGCAGCGAGACTGTGATCTTCGATCTCGACGACCTCTCGGATGCCACCAATCACAATGGCGGCGCCATCCATTTCGGCCCCGACGGCAAGCTCTATGTGGCCGCGGGCGAGAACGCCAACGGCGCGAACTCCCAGAGCCTCGCGACCGTACTCGGCAAGCTCCTGCGGCTGAACGCAGACGGCTCGGCGCCGAGCGACAATCCGTTTTTCGGCAGCACCACGGGCAAAAACCGCGCGATCTGGGCGATCGGCTTGCGCAATCCATATACCTTCAGCTTCCAGCCCGGCAGCGGCCGGTTGTTCATCAACGATGTCGGGCAGAGCACGTGGGAGGAAGTCAACGACGGCATCGCCGGCTCGAACTATGGCTGGCCGACCAGCGAGGGCGTTACGGCGAACCCCTCGTTCCGTTCCCCTTTGCTGGTCTACGACCACGGCCAGGGGTGCGCGATCACTGGCGGCACGTTCTACAATCCGGCGACGCAGCAGTTTCCCATCGGCTACGGCGGCAAATATTTCTACGCCGATTTCTGCGGCGGCTGGATTCATCGTTTCGATCCCGCCACCCACGCGGTCTCGAGCTTTGCCACCGGCATCGACGGCCCGGTCGATCTATTGGTCGAGCCGTCAGGCGCGCTGCTCTACCTGGCGCACGGCTCGGGGTCGTTGGTTCGCGTCTCGTCTCGGTTGCCGAGCCCCGTCGGTGCCGGCCTCGGCCTGATCGGTTCCTACTTCGACAATCTCAGTCTCTCGGGTCCCTCGACGACGCGCCTGGATTCGCAGGTGAACTTCGACTGGGCGAATGGGATTCCTATCAAAGGCATCGACGGCGACACTTTCAGCGTGCGCTGGACCGGCCAAGTCCGGGCCAAAGTCTCGGGACCGCATACCTTCACTACTCGCAGTGACGACGGAGTCCGGCTGTGGGTGAACAACCGCAGGATCATCGATGACTGGACCGACCACTCGCCTCTGGAAGACCGCGGTGCGATCACTCTCGTTGCGGGTCAGCTCTACGACATCCGCCTGGAGTTCTACGAGGACTTTGGCACCGCGGTGATCCAGCTCTTCTGGAGCGCACCTGGCCTGCTGCGGCAGATCATTCCGCAGGCAAATCTGTTCCCCTATGCGTTGCTCTTGACCGGCGAGCCGCCGACGACCGCGGCCGACGGCGCGATTCGCGATCGCCTGCTGCGCGACGGCATGGCGCCTGTGGTGGCCCGGGCCGCGACGGCGTCGGTGAACGATGCCAAGGGCAAGGCGCTGATCTTGTTGTCCTCGACAGTCGACCCCGCCACGGTGCGGGGGCGTTTCCGCACCACGCCTGTTCCTTTGTTCAGCTGGGAGCCCGGTTTGTTCGGTGACCTCGGCATGACCGGCTCGGTTGCCGGGTCCGACTTCGGTACCGTGCCGGCGCAGAACCGGTTGCAGATCACGGCCGCGGGTCGTGCATTGGCCGCGGGTCTGAGCGGAACGATTACGGTGGGCGCCGCACCCTCGGCTTTCTCCTTCGGCGTGCCGGGTACCGCGGCGCTGGTGGTCGCCCGCCAGGTCGGCGGCGCGGCACGTCCGGTGCTGTTCGCCTATGAACGAGGAGCGGCGATGCACGGACTCGCGGCGCCGGCCAGACGACTGGGACTGTTCCTGGGCAATACCACGGCGGGGTTACTGACCGATCAGGGCTGGGCCTTGTTCGACGCCGCCGTGAAGTGGGCGGTGAAGAAGTAGCGCCGGCACGCGCCAGGAGCACAGCGGACTCGCGGGCGCTTGCTACACTGGCCGCGCACCGTGCCTGAGCCTTCGCCTTCGTTTTCAGCGCTCGCCCCGCGGCCGCTCCCGATCGTCGTCGTGGGCGGGGGCGCCGCCGGCTTGATGGCCGCGATCCACGCGGGACGGATGTCCGCTGGACGGCGTCCGGTGCTTCTCCTCGAGCGCACCCGAGACGGTGGGCGCAAGATCCTGGTCAGCGGAGGCGGACGCTGCAACGTGCTGCCCGCGGTCCTCGCGCCCGACCGGTTCGTCACCGCTTCGTCGCCGAACACGCTGCGCAAGATGCTCACCGCCTGGCCGCTGGCGGAGCAGCTTGCGTTCTTCGTCGATGAGGCGCGAGTGCCGCTCAAACTCGAGACCGAATCCGCCAAGTACTTTCCCCAGTCTGACAAAGCGCGCGACGTCCGCGAGGCACTCCTGCGGCTCGCGCACGAGGCCGCAGTGCGGATCCAATTCGAGGCCCGCTTGGTCGGTCTTGCTCGGGATGGCGACAGCTGGCGGCTCGATCTCGAGAGCGGCGAGTCCTTGGCAGCGTCGGCGGTCATCGTTGCCAGCGGCGGAATGTCTCTTCCGGGCACCGGCAGCGATGGCGGCGGTTTGGCGCTGTTGCAGGGCCTTGGGCACACGGTGGAGGCGACCTATCCGGCGCTCACCCCCCTGCTCGCCAATCCCCCTGTTCACGCCGGACTGGCGGGCGTCTCTCGAGAGGTGACCTTGCGCGCGCCCGGCGCCGGGCCCAAGGGGCGACCATTGCTGGCGCGCGGCGGGTTCTTGTTCACCCATCGCGGCTACAGTGGTCCGGCAGTGCTCGATGTGTCGCACCTCGCGGTGACCACTCGCAACGCCGAATCGCCCCAACGGCTGGAAGTGCAGTGGACCGATGCCGACGAGGCAACCTGGGATCAACGCCTGCATGCGAGCGGTGGTACGAGCTTCGTCGGCCCGCTGCTCGAGCGTCACCTCGAGAGTCGTCTTGCTGCACGCTTGCTCGAAGAGTGTGGCATCGATCCTCGCCTGTCGCTCGCGCGTCTGCGCCGCGAGGACCGGTTGAATCTCGCGGCCGCGCTGGCGAGGTATCCGCTGCCCTGGACCGGCGACGAGGGCTATGCCAAGGCCGAGGTCACCGGCGGCGGAGTGGCGCTCTCGGAGATCGACGCCCGCACGCTCGAGAGCCGGCTGCATCCGGGGCTCTTCCTCTGCGGCGAGCTTCTCGATGCCTTTGGACCGATCGGCGGCCACAACTTCGCCTGGGCGTGGGCCACTGGACGCGCAGCGGGAATCGCAGCGGGAGCGAAGTTTGTCTGAGGCGATCGACGGCGCAGTGACGCTGGTCTGTCCGGTGCGTGGTTGCAGCGAGGCCTTGGTGAGCTACGGAGAGGGCGGCGAGGACTTGCGTTTTCAGTATCGAGCGTCAGCACCCGCGCGGTCACTACGCTGCTCGCGCGGGCACTCCTTCGATCGCGCCCGCAGCGGCTATTGGAATCTCCTGCAACCTCAAGATCGCCGATCGGTGGCACCGGGAGACCGCAAGGTCATGGCTCTAGCGCGTCGCCGTCTGTTCGCGGGCGGTTTGCAGGAACGGTTGGTCGAGGCCCTGTCCACGCGAGCGCGAGAGGCGATGCCTGCCTGTCGAGCCGTGCTCGATGTCGGGACTGGCGAAGGGTCGCTCGCGGTTGCGGTCGCCAGAGGCCTCGACTTGCACGGGGTCGACCTCTCGGCGCCCTCGATCGAGCTTGCCGCGCGCGCGTTCCCTGACGCCACGTGGGTGGTGGCGAACGCGGATCGCGCCCTGCCGTACGCCGCCGGTTCGTTTGACGTCGTGCTCTCCGTTGCAGCACGGCGGCCTGGGGCGGAGCTACGTCGTGTCCTGCGGCCCGCGGGGACGTTGCTCGTGGCGGTTCCGGGGCCCGCCGACCTGTCCGAGCTGCGGCAAGCGGTGCTCGGTGCGAGCGCGCCGCTCCCGGGCGCCGCCGCAGTCGCCGAGGAGCTCCGGCCGTGGTTTCAAACCCTGGCCGTCGAAGACGTCGAATGCCGGCTCGAGCTCGACCGGCAGGGCCTCGAGGACCTCTTGCTCTCGACGTATCGCGGCCAACGGGCGAGCTCGGCTGAAAAACGCGCCCGCCTCGACGGGCTCGAAGTGACCGCGGCGCAGCAGATCCTGGTCCTACGGCCTCGCCAGGAGAACTCGCCCCCCGGTTGATTTCGTGACGCCCTGTGGCAGTATGACCAAAGCTTCGAGGTATCGCCATGAGCGAAACAACCCCTGCTGAAGACTTCCGTCAGGCGATCCACCTATGCCGCGCGGAGCGCTGGCGCGAAGGGCTCGAACTGCTGACCAAGGTCGCCCAGGTCGCCGAGCGCCGCGGCAACCTGCCCGGTCTCTACTATTCGTATCTCGGCCGTGCCATGGCCCGGTGCCAGGGGCAGCGCGCCGAGGGACTCGAGCTTTGCAGGCACTCGGTGCGGATCCAGCCCGAGGAATCGGACAACCATCTCAATCTGGCGTACGTGTACCTCTCGCTTGGGCGGCGCGCGAGCGCGGTCCTCGCCATGCACCGAGGCCTCGAGCTGCATCCGGCGAACGAGCGCCTGGTGGCGCTGCACGAGCGCCTGGGCTTCCGCCGCAAGCCCGCACTGCCCTTCGTCTCGCGTTCCAATCCGCTCAACGTGCTGGCAGGGCAGGCTCGGCACTGGTGGGTGAGCCGGCGCGAGGCGAGCCGTGTGCGCCGTGAGGAGGAGCAGGATCTGATCGGGGGCTGATTCGCACGGGGGGCCGGGTGCCCGCGCTACGATGCCTGATATGCGAGCCCCGCTGCGCGGCTCCAGCGGCCGGCGTCATGACGCTGCGTTCACGCTGGTCGAAGTTCTGATCGCGCTGCTGGTTCTCACGCTCTGCTTGTTTCTCGCCCTCGGCCTGCACCTCCAGCAAAGGCGGATCCTCTCGCGCCTGGCGGCTCAGGGCGAGGCCTTGCGTGCGCTCGAGGGAACGATCGAAGCACTGCGCGCCGGCGCAATACCGCTCGAGTCGGAAACCGTGCCGGCGCCATTCGCTACCGACGCGCACGGACTGGTGGTCACGGTGGTGGTAACCGGAACGGACGTCTCCGCGTTGTTCGACGTCAAGGCCGAGGCCCGCTTTGTGGTCGCCGGAGAACCGCGCCGCCGTGGCCTCGAAACACTGATCTGGGCGCCGCCCCCGTGACCACGCGGACACTTCGCCCAGTAAGGCCGGTAAGGCCGGCAGGGACTACCGCCGGGTTCGCACTCCTCGAGTTGGTGATCGGCATACTGGTCGCGGCGCTTCTGCTGACGCTCGCCGCCCAGCTGCTCCGCGAGGTTCACCTGATCTTCGTCGACACGACGCGAGAAACCTGGGAGCCCGAGCCCCGGCTGGCCGCGGTTTTCCTCCGTCGCGATGTACATGCGGCGCTCGGCTTCGCGAGCGGCGCTTTCGGGTACTCGAGCGATCCGCTGGTCCTCTATGCCCAGGACTCGGCGCAGGTGAAATATCTCTTCGCGGATCGCCGGATTTACCGCGTGTTGACGGACGTTTTCGGTAGCGAAATCAGCCGCCAAGTCGTGCTCCAGCCCGCCGAGAGCTGGCGCTGGCGCGCGCTCTCGAGCGGCCTGCTCGAAATCGAATACGTGGTCGCGGAAAACACTTCCCGCAGCCTGCTGGCCGCCAATCCGGAGCGTCTGCAGGCGAGCCTGCGCCCCCGAACGACGCATCTGCTGATCGGGCAGCGCCTGGGGCGTTCCGGATGGTGAGGGTCCGCGGCCGCCAAGGCGGCTATGCCCTCCTCACTGCGCTGGTCGTGCTTTTGCTGGTCGCCGAGGCGGCAACGTTGATCGGCGGCTCGCTGTCCGTGCGCATGCGAGTGGCGCGGGAAGATGCCGAGCGCGTGGAGCTCGACGTGCTTTCGGATGCCGCACTCGCCGATGCCCTGGCGCGGCTCGCTCAGGACCCCGACTTTCTCGGCTCTCCCGAACGCCCGTTGAGCGCGGGCGCCGTGTGGAGCGAGGTCACTCCCATCGGCAGCGGGCATTGGGAAATCCGCGCCGGCGCGGCGTTCAGCGGCGTCCGGCGCGTGGTCGAGGCGAGGGTCGCGGCGACCGAGGCGGGCCTCCGCGTCACCTCATGGCGTTGATTCGGGCTACATGGTCTCCAGCATCGATTTCGCCGAAGGAATGTCGGGGTCATTCGCCGGGGCGAGCTCGAGAAACTGCTTGAGCAGCTCCTTCGCCTTGGCGCTGTCGCCGAGGTTGGCGTACACCATACCCAGAAGATAGTGGGCACGCGCATGCTTGGGGTCGAGCTCTAGAACCCTCTCGAACGTTGCCTTGGCGTCTTGGATGGCATTGGCGTTGAACTGCGTCACGCCCTGGTTGAAGAGCGCGGCTGGGCCCTGATCGGTCTTTGCCGCCTTGAGCGCCGCGTCGGCCTCCTTCGTTTTGACCTTGTCTCCGAGCCCCTTGAGCGACTCGTAGCGCACCGTCAGGCCCTCGAGGTTGCCGGGCTCGATCGCGAGCAGTCCCTCGGCCGCTGCGAGAGCGTCTTTGTAGTTGCGGCGCGATACGTAGATGCTGGCGAGAGCCGAATAGGCGGGGGCGAGTGTGCTGTCGGTCGCGATCGCGGTCTTCAGGCCGACGATGGCGTCGTCGACACGGCCGGTACGCGAAGCCTCCGCGGCGGCGTTGAATTGGCGCACGGCGATGTCCCGGGGAGACACCAGCGGCCGCATGGCCTCGAGCGCAGCCTTCGCCTTTTCGGTGTCGTGCATGCCCTCGTAGGCATCGTAGCGACCGGTCGCGACGTGCGCGTCCTTGGGGTCGAGCGCCGCCGCCCTATCGAGCGCCGCGGCCGCTTCGGAAAACTTCTTCTGATCCAGCCGCACGGCGCCGAGCGCCGCCCAGGCGGGCTCCAAGGTCGAGTCTTGCTCGGCGGCGGCGGCAAATTTCGTGGCCGCCGTCTCGAGGTCATTCGCCTGCAGCGCGGTGACCGCCTCGTTGTAGACCGTGATCGCGACGTTCTTGCCCTCGAGGGCCTTGATCTTGGCTTCGTCCTCGGGATTTGGCGCTTGCGCCTGTTGCGTCTGCAGATGCGGCAGCTGATAGCTGAGGTGCTTGGTGGCGCCGAGCTCGACCGGGAACTCCCCCTCGAACGGCGCGAAGCCTTCCTTCTCGAGCTTGATCGCATACTTGCGCGTCGCGTCGATGACCGTGGCGGTGAACTTGCCGTCGGCACCCGAGGTGTACCGTTTGTTGTACTTGAACTCCGGGCTGGTGATGGTGACCGTGGCACCCGCGATCGGGGCATTGGCCTCGTCGACGATGGCGCCGATGATCCGTCCTTCGGAGCCGGCTTCGGCGCGCTGGACGAACAGCGCGGAGGCGAAGAGGAGGAGCGAGAGAATTTTGCGCGATGTGATCATGGTGACTCCTGGTTGTGGAATTCGAAACGGACCCGAACGCGGCCGCCGTGCGCGTCGAACTGCTTCTCGACCGGCCGCGAGCCGCGTTCGAGGAGCTGCTCGGCGTAGAGCGCGACCCGCTGATTGAGCCGTGGCCATCCGAGGTCGCCCCGGGTGTGCCCGGCTTTCCAGATCAGCATCCGAGCACCCTCCCCGGGGCCTTCGGTGACGGTAGCCAGCGCAACCGGCTCGCGCCGCTCGCCCGACTGCTGGATCGCGACCTCCAGATCGTCGCTCATCGAGGGTCAAGCCTAGCGCACCCGGCTGCGACTATGCTCCGGGCATGTCGATCCGGATCGTCCAGCTGGGAACGCCTCGCGCCGTCGACGAAGGTCTGCGGTTAGGCACCGTGCGCCGCCCGCCCCGCGGTGTTCCGAAGAGCGAATTTGCTCGGCGGAACTATTACGACATCTGGCTGCCGCAGCTCTCACCGAGCGCAGGGCTGGTCCAGCAGGCGCTCCGTGCGGAGGACGCCGCCGAGTGGAAGCGCTTCGTACGTGCCTTTCGCGGCGAGATGAAAGGAGGCGACGCGAGCCGTTTGCTCGATCTTCTGGCTGCGCTTTCGCAAACCACCAACTTCTCGCTCGGCTGCTATTGCGTCGACGAGCAGCACTGTCACCGCTCCGTCCTGCGCGCGCTCCTGATTGAACGGCACGCACGGCTCGCATGACTCGCGGCGTCTCGGGAAGCCCGCAACAGCCAGGATCAAGCGATCGCGGGGATCGCCTGGATCGGTGGCACGGCGACGGTCATCAGGTAGCGCTCTACTCGGAGTTGTGGCCGAGGTCCGCGAGGGAGCTGCCGCTCTGCCTCTCTTCGGCCTTGAGGCCCGGCCGAAACACCCGCCCAGCCGGCCGGCCGGTTGTTGATTGACCGCCAAGGACAACGCTCTCGCCCTCTCGGCGAATCCAGCAGCCCTCGCGCAATCCAACGACTGGGGTTTCGTTTTCCTCGAGGAACTGCTCCAAGCGCTCCTCGCGGGTCTCGCCCATGTGCCTAGACTCGGGGTTGGCGTCGAGGTAGTGGGGATTGATTTGGAAGGGCACGAGTCCGAGCGCCACGTAGTCTCGCGGCATCACGATCGGCATGTCGTTGGTGGTCTTGATCGTCGGGCCGGCCAGGTTGGTGCCCGCGCTGCTGCCGATGTAGGGCAGGCCCGCGAGGGCGCGCTCGCGCAACGGTGCCAGCAGCCCAAATTCCTGAAGCGTGGCGAGAAGCCGGAACGTATTGCCGCCGCCGACGAATACCGCTTCGGCGACCTGGAGCGCACGCTGGCCCGAGGCATCGGCGGTGAGCTCGACCACGGTGATTCCGAGCTCGGCGAGCGCGGCGCGAACCTTCCCGGTGTAGCCCGCGCGATCCTTCAGGGCGAAAGGCGCGAAGAGGAGAGTGCGAACGGACCCGAGAAAGTCTCGGAGCTCGGCTAGGCCATGCGCCAGATAACGACTGCCGTGGTTGGTCGAATTCGAGAACAGCAGCGCCCGCAGCGGCATGATCAATTGACGACGTGCGGTAGCGCCAGCGCGAAGGCGCCGATGTCGGCAGCGAAGCTCTCGCCGGCCCGCGAACGCATCCCGTACTCACCATGCATGGTGCCGAACGACGTGGTGAGCGGGCAGAAGCTGGTGTACTCGAAGCCTTGTCCGGGCTCCAGCACCGGCTGCTCGCCGACAACGCCGGGTCCGCGCACGTGTTCGACGTCGCCGTTGGCGTTGGTGATCACCCAATGCCGGTCGATGAGCTGCACGACCTCAGCGCCGATGTTGGTGATCTGCACGGTGTAGGAAAAGAAGTACTGGTTCTCTTGCGGAGAGCTTCGATCCGGCAGGTATTCGCTCTCGACCTGCACACGGACGCCGCGGGTGGTGGTGTCGCTCACGAGGGGATTATCGCATCGCGGGCGCCATGCGTCGGCCTTGTCCGGCGGGATTTTGGTAACGTCTTCGGATGCCGAGCCCACGTCTGTGTTCGCTAGTCGTTGTTGCCCTTGCCCTAGCCTCTCTGGTCGAGATGCCCGCCCGGGCCTGGGGTCCGATCGGTCACCGCACCGTCGCGAAAGTCGCCGAGAATCATCTGACCGCGAAGACGCGTCGAGAAGTCGCCAAGCTCATCGGGCCACAGACGCTCCCGGAGATCGCCTACTGGGCGGACGAAATACGCTACTTGCCGGAGCGCAAGATCTCGGACACTTGGCACTACATCTCGATCGATGACACCGAGTCGATCACGTCCACGGTGCGCAATCCGGCCGGCGATGTGCTCGATGCGATCGAGCGCATGGAGAAGACGCTGCGCGATCCTGCATCGTCGCGCGACCAGAGGGTGGAGGCGCTCAAGTTCTTGGTCCATTTCGTCGGTGACGTGCACCAGCCTCTCCACGTCGGGCGACGGGCCGATGCCGGTGGCAACAAGATCGACGTCATCCTCAACGGACAGAAGGAGAACCTCCACTGGGTCTGGGACGCCATCATGCTCAACGACATGGGCATGAGCTACACCGAGCTCGCGCACGCGATCGACCACCCCAGCGCGCAAGACGTCGCGAGCTGGCAGCGCGCCAAGCCGGTCGACTGGGTGAGCGAAGTCTTCGCCCTGCGCCCGCAGGTCTACGACGGTGTGCCCGAGGACGGCAAGCTCAGCTACCTGTACAGCTTCAAGAACTGGCCGCTGCTGCGCGCGCAGCTCCTCAAGGCGGGAGTGCGGCTCGCCGGCGAGCTCAACGCAATCTTCGATCCCCGCCACGCCGGCCGCTGAGGGCGGTCGGCTGCCAGGGGCTCTGCTAGGATCCTTTTACGCGGCGCCCAGGACCGGCGCCGCGTTTCTCTTTCAGCCTGAGACCAATGACCGCCCTTCCGGTGACCACCCTTCCCGACGCGATTGCCCGCCGGCGCACGTTCGCGATCATTTCGCACCCCGACGCGGGCAAGACGACGCTCACCGAGAAGCTGTTGCTCTTCGGCGGCGCCATTCAGCTCGCGGGGGCGGTGAAGGCGCGCGGTGACGCTCGCCGGGCGCATTCGGACTGGCTCAAGGTCGAGCAGGAGCGCGGCATCTCGGTCACCGCGTCGGTGATGACGTTCGAGCACGGCGAGCGCACCTTCAACCTGCTCGACACTCCGGGCCACCAGGATTTCAGCGAGGACACCTACCGCACCCTTACCGCGGTCGACTCGGCGGTCATGGTGCTCGATGCGGCCAAGGGCATCGAGACGCAGACCCGCAAGCTCTTCGAAGTCTGCCGGCTGCGCGACATGCCGTTGCTCACCTTCGTCAACAAGCTCGACCGCGATGGCAGGGATCCGTTCTCACTACTCGAGGAGATCGAGCGCGACTTGCAGCTTGAGGTGACGCCGGCGACCTGGCCGATCGGCATGGGCCAGTCCTTCCTCGGCTGCTACGACCTGCTGCGCGATCAGCTGAGGCTCTTCGGGCGGGCGCGCAAGGACGCCAAGGGAACCGCGGAGATCGAACGCACCTCGGGACTCGACGATCCCAAACTCGACCGCTTGCTGCCCGAGGCCGCGGTGGCCAAGCTCCGGGAAGAGGTCGAGATGGTCCGCCACCTTTGCCCGCCGTTCAATCGCGAGACCTACCTCGGCGGTCACCAGACTCCGGTGTTCTTCGGTAGTGCGATCAACAACTTCGGCGTCGCCGACTTGCTCAGCGGGCTGGGAGAGTTCGCACCCCCACCGCGCTCACGTCCGACGCTGCAGAGAATCGTCGAGCCTGGTGAGAGCAAGGTCACCGGCTTCGTCTTCAAGATCCAGGCGAACATGGATCCGCGGCATCGCGACCGCATCGCGTTCGTGCGCCTGTGCTCGGGAAAATTCGAGCGCGGTATGAAGCTTCGCCATGTGCGCAGCGGCAAGGACATGGCGGTGCGGAGCCCCGTGCTCTTCCTGGCCCAGGACCGCGAGCTCGCGGAGGAAGCCTGGGCGGGCGACATCATAGGCATTCCGAACCACGGTGTGCTGCGCATCGGCGACGCGCTCACCGAGGGCGAGACGCTGACCTTCACCGGGATCCCGAGCTTTGCCCCCGAGCTACTGCAGAAGGTGCGCGCCGAGGATCCGCTACGCTCCAAGCACCTCGGGCGCGCGCTCCATCACCTCGCCGAGGAAGGTGCGGCGCAGGTGTTCAAGACCCTGGTGGGCGGCGAATGGATCGTCGGCGTCGCCGGCGCTCTGCAGTTCGACGTGCTGGCCAGCCGGATCAAGAACGAGTACGACCTGCCAGTGCGCTTCGAGGGCACCACGCTGCACACGGCGCGCTGGGTGGACGGTCAACCCGACGAGCTCAAGCGCTTCTTGCGGGCGCACGAGCTGTACGTCGGCGAGGACCACAACGGCGCGCCGGTCTATCTCGCACCCAGCGCGTTTCGCTTGAAGGCCACGGTCGAGGATTGGCCAAAGATCCGTTTCTCGGCAACCCGCGAGCACGCCGAGTGAACAAGCCGCGGTCGCTCCTGGCCGCCCTGGCGGCGGCCGGCTGTGTCGTTTCAGCGTGCGGCTCGACTTGGAGCGCGCCGCGAGTTCCCTGATCGAGCCTCGCCGGGCCCACGGCTGAGGCTCGCGCTTGAGCAGGCGCTCATCGGGCCGCCGCGCCTTCTCTCCCGACGCCGTATGCGCAAAGGATGAGCAGGCCCAAGAGAGGCATGGTCGCGAGCAGGCCGCGCACGCTTTCCGGCCAGGTTTGCGGGGCGGTGCCGGCGCCACTCTGCCCTTCGATGCTGATCACCGCGGCGCCAAGCAGGCAGAGCAGGAGCACCCGGCGGATCCCGAGGAACCGCTCATCGCGCAGGCCATGCTCGATCGCGAGCACCTGCACCGGAAACGTGATCAAAAAGGTGTGCGCCCAGACCACCGGCAGACTGACCACCGAGGCCGTGATCACTACGGCCTGGAGGCCTCGCGTTGTCGAAGGCCGCAAGAAGAGGTAGAGCGCGGCTCCGCCGGCCACCAGCGCGAAGATCAGCATCGCCCGCGGTTCGATTCCAAGGGAACGGAGCGCTCGTGCAATCGAGAGCTCGTACTCGGAGGGCGCGGGGACATTGGCGCGGGCGAGCATTTCCGGGAGATAGCGCGAAGCCACGGTGCTGAGCGTGACGGTCGCCGTGAGGGCCGCGGCCACCGCGGTCGGGAGCGCCCATCGCGCCTGACGATCCGGGCGCAGTCCGAGCGCCCCCAGTGGCGGCACCATGGCGGCTGCCAGTGGCTTGAGAGCAATTCCAGCGCCCAGGAGGAGCCCGGCCAGGATCGGGTTCGCGGGCGCCGCCGCGAGCGAGACCAGGGTCATTGCTTGCAATATCGGCGAGACATTGCCGCAGTTCAGTGCATTGGCCACCGGGTGAGCGAAGACCACCATCGCCAGTGCCACGGACCACCGGACGCTCGTGCGCCAACTCGCCGCGACCACTCCGAGCCATGCCACGACACACACCCCGAGCAGCTCGAGATGGCGCGCCGTGAGGAGGAAGGCCCGCTCGCCCAGCGCATACCAGAGAGCGGTGCCGAGCACCGCGAATGGCGGCGGGTAGTTGAAGGTCGGTGCGGTGTACGGCGACTGCCCGGTGTGCACGGCGGCGAACGCGCGCGCAAAGACCGCCTCGTCGAAGTGCGACTCGAGAGCATGAAGATCATCGTGATGAAAATAGAGACCGACCGCGAACAAGCCGGCGATGGCCAGCGCGTGGAGGAGAATCGGACGCACCTTCACGACGCGAGCGGCTTGCTCATCAGGCGATCGCTCTGGACGTCGTCGCCGAGGCGAAACTCATGAGTTCCGATGTCGATGAAGCCGCATTTGCGATAGAAGGCGATCGCCCGGTGATTGCGTTCCCAGACGCCGAGCCAGAGCGTCCGCCCGCCCTGTTGCCTAGCCGAGGTCTCCGCCGCTTGCATGAGGGCCTGAGCCACGCCGACGCCTTTCCAGGCGCTGCCGACGTAGAGACGCTGAAGCTCGACGGGATGGGCGCCCGCGAGCTGGCCGGAATCTTCCCCGCCGAGCCGGATCATCGAGTAGCCAGCGAGCTCGCCTTCCAACTCGGCAAGCATGGTCGTGATGCCGGGCGTCGTGATCTCGCGGCGCTGGATCTCCTCACTGAAAGACTGTTCGAGATAGGCCGCCATGTCCGCCGCGGTGTTGTCCGCGGCGAAGGTCTCGGCGAAGGTGTTGGCGGCGAAGCGAGCTAGTTCCGCGGCATCCTCGGCCACGGCGAGCCGCAGGTCGAAGGCTCGCGACATCGGTTTACTTAACCGGCGGGTTCGGGCTGACCGCGACGCTGGCGGCGATCTGCTTGGCGACCTCCGCCAGGGCGTCGCTCTTGAACGTGATCTGCCCGGTGCACGGGCCGAGCGGACCGGGCACCGAGACGTACCAGTCCGTCTTCCCGACGCTGTTGCCGTAGGCGAACCAGAGACGCTCCGGTGAATCCTCGAGAACCGTCGTCGGTGCCATGACGTGTTGCGCCATGCTCTTCGAATCCGCCCAGTCCTTGGCCGGCAGGAGATGGATCGACGCCCGTCCGGAGTGGTCCTCGGGACTGGCGGCGCTGGTGTCGCCCTTCCAATCGGCGGGTACTTGCATCTGGCAATTGCCTTTGTGGTCCTTGACTACCCTCCAGCCCGCCGGCGCCGTCCCCGCCGCCAGTGCGGCGACGGCGAGCGCCGGGGCCCAAGCCCCGAGCGCAATGACGAGCCCCTTGCGATCCATGGCGATTTCGCTCCGACGGTCTACATCCCGTGCTGGTGCGCGAGCTTGGTGAGCTCGAGGAACGCCGGGTCCTGGTGCAGGGAGGCGAACATGAAGTCGTCGCGCGCCTCCTTCATCTCCATGGCGCGCACGGCATCGAAGCGCTCGTACTCGTAGAAGTGCCGGCGCAGAAGCTCCATCGCCTTCGCCTGATTGCCCGTCTGGGCCCAGATGGCGGCCAGATTGTAGCTCGCCGCGAGCACCTGTTCGTTGGCCTGGGCGATCGCCGTGGCTTCGTCCTTGTGCCCCGCCGCCGCGAGGTAGACCGCGGCGAAGATCTGGTTGTAGCGATCCTCGGGCTGCAGTGCGACGGCCTGGCGCATGTAGCCGGTGGCCTTGTCGGCTTGGCGCTCCGAGAACCAGTAGACCGCAAGATTGCGGTACGTGATCGCGAGCGGGAATTCCGTCAACGAACGCTCGAAGAGTGCCAGACCGTCCGCGTATTTGCCCTCATGAATGGTCATCTTACCCAGACCGTGCATCGCGACCGCGCGGGCGATCGGATCGGAGGGCTGAGCGAGGATGCGGTCGAACACCGCGCGCGCCTTGTTCCAGTCGCCGGTTTGGTGGCGGTAAAGCTCACCGAGGAAGCGCAGAGCGGTGCTGTCGGCGGGGTCGAGCGTCGAGGCCTGCTGGTAGAGCGCCTCGGCCTGGGGATACTTCGCCGAGAGCTCGGCGTCCAGACCCTGGCGGAGTAAACCTGCGACGCGCTCGCCATTCGCGCCCGCGACTTGCGGTTCAGGCAACCCCTCGGGTCCGAGCTGGCGGAGCATCGCCTCCTGAACTGGAGCACCGAGCTTTTTCAGCGCCTTCGCCGCCTTCTTGCCGTAGCTCGGAACGAGGCAGCGCTCCGCCCAGATCTTCTGGTAGGTATCGATAGCCGCCGTCTTGTCGCCGCTCGAGGCCTTCCTCTCGGCCTGCTTAAGTGCTGCCTCGGCGCTGTCCTCGCGCTTTTCGAGCTCGGCCTTCACCGACTTCTCGACCGATCGAACGTCGAGCTTGCCGTCCTGAGCGGTAAAGCGGGTCACTTCGGTGCCGTCGACTTCCGCGAGCACGAGGAGCTGGTCGCTCTCCGGCGCGCTGTACTTGGTGCGGATGGTCTTGTTGTCTGTGGGCACGATGGTGGGCGCCACGCAGCGCTCGCTGGCCATCGAAAGTCCGCGCGAGGTGATCAGGGGTGAATTGCGGGCTTCGGCCGGCGAAGTCGGGAACCAGTACAAGATTAGCTGGGCTTCGGCAGGCAGATCGTGGCCCGCGTCCAGCACCTTCCACCCCACGAAATAGGTGGTGGGCGCGCCGCCCATATCGGGGGCCGCCCCGCCCATCCCGCCGCCGCCGCCGCCACCACAGGTGGCGCCGATCGGCGCGGCGAGGGTCATGACGGCGAGGGCGAGAGCGAGCGAGCGGCGAAGCTCCGAGGTGTTGCCGCGATTTAGGGTCATAGTTTGAGCACCATCTGGGTCATGTCGTGCTGTTGGCCGTCGGGGTCCGTGCCGTAGCCCGGCAAGACGGTGGCCTTGAAGCCCAGTCCGGCGAGTACCGTGACCGCATCGGCTTCGAGGTCTGAGATTAGAAGGCAGACGAGGTGGCGGAGGCCGTCGGTCTTGGCCATGTCGATGAAGTGGTTGACCATCAGTGTGCCGAGGCCCACACCGCGGAACTCAGAATCGATCAGCCACTTGATGCGGCCGACCAGACGCAGGGGGCCGTGCGATCGAAAGTGGAGTGTCGCGTCGGCCACGATCCGCCGCCCGTCGACGGCAAGCAAGGGGAAGGTCTTGTCGTAGTCGACGTTCTGCGCCCATGAGTCGACCAGCGCTCGATCCTCGATGCGATCCCAGGCGAAACGGCGCGTAGCGTCGGGAAGGTGCTGGAAGAACTGGTACAGCGCCTCACCGTCGTTGGCGTTGAACGGCCGCAGCATGACTCGGCGGCCGTCGCGAAGGACTGCTTCTTGCGGATAGCGATGCGCCATAGTCCCCCTCGCAGGTTGGTCCAACCCAGCCTATTCGTTCACCAGCTTCCTTCCCCCAGCTACGTCATCTAATAGATTAGCCCAATGCGGCGCCCCCAGGTGACCTAGAGAAGCAACGTCGGGGCCCGGCGGGTCTATCAGCGGGCCGGGTTCCTGACCCGGGAAGTGGCCTACTGGTATCACGCCTGGAGATAGACTGGCTGCATGCTCAAGCGTCGGAATCTTCTCGTTCTCCTTCTCGTTCTGGCCCCTGTACTCCTCGGCGCCGTGGCGCCGCGTCCTAAAGCCGTCGCCGATCTCGACCGCCGCCTGGCGCAGTGGCAGCGGGTAACGATCTCGTTCGACGATTCCAAGTTGTCCGATCGCGAGCGTCGGCTGCTCGGCAAGCTGGTCGAGGCCAGTCGCGAGGTCGAGTCGATCTACTGGCAGCAGAGCGATCCCGAAGGGCTCGCGCTCTGGAAGTCGCTCGCCGGCAACGCCAACGACGAGGGCCTGCGCCGCATGCTGTGGATCCAGGGCTCACGCTGGGACCTGCTCGACGAGCACAAGCCATTCGTCGGTGACGAAGCCATCCCTCCGGGACGGTCGATCTACCCTAAGGACCTCACTCGGGCCGAGTTCGACGCCTACGTCGCGACGCATCCCGAGCAGAAGACGGCGCTTTACGACGAGCACACGATGATCACCCGCGGGCCGAGCCACACCCTGGTCGCGGTTCCCTACCATGTCGCCTACAAGCCCCAACTTGAGCGCGCGGCGACCGGTCTGCGGGCCGCAGCCGAGCTCTCGGACGATCCGCTGTTCGCGAAGTTTCTTCGTCTGCGCGCGGATGCGCTCTTGAGCGACGATTACCTGGCGAGCGACTTGGCCTGGTTGGACCTGCAGAATCCAAAATTCGACATCATTTTCGCACCCTACGAAACCTACTTGGACGATCTGATCGGCGTGAAGACGTCTTGGGGCGCAGCGGTCATGGTTCGCAACGAGAGCGAGAGCCACAAGCTCGAGATTTTTCAGAAGTGGGTTCCCGAGCTGCAGGACGCGCTGCCGCTCGCGGCCGAGGACCGGCCCTCGAAGCACGGTCGCGTTGCCTCGATGGAAGTCATGGACACGCCGTTTCGGGCGGGCGACCTGCGCCACGGGTATCAGGCGGCGGCCGACAATCTGCCCAACGATCCGCGCGTCCACGAGCAGAAGGGCAGCAAGCGCATTTTCTTCAAGAACTACATGGACGCACGAGTCGAGCACGTCATCCTGCCGGTTGCCAAGCTGCTCATGCGGCCGGACGAAGCGGCCAAGGCGAGCAATGAGGGCTACCTCGCGGCGGTGATGATGCACGAGATCTGTCATGGACTGGGTCCCACCTACTCGCGCCAGGGCGGCAAGCAGGTCGACATTCGAGTCGCCATCGGCCCCGCCTATTCGGGGCTCGAGGAAGCCAAGGCCGACGTGGTGGGTATGTGGGGCCTGCACTGGCTGGTCGAGAAGGGCGCATTGCCCAGGGAACGGCTGCAGGAATACGACGCGAGCTACGTCGCCGGTATCTTCCGCACCGTCCGCTTCGGCACCGCCGAGGCGCACGGCAAGGCCGAGATGATGGAGTTCAACTACCTGATCGAGCACGGCGCTCTTCATGCCGACGGTGGCCGCTATGGCATCGACTTCGAAGCCATGCCGCGAGTCTTGGGCGCGCTGGCGAAAGAACTTCTCGAGATCGAGGCCACGGGCGACCGCGCACGCGCCGAGGCTTGGTTTGCCAAGTATTCCGAGATGCCTGCTTCCCTGCGGGCCGCGCTCGCGGCTGCCAAGGACATTCCGGTCGACATCGATCCGATCCAGCCCTATCCGGACCTGGCTCCGGAGCCCGCGCGATAGTTCCGCCCGACAGTTTGGCCGAGAACCTGGGCGGCCTGCGTGCGGAGGTGGGCGCCTTCTCCCTGGGTGCGATCCTGCTCGCGCTCGGGTTCGCCACCGGCGCGCTCGCCACGGTGCGGCGACACGACCGCGGCGCGAGGCTGCTTGCCATCTTCGCGCCCTTTTCGCTGCTTTACGGCCTGCGCATGCTCGCGTCGATCGAGCTCGTGCATCGGGCCTTCCCGGCGCCACGTTTCTGGGCTTACGTCATTGTCGACTGCACGTACATCCTGCCAGCCATCCTGCTGGCCTTTATCGAGGAGCTCCACGGCCCGGGCTGGGCGCAGTCGCTGCGTGGCGCCAGGTGGTTGTGGATCGTGTATGCCTTCGCCGGAGTGTCGATCGACGCCGTGCGTGGCCCCGGAACAGCCATGGGGCCGAACAGCGCCCTGGTCGTCTTGGCGCTGGTGATCATCCTGTTCAACCAGTTCAGACCAGGCCAAGCGGCCACACTGGAGTTGCGGGTGGTCCGGTGGAGCGGAGCCCTGGTCAGCCTGGTCGTCTTGGTGGCGAACCTGGCCGATTTGGGGCTTGTTCCCTGGAAGCCGCCGGAAGCGGTCGCCTTCGCGCTTTTCGTCGCCACCCTCTGCTATCTCGCCGCCCATCGCTTCTTCGCTGGCCAGCGCCGCTTGCTGGCGATCGGCGCCGAGCTCGAGATGGCGCGCAAGATTCAATCCGGCCTGCTGCCGAAGGGCCTGCCGGCTCTGGCCGAGACCACACCCGAGGGCAGGCATCCAAGGCTGGCGATCGCGACGCGATACGTTCCCATGGCGGAGGTGGGAGGGGACATCTACGACTGGGTGGCGCTCGGTCCGGAGCGGCTTGGGCTCCTGGTGGCGGATGTTTCCGGCCACGGCGTGCCCGCGGCGCTCCTCGCCTCGATGGTGAAGATGGCCCTCTTGGTCCTCGGCGCCGAAGCCAAGAGCGCCGAGTCGACGATGGCGGCGCTGAATGCCGCGCTCTGCGGCAATGTCGAGCGCGGTTTCGTTACCGCGGGCTACCTGATCCTCGATCTCGACGGAACGAATTGGCGGGTGAGCTCGGCGAGCGGTGGACATCCGCCCGCGCTCCTGTGGCGGACTGCGACGCGCGAGTTGGTGGAGTTGGTGGCCAGCGGCCCGGTACTCGGGCGGTTTCGCGGCGCCAAGTTCGTCGGCGGTGTCCGGGATCTCGCGCCGGGGGACCGTTTACTGCTCTTCACCGATGGTCTGATCGAGGCGACGAACGGGTCGGGAGAGCTCTTCGGAGAAGGCCGCCTGCGCGCTGCCTGGCAGCGAGCCGCCGACCTTCCGATCGAGACCTTCGCCGATGCGATCTGGGCAGAACTCTCGGACTGGGTCGGCCGCGGCACGGGGTGCGCGCAATTCGACGACGATGTGACGTTGTTGGTCGTCGACATCCTGAAAGAATGAGTTCGAATTGAAGCTCAAACTCCTCACCTACAACATCCACCGCGCGATCGGTGTCGATCGCCGGTTCAGACTGGAGCGCGTGGTTGAAATCCTCCGCCATCACGACGCCGACGTGGTCCTGCTGCAAGAGGTGGACGAAGGCGCGCCGCGCTCGCGCGAGCTCAACCTGGCGCGCGAGATCTCGACGCTCGCCGGGTATCCGCATCACGCGCTGGGCCACAACGTCAGCCTGCGCAAGGGACGCTACGGTAATGCCACGCTAAGCCGTTTCCCCATCGTGCGCGAGCGCAACATCGATCTGAGCATCGGGCGACGAAAACGTCGCGGCTGTCAGCACACCACGATCGTGATGCCGGGGCCGAACCGCGCTGCGGCGGCACTCGAGGTGTTCAACCTGCACCTGGGTCTCTCGGCGATGGAACGGTCCGAACAAATCGGGCTGCTCCTGAAGTGCCCGGAGTTCCGCGCTTTGCCCGCCCATGCGCCGTGTATCGTGGGTGGTGATTTCAACGATTGGCGTTCGTTGCTGATGCCGGTCTTCACGCTCGGCCTGGGGTTTCGAAGCGCGACCTTGTTCGAGGATACCGGCAACTCGCTGCGCACGTTCCCGTCCTTCGCGCCGCGCGGCGCCCTCGACCGGGTGTATTTCCGTGGCGGGCTGCATCTCGCCCGTTGCCAGGTGTCGCGGTTAAGGGTTGGCCGGGTGGCGAGCGATCACTTGCCGGTGCTGGCCGAGTTCGAGCTCTGAGTTGGGTCGCCGGACACCAGTCGCCCGCCCTGGATCACCCCGGCCACGGTCTCCATTCGCGTCACCTCGGCCAGCGGATCTCCGGCGACCGCCACGAGGTCGCCGTACGCGCCGGATTGAACGATGCCGACTTGCCCTTCCCATCCGAGATATCGAGCCGCAATTGAAGTCGCGGCTCGAATCGCCTCCATCGGGGTCATCCCGTACTCGACCATGTAGCGGAACTGGCGGGCGTTTAGACCGTGCGGATAGACCGCGGCGTCGGTGCCGTAGACGATCGCGACTCCCGCGCGATGCGCCTTGGTAAAGGCTTGGCGCTGTGCCTCGGTGGTCTCGACGTTCTTGCGCAGGAATTCTTCCGGCCAGCCCTGCTGGCGGCCCTCGGTGTCGATGTAGTCGCCGTTGTACACATCCATCGATAGGGCGACACCGTGGGCCTTGGCGAGGGCGATACCCTGGTCGTCGATCAACGAGGCGTGCTCGATGGTGTCGGCGCCGGCGAGGATCGCGTCCTTCACCGACTGGGCGCCATGAGCGTGTGCCGCGAGCCGAAGCCCATGGCGGTGGGCGACTTGTGCGACGGCGGCAATTTCGTCCGCAGTCATCTCGGGAGCGCCGGGAACGCCGCCGTAGGCGAGTACCGCGCCCGACGCGATCACTTTGAGCAGGTCGGCGCCGCCCGCTACGGCCTGCTCGGCTCGCACCGCGAAGGCGGCTGGTCCGCGCGCGACACCCATGCGGACACGCTCGGGGATGGAAGATTCCGCAACGCCCGGAATGATCAGATCCCCGCCGCCCCCGGGAATGGTCAGATAGAAGCCGACGATCTGCATACGCGGGCCGGAGATCGTCCCGGCGCGGATGGCATCGCGCAGATCTCGGTCGGCCCATGCGATGTAGGTGCCGACGTCGCGCACCGTCGTAAAGCCGGCAGCGAGAGTTGCCCGTGCGTGTTCCGAGCCGCTGGCGAGCGCCTGTTCACGGGTGCGCGTGAAATAGACCCGCAGATCCTTGGTGTCCTCCGGACTGTCGGTCAAGTGGGTGTGCATGTCGATCAGGCCGGGAAGAACGGTGAACCCGGTCCAGTCCACGAGCGGCAAATCGACCGGCGGCGAATGGAAGGGCTCGACGGCAACGATCAGCCCATGCCGGATGACCACTAGCTGATCAGTTCGCACCTCGTCCCCCACCCCGTCGATGAGGCGGCCGCAGCGCACGGCGACATCGCCGCGGCCGATCGCTGGCGCGTGCCGGTCGAGGGCAGTCAAAGGCCAGGTCGCCAGCGACTCGGGCGCGCGCATCGCGAACCCGACTCCGACGAGCAGGCCAGCGGCGGCAGCCACGAACGGGGCGAGTGTGCGCTGTCGTCGTTTCATCGGCTAGACCAGTCGCCAGGCAATCAAGAAGCCGGGCAGGGTCAAGATGAAGTCGACCGCGAGGGGGCCCACCGATTCGGTGGCCAAGAGCTGGCGCCAGGGCGCGATCGCGACCATGCAAAGTCCGCCGGCGAGCAACCCAGGCCAATGCTCGTGCCAGGCGAGGACCGCACTGAGCCCAGCCAAGGCCGCCGCGATGCTGACCGTGTTCACGATGCCGAGCTGGACTGGAAGACTGCGGACTCCAGCCTCGCGGTCGGCCGCGAAATCCTTCACGTCGCAGAGCAGGCAACCCGCGGCGAGGAGCAGGAAAAGGAGTGGCGCGATGGGCGTCAAGAGCGAGGGCCATCCACCGCCGACGGACGGCAGCACGATGCCGGCAGCGGTCCAAACCGCGGGAACGAGGACGGCTTTCACCAGCGGGATCCGCTTCGCGGTCGGATAGAGCAGAGTAATGGCGGAGAGAACGCCGAGGAAGATGAGTTTCTGTGTCGAGAGCTGAGGCAGCAGCAACACCCCGCCGAACCCGGCGCCCAGAAGGGCTGCCAAGAGCGCTGCACGCAACCATTTCGGTTGGCGGGAAGACCCTGAGTCACGGAGCCGATCGAGGCTATAGGCCGCGAGCGCTCCCAGGAGCAGGATGCAAAGGCCTGCACTCGAGACCGCACGCCCGGTCGTGCGATGCACCACTACCACGATCGACCATGCCATGACCACGGGCCACCAATAGTGCACGAGGCGCAAGGCGTCCATGGTGCGTATGGTACCGCTCTCGATGGGGGCGGACCGCGCGGGGCTCACCCGCGCGGTGAAGGCGTCGCCGCCGAGCCCTTAGGTCGCTAGAGTCGGAGCGCCGCCCGCTGCCGGCTCGGCCAGCGGTGCGAGCTTGCCGAAGCCGACCATGGCGCGGCGATCCTCGTCCCACAAGCGGAGCTTCGCGCAGCGCAGGCTCTGGCGGAACGTGATGCGGGTCACTCTCTGCATGCTCGGATTCTCCTCGAAGCAGGCCGCCAGACGGTAGTTCGGGATCTGGCTCGAGAGGTGATGGATGTGGTGATAGCCGATGTTGCCGGTCAGCCAGTGCGCGACCTTCGGCAGGTCGTAAAACGAACTGCCATGCACGCCCGCGCGGTAGAAATCCCAGGCATCGGCGCGGTCCCAGTAGCTGTCCTCGAACTGATGCTGGACGTAGAAAAGCCAGACGCCCATCGAGCCCGCGATGACGACGATCGGCAGGTGTACCAGCGCTACCGTTTGCCAGCCGAACGCTTGGGCGAGACCGAAGAACGTGGCCGCGATCGCGACGTTGGTGGTCAGGACGCTTCGCCATTCGCGCTTCCACGAGAACGGAATGTCGAACGGGAAGCGGTGCTTGAGCACGAATTGATAGACCGGGCCGACGCCGAAGAGCACCAGCGGGTTGCGATACAAGCGATAGGCGAAACGACTCCAACGCGGCAGCGCTTGGTATTCCTTCACCGTCAGCGTCCGGATGTCGCCGAATTCGCGATCGTCCAGGTTCCCGTTGGTGGCGTGGTGGATGGCGTGCGTCCGCCGCCAGTAGCCGTAGGGAAACAGCGTGATCACGCCAAGGAGCGCTCCGAGCGCATTGTTGGCGGCTCGCGAAGGGAAGAACGATCCGTGGCCGCAGTCGTGCTGGATGATGAACAGCCGGATGAAGAGGAACGCCTGAGGCACGGCAAGCAGGATGGTGAGCCAGTACGAAACGCTCAGACTCCGGACCATGAGGTACCAGAGCAGAGCGAAGGGCACCGCGGTGTCGAAGAACTGCACCAGAGCGCGAAGCCAGCTCGCCTTCTTGTACGGCGCCAGGAGCACTCGCCAGGCAGTATCGTTGGGCAGATCGGTCGTCGTCATGGAGTGAAATTTTGCCGCCCCCGGGCGTCAAGTGCGGTCAGGAGTGCGTCAGGGTTTTGTCCGATACCATGTCCGGGTGCAGACTCGCCGTTCGACCCGTCTGGTCACCAGCTACGTGGTTTCGCTTGCCGCGAGCATCACGTTCCTGGTGGTGTGGGTGGTTTACGTGGTGCGTTCGGCCTCCCGAATCGCCGATCTAGGCCGCCGGGTGGGCCTCGAGCGCGAGGGCTTGAACTGGCTCCTTCTCGCCGTCGGGTGCGTACTGCTGTTCCTCCTCATCGTGGGGCTGACCTACCAGCTTGCCCAGGCTCTGGCGGCGAGGCGTTACGCCTTGAAGCAGGAAGAGTTCGTGGCCAACATCACCCACGAAATGAAGTCCCCGTTGGCGGCGATCAAGCTCCATGCGCAGACCCTGCAGAGCGAGGACGATCTCGCTCCCGCCGTGCGTCAGCGGTTCCTCACCATTATCGAGCAGCAGGCTGACCGCATGTCGTCGCTGGTGGACGCTGTACTCGAGAGTAGCCGGCTGCTCGCTCGCGGCCGGCATCTAGAGCTCCATCCGGTGGCAGTCGCGCAATTTTGCGCCACCTATTTCGCTGAGGTGCGGCCAAAAATCGAAGGGCACGAGGTTTCACTGAACGCCGAAATTGCGTCGACGAGCGAGGTCTTGGCGACCGAAGAGGGGCTGCGGCGCGTGTTCGACAACCTGATCGAGAACGCCGTGCGGTTCTCCCCCCAGCAGGGCGAGGTGCGCTGCCGGGTGGAGAGCGAGCGCGGGTTGGTGCGGTTTGTCGTCGAGGACGATGGCCCCGGAATCCCCAAGAAAGAGCTGGGCAGCGTCTTCGATCGCTTCTACCAGGCTCCCGGGGAGCGCGGCGGCAGGCGCGGCCGTGGGAGCCGGGGCACCGGTCTCGGCCTCTCGATCGTGCTGGGGTTGGTGCGTGAAATGCATGGCACCGTGCGCGCGATTTCGAACGAGGGCAAGCAGGGCACGCGGATGGTCGTCGAGCTGCCGGAATACTTACCGACAGGCAAAGCCGCATGAACGACCCGGCCCGCATTCTGGTGGTCGAGGACGAAGAAGCAATCGCCCAAGGCCTGGTCTTCAATCTCGAGCGCAAGGGCTACGCCGTCGAGGCCGCAGGAGACGGCGACGAAGCGCTCGAGCGCATCCCCGGCGCCGGGTTCGATCTGGTGATCCTGGATGTGCGCCTGCCCGGCAAAGATGGCTTTGAGGTCTGCCAGCGATTGCGTAGCGCCGGCGACTTCACGCCCATCCTCATGCTCACGGCCCGGGGACAACCCGACGACGTGATCTACGGGCTCAAGATGGGCGCCGACGACTACGTGGTGAAGCCGTTCGACCTTGCCGAGCTCCTGGCCCGCGTGGAGGGCATGCTGCGCCGGCAGCGCTGGTCCCGTCAGGACGGCGAGCGCCAAGGGGAGAGTGCGGGCAACGGTCAGCGGCGGAGCTTCGGCGACTACTGGATCGACTTCGACAATTTCGAGGCGAATACGGTGCAGGGGCTGGCCCAGCTATCCCAGAAGGAGCTCGCAGTGATGCGGGTCTTTCTTTCGCGACCTGGCCAAGTCGTCACCCGGCGCGAGCTGCTGGTAGAGGTTTGGCAGCTGCCCAATCATCCGAACGAACGCGTGGTCGACAACGTCATCGTCGCGCTGCGGCAACGCTTCGAGGAGGACTCCTCCCACCCGCGGCACATCCTCAGCGTACGTGGCGTGGGCTACCGCTTCGCGCCCTGAGCGCCCCAAAAAACGAAGAGGCCGGCCCGCGTTTCCGCGTGACCGGCCTCGAGAAATGCAAAGTGGTTCTAAATTACGCGCCGAGCTTGACGACGTTCTCGGCGGCAGGACCCTTCTGGCCCTGGACGATGTCGAACTCGACCTTCTCGCCCTCGGCGAGGCTCTTGAAGCCCTCGGCACGGATGGCCGAGTGGTGGACGAAGCAGTCCTTCTGTCCGCCGTCCGGGGTGATGAATCCGAAGCCCTTCTCGTCGTTGAACCACTTCACGGTGCCCTGGGTACGCATAGCTTTCCTACTCCTTGGTTGGTGTAATCGGAGTCCGGACCGTGCCGTGCGTACCGACTACATCGTGTTCGTGATCGGAACCCTCACGATGGGTGTTGTTCCAACGCGTCAACGGCACCCGCCGTCTGGCGTTTTGCGATCGGCACGCAACAAAAAGGGACTAGCGCGGACGCCAGCCCCTCGTGGTGTCACCGGAACTCGTGGCTGAATTCTCACCCACGAATCGCAAGGTAAAGAGTAACCCATCTCGGAGAAAAGAGCAAATCAGACCGTCTCGGCCTAATCGAGGCCCGAAATCGAACTGGTTCAGCGCGGACCGCGACGGGCGCGACCCGGCGCCGCGGTGCGGGTGGCTGCCCCGCTCGGGCGGCGACGGCCCTCGAAGCCCCAGCGCCCTGACTCTGGCGTACGGGTGCCGCCGGCACCGGAGGCGCCTCGCGGTCCCGAGGGCTTGCTGTAGCGGCTGTTCTGGCCGCGCATCTCGTCTTCGGCGCGGCGAACCGCGGCGACGCGTGGATTCTCGGGCACGTGGCGTTCGCTCTTGGCGCCGTAGTCGAAGCCCTCGACCGTCTTGCGCGGCAGGCTGCGCGAGACGGCGCGCTCGATGGCACGCAGCTCGCCCTGCTCTTCCGGGGCGACGAAGGTGAAGGCTTCTCCGGTCGAGCCGGCGCGGCCGGTGCGACCGACGCGGTGGATGTAGTCGTCCGGCACGTTAGGCACGTCGAAATTCACCACATGCGACAGCGACGCGATGTCGATGCCGCGCGCCGCGACGTCGGTCGCCACCAGCACACGGTAGCGGCCGCTCTTGAAGGCGTTCATGGCCTGCGTGCGTTGCGCCTGGCTGCGGTTGCCGTGGACACGCTCGCAAGAGACTCCGTTGCGCTCGAGGAACTGCGCCACGCGATCGGCGCGGTGCTTGGTGCGAGTGAAGACCAACGCGTTGTTGATCTGGTTGCCCTTGAGCAACTCGAGCAGCAGCGCCTGCTTCAAGTCCTGGCGCACCTGGAAGATCGACTGCGAAATGAGCTCCGCCGGACGCGACGGACGCTCGATGTTGAGTGCCACCGGATTTCTCTGCAGCTGGCGTGCGAGCTCGGCGATGGGCGCCGGCAGCGTGGCCGAGAAGAGCAGCGTCTGGGATGCCTTGGGCAACACGTTCAGGATCCGCCGGATGTCCGGCAGGAAGCCCATGTCGAGCATGCGATCGACTTCGTCGAGCACGAGGATCTCGAGGCCGGCGAGCCGTGCGTACGGACGGCTCATGTGGTCGAGCAAGCGGCCCGGGCAGGCGACGATGACGTCCATGCCGCGGCGAAGCGCCCGCTCTTGCGGCTGCATGCCGACACCGCCGTAGACCGCAGCGGCCTTCAGCGACGTGTGGCGCGCCAGGTTATTGAACTGCTCGGTGATCTGGTCGGCGAGCTCGCGGGTCGGCGCCAAAACCAGAGCCCGGGTGACGCCGCGGCGCGGGGTGGCCAGCAGGCGTTGAAGGATGGGCAGCGCGAACGCCGCCGTCTTGCCGCTACCGGTCGCGGCGCAAGCGAGAACGTCACGCCCCTCGATGCCAGGGCCGATACCGTCGCGTTGAATGGGCGTGGGCGTGGTGAAGCCAAGGTCTTGCACGCCCCGCAGCAAGCTGGGGTGCAGATTGAAGCTGGAAAAACTCATGGTGTTTCGTGTGCTTTCTAAGCGGCGCGAGGCTCTAGCGGAGCCTGATGAAGCGTCACTCGGATGGTCCGGCAGGAATCGTGGAACGGAGGACAGAGCCGGGAAGAAGGCCGCCGTTGGGCCGAAGAGGCCCGCGCGTTCAATTCGGCGTCCCGTACGACTTGCTAAGAGGGGGGGGAGGCGCGATTGCGTTGCAGGCGCAGTATCTCACGGCCCGGCAGAATCGCCAAATCGCGCGAATTGCTCTCGGTTGTCGACGCACTTTCGAGTGCGATACTTCACGGGTGTTCACGCTGCCGCATCTGCTGGCGCTGCTCGGCTCATCTCTCGGCGCGGGGCTGATGAATGCCATGGCCGGCGGCGGTACGATCCTCACCTTTCCAGTGCTGCTGCTGCTGGGCGAGTCAGCGATCACGGCCAACGCAACTTCGACCGTGGCCCTGCTGCCCGGAGCGGTGGGGAGCATGGTCGGCTATCGGCGCGAGGTCGCAACCCATCGCGATTGGTTGCGCACCCTGGCACTGCCTAGCGTTCTCGGTGGCGCCGCGGGCTCCGTGCTCTTACTGCAGACTCCGGAGGCCGCGTTCAAACGTTTGGCGCCGGCGCTCATCCTCTTCGCGACGGTGCTCTTCATGTTCCAAGGCATGGTGTCGCGCTGGATGGCGCGTCGCGAGGCCGCCGCGAAGCCCGAGGCCGCACCTCGGACGGCCGTGCCTCCGATGGCAGTGCCGCGGGCGCCCGAAGGTGCCTTCCCCGCGGGCCGCCTGCTCGCGGCGTGGGTGTTTCAGTTGGCGGTCGCGGTCTACGGCGGCTACTTCGGTGCCGGGATTGGCATTCTCATGCTGGCGGTGCTCGGCTTCCTCGGGCTGTCGGACATTCACGCCATGAATGGGCTCAAGAACTTCTTCGGTATGTGCATCAACGGCGTCGCGGCGCTCTACTTCATCACCCGCGGGGCGGTCGATTGGCCGGCCGCGCTGGTGATGGCCGTGGGAGCGCTCGCCGGCGGCTATAGCGGCGCTCGACTCGCTCGTCGCATGGGTCGAGGCAAAGCGAGAGGCGCGGTGATCTTCATCGGGCTGTTCGTCGCCGCGATCTTGTTATGGCAGCAGGAGGTCGGCGGATGAGCTGGATCGCGGTCACGCGCCCAGTAAGTGCGACCCTGGCGGACTGTGAGCTCACCCATCTCGAGCGGGTGCCGATCCGCGTCGACCGGGCGCGCGCTCAGCACGCCGCCTACGAGGTGCTGTTGGCAGGGCTCGGCTGCCGCATCGAACGCTTGCCGGCGGCGCCAGAGCACCCTGACTCGGTGTTCGTCGAGGACACGGCCGTGGTGGTGGACGAAGTCGCGGTCATGACGCGTCCTGGGGCCTCGTCCCGGCGCGGCGAAGTGGATTCCGTGGCGCGGATGCTGACGCGTTTTCGCACTCTGCGTGCTCTCCGCGTGCCGGCGACCCTCGACGGAGGCGACGTCTTGCGCTTTGGCCGCCGGTTTTACGTAGGACTCTCCAGCCGCAGCAACACCGCGGGGGTGGAGCAGCTGCGCTCAGCCCTGGAGCCGTTCGACTATTCGGTCGAGGGCGTCGAGCTGCAGGGCTGCCTGCATCTGAAGTCGGCGATCACCGAGATCGCGCCGGGTATGGCGCTGGTGAACCCCGCGTGGATCGACGTGGCCCAATTCACCGATGTCGAGCCGATCGAGGTCGATGCCGCGGAGCCCTCGGCGGCCAACGGCTTGCGCATCGGGGAGACGCTGGTCTATGCGGACGCTTTCCCGCGCACCCTCGAGCGGGTACTGGCGCGGGGGATCGAGGTTGCGCTCGTCGATCTGTCGGAGCTCGCCAAGGCCGAAGGCGCGGTGACCTGCTGCAGCCTGATTTTCTCGGCCGCGCAACCTCAGACGAGGTTGTGAAACACCTTCTGCACGTCGTCGTCCTGCTCCAGCCGGTCGATCAAGGTCAGTACTTCAGTCGCTTGCGGCTCCGGTAGCTCGACCGGAGTAGTGGCGACGTACTCGCTCTCGGCCGAGAGCGGTGTGATTCCGCGGTCCTCGAGAGCTTTTTGCAGCAGCCCGAAGTCGTTGAACGCACAGCGCAGCACGAGCTGCGGCTCACCCTTCTC
>JBDTNL010000008.1:0-79735 GCA_039933785.1 Acidobacteriota bacterium
ACTGGGCCACGAATTCGGTCTGCGGCTGCTCGAAGACCCGCGACGAGGCGTCCATTTGTTCGACGTGCCCGGCGTTCATCACCGCGATGCGGTCGCTCATGGTGAGCGCCTCTTCCTGATCGTGGGTGACGAAGACGAAGGTGATGCCGAGCGAGCGCTGCAGGTTCTTGAGCTCGACCTGCACCTCCTTGCGGAGCTTCTGGTCGAGAGCCCCGAGGGGCTCGTCGAGCAGCAGGACCTCCGGTTCCATGGCCAGAGCCCGGGCCAGGGCAACCCGTTGCCGCTGGCCCCCCGAGAGTTGCGACGGTCGGCGCTTCTCGAAGCCCTTCAGGCGCACCAGAGAGATGGCGTCGGCAACTCGCCGCGGTTCGTCCGCCTTGGGCACGCTCTTGTAGCGCAGTCCGAACGCGATGTTCTCCTCGACGCTCAGATGCGGGAACAGAGCGTAGTGCTGGAAGACCATGTTCGCCGGCCGGCGATACGGCGGAATGCGCGTGACGTCCTCGCCGTTGATGCGGATCGCACCCGCGCTCGGCAGCTCGAAGCCGCCGATCATGCGCAGCAAGGTAGTCTTGCCGCAGCCGCTCGGCCCAAGCAAGGAGAAGAACTCGCCCCGCCGGATGTCGAGCGAGACGTCGTCGACCGCCTTGAAATCGCCGAAGCGCTTGGTGATGCGCTCGATCTCGACACTGAACTCTCCGGGCGTTGCCGGCATCGATCGCTCCTCGAGCGCTTCCTAGCGGTCGCTCTCGCCGTCCCGGGTCAACCGGTGGGCGAGCAGAATGGGAATCGTGGTGACCGCGATGACCAACAATGCCGTGACGTTCGTCACCGGCCGGTCGCGCGGGCGCGTCAACTGGTCGAGAATCCAGATCGGCAGGGTCGACTGCTGCCCGGCGGTGAACGTGGTGACGATCACTTCGTCGAAGGATAGCGAGAACGCCAACATTCCGCCCGCCAGCAGCGCAGTGGCGATGGCGGGCATGACCACGTAGCGAAAGGTCTGGAAGACGTTCGCGCCGAGGTCCATCGAGGCCTCGATCTGCGACCGTCCGGTGCGTCGCAGACGAGCCGCCACGTTGTTGTAGACCGTCACGATGCAGAAGGTGGCGTGCCCGATCACGATAGTCCAGAAGCTGAAGCCGAGACCGAACATCGAGAGCGCCGAGCGCAGAGCGATGCCGGTCACTATTCCGGGCAGCGCGATCGGCAGAATGACCAGGAGCGTGATCGTTTCGCGCCCGAAGAATCGACCGCGCACCACCGCGAGCGCCGCCAACGTGCCCAGGATCAACGCCATCAACGTCGAGACCGCGGCGATGCGCAGCGAAAGTCCGAACGCCTGCCACAGATCGTTCCGTCCCCAAGCGACTGCGAACCAATGCAAGGTCAGCCCCGGCGGCGGGAACGACAGCGTCGCCGAATCCGTGGTGAAGGCGTAACCGATCACCACCAGCAGTGGCAAGTGCAGAAAGAGCAGCGCGCCGACCGCGGCGCCGACCAACGCCGCAGGCGCCTTTTCGGGTGCGCTAGAGCGCATCGAACGCCCCCAGACGCCGGGCGCCCCAAAGATAGACCGCCATGATCAGCATCGGCACCACCGTCATCGCTGCCGCGAGCGGCACGTTGCCGGCCGTGCCCTGCTGGCGCAAGACCGCCTGACCGATGAAGAGGCTGGAATTGCCGATCGTTCCCGGAATGATGAAATCCCCCAGGGTGAGCGAGAAGGTGAAGATCGAGCCCGCGACGACTCCGGGAAACGCCAGGGGTAGAACGACGCTCCGGAAGGTCCTCGACGGCCGCGCCCCGAGGTCCGCCGAAGCCTCGAGCAGCGACCGCGGCACCCGCTCGAGCGCGGCCTGGATGGGCAGGACCATGTAGGGCAGCCAGATGTAGAGAAACACCAGGAACATGCCGAGCGCGGAAAACGACAGCGACGGGCCGCCGATCAGCGGGAGGGCCAGGATGCGCTCGAGCAGTCCGCCGGCGCCGACATGCGAGACCACCCAGGAGATGATGCCTTCCTTCGCCAGGATCAACTTCCAGGAGTAGACCCGCACGATGTAGCTCGACCAGAGCGGCAGGATGACTCCCAGATAGAGCAGCCCCCGCACCCGACCGGGGGCATAGCGCGCCATGTAGTAGGCCAGAGGAAACGCCAGCATGGCGGCGGCCAGGGTCACCGCCAACGCCATCGCGCTGGTGCGCAGGAAGATGTCGAGATTGGCCGGCTGAAGAAGTTGAGCGTACGAGCGCAGTGAGAGCTTGCGCACCACTTGCCCGGTGTAGTCGTCGATGTAGAAGAAGCCCTGCACCAGGAGCGCCAGGAGCGATCCCAAATACACCAATCCCAGCCAGAGCAGCGGCGGACCAAGCAGCAGGGCGAGCGCGAGCAGGGGTCGGCGGTAGAGAGTCGCCGAAAGACGCGTGCTCAGACTGGTGTTCTGACTGGTGCCCGGACTCCGGTGGTCGCTCGACTGCGCCACGGCTCAGCCCCCCGCCATTGGGCGGTTGTAGGCCTGGTTCCAGAGCAAACGAACGGCGGTGCCGCGCACCGGTTGCGGGCCGCTCGCCGGCGAGCCCGAGTTCTGCTCGACCACCGCCAGGTCCGTGCCCTGGAGCGCACCGCCCAACTCCACCACGTAGCGCGTGCTCACTCCGAGATAGATCACCTCGCGCACATTGCCGTCGGCGACACACTCACCGGCGGCTGCCGCGGTCGAGGGCGCGGTGATTCGAATCTTCTCTGGGCGGACCGCGAAGCCGGCGTCGGCGCCGGTGATTTTCCGCGCCGCTTCGCCGTTCAGCAGATTCGAGATCCCGACGAAGCCGGCGACGAAGGCGGTTTTCGGCTGCTCGTACACCTCGGCCGGCGGGCCGATCTGTTCGATGCGGCCGAGATTGAACACCGCCAGGCGGTCGCTCATGGTGAGCGCCTCCTCCTGGTCGTGAGTCACGAACACGAAGGTGATGCCAACTTGCTGTTGGATCGCCTTGAGCTCGACCTGCATCTGCTGGCGGAGCTTGAGGTCCAGGGCCCCGAGCGGCTCGTCGAGGAGCAGCACCCGCGGCCGATTGACCAGGGCGCGAGCCAGCGCCACGCGCTGCCGTTGGCCGCCCGAAAGCTCTACCGGTCGCCGCTCCCCCATCTCCGGCAGACGCACGAGCTCCAGCGCCTCGCGGACTCGACGGCGACGCTCGGTCGACTCCACGCGGCGGATCATCAGCCCGTAGCCGACGTTCTCTGCCACCGTCAGATGAGGAAACAGCGCGTAGTCCTGGAATACGGTGTTGACGTCGCGCTCATAGGGCGGCAGGTTGGTCATGTCCCGGCCGTGGAGCTCGATGCGGCCCGAGCTCGGCCGGTCGAACCCGGCGATGAGTCGCAGGCACGTGGTCTTCCCCGAGCCCGATGGCCCCAGCATGGAGAAGAACTCGCCGTCCTGGATGTCGAGCGTGACGCCGTCCACGGCGCGAACCTTGCCGAAATGGCGGCTCACGTCGTCGAGGCGAACAGCGGAGGTCGACGGACGAGTCACGATCGCTCGGGCGCGGGAGCCGGAGCAATCCGGCTCCTGCTTGAAATGGCGGTCAGCGACCGCCCATCACACCGATGTAGTCCGTGGCCCAACGGTAGTACGGCACGCAGTCGCTCTTGCCGCCGCCGCAATCGGCAATCGGGGTCTTCCAAAAGCTGATCTGGTCGAATTTGCCGAACCCATTGGTATCGCAGCCGCCATCGCCCAGCAGCGCGTTTCCCTTGCACGCATCGGGTACCGCCGGCACCGAACCGAACCAGGCCGCGAGGTCGCCCTGGAGCTTGGGTTGCAGCGAATGCTCGAGCCACTTGTAGGCGCAGTTGGGGTGCGGCGCGTCGACGTGCAGCATGGTGGTGTCGGCCCAGCCGGTAGCGCCCTCCTTGGGGAACACGCTCGCCACCGGGGCCTTGGTCGAAGCCAGCAGGTTCACCTGGAAGGGCCAGCTTCCGGAGGCCACCACGCCCTCGTTCTTGAAGTCGTCGATCTGGACGTTGGCGTCGTGCCAGTACTTGCCGATCAGCTTGCGCTGTTGGCGCAGGAGATCGATGGCCGCCTTGTACTGCGTCTCCGAAAGCTCGTAGGGGTCGCCGATGCCGAGCTCCGGCTTGGTCGCCTTGAGGTAGATCGCAGCGTCCGCGATGTAGATCGGCCCGTCGTAGGCCTCTACGCGGCCCTTGTTCGACTTGCCGTCCGGGAGTTTGGTGTCCTCGAAGACCACCTTCCAGCTGTCTGGAACCTGCTTGCCGAAGACCTTGGTGTTGTACATCAGGATGTTGGGTCCCCACTGGTAGGGAACGCCGTAGTGCTTGCCGTTCACCGTGTGCCAAGCGGCGTTCTGCAGCCGCGAGTCGACCTTGCTCCAGCTTGGGATCAGCGAAACGTTCACTTCCTGCAGCCGGCCGCCGGCGATCAAGCGATTGCTGGCGTCGCCAGAGGCGGTGACCAAGTCGAAGCCGCCTTCGTTCATCAAGGCGACCATCTCGTCGGAGGTCGCCGCGGTCTTCACCTTGACCTTGCACCCGGTCTCGGTCTCGAAGCCGGTCACCCAGTCGTAGGCCTTGTCGGACTCGCCGCGCTCGACGTAGCCGGGCCAGGCGACGATCGCCACCTCGCCCTCGCCGGCACCGATCGCCTGCAGGGGAGAACCCTTGAGCGGCGTTGGAGCGGCGGCCTGCTCGGGAGGTTTCGGACTCGCGCAGGCCGCCAGGGCGACCAATAGACCACCAGAAATAACGAGCCGACAGGAATCCATCGCGTACAACGACAGGGCGCGTCGCATGCCGTCCTCCTTGGGTGAACTTTTCCGGCAATCTAGCATGGCGGGCCGGTACCTCCGCCTAGGATGCCGCCGGCACTGCGATGAGCGCAGCGGCTCAGTAGCGCGGCACCCGAGCATCGATCTCGGCACTCCAAGCGTCGATGCCGCCGGCGAGATTCCATACCCGAGGCATGCCTTGCTGGCGCAGGAATTGGGTGGCGTAGGACGAGCGCGGTCCGTAGTGACAGTACACGACGACGTCCTGCTCGGCGTCCAGTTCGGCGAAGCGCTCCGGCAGCTGATGCAACGGAATGAGGATCGAGTCCTCGATCCGCGCCCGGCGGTTCTCCTCCGGCATGCGAACGTCGAGCAGTAGGAAGCCTCGTCCTTCGCGACGCCACTGCGCCACTGCCGCGACTTCGACATCGAACATTTCGGGATCGGGACCCGCCGTCACCTGGCAAGTGTCGGGCTCGTCGCGAAGGACGACATCTTCCGGCGCGAGCGCACAGACCTCGCAGCTCGGATTGCGGCGCAGCGCGAGCTCGCGAAACTTCGTGCGCAACGCATCGAAGGTCAACAACCGGCCGAGCAGCGACTCACCAACGCGGAGGACGAGCTTCAACGCCTCGTTGGCTTGCAAGGCACCGATGATCCCCGGCAGCACGCCGAGCACACCCGCCTCTCCGCATGACGGGACCGATCCAGCGGGAGGCGGACTGGGGAAGAGACAGCGATAGCAGGGCCCGCGAGCGCCGTGAAACACGCTCACCTGGCCCTCGAAGCGCAGAATCGAACCGTACACGCTGGGGATCCCGAGCCGCACGCAGGCATCGTTCACCAGATACCGCGTCGAGAAATTGTCGCTGCCGTCGCACACCACGTCATAGCGACCCAGCACATCGAGCGCATTCCCCGCATCGAGGCGCAAACCGTGAAGCTCGAGCTGGAGGTGCGGATTCACGCCGCGCAATCGTTCCGCGGCAGCAGTGAGCTTCGGCCGGCCCACATCCGCGGTCGCGTAGAGCACTTGGCGCTGGAGGTTGGTCTCGTCGACGACGTCGAATTCGATCAAGCCGAGCGTTCCGACTCCCGCCGCCGCCAGGTACAGGCCGAGGGGCGAGCCCAATCCACCAAGGCCCACGACCGCGATCCGCGCCGCCTTCAACCGCTCCTGTCCGGCGACCCCGATCTCGGGCAACAGCAGGTGCCGGCTGTAGCGGCGCAGCTCGTCCGCATCGAGGAGCGAATCCATTCGTTTATCCTAGCCGTATCAGAGGAGCGACCATGGACGACAGTCTCCGAACCGGCGACGCGCGAATCCCTCCCGGCCAGTACGTAAGCCAGAAGTGGCCGGTCCTCACGTACGGCGACACGCCGCTCGTCAAGCCGGAGGACTGGACCCTCACGATCTCCGGCTTGGTCGAGGCGCCCGTCACCCTGTCGTGGTGGGATCTGCAGCGTCTGCCGCGCACTGAAGTGTTGGCTGACTTTCACTGTGTGACTCGATTCTCGACCCTCGACAATCGCTGGGGGGGCTTCGCAACCCGCGACGTGCTCGCGCAGGTCCACGTGCGGCCGGAGGCCTCGCATGTGCTCCTGCACTGCTACGGCGGCTACACCACCAACCTGCCGCTCGAGGACTTCGCGTCCGGGCGCTCCCTGTTCGTCGATCGCCACGACGGCAAGCCGCTCGCGATCGACCACGGCGGCGCCCTGCGCCTCATCGTGCCGCACCTCTACGCCTGGAAGAGCGCGAAATGGGTCAACGGAGTCGAGCTCCTGGCCGCTGACAAGCGCGGCTTCTGGGAGGAAAACGGGTACCACGCGTACGGCGACCCCTGGGGCGAGGAACGCTTCAGTTCGCAGGAGACTCGGGAGGCGTATCAGGTGCGCCGGCGGGCGAAGGAATTGGGCCTAGTGCCCGACGATTCCTAGATTTGCTCGGCCGCGAAGATCTTTGGATTGCGACAGATCACCGCAGGCGCTCCCCGTCCCGTACTTCCTTACCAGCCCTTGGTCTTGCGCAGCGCCAGGATCTGGCCGACGTGCTTTTCGCCGTGGTTGGCGTAGATGATCAGCAAGTCGTCGAGGGTGACCTCGCCGCGCTCGGAGTGCATGCCCGTGCGCTTCCATTCGGCGCGGCCGATCTTCTTGAGCATGGCGATCCAACGCTTGTGCAAACCCTTGAGCAGGGTGATCGAGGGGGCGACCGCCTTGGCGCGGGCGTCGTCGCGGGCGGCCCAGACGTCCTGGCTGTAGCCCTTGAGCGCCGGCTTGTCCTCGGTGAGCATGAACTTCATGCGCAGGTAGGCGTTCATGTGCGAGTCGGCCACATGGTGGACGACCTGCGCCACCGTCCAGCCACCCTCGCGGTACGGCGTTTCGAGTTGCTCGGGGGTCAGGCCCTTGACCGCAGCCTGCATTTCGTTGGGCAGGTTGCGCAGCTTGGCAATCAGCGGTTTACGTTCCGGAGCGGTCAGCGTAGCCATCAGAAAATCCTCCTCGTCAGCAGTAGAACTTCAGAAATCCTCGGACCGCTACGGCCGCCGCGCCGGGGCTTCGGCGCGGGCGCGGTCCAGGCTCACGACCAGGGCCTCGACATCGGCCGGCTGGGTGCGGTGGTTGGTGATGCACGCCCGCAAGACCGTACGGCCGGCGCCCACCTGGGTAGTCGAGATCCAAGCCTCCCCTGACTCTACAACCGACGTGGCAATCTCGCGCAATGCCCCTGGTTGAAGCTCCGGGGCGTCGAAACACACGGTCGGCAGCGGCGTTTCGTTCACCACCCTCCAGCCGCGTTCTCTGAGCCGCTGTCGCAGCAGGTCGCCCATCGCCGTCTGGTGCCTGATTGCGGCGGCATACCCACCCCAGCCGGCCACCATCAGGGAAAGAAAGACCTTGAGCCCGATGAAGCGTCGCGACCATTGCATCGAACTGGCATAAGGGTCGGCGATGTCGAGCCCCTCCGCCTCTCGCGGCATATAGGCGTTGGCGACCCGGAAGGTGCGATCCAGGGCGCCGCGGTGGCGGGTCAAGAAGATGCCGGCGCCCATGGGCACCGACAGCCACTTGTGGGCGTCGAAGGTGATCGAGTCGGCGCGCTCGATCCCGGCGAGCACCGGGCGGAGCTCCGGGACCAAGGCCGCCGCCCCGCCCCACGCGGCGTCGACGTGGAACCAGAGTCCGTACCGCTCGGCTACGGCCGCGATGTCCGCCAGAGGATCGACCACGCCGGCGTTGGTCGTGCCGGCGGTCGCGACGATCGCAAACGGGATGAAGCCCGCCGCCAAGTCCTCGACGATCCGGCGTTCGAGCTCGGCGCAATTCATCTTCAGATGTTCATCGACCGGAATTTCCCGCAGGGCGGACATGCCGAGCCCGGCCAAGCGCGCCGCCTTGCGCACGGAGTGGTGTCCCTCGGCGGAGCCGTACAACACGGGCTGGCCGGCGAGCGCACGCACGCCCGATTCGGCGAACTCTGGGAATCGCTGGTGCAGCGCGGTGAGCAGCCCGGTGTGATTCGCCTCCGCTCCGCCCGAGGTAAACGTCCCCTCGACGCTCGCCACGTCCCAGCCAAACCGCGCGCCGAAAGCCAGCACCAGATGGCGCTCGATCTCGGCCGCGAGCGGGCTGTGGCTCCAGGCCGCGAGTTGCGGGTTGAAGGCCGCCACCAACGCATCGGCCGCGATGCCCATGGTCGTGGGCGCGGGATTGAACAACCCGAAATAGCGCGGATGCGGCGTGTGCACCTGGTGCCGCGTCAGGCCATTGATGGCGAAGGAAAGCGCGTCGCTCGGCCGCATCGGCATCTCGAACGTGCAGCTTGCGAGCAGCGAACGCAGCGCCTCGGGGTCGAGCTTGGGGCTCACCCGCCAGTGATCGACACTGGTCTCGTACTGCTCCAGCGCGGCGACCACCTGGCGCCAGAGGTCGGCGCGCTGATCGGGCGGCAGGCGCAACACGGTCAGGCCTCGCGCAGGGCGGAATCGAACGCCCTGGCCTTTGCGGACTCGCCACCCCCGGCGCCCTCGGGAGTCTGGCGCGCCTTGGGCCTAGACCTACCACTGGTAATGAGGACGACGGCGGTCACGATGATCGCCATCGCGACGACCGTGCGCACGGTGATCGACTCACCGGCGAGCGCCCAACCCAGCAGGACCGCGACCACCGGGTTGACGTACGCGTAGGTGGTCGCTCGCGCCGGCGTGGTCTCGCCGAGCAGGAACACATAAGCCGAGAAGCCCACCAACGAGCCGAAGACGGCGAGGTACGCCAAGGCCAGCCAGGATTGCAGCGAAGCCTGCGCCAGGTTCAAGTTGCCGATCTCACCGTGCAGCGAACCAGCGATCACTAGGAAGGCCCCGCCACAAAGCAGCTCCATGCCCACCGCGAGCCGCGGCGACTTGGGGAGGGCGGCGTGCCGCGAGTAGATGGACCCGACCGCCCAGCACATGGCGGCGCTCAGGCAGGCCACCACACCCCACGGATCGATGTGTGGGCTCCCGACCGCCGAGCTGCCGCTGACCAGGACGCCGACGCCGGCAAGACCGGTCGCGACTCCGACGAGCACGCGACCATTCGGCCGCGTGCCTCCCGGACGAAGTGAATCGAGGATCACCATCCACAAAGGCACGGTCGCGACCAGCAACGCCGCGAGACCGGTAGGCAAACGCATTTCTGCCCAGACGATCGCGCCGTTGCCGACCAGCACGAGGAGCGCCCCGATGATCGCGGCGCTCCGCCACTCGACGGCACGTGGCCATTCGGCGCCGCGGAACTTGGCCCAGGCGAAGAACACCAGGCCCGCGACCAGGAATCGGGCACCGGCCATCAGAAAGGGCGGCAGCGTGCGGATCGCCCACAGAATGGCAAGATACGTCGAGCCCCAGATCAGCCACAAGGAAATCGTGGCGCTGCCTATCGTCCATGAGAAGCGCGAGCGCTCAGGCAAGAGTCACCTCTGGCTCGCGGACCAAATCGTCCGACGGGACTGCGGGCAGCGGCAGGATGGCGCTCTCCTTCACCGTGCCGAGCACGATGGTCGAGCGCGTCGAACGCACTGCGGGAATGGCGCCAAAGCGATCGCGCAACACGCGCCCCAGATCCTCCGGGTCGGCGCAGCGCACCTTGGCGAGGTAGCAGTCCTCTCCGGCTACGTGATGCACTTCCTGGACTTCTGGGATCTCGGCCATCAACTTGCCGGCGCCCATGGAGCCCACCCGTTCCTCGACCCGGACGAAGACGAAGGCCAGCAATCCGACGCCCAAGGCATGCGGATCGAGCCGGGCTTCATAACCTTTGAGGACCCCGCGAAGCTCGAGCTTGCGCAGACGTTCGAGCACACCCGAGGGCGCCATGTTCACCTGGCGAGCGATCTCAGCGTTCGAAATACGTCCATTGCTCTGAATTATCGCCAGAATCTCTACGTCTTTGCTGTCGATCGTTCGGTCAATGGCCATCTTTTAAGAATAATGCGTCGCTTTGGTGCTCGTCAAGACCGACTTGACCCGGTGCCCTGGGGTGCTTACGATCCCGGTCCAACTTCCTTATGCCTCCTTCATCGATCTCCCGGGGCGCCGCGCTCGAAGGCCTGCCCCTGCTTTGCGCCACCCCGGAGCCCTGGGCGGCCCTTGCGGCCGCGAATCTCGAGACCTTTCTCTCCGACCATGCGGTCTGCGAACAGCAGGCTGCCCTGTCAGCCATGGCGCTGATGGGCCAATACCCCAATGATCCCGAGCTGGTCGACCGCATGTCGGCGCTCGCGGCCGAAGAGATCAGCCACATGCGCCGCGTGCTCAGCATCCTGCACCGGCGCGGTTGGCACGCCGCCGGACGGCGCGCGAACCCCTGGGCGCAGGGCCTGCGCCTCCATCTCAAGGGGGTTCCCGAGCCCTGGCTCAAGGTCGACCGGCTGCTCGTCGGCGCGTTGATCGAAGCGCGCAGCTGCGAGCGCTTCACCCTCTTGCACGAGGCCTCACAGGACGATGAGGTTCGCGCGCTACTGCTCGACCTCGGTCCGGCCGAGAAACGCCACTGGCAGCTCTTCCACCGCCTCGCCGGGCGCGACGTCCCGGCCACCGCGCTCGACGAGCGCTTCGGCCGCTGGCTGGCGATCGAATGCGAGCTGGCCGCCCAGGGCGGCCAGCGACCCACGGTTCACGGATGAGCAATTCCGCAGGAGGCGTCGAATGACCGCGACGAAAACCGCTCTCGTCATCTCCCTGATCGCCCTCGCCGCCGGCCCGTTGTACGCCGACGCGGAGAAAGACCTGCAAAGGACGTGGCATGGAGCGTTCGTGCTCACTCGCACACCGCTGTTCTCGGAGTGCACCGACCACTTCACCGACAACGGCGTCGTCCAGGGCCGCGTGAGCGCGGGCAAGAATCTGCACTTCTCCCCGGGCGAAATCGCCACGATCGACAAGGTCGAAGTCACCTGGACGCGGATCGACGTTTCTCTGACTTTCCTCGAGCCGTTCCGGGTGAGCTGGAAGGACGGTCCGTACACGCTCTACGACCAACGCCGCTGTCGCGTGCAGCTCAATATGGACTTGCCGAGAGACGTCCGCAAGGATGCTACGAAGGCGAGCGCAGCCATTGCCGCGATGTTGCAGACCTTCCCGAGTGAGGCTTTGGCCCGACGAGCGGCGGACTACAACAAACGCAAGGTCGAGGCCTACCCGGCAGGCTGGGAGCGCACCAAGGCGGAGTATGAAACCTGGCGCGTGACGCACCTGAACGCCCGGATCCAGGAAAAGATCGACACTCTGCTTCGCGAATCGCAAGACGCCCTCGATCGCGGCCGCGACGACGACGAATACCTCAAGTGCTTCGGCAAGGGGGCACGGACTCGCTCGTATCAGAGCTTCGGCAGCTGCGATTCCCTGCTCAACGACTATTTCCTGTCGTCGGGCTCGTGCGACAACCAGCGCGGTTACGACGACGGTGAACGCCTGGCCTGGACCCTGGGCATCGTGCGCGCGCTCCAAGCTTGCTTGGTGCCGGCGGCGGGCGCCGCGGCCAACTAAGCAGGCATAACGGGGCGAGCGATGCAACTCTTCGCGATCGACGACGACGAGCGCTTGTTCATCTCGCCGGCCATCGTCAGCTGGCAACCGATTCTCGACCGCGGGATCGACGTCGTGGTGGATCTCGAAGGCGGCCTCGACCTCGGCGTGCCCACGGTGCCGAACCAGATCCTCTATTTGTATTTTCCGATCTTTGACGAGGACCTGCCGCATCGAGCCAAGCTCGACGCCGTAGCCGACCTCGGCGCCAACCTGGTTCGCCAAGGCCACAGCGTGCTGTCGCACTGCGGAATGGGATTCAACCGCTCGGCGCTGGTTGCCGGACTCATCCTCAATCGACTGGGGATGCCCGGCCCGCTTGCCCTCGAACGCCTGCGCGCCCGACGGCCCGGGGCGCTGTTCAACGACGTCTTCGCAGCGTACTTGGCTTCGCTTTCCTGAGCTCGAATCATTCCGCGGGGTCGGTGTCCTCGAGACGCTGAACGATCTGCGTCACTTCGAGCTCGGCCTTGCGGATCTTGCCGCGGCAGAGCTCGAGCAAGACCGCCGCTCGCTGGAGCTCCTCGGCGAGGCGGTCGATATCGACTTCTTCGCCCTCGACTCGGCGCAAGATGGCTTCGAGCTCTTCGAGCGCTTCGGTGAAGGTCGGCGTCGCCGACGGGTCGGAACTCATCGTTCGGTCTCTCCTTCTTCGACACGGCTGGTGACGACGCCGCGTTCGATTTGGGTCCGCAGGAGCTCTCCAGCCCTGACCTCTCCGGGTTGTCGCAGCAAACGGCCGGTGCTCGTGCGAGTGATGCTGTAGCCACGGTGCAAGGTGCGCTGGGGGTCGAGGCTCGAAGCCAGGCGCTCGAGCCCTGCTAGCACGATGGCCGCCTTCCCCAGGCGCGCGCCGGCGAGATCGGCCAAACGGCGAAGCGGGCGCTCGGCGGCCTCGTCCTGGCGCTGGATCATGCGCGGAGCCGCGAGTCCCAGACGGATGCGGGTTTCTTCACGGCGGCGCGCGGCTTCGCCAAGCCGTCGTCGCGAGAGCGCCGCTAGGCCGCGGCCGAGCTCTCGCACTCGATCGCCTTGCCGCGCCAGGCGGGTCACCGCGAGGCGCAGGCCCTGGGTCGCGCGCTCCATTCGACGGCGAGCGGTCAGCAGCGGCTCCTCGGCTTCGCGCATCAATGAGCTCCGCACCCGCTGATACCGGTCCTCCGCTTCGGCCACCAGTCCGATCAGAAATTCCGCCGCCTTGGTGGGCGTGCGCTGCATGGTGTGCGCCACCCGGTCGGCGATCGATTCGTCGATCTCGTGCCCGAGTCCGGTGATCACCGGCACGCCGGTCATGGCCACCGCCTCGGCGATCGCCCGGCTGTCGAACGCGGCGAGGTCCGAGCGCGCCCCGCCGCCGCGCACCATGACCACGCAATCGACGGCAAAGCGGCCGACAGCCGCGAGTGCCGCGGCCACTTCGCGCTCTGCCTGCGGGCCTTGGACCGCGGCATGGAAAAACAGCAACTGGAAGCCGTAGCCGCTCTCGCTCAACGTGGACAGGAAGTCGTGGTACGCCGCACTGCCTTCCGAAGTGATCAACGCGACCCGCAGCGGAAGGTCGACGAGCGGCAGCGCGCGGTTGCGATCGAGCAGGCCGGCAGCCACCAGAGCCGCCATGGTCTCACGGCGGCGCATCTCGAGCGCGCCGAGCGTGAAGACCGGATCGATGTCGCGAATCTGTACCTGGAGCTTGCCGTGCGGCGGATAGAAGTCGACGTTGCACCGGCAGCGAATGGTCAGCCCCTCGGCGAGCCGCTGGCCATGCTGCGTGAGCAGGCGGCGCACGCGCTCGTGATCGCGCGCCCAGAGCACGGCGTCGAGCTTGGCGAGAATCGTGTCTCCGGCGGCGTCCTTCTCGACCAGATCGAGATAGACGTGTCCAGAGCGGTGGATCTTCAGCGCATGGATTTCACCCGTCACCCACACCCCGTCGTAGGCCTCGCGGAGCAGCGCGCGCACTTCGCCGGCGAGGGCGGAGACGGAGTAGGTCTCGGGGAACAGCGGGAGGGTCATGCGCTAAGGCTCGCTCGTCATCGTTCCGGCGAGCGAGCCTAGCGCAGATGCATCAGTGGTAGGACTTGAGCTCGCTGGCTAGTGATAAGACTTGAGCTCGCTGGCGCTCGCCAGCGGGATGGATTGCACCCACTCCATCGCCTTCTTTTCGCCGGCGGTGAGCTTGCTCAGGAATTCGCCGGCTTCCTTGCGATCCTGGAACAAGCGCCAGATGAAGGTGTGACCGGCGGGAGCCGTGAAGTAGGTGTACTGCTTCGAGCTCTTCGAAAGATCGAAGCCGAGATTGGACTCACCGTTCACGCCGACGCAAGCCATGGCGATGGCGCGGTGCGCGAGGCCCAGGCACTTCACGGCGTCTTCGTACTCCGAGAGCTCTTCTTTCGAGAGCGGCGAGTGGTAGACGCCGATCTTCGCCGCGTCCTCCTCGGCGAGGAGGGCATAGGGCACGTCGTGGCGATCCATCGCCTCCTTGGTGTCCTTCGTGGTCACGAACACGTCTTCCGTGCCCATCACCTTGTAGGTGATGGCGTAGACGTCCTTCTGAAACTCGGAGAAGGCCTCGGCGAGCATGCCTTCGTCTTCGATGGTGAAGTAGTAGAGACGGTTGTTCAGATTGCGTGCGGCCATGGGGGACTGCCTCCAGAGGGGGGTGTCGGCCCAGGTGAGGCGCGGGCCGAGTTACCGCGTCAATATACCACCCGGCCTATCACCCGAGTTCGTCAAGGTCGCTGGGCTACCGATTCGGCTGCTTGGGGCTCGAAAAGCCGTCCAAAAGGCCTCGTTCCTCGGCTGTCAGGTCCGAATCCGCAAGGAAATAGGTCGCTCCGGCCGCGGGCAAGGGGAGAGCCACGTGGCTGATCGAGCGCTCGAGGCCATTGCAGTCCAGGCCGGAAAACGGCAACGCGGACATGGATTCGCACCACGAGACCAGGTTCTCGAGGAGCTTGCTCTTCACCACCACTTCCACGTGCTTCGGGGCCTGCACGGCAGTCGCCCGGTAGCCGCCATCCACGCGCTCGAGCCTCACCTGGCCGTCGAACGAGAGGGTCTGCGGTGGAATCGAGAGCTCGTCCTGAAATCGCGTTTCGACGCCCGCGGCCTCGACGTCGGCTACCAACCAGCCTTTGCCCAGAACGTCGAGCTCGAGGTGAGCGTCCTGGACACCCGCTTGGCCGGTGACCGGGCGCAAAGTCAGCCGGTTGTCCTTCAGCACAAGCACGTTTTTCGGCGACGACGGGCGAACCGTGAGCGGACCCTGCGTGATGGGCTCGAGGTCTCCGGCCAGGTTGGTGTACGACTTGTTGAGCAGCGAAAACGTCAGCGCGTGATCGGCCGCGTTGGCGGCGGAGACCGTGACCAGCATGGTCACGGCAACGACGATCGAAACGAGATCTCTCATGGGTAGTACCCTCGAATGGTGCGCGCATCGAGCTTGCCCTTCTGGGCCTTGACCTCGATAGTGCGGAACTTGCCATCGGTGTTCGACCGGTCGGACGAGAACGCCAGCAGATACTGACTACGGAGCTCGCGATCGATCTGCTGGTAGACCCCGGAAAGCTCCTGCGCCTTGCTGACGAAGAACACCCGCCCGCCGGTCTCCTCGGCGAGGTCTTTCAGTCGGCCGCGAATGTCGCCCAACACCTCGACACCGAGGCCAATGGTGTAGATCGCGACTCCGCTTCGACGGGCGTAGTCGAGCGTCTCCCGCCAGCCGATGCCGCTCGAAGTGTCGTCGCCGTCCGAGAGCAGCACCATGGCCCGGCGGCCGCGGGTGCCGCGGAAGTAGTACAGCGAGTGCACCAAGGCATCGAACAGCGCGGTCGACCCCGACGCATGCAGGTTGTCGAGCGCCCCGTCCACCGCACGCTCGTCACTGGTGCGCGGCATCAACAGCTCCGGTCGGTCGGAGAACGCCAGCGCGAACGCATCGTCGCGCGGCGTCATCAGCTTCTGGAGAAAATCGCCCGCCGCCCGCCGCGCCTCGCCGATCGACTGATACATCGAGCCCGAAGTGTCGATGACGATACCGAGATGAATCGGCAGGTTCTCGATCAGCTCGCACTTCGCGAGCTTCTGCGGGCGGCCGTCCTCCCGCACCTCGAAGTCGTCTTGAGTGAGCCCAGGCACCAGGCGTCCAGCCTTGTCGGTCACCGTGGTGTAGAGCTCGACCAGGTTGACGTCCACCTGCTCGAAATTGCCCGGCGCGTTGAAGAAGCGCACGTCCTCGGCTTGCGTTCCGTCTTCGAGCACCGCGACCGCATTCAGATACGCGAGATCGGGGCCGGCCGGAATCTCCACCGCACCCTCCCAGGGTGGATGCTCCAGCTTCGCCACCACCTTGTCGTTCACCCGCAGCTCGACCTTGGTCACGCGGCGGCCTTCCGGCACCACGACCTCGGCCTTCACCGCGACCCGACCGGTGGCGGTCGATCCACGACGGGGCTCGACGATGCGCACGCGCAACTCACCGCGCGGCTGGTTGAGCACCATCTCGTCAGCGGCCACCAGCTGTCCGTCGGTGGCGTAGCCTTCGACGCGTACGACCAACTCGGTGGGCAGCGGGGGCAGCCGCAGCTCGGCGGAATAAGGCGGCTTGTTGCGCTCGAACTGCGTCTTGCCGCCGACCATGAACACCACCTTCTGGATCTTGTCGCCGGTCACCAGAGCCTCGGTGCGCCAGAGCCCGACCACGATGTCGTCCTGCGGCGGCACCAGGATCAGGCTGTCCTTACCCGGAATGCGCAGATTCGCCAGCTGATCGGCCAGCTGAACCACGGCGCCTTCAGGCAACGGCGGCGTCGCCACCGCTTGAGCCTCCTTGGGCACAGTGAACGCCTGTGCCAGGACCGCCTCGGCGCCACCCACTTCGTCTCGAACCCGCAGTCGCACCACATAGCCGGCGCCCGGGCGGAGCGCACGCTCGGCCACCAGCACCAGAGGAACCGTCGCCTCGGGCGGCTTGGGCTCGAAGCGCACGCGGAAGGATTCGAAGAAGCGTCCGTCCTGCTCCAGGGCACCCTCGATGTTGACCCGCACCTTGGACGGAGCCTCGCCCTCGGTGATCGACTGCAGCTTCACGCCCGGAGGCAGGGTGATCAGCATGCGGAGCGTCATCCGCTGGTTGGAGGCGGTCTTCGGGAACTGCACCTCGAGCTTCGCGCCGTCGATGACCGGCTTCTCCGGCGGCAACGGCGTCACCGCGGCGACCTTGGCCCAGGCCGCGAGGTCATCCGGGGGGGCGAAACCCTGCATCACCTGGGCATCGGTCGGCCGTTTGGGCCGGTACAGGCTCAGACCGTCGATCCCGGTGACGGCATCGACGAGCGTGGACTTGTCGTCGCAGAGTTGGTGATCGAAAGCACGCGAGACCTTGTGCCCGCCGTACTCCTGCCATTGCTGCAGCCAGTACACCATCTCGGCCGAATAGAGCGGTTCTTTCGAGTCGCCCGGTCGCCAGAGCCGGTACGAGGGCTCGGCCGCCGGGCGGTACATCAGGTATCGGGTGCCGACGCCTTCGGTGCCGTAGCGCCAGACCTCGATCGGTTTGAACGCCACCGCACAGTCCACCTTGATCCGCTCGAAAGGCGCGCCGCGCAGGAAAAGCAGTCTCGCCCGGTCGTCCGCCAGCGACAGGAACTCGGATTGCACCAACAACCGGCGACGCCGCAGGCCTTCCTGGAGCTCATTTTGAGGAGTCGCCGGAATCGGATCCTTAGCCAGGAAGGCCGCCATGTGCGCATCGCGAGCCGCGCTGTCCTCCCTCAGGAAGTCATTGCGCTGGGCATCGCTCAACAGCCAACCCGGGCCGTCCTCGAGGAATTCGCGCTGCGCCTCGCTCAGCGGTGCCGCGGTTTCCGCCCAGACTCCGGCGGACCCAAGGAACAGCGCGGCAAGGAGTCCCCAACGGCCCAGCCCAAACCCGCGATCCGACATTGAGACGCCTCCTAGAGATTCCGACCGACTGTCATCGATAGTTGTCAGCAATGCATATGCCAGGGCGACCGCCGGCTCAGGTGGCATCATGGCAGTCGCGGAGCTCGCGGCGCCAGACGCGCGGCCACGCTCGCTGATACGCTCATCCCATGCCGCCAGAGCGCCGTTTCGAGCCCATCCGCGACTGGCGCGAGGGCGACAGCATCGTCGGATTCGCGCTGGTCACCAAGAAGGAAGTGCGTCAGGACAAGAGCGGCCGCGACTACCTCGACATGGAGGTTTCCGACGCCACCGGCTCGATGATCGGCAAGGCCTGGTCGGACAGTAAGGCCCTCCAGCGTACGTTCTCTGTCCACGAGTACGTGAAGGTCAAGGGGCAGGTGCGCGCGTTTCGAGATCAGCTGCAGTTCAACGTCGAGGACTGCCGGCCGATCACCGACGAAGATCGCCAGGAGGGGTTCGACGAGAGCAAGCTGGTCCCGTCAACCCGTGAGGACATCGACGACCTCTGGATGCGCCTGGCAGGGTTGCTGGGATCGGTCGATCGCGCCGTCCTCCGCCGTCTGGCGCAAGAGACCCTCGACGTCTGGGGCGCCCAGCTACGGGAGCACCCGGCCGCGAAGACCATTCACCACGCGTACCGCGGAGGCCTGCTCGAGCACTCGGTCTCGATGGCCGAGCTCGCCGATGCGGTGGCCAAGCACTACCCGGAGCTCGATCGGGATCTGCTGCTGCTCGGCGTGCTCTTTCATGACCTCGGGAAAATTATCGAGCTCGGGGCGATGCCGGCTAACGACTACACGCTGCCTGGCCGGTTGGTCGGACATGTGGTGATCGGCCGCGATCTACTGCGCGACCGTTGCGCGGCGATCCCGGACTTTCCGGCCGCACTCCAGCTCCAGCTCGAGCACCTGGTGCTTTCTCACCAAGGCACGCGAGAATTCGGCGCCGCGGTCGAGCCGATGACCGCCGAGGCGCAGGCGCTGCACTTCATCGACGATCTGGACTCCAAGATGAATCAGCTGCGCCGGGCAAGGGAGAACGGGCCGGCTCTGCAGTGGAACAACACGCTGCGGCGATTTCTGTACTTCCTTCCCGCCGAGCCGGCGGCGGAGGTCCTGCCCTAGTACTGCCCTAGCTCCATGTCATCCGATACAGCATCACGTAGACCACGATCCCGGTGATCGAGACGTAAAGCCACACCGGTAGCGTGATGCGAGCGATGGCGCGATGGCGGAGGAAGTCCGAGCGCCAAGCGCGGCGCAGCGTGATGAAGGCGAGGAATGGCACCAAGGCCGCCAGCGCCGTGTGGGTTGCGAGAATCGTCAGGTACAGGGTGCGGACCCCGCCGGTCCCGGAGAACCTGACCGAGCCCACCTGCCAGTGATAGATCAAGTACGAAATCAGAAACAGCGTCGACGACACGAACGCCGCGATCATGCAGGCGCGATGGGCGGCGATCTTGCGGGCGCGAATCAGCGCGAACCCGACGAGCAGCAACACCGTGCTCAAGCCATTGAGACAAGCATTCACGGTCGGCAGCGAATGAATGTCGAGCACGAAGATCCCTGCGAGCTACTCAGCGAGCAGCGAGGAGAGGTCGACGATCAGCCGATCCATCGACTGCGGGTCGTCGTACTCGTACGTCCCGCGCGCCTTGCCGTAGCGGTCGACCAGCATCAACCGCGTGCTGTGCAAGATCGGCTCCTGAGGCGTCGCACCTTGTTCGAGCGCGAGATGGAAGCCTTGCAGGATCAGCGGCCGGACGACTTGCGGAGGCCCGGTCAGGAAGTGCCAGCGGCTGGCGGTGAGTGAGCCCACGCCGTGTTTCGTCGCGTAGTCCGCCAGCACCGCGGGGGTGTCGAACTCGGGGTCGACGGTGATCGAAACCCGCGCCACCCGAGAGGCCGCGGGAAAACGCTTCCCCAAGGCCTTCATCTGCTCGGTGATTAGCGGACAGACGCCGCCGCAGCGGGTGAAGATGAACGAGGCGATCCACGGTGAACCCTCGAGGTCTCGCCGCGAGAGCGCCTGGCCGTCGCTATCGGTGAGCGAGAACTCGGGCAGAGCGAAGAGAACGCCCGGAGCCGGCTGTGCGCTCGCAACCCGCTGTTGGCGGGTCCACCAAGTAAGGCCCGCGAGGGTGATCAGCGCCGCGACCAGCAGCGCCCAGAGGAAGATCTGCGGCGTGGTGATCGGCCGCGACGCAGGCGGCGGCAGCTGGGGCGGCGGCCCGGAGGAAACGTCCTGTGACTCGCTCAAGGCGTCTCTATCGCGTCAGCGCGTCGCGCGATCGACGACCAGAAGGAGAAGAACGGCGGGCAGATAAAGGACCGAGGCCATCATGAGCTTCCGCGCCGAGGTGTGGGTCAGTGAGCGCGAAAACTCCCAGCAGTACCCCAGCAGCACGACGCCGAGGACGAGCGCGGCGCCGAAGTAGATCGGCCCGGCGAAACCGAAAACGCTCGGCAGCAAGCTAACCGGCAGCAGGGCGGCGCAGTAGAGGACCGCCTGGCGTGCCGTCGACACTCCGCTCGGATCGATCACCGGGAGCATCGGGTAACCGCCGCGCGCGTAGTCCTCGCGGAACATCCAGGCGATCGCCAGGAAGTGCGGCATCTGCCAGAGGAAGAGGATTCCAAACAGGATCCAGGCCTCGGGCCCGATCGAGTCGCGAACCGCGGTCCAACCCATCATCGGCGGGACGGCTCCGGGAACGGCGCCGATCACAGTCGAGAGCGAGGTGACCTGCTTGAGCGGTGTATAGAGGAAAACATACCCGGCGAGCGTCAGGCCGCCGAGGAGCGCCGTCAATAGGTTCACGAAAACCGCGAGCTCCGCCATCCCGACTATTGCCAGCCCGACGCCGAACAGCAGGCCGAGGTCGACACTCAGCCTCCCGGAAGGCAACGGCCGGCGCTCGGTGCGGCGCATCCGCGCATCGAGGTCGCGCTCCCAGACCTGATTGAGCGCTGAGGCACCACCCGCGACCAGCGCCGTCCCGACCAGTGTGTGGAGGAACCGCAGCAACGGGAATGGACCTGAACTCGCCACCGCGAAGCCCACCGCGGTGGTCAGCACAACCAGGAGAGTGATGCGCGGCTTCGCCAGCTCGAGAAAATCCGAGGCGCGAGAACGAGCGATCAGCTGAGCGTCCGAGGTCATATTCGATGGCGAGTGAGCAATCGCACAAGCCATCGTCACTCTATCGCGAAGGATTCGTCGGGCGACAGGCGCGCCCGCTATCATCCGACTCGTCATGCAGCGGCCCGCCATGAATCCATCCCTCCGATTGCCGCGCTTCGCCTGGGCCGTGCTGGCCTTCAATCTGGCGGTCATCCTCTGGGGCGCCTACGTTCGCGCTACGGGATCCGGTGCCGGCTGCGGGGGGCACTGGCCATTGTGCAACGGGGAGGCCATTCCCCGGGCGCCGTCGGTCGCCACCATGATCGAGTATTCGCACCGCGTGAGCAGTGGTCTCGCCCTGCTTGCCGTGGTGGCCCTCGCGGTCGCCACATGGCGCGGGCGACCGAAAGGCGATCCGGCTCGCCGCGGCGCTCTCGTGGCCGTGGCTCTCATGGTCTCGGAGGCTGCGCTGGGCGCGGCGTTAGTGCTCTTCCGGCTGGTGGCGGAAAACGAGTCCATGGCGCGCGCCATGTTCGTGGGCGCGCACCTTTTCAACACGTTTCTACTGCTCGGCGCCCTGGTGCTGACCGCACACTGGGCCGCAGGTGGAGCGCGCATCGGGCTCGCGGGCCGTCGCCGGGAGGCTTGGAGCTTCGCCATTGCGCTGCTCGGCTTGCTGATCGTGGCCACGAGCGGCGCCGTGGCGGCGCTCGGGGACACGCTGCATCCAGCGACGACGTTGACTCAGGCCCTACAGCAGGATCTCTCCCCCACGTCGCAGCTGCTGCTTCGGCTGCGCGTGCTCCACCCGCTGCTCGCCGCGGCGACCGCGGTCTTCCTCTTGCTGCTCGCCGTCCGAATCCGCCGCGAGAACCGCCAACCCGAGGTGCGCAACGGCGCCCGGCGGGTAATTCTGCTCGTTCTCCTCCAAATCGCCTTGGGACTGGCGAATATGGGTCTGTTGGCGCCGATCGGACTTCAGCTAGGGCACTTGTTGTTGGCGGATTTCGTCTGGCTGGCTACGATTTTGTTCGGCGCCCGGGTCTTCGCGCTCGAGGTCGATCGCTCCCCAAAGTCATAGCCAGCGATGCAAGTCATTGCCAAAGGTCCTCCCTTGTGAAAAGTTTCACAATCTAGTTGCACGCCCTGTACGGGCAAGGTATCGTCCCAGCGAACGGCTCTCCAGAGGAGTTCCCGCGGCATGGCTCAGATCTTCCACCGCAGTACGAACACGCTTGCCAAGGCGAGTATCTTCGGTGGGGTATTCATCGTCGGACTGCTCGGCCTGATCCTCTACGAGCTCGACCGTTCGCCGTACAACACGCGTCAGGGACTCATCCTCCATCAGCCGGTGCCGTTTAGCCACGAGCACCACGTCACCGGGCTTGGAATCGACTGCCGCTACTGCCACACCGGGGTCGAAAAGGTCGCTTCGGCGGGCATTCCGCCAATCGCCACCTGCTACAACTGCCACGCTCAGATCTGGAATGACAGCCCGATGCTGGCGCCCATCCGGGACGCCTACAAATCAGGGCATCCCATCGAGTGGAATCGTGTCCACGATCTGCCGGACTACGTGTATTTCAATCACAGCATCCACGTCGCCAAGGGGGTCGGTTGCTCGACCTGTCACGGCCGCGTCGACTTGATGTCGCTCACCTCGCAGGCCAGCACGCTGCAAATGGGCTGGTGCATCGATTGCCACCGCAACCCGGCGCAATACGTGCGGCCGAAGGATCAGGTCTTCAACATGCTCTGGCAGCCGCCCGCCGATCAATTGACGAAGAGCGGACCTGACCTGGTGAAGGCGTACCACATTCTGCCGGCGCGCAACTTGATGAGCTGCTCTACGTGCCATCGCTAATGGAACTCAGGATGTCTATCTCGACGGATCGCAGGAGCGCACGATGAGCAAGGGCAGCACAGCGAGCGGCGGCGAGCCGCGGGTGCAGATACCCGGCGGCGAGCCGCTGGTGCAAATCGGCGGGGCTGCGGATGCGGCCGGCGCGGCTGGCGATTGCCACGAGGAGTGGAAGAAGGGCGCGGCTGCTTCCGAAAGGTCGGCGCTTGATCTCGCCTCGGTGCGCGAGCGTCTGCGCAATGCGAAGGGCCCGCAGTTCTGGCGCAGCCTCGAAGAGCTCGCGGCGACCCCGCAGTTCGAGGACATGCTGCACCGCGAGTTCCCCCGCCACGCGGCGGAATGGCCCGCGGACGGCGACGGCGCCACCAACGGCTTCTCGCGTCGCAACTTCCTGCAGCTTTCGAGCGCCTCGCTGGCTCTCGCCGGCCTCACCGCCTGCACCCGGCAGCCCATCGAGAAGATCGTTCCTTATGTAAAGCAGCCGGAGGAAATCCTCCCGGGACGGCCGTTGTTCTTCGCCACCGCAATGCCCTTCCTGGGCTATGCGAATCCGGTGCTCGCGGAGAGCAACATGGGCCGGCCGACGAAGCTCGAAGGCAATCCCGAGCACGGCGCGAGCCTCGGAGCCACCGACGCCTTCACCCAGGCCGCGATCCTGACCCTGTACGACCCGGACCGCTCGCAGTCGATCAGCAACCTCGAGAACGTCCGCACCTGGAGCGCACTTCAGGCCGCGCTCAAGCCGTTCCTGGATGCTCAGATCGCGATCGAGGGCGTGGGCATCCGCGTGCTGACGGGATCCACCACCTCCGCCACGTTCAGGGCGCAGTGGGATCAGCTGATGGGTCCGTACCCGCAGGCCCAGTGGCACCAGTGGGAGCCCGCGGGCCGCGATGCCGTCCGCGCCGGCAGCAAGTTGGCCTTCGGCGAGTACCTGGAGACGAGGTACGACTTCGCCAAGGCGGACGTGGTGCTCACGCTCGACAGCGATGTCTTGACGGCTGGCCCCGGCGCAGTGCGCTACGCGCGCGATTTCGCGAGTCGACGGAAGGTGAGCACCGCGAACGCGCCCCAGATGAACCGCCTCTACACGCTCGAAACCACACCCACGGCGACCGGCTCGATGGCCGATCATCGGATGGCCTTGCCACCGCGCGGCATCGCGGGCGCCGCGCTGGCGCTGGCTGCAGCGTTGGGTGTCGAGGGTGCCTCGGCGCCCGAGCAGGACGCCGAGTTGCAGCGTTTCGTGAAGGCCGCAGCGCGCGATTTGATGGCGCATCGAGGACGTTGCGTGGTAGTCCCGGGCGAGTACACGCCAGCGGCTGTCCACGCGCTGGCGCACGCCATGAACGCGGCGCTCGGCAACGGTGGCGAGACAGTGATCTATGGCGATGCGGTCGAAGTTCAGCCGCAAGACCAGCTCGCTTCGCTGAAAAGCCTGCGCGACGACTTGGTCGGCGGCAAGGTCGAGGTCCTATTCGTGCTCGGCGCGAACCCGGTTTTCGATGCTCCCGCCGATCTCGATTTCGCCAACGCGATCAAGAAGGCAAAAATCCGCATCCACCACGGCCTCTATCAGGACGAGACCGCCGAGTACTGCCAGTGGCACCTCCCCGAGGCGCACTTCTTGGAGGCCTGGGGCGATGCTCGCGCTTACGACGGCACGGCCTCCATCCTGCAGCCGCTGATCGAGCCGCTGTACGAGGGCAAGTCGCAGATCGAAGTCCTGGCGCTGCTCAACGGGAAGGCTGATGCCAAGGGCCACGATCTCGTGCAGGCGACCTGGAAGGGCAACGGCCTGACCGACGCCACGTGGCGCAAGGCCCTGCACGATGGTTTCGTCGAGGGCACGGCCTCTCCCGCGCGGAGCGTCACTGCGCAGGGTGCCGGCATCGCGCAGGCGATCGGCGACTTGCTCGCCGCATCGACGCCGTCGAGGGCGGGGTTTGTCGTTGTCTTGCGCCCCGATGCGGCAGTATTTGATGGGCGCTTCGCCAACAACGCGTGGCTGCAAGAGCTCCCCCGCCCTCTGACGAAGCTCACGTGGGACAACGCGCTGCTGATTTCGCCGCGCACCGCCGAAGTCATGCATCTGCGCCAGCGCGAGCTCGTGGAGCTGAAACTCGTCAGTGGCCGTCCGGTGCGTGTCCCTGTTTTCGTCGATCCCGGCCATGCCGATGAATGCGCCACGCTCCATATGGGCTACGGCCGCACTCGGGCCGGCAGAGTTGGCACCGGGGTGGGCTCGGCCGCTGCCGCGCTCTCCGACAGCACCTCGCCGTGGCTTGCCCAAGTCGATCTCGCCCTCACCGGAGAGACCTACTTGCTGGCCACGACCCAGGAGCACTACAACATCGAGGCCCACTCGCTAGGAGCCAACCTCGAGGGTCGCGAGGCGATCGAGGAACGGCACTTGCTCCGCGTGATGACTCTCGGCGAGTTCACTCAGGAACCGGAGAAGATCCGCGAGATGGTCGAGAGTCCGAAGCCCGAGGACTCGATCAATCCACCGTGGACCTACGAGGGCTACGCTTGGGGCCTGGCGGTCGACCTCAACGCCTGCACCGGTTGCAACGCCTGTGTCATCGCCTGCCAGTCCGAGAACAACATCCCGGTGGTGGGCAAGGAGCAGGTCGACAAGGGTCGCGAGATGCATTGGATTCGCATCGATCGCTACTACGGCGGCGATCTCGATCGGCCCGAGATCTATCACCAGCCCGTGATGTGCATGCACTGCGAGCAAGCGCCTTGCGAGGTGGTCTGCCCGGTCGGCGCCACCAGTCACAGCGCCGAAGGCCTGAACGACATGGTCTACAACCGCTGCGTCGGCACGCGCTATTGCTCCAACAACTGTCCCTACAAAGTACGGCGCTTCAACTTCTTCGCCTGGAACAAGATCGAGCCCAACGACGCTTACAGCCATCCGGTACAGAAGCTGGGGCGCAATCCGGATGTCACGGTCCGTTTCCGCGGTGTCATGGAGAAGTGCACCTACTGCGTGCAGCGCATCAACCGCGTCAAGATCTCCGCCGAGATAGCGGACCGCAAGGTTCGCGACGGCGAGATCAAGACCGCCTGCCAGCAGGCCTGCCCGACACAGGCGATCGTCTTCGGCAATATCAACGACCCCGAGTCCGAGGTTGCGAAGTGGAAGGCCGGGCCGCGCAACTACGGCATGCTCGAGGATCTCAATACGCGGCCGCGCACCAGCTACCTGGCGCGGTTGCGCAATCCGAACCCGGAGTTGGGGGAGAAGGCGTAAGCGATGGCGCTGAGCGAACAGGAAGCCCTGCATCAGGCGATCGTGCCGCCGAAGCCGCCGTTCATCGCGCCAGGGCACAGCCCAGGTACGGTGACCGAGAAGATCAGCGAGATCGTCCTCACCAGGAAGACCCCGCGTTGGTGGTTCGTGGGTTTTGGCATCGCGTTCATCTTGGTCATGGGCTTCCTCTACGCGGTCACCAAGCTGGTTTTTGAAGGCACCGGCCTTTGGGGAGTCAACATCCCCGTTGGCTGGGGCTTCGCGATCGTCAACTTCGTCTGGTGGATCGGCATCGGCCACGCCGGGACGCTGATCTCCGCGATCCTTTTGCTTCTCCGCCAGTCGTGGCGCACGTCGATCAACCGATTCGCCGAAGCGATGACGATTTTTGCCGTGGCCTGTGCCGGCATCTTCCCGATCATCCATACCGGCCGTCCGTGGCTGGCGTACTGGCTGCTGCCTTACCCCAACACCATGGGGGTCTGGCCAAACTTCCGCAGCCCGCTCGTTTGGGACGTGTTCGCGGTCTCGACGTACGCCACGGTTTCCCTGCTGTTTTGGTACATGGGTCTGATTCCCGACCTCGCGACTCTGCGCGATCGCGCCCAGAACAAGCCCGCGCAGATCATCTACGGAATGCTGTCCATGGGCTGGCGAGGCGGATCTCGGCACTGGCAGAACTACGAAACGGCCTATCTCCTCATGGCCGGAATCGCGACCCCGCTGGTGCTCTCGGTGCACACCGTGGTTTCCTTCGACTTCGCCGCCGGTGTCGTTCCTGGGTGGCACACCACGATCTTCCCGCCCTACTTCGTCGCCGGCGCCATTTTCGCCGGCTTCGCCATGGTGTTGACCCTGACGCTCCCTCTGCGCGCCGTCTTCGGCCTACAGGACTTCATCACCCAGCGTCACGTGCAGAACATGGCCAAGGTCATGCTCGCCACCGGCTTGATCGTCGCCTACGGCTACATCATCGAGGCCTTCACCGGCTGGTACAGCGGCAGTCACTACGAGCACTTCATGATGCTCAATCGCATCAAGGGTCCGTACGGCTTCCAATACGCGATGCTCTGGCTGTGCAACATCCTGGCGCCGCAGGTGCTCTGGATCCGCTTTTTTCGCACCAATCCAGTGGCGCTTTGGATCGTCGCCATGTTCGTCAACGTGGGCATGTGGCTCGAGCGTTACATCATCGTGATAACCAGCCTGCATCGTGATTTCCTGCCCTCCTCCTGGGGCGAGTACGCCGGTACACGCTTCGACTGGATGATCTTCGTCGGCACGCTCGGTCTCTTCGTGGCACTCCTCTTCCTCTTCATTCGCTTCCTGCCCATGATCTCGATCGCCGAGATGCGGCATATGGCGCATCAGACCGCGCATTCGAGTGGAACCAAGGAGAAGGCGTGATGAGAGCCGCCCAAACCTACGGCCTCGTCGCCGAGTTCCCCTCCGCTGAGGGGCTGGTGATAGCCGCCCGAGCCGCGCGTCAGGCCGGGTATTCTCGGATGGAGGCGTACACGCCCTTCCCGGTCGAGGACTTGCACGACGCGCTTGATTTGCCGCCCTCGAAGGTTCCGATGATCGTGTTGGCGGGTGGCATCACCGGATGTCTGGGCGGATTCGGCCTGGCCTATTGGGCTTCGGCGATCGCGTATCCGATGAACATCGGTGGCAAAGCACTCAACAGCTGGCCAGCCTTCATCGTGCCGACCTTCGAGTGCACCATCCTGGTGGCCAGCCTTTCGGCGGTTCTCGGAATGCTGGCGCTCAACGGCCTACCGCAGCCTTACCACCCGCTGTTCAACGTCGAGCGCTTTTCCCACGCCTCACAAGACGGCTACTTCCTTGCCATCGAGGCGCGCGACAAGAAATTCGATCCCGCGGCCACCAAGGCTTTCTTGCAAGGCCTCAATCCGAGCGAGGTGACCGAAGTTGGGTACTGAAACTCGCATGCCAGCCCTCGCTGCACTGCTCGCCGCCAGCGCCCTGGCCCTCGCCGGCTGCCGGCAGGACATGCACAACCAGCCCAAAGTGAAGCCGCTCACCAAGAGCGACTTCTTCGCCGACGGCCAGTCCTCGCGCGCACTTCCCGCCGGCACGGTAGCTCGCGGATATTTGCGCGAGGACCAGGCGTACTACGCCGGGCGACAGGGTGACAAATTCGTCAGTGATTTTCCGATGCCCGTTACCCAGCAAGTGCTCGAGCGCGGGCAGGAGCGCTTCAACATTTTCTGCGCGCCTTGTCACGGCCGCCTCGGAGACGGCAACGGCATGGTGGTGCGCCGGGGCTATAAGCAGCCGCCGTCGTATGACGAGCAGCGTCTACTCGACCAGCCGCCGGGCTATTTCTTCGATGTCATGACCAATGGTTTCTCCACCATGCCGTCCTATGCCTCACAGGTTCCGGTGGAGGATCGCTGGGCGATTGCCGCGTATATCCGCGCGCTCCAACTCAGCCGAAGCCTGCATCTGGCCGACCTGACTCCCGAGGATCGCGAAAAGTTGATGAAGGCCACGCCAACCAGTCCAGCCGGAACCGTGACGAAGCCGGCAACGCCGACCGAGGGAAACGAGAACGGCCATGAGTGAGACTGTGACGGCGAACGACTGTCAACCGCCCGCGGATATCGCGCAACCGCGCGGTATCGCGCTGGGTGTGGCAGTCATCGCGACCGCGCTGGCCGGGATTGGCGGCTTCTTGAACCCCGACCAGTTCTTCAAGTCCTATCTGTTGGGCTACCTGCTGATGCTGGGCCTGGCCTGCGGCTGTCTCGGGCTCTGCCTGCTGCACCATATGTCGCGCGGCGCTTGGGGCCTGATGCTCCGACGGGTGTGGGAGGCTGCGATCAAGACCCTACCTGTCGTGGCGCTGCTCTTCATCCCGATTCTGCTCGGACGCGAGCACATCTTTTCCTGGATGCGCCCCGGCGCCATGGACGATCCGCTCTTGAAGTCGAAGGAGGCGTATCTCAACCTACCCTTCTTCATCGGCCGCGCGGCGTTCTATTTCGCGGCCTGGATTGGGCTTGGTTTCGGCCTCGTACGATTGTCGAAGAAGCAAGACGAAACCGCGGATCCATCGCTCTTTCGCCGTATGCAGGTGATCGCCGGGCCGGGCATCGTGCTGTTTTCCTTGACCGTCACATTCGCGGCGTTCGACTGGGTGATGAGCCTCGATCCGAAGTGGTTTTCGAGCATTTTCGGACTCATCGTGCTGATCGGGCAAGGTCTTTCCGCGCTGGCCTTCGGGACGCTAATCATCGGGTTCCTCGGCAAGCGCGAGCCGATGAGCCGCTACGTCACGCCGACGAACCTGCACGACTACGGCAAGTTGACATTGGCTTTCACCATGGTCTGGGCGTATTTTTCCTTTTCCCAGTTGCTCATCATCTGGTCGGCCAACCTGCCGGAAGAGGTCACGTTCTTCGTCCACCGCGTCGGACCCTGGAAGCCGATCTCCATCGCCCTGGCCGTGACGCATTTTCTTTTGCCCTTTGTTCTGCTCTTGTCGCGCGATATCAAGCGCAGCGCCCGTACCCTGGCTCGGGTCGCGGTGCTCATCCTGATCGCCCGCTGGGTCGATCTGTACTGGTACATTGGACCGGTCCTGCACCCCGGGTCGGTTTTGCCCCATTGGCTGGACATCGTGCTGCCAGTGGCGCTGGTCTCGGCCTGGACCTGGATGTTTTTCGGCTTCCTCTCGAAGCGTCCGCTCCTGCCGTTCAACGATCCGTTCCTGACCGAGGCGCTCACCCATGACTCAGCCCACTGATCCGGGGCCTGTCCACGGCGCGGCGGACGAGCACGCTGCCGCGTACGACACCGAAATTCCGACGCGCGGGGTGTACTGGTCGAGCGCCATCCTGATGGGGACGCTGCTGCTCGCCATGGTCGCGATGTGGGGCCTCCTCGCGGGTATGGAGCACCAGGATTCGAAGCACAGCCGAGCGGCCTCGGTGCTTCAGGACGAGATCAACCGGAGCCGCGCGCAGGGCCCTCCGGGGCCGCTGCTGCAAGCCGATCCGACGCTCGACATGGTGCAGCTTCGCGCCGCCGAGGATGCCGCGCTCACCAGCTACGGCTGGGTCGACCGCGCGAGCGGTACGGTGCGCATTCCGATTCGCGAAGCCATAAACCGGATCGCGGCGCAAGGTTTGGGCGGTCATCCCGCCGCGTCACCGATGCCGGTGGCAGAGCCTGCTCCCGTGGCCGAAGCCAAACCCGTCGGAGGCGCCCACTAGTGTTCGAGCGGCGCTCGCTCGGCCTGCGCTCGAGCCTCGCCCTGGGCGGGCTCGCGCTGAGTCTCGCGCTGATCGGGTCGGGGCGTCCGGCCGCGGCGCTCGGCAGTTCCGAGCCGCCGCCAATCGGCTCGATCGAGGATCCGAACAGCGCCACGAAACCACCCATGCTGCGCGACGTCGGCTACGACCAGAAGATCGGCGGCCAGCTTCCGCTCGACGTCGAATTGCGCGACGAGCAGGGGCAGGCGGTCAAGATCGGCGAGTACTTCGGTCACGGCAAGCCGGTGATCCTGGCCCTGGTGTACTACGAGTGCCCGATGCTCTGCACCATGGTGCTCAACGGTGTGGTCTCGGGTCTCAAGCCCTTGGGACTCACCGCGGGCAAGGATTTCGACATTGTGGCGGTGAGCTTCAACCCGCACGACACGCCGGCGCTCGCCAAGGCGAAGAAGCTCAACTATGTCGATCGCTATGGGCGCGCCGGCAGCGAAGCGGGCTGGCACTTCCTCACTGCCGAGCCGGCCGCCATCGCGCGCGTCACCTCGGCGGTCGGTTTCCGCTACGTCTGGGACGCGGGGGCCAAGCAATTCGCCCATCCGAGCGGCATCGTCTTGCTGACGCCCGGCGGCGAGATCTCGCGCTACCTGTTCGGCGTCGACTATGAGCCCAAGGACCTGAAGCTCGGCTTGATCGAGTCCTCGCAGGGTCGCCTGGGCACGCTTACGGATCAAGTGCTGCTCTACTGCTTTCACTACGATCCCGCCATGGGCCGCTACAGCGCGGCGGTGATCAATCTGGTCCGGGCCGGGGGCATCCTGACCCTTCTCCTGTTCGGCCTCTTCCTGGTCCTCGCCCGGCGCCGGAGCTCGGCATCCGCGGCACACAGAGTCGAGGGCACGCTTTAGTCCACTTCCGGCCAGACAACTTCGAGCAAACGAATCTATGTGGCAGAACCTCCCGCTATTTCCTGATTCAGCGTCGACCCTGGCGGGCCAGGTCGATGGGATCTACCTGTTCAGCGTCGCCATCGCGCTGATCTTCTCGGCGCTGATCGCGGTCATGGTGATCACGCTGGCGATCAAGTATCGCCGCCGGCATCCCGATCAGATCGGCAGCGAGGAGCATCCGCCGGAAATTCTCGAGCTCGTCTGGAGCGTCGTTCCGCTCGGCATCATGCTGGTGATGTTCTTCTGGGGCGCCCGGGTCTTCGTCACGGCACGCACCGTGCCGGCCAACGCGGTCGAGTATCACGCCGTCGCCAAGCGCTGGATGTGGAAGTTCCAGCATCCGAGCGGTGCGCGGGAGATCAACGAGCTCCACGTGCCGGTCGGCCAGACCATCGTCATGAAGATGACCTCCGAGGACGTGATCCACGACTTCTTCGTGCCCGCGTTCCGGACCAAATACGACATCGTCCCCGGCCGCTACACGACGGTCTGGTTCCAGGCCACCAAGGTGGGCGAGTACCACCTCTTCTGCGCCGAGTACTGCGGCGCCGAGCACTCCCGCATGGGCGGTCGCGTGGTCGTGATGTCACCCCGGGACTATGAAGAGTGGCTGACGCACGGCAACGCCGGGGTCGCTCCCGCGGCCTCGGGCGCCGAGCTCTTCGGGACCCTGGCCTGCAATACCTGCCACAAGAGCGACAGCGCGGCCCGCGCGCCGAAGCTCGACGGCGCCTACGGCACCCAAGTGACCATGGTCGACGGCACGACCGCGAAATTCGACGACGACTACATCCGCGAGAGCATCCTGAATCCGCAAGCCAAGGTGGTCAGCGGCTTCCAGCCGATCATGCCGACCTTCAAGGGGCAGATCAGCGAGGACCAGCTGCTGCAGCTGATCACCTACGTCAAGTCTCTCTCTGGCCCAGGAAAGTGAGACAGCGAAGTGAGGACACCGTCACGATGAGCACTGCGTCTTCGGCACCCGCCAGGAACTACCTCAACTCCTCCTACGGCCTGTGGTCTTGGCTCACCACCAAGGATCACAAGCGCATCGGCATCCTGTACGCCATCACGATCACGGTCTTCTTCGCGATCGGCGGCCTGATGGCCACCCTGATCCGCCTCGAGCTCGCGACACCCGCCGGCGACCTGCTGCAGCCGGACACCTACAACCGGGTGTTCACGATGCATGGCATCTTGATGGTCTTTTTCTTCCTCGTGCCGTCGATTCCGGCGACGCTGGGTAACTTCCTGTTGCCGTTGATGCTGGGTGCAAAGGACGTCGCGTTTCCCAAGCTGAACCTCGCCAGCTGGTACTGCTTGGTCGCCGGCGGCGCGCTGACCCTCTGGGCCTTGATCCACGGCGGCGTCGATACCGGCTGGACGTTCTACACGCCGTACAGCTCGTCCTATAGCAACACTTGGGTGAACGTGACCGGGATCGGCGTCTTCATCGCTGGGTTCTCGTCGATCCTCACCGGAGTCAACTTCATCGCCACGATCCATCGCATGCGCGCACCGGGAATGACCTGGTTCCGTATGCCGCTCTTCGTTTGGGCGCACTACGCGACCGCCCTGATCCAGGTGCTCGGGACGCCAGTGATCGCTATCACGCTCCTCCTGCTCGTCCTCGAGCGCACCTTCCATATCGGCATTTTCGATCCCACGCTGGGCGGCGATCCGGTGCTCTTCCAGCACCTCTTCTGGTTCTATTCGCACCCCGCGGTGTACATCATGATCCTGCCCTCCATGGGCGTGGTGAGCGAGATCATCGCCGCCTTCACCCGCAAGCGGGTCTTCGGCTATCGCTTCATCGCCTTCTCCAGTCTGGGGATCGCCATCCTCGGCTTCCTGGTCTGGGGCCACCACTTGTTTGTGGCCGGCATCTCGACGTACTCGGCGCTGGTGTTCTCGGTGCTTAGCATGCTGGTCGCGGTGCCCTCCGCGATCAAGGTGTTCAATTGGAGCGCCACCCTCTACAAGGCCTCGGTTTCCTGGGAAACGCCGATGCTCTACGCCTTGGGTTTTATCGGCCTGTTCACCATCGGCGGTCTCACCGGCGTGATGCTCGCGACGCTCGGGATCGACCTGCACGTGACCGACACGTATTTCGTGATCGCGCATTTCCACTACGTCATGGTCGGCGGTGCGATCATGGGTTACCTCGGCGGCCTGCACTTCTGGTGGCCGAAGATCACCGGGCGGATGTACCCGGTGTTCTGGTCCAAGCTCGCCGCTTTGCTGGTCTTCGTCGGCTTCAATCTGACGTTCTTCCCGCAATTCATCCTCGGCTACATGGGCATGCCGCGCCGCTACCACGCGTATCCACCGGAGTTTCAGGTCCTAAACGTCATGTCGTCGGCCGGCGCCACGGTGCTCGCGGTGGGCTACATGCTGCCGCTGATCTACCTCGCCTGGTCCATGCGCTATGGCCGCAAGGCGCCCGAGAATCCCTGGGGAGCGGTCGGCCTCGAGTGGGAGACCAGCTCGCCGCCTCCGCCCGAGAACTTCGTCCACACGCCGGTCGTCACCGGCGAGGCGTACGACTACACCAAGAAGGTCTACGCCTTCCCCACCCAGGAGGCCGAGCTTGTCTAGCACCGACCACACCGGTGACTTGAGCGCCGCGCACGCCGGCGCGGCTCACGCAGCCCTGCCGCGGTTGGAGCACCATTTCGACAGCTACGAACAGCAGCGCGAAACCGCGTCGCTCGGGATGTGGCTGTTCATCGGTCAGGAAATGCTGTTTTTCGGCGGACTGTTCACCGCCTACATCATCTTCCGACACCTGTTCCCGGATGCTTTCGCGGCCGCCAGCCATCATCTCGACATCCGGCTTGGTTCCTTCAACACGGTGGTGCTGATCGGCAGCTCGCTCACCATGGCGCTCGCCGTGCGCGCCGCGCAGCTCGGCCGGCAGAAAGTCTGCGGCTGGTTCCTGATCGCCACCATGGTGCTCGGCGTCACGTTCCTGGGCGTCAAGGCGATCGAGTACCACGCCAAGTACGTCGAGAATCACATTCCCGGCGTCACCCAGTTCCATTGGGAAGAGAATTTCCATGGCAAGCAGATCCCGCAGAACCAGGCGCGGATCTTCTACGGCCTGTACTTCGCCATGACCGGCCTGCACGCTCTGCACATGATCGTCGGTATCGGCATTCTGCTCTGGCTGCTCTACTGGGTGCGTCGCGGGCGCTTCACGCCGGACAACTACAACTATGTCGAGGGCGTCGGCCTGTACTGGCACTTCGTCGACATCATTTGGATCTTCCTCTTCCCGCTGTTGTATCTGATCGGACGTCACTGAGGTCGCCATGTCCGCGCATATCTCTTCGGTCAAGCTGTACATCGCGATCTTCCTCGCCCTCATGGTCGGCACGGCGCTCACCGTCGCCGCTGCCTTCATCGACATGGGGGCGCTCAACAACGTGGTGGCGATGGGCATTGCGGCCATCAAGGCCACGCTGGTGGTGCTGTTCTTCATGCACGTGCGCTACAGCAGCCGCCTGACCTCGATGATCGTCGGCGCCGCCGTGCTCTTTCTGGCGCTGCTCTTCGGTCTCACCCTGATGGACAACTTCACCCGCCCCGCCGATTTCGTCGACCACACGTTGTTCGATACGCCCCCGGCCAGCTCCACGGCGGTGACGGGAGAGCACTGAGCCGCGGGTTGGGACCCAACACATCTCTCATCGACCTCCTGCTCGAGCTCCAAGCGCTCGACCGGGTCCCCCGCATGGGATACCTGCTGCGCGGAGTAAGCGCGGCAGAGAGCATCACCGAACATTCCTGGCACGTGCTCTTCCTGGTGTGGTCCCTGGCTCGACAAGAGCCGGAGCTCGACATCCATCGGGCGATGGAGATCGCTCTGGTGCACGACCTCGCGGAGGTCCGCGTGGGGGACCTGCCGAGAACCGCCTCGCGCTACTTTCCCGCCGGCGCCAAGGCGGCGGCCGAAGAAGCGGCCCTGACCGAAGTCCTGGCGCCCATACCCGCGGCCATCGAGCTCTGGCGCGAGTACGACCGCGGCGAGAGCCCCGAGGCCCGCTTCGTCAAGGGCTGCGACAAGCTGCAGCTGATGATCAAGGTCTCGGCCTACGAGAAGTGGCAGGAGGGTGCGCTGTCGGAGTTCTGGGACAACCCGGACAACTTCCCCGACGGCGGCTTCGCTTCGATACGCGGCGCCTTCGACGACCTGCGGAAACGCCGTTCAGCCGGTTAAGGCGTGGGCGCCAGCTCGGCGGAATTCGATGTAGTGCGCCGTCTCGTCGGCCACATCTTTGCCGTGCAATCGCTCGACCACGTAGAACGACATGTCGATTCCAGCCGCAACGCCGGCTGAGCTGATCACGCCGTCATCCACCACGCGCTGATTGCGCTCGACTTCGACCCCGGCATTCAGCGACTCCAGCAGATCGAGTGCCGCCCAGTGCGTGGTCGCGCGGCGGCCGCGAAGGAGACCCGCTTGTGCAAGCAGCAGGGCGCCCGTACAGACCGAGGTGACGGTCTCGGCGTCGGCGGCCACGGTTCGGATCCAATCCAGTGTTGGCGCATCGTTGAGCAGCCCACGGGTACCGAAACCTCCGGGCACGAGCAGGATGTCGATCGCCGGCGCGCTCGAGAAGTCGTGCCGCGGAACGATCTCGAGTCCGCCGCTCGCATGGATCGGCCGGCGCTCGCGCGCCACGGTGAAGACCTCGAACGGAGCGCTCGCGTCGCCGCGTCTCGACTCGACCCCTGGTTCCAGGCGAACCCTGGAGAACACCTCAAAGGGCCCGGCAAAGTCGAGCACTTCGACATCGTCGAAGATCAGGATGCCCACGGTGCGCCGTTGCATGCCCGCCTACACCGTCCGCGAGAACGCCGGCTTGCCGCTCTCGCGCTGGGCTTCGAAATAGCGGTCGAACACCATGCAGAGGTTGCGCACGAACATACGGCCCGCGTCGGTGACGCGCAAGGCTCGCGGGGCATTGGTGACCAGCCTGACCGCTCCGTCAACAACGTCGGAGATCCGGGCAAGCTCGGCCGCGAAATAGGTGTCGAAGTCGACCGCGAAGCGCCGCCCGACCTCGACCTTGTCGACTGCGAACTTGCACATCAGCTCGCGGATCACGTACTGACGAAGCCGATCGTCGTCGTCGAGCAGGTAGCCGCGCTGGATGGGCAGCCGACCGGCATCGAGCGCGGCGTAGTAGGCCTTGAGCTTGCGCTCGTTCTGGAAGAAGGCACCGTCGACCTCGCCGATGCCCGAAACACCCAGCGCCAGGGTCGTCTCCGACGGCTTGACGGTGTAGCCCATGAAGTTGCGATCCAGACGCGACTCGCGCGCGGCGCGCGCCAACTCGTCGCCGGGAAGCGCGAAGTGATCGATGCCGATCGACTCATACCCTGCCGCGCGCAGCCGTTCGAGCGCCATGCGATAGAGCGTCAGCTTGGTTTCTCGCGTCGGAAACCGTGCAGTATCGAGTCGCCGTTGATGCGGCTTCACCCACGGCACATAGGCGAACGAGTACATGGCCACGCGTTCGGGTCGAAGCTCCAGCAGGCGGTCGAGACTGAGGTCGAAGCTCGCCTCGTCCTGCGCCGGCAGACCGTACACCAGATCGAAATTGATCCCCTCGTCGAACCCCAGCTCCCGCGCGACGTCGAGGAGGGCGCGAGTCTCCTCGAACGTCTGGCGCCGCCCAATCGCCTCCTGCACGGCGGGCGTGAAGTCCTGCACGCCCATCGACAGCCGGTTGAAGCCTAGGCGGGCCAAGGTCTCCAGGTGCGAACGAGTCGTCACGCGCGGGTCGATCTCGATCGCCAGCTCGGCGCCGGGTTCGAACTCGAAGTGCCGCGCGATGCCGGCGAAGAGCTCTTCCAGCTCGGCGGGAGAGAGATACGTCGGCGTTCCGCCACCCCAGTGCATCTGCGCCACGGCGCGTTGGTCGGGCAGCCGCTCCGCGAGCCTGTCGGTCTCCCGCAGGAGGTAGCCAAGATACGTGTGCGCCACCTCGCGATGCGGCGTCGCGATGAAGTGGCAGGCGCAGAACGAACACCGGCTCTCGCAGAACGGAATGTGCACGTAGAGGCTCAGGGGGCTCCCGGCGGGACCCTGGTTGGCGAGCGCCAGGCGCGAGAGGTACGCCTGCTCATCGACGCCCTCGTGAAATTCGAGCGCCGTCGGGTACGAGGTGTAGCGTGGGCCCGAGCGATCGAGTCGACGAATCGACTCCGGATCGAGCGCGGCCGAGGCAAGCGAGACGGAGGGAGCGCGCAGCGTCATCGAGCGTGGCCCGCAGAGTGCTTGTGCACGTGATCGATCAAACGCGCGACCTTCGCGGGATCGCTCGTGCGCTCGATACCGTGGCCCAGACTGAAGATGTGTCCGGGCAGCGGGCCCGCCTCCGCCAGCACGCGGTCGGCGAGCCGCTCGAGCTCGGCGTCCTCGGCGAACAGAGCCGCGGGATCGAGATTGCCCTGGACGGCGATGCTGTCGCCCACGATCTCGCGTGCCGCCGACAGCGGCGTGCGCCAATCGACGCCGAGGACCTCGACTGGCAGCGTGGCAGCGTCCGCGAGCAGCGCCCCGCCTTGAAATGGAAAGTAGATTCGCGGCAGGCCTGTCCCTGCGAGCCCCTCGAGCATCTTGCGCACCGCGGGCAGCGCGAAGCGCCGGAACTCTTCAGGGGCAAGCAGCCCGGCCCAGGAATCGAACAGCATGAGGGCCTGCGCACCGGCGTTTGCCTGGGCGCGGAGATACGCGATACCAAGATCGGCCAGCTTGTCCATCAGGCGTACTGCAGCTACCGGCTCGCGGTACATGAATGAACGCGCCTGCACGAAGCCGCCGCCACCCTGGCCCTCGATGAGATAGCAAAAGAGCGTGAACGGAGCGCCCGCGAAACAGATCAATGGCACGTTCGCCGGCAGCTCACCACGCAAGGCTCGGATCGCCGCCATGACGTAGCCCGCGCTCTCTTCGATATCCGGCAACACCAGGGCCTCGACCGCTGCCGGAGAGCGCACCGGGCGTTCGAGGACCGGACCGGGCGCGAAGGTAAGCCCCAAGCCAAGACCGTCGAGCGGAGTCATGATGTCGGCGAACAGGATCGCCGCATCCAGCGGGAATCGCCGAATCGGCTGCAGGGTCACTTCGACCGCGAGCTCCGGCGTGCGCATCAGGGTGAGGAAGTCGTGCTGCTCGCGCAGGGCCCGGTACTCCGGCAGATAGCGCCCCGCCTGGCGCTGGATCCAGATCGGCGTGTGGGCGACCGGCAAGCATCGACACGCGGCGAGGAACGGCGGCAGTGCAGCGACCGAGCTCGCGGTGGACTGCACTCCCCGACTCATCTCGACCGGCTCGTTCAAGAAGCGTCCTTGAGCCATCGAGCGATGTCCGGAGCGAAGTACGTGAGGATGATGTCGGCGCCCGCACGCTTGATGCCGATCAGGCTCTCGAGGGCGACCCGGCGTTCGTCCACCCAGCCGCGCTCGGCCGCCGCCTTGATAAGGCTGTACTCGCCCGAGACCTGGTAGGCCGCGGTCGGCATGCCGAAGGCGTCTTTCACCCGGCGGATCACGTCGAGGTAGGGCCCCGCGGGCTTGACCATCACGATGTCGGCGCCCTCTTCGATGTCGAGAGCTACCTCGCGGAGAGCCTCCTCCACATTCGCCGGATCCATCTGGTAGGCCTTTCGATCGCCGAACGCCGGCGTCGACCCCGCCGCTTCTCGGAACGGCCCGTAGTACGCCGAGGCGTACTTCGCGGCATAGGCGACGATCGGCAGCTCCGGGAAACCGCCGGCGTCGAGCGCTTCACGGAGCGCGCCAACCCGGCCGTCCATCATGTCGCTCGGCGCCACGGCGTCCGCTCCCGCCTCGGCGTAGACCACTGCCGCGCGGGCGAGCAGGAGGAGCGTCTCGTCGTTCACCACGCGACCGGCGTCGTCGAGCACGCCGCAGTGACCGTGGCTGGTGTATTCGCACAAGCACACGTCAGCCCAGACCAGGAGATCGGGCAACTCACGCTTCAATGCACGAATGGCGCGCGGCACGATCCCGTCGGCCACATAGCCCTCGCTGCCCATGGGATCCTTCTGCTCCGGAATCCCGAACAGGATGACCGCGCCGACCCCGAGCTCGTGCGCCACCCGGGCATCCGCCACCACCTGATCGACCGAGAGCTGACAGATGCCCGGCATGCTCACCACCGGATTGCGCACGTTGGCACCGTGGATTGCGAACATCGGATAGACCAGCTCGGCGGTCCGCAATTGGGTTTCCGCAAGCATGGCCCGCCATTCCGCATTGGCGCGCAGGCGTCGCGGGCGGCTCTGGGGAAAGGCCATCTCTCAGGCTCCGGGAAGCTTCCGTGAGTTCATCGCACGCGAGCCTACAGCGCCGACGAGCGCCTCGACCAGACCGTCGAACGTGCTCAGGATCGCTTCGGTGTCCGGGGAGCGTCCGAACCCGACCAGGGAAGCCGTGGTCGTTGGCCCGATCGAAACTACGATTCGGCCGCGCAGCAGGGCTCGAAATCCCGAAGGTCCGAAAGCGCTCTCGAGACCGGCGACCGCCGAGGGGCTGGCAAAGGTGACCGCATCGACCTCGCCGGCCGCGACCTGGGCTCGGCACATCACCGTATCGAGTTTTCGGGGAACCGTGCGGTAGGCCTGCACCGGTTCGACAATCGCCCCCAGGCGGCTCAGTCCGTTTGCGAGCTCGGGCCCCGCGAGCTGACTTCCAGGCAGCAGGACGCGAGTTCCAGCAGCCTCGCCGGAGGCTCGAAAGGACTCGAGCAGTCCTTCGGCGCTGAAGCGCTCACCGATACGCTCCACGTTCCAGCCAGCGCTCTGGGCGGCGGCGGCGGTCCCCGAACCCACCGCCGCGATGCGGAGCTTCGCCGGCAAGAACTTGTGACTCGCGGCCAGCACGGTCACGACGGACTCCACGGCGCGGGCGCTCGCGAAGATCATCCAGTCGTAGGACTTGAGGTCACCCACCGCCTTGGCGAAGGCTCCTTGATCCTCGGGAGGAGCGTTCGCGATTGCGCACCAATGAAGAACGCGTGCGCCGGCGCGCTGCAACCGCTCTTGGAGAGGACCGCCAGGCGGCTCGGCGCGGGTGATCGCGACGCCGATGTCGCGCAGACTCTCAGCGCCCGTCACGAGACGCCCCCGAAACACCGCGAACGGCGGCCAGAATGTCGCCGGCGCCACGACGCAAGAGATCTTCCGCGAGCGCAAGGCCCAACGCGCTCGCATCCGTCGCGGCGCCCTCCAGCCGACCCTCCACGGCCTGCCGGCCATCAAGTGAACAGACCACGCCGGACAGAGTCAGTCTCGTGCCGTCGACGAACCCGAAGGCGCCCACGGGAACCTGGCAGCCTCCTTCGAGGCGGCGCAGCAGCGCCCGCTCCGCAGCCGTCGCGAATCGCGTCGCCGGATCCTCGAGCGGTTCGACCCAGCGCCTCGTCTCGAGGTCGTCCGCACGCGCTTGCACGGCGATCGCGCCTTGACCTGGCGCCGGCAATATGCGCTCCATCGGCAAGAAGTCGCTCACTCGATTCAGCAGCCCGAGACGCTTGATCCCGGCCGCCGCCAGCACGATCGCGTCGAATTGCCCCTCGTCGACTCGGCGGACTCGTGTCGGAACGTTGCCGCGCAGGTCGAGCAACTCGAGGTCCGGGCGCCAGCGTGCGATCAGGGCGCGGCGTCGCAGGCTCGACGTCCCGACCCGGCTCCCACCCGGTAGCGCATCCAGCCCGCCCGAGGCGCCTCCGACCAGGGCATCCCGCGCGTCCTCGCGCTCCAGAACCGCGGCGAGGATCAGCCCCTCGGGCATGACGGTCGCGAGATCTTTCAGGCTATGCACCGCGAGATCCACCGCCGCACCGAGCAGGGCCTGTTCGATCTCCCGCGTGAAGAAGTCCTTGCCCGAAACCTGGGTGAGCGGTACGTCGGTGATGCGGTCGCCTTCGGTGCGAATCTCGACCAGCTCGGTCGGCGGCGCACCCGGAAGACTCGCCAACCGCTCGGCAACGTGGCGTGCCTGCCAGAGCGCCAGCTCCGATCCTCGGGTGCCGATCCGCAAGGGGCGCACGGTGTTGCCGCCGATCAGAGCGCGGCCCTTGCTTCTGCTGCCTGTGCCAGGGCCGCCGCGATTTCGCGGGCGAAGCGATCCAGGTGCTCGGGCGTGTGAGCCAGGGAGAGGAAGCCAACCTCGTAAGCCGACGGCGCGAGCGCGATCCCGCGATCGAGAAGCGCGTGAAAGAGAACAGCGTAGCGGGCCGCGGCGCGCGGATCGAGAGCCTCGGCGCTCCGCGGTGGCTCGCCCGACTGCAGCGCCAGCCAGAAGAGAGAGCCCTGACGAATCCACTGCACCGGCGCGGACGCCGTGGCGAGCACGGGCTCGAGCAGACGATCGAGAGCGGAACCGAGGGCTTCGAGCCGCTCCCACGCCCGCTCGCGCTCGAGCACGCGCAGGGTCGCGAGACCCGCAGCCATCGCCACGGGATTCCCGGAGAGCGTTCCGGCCTGGTAGACGCCGCCGAGGGGTGCGAGATGCTCCATCGCCTCGCGCGAGCCCCCGAAAGCACCGACCGGCATGCCACCCCCGATGATCTTGCCGAAGGTCGCCAAGTCAGGCGTGATGCCGTAGAGCTCGGCCGCTCCACCGCGGGCCACGCGAAAGCCACTGATCACCTCGTCGAAGATGAGCAAAGCGCCGTGCTCGCGAGTCAGCTGTCGCAGCAGTTCGAGGAACCCAGGCCGCTGCAGGAGGAGGCCGTTGTTCGCCGGGATCGGCTCGATGATCACCGCGGCGATGCTGCCGCCTTCGCGGGCGAAGAGGTCGTGCAACGCCGCGCCGTCATCGAGCGGCAGGACACGAGTGAGCCCCACGAAAGCCTCAGGCACGCCCTGGGACGACGGATAGCCGAACGTCACCAAGCCGGAGCCCGCGGCCACCAACAGATGATCCGCATGGCCGTGGTAGCAGCCGGAAAACTTGACGATCACCTCGCGCCCGGTGACTCCGCGCGCGAGCCGGACGGCACTCATCACGGCCTCGGTGCCCGAGGACACGAAACGCACCTGCTCGAGACCTGGATACCAGTCGACGATCCGCTCGGCGAGCTCGACCTCGCCAGCGCAGGGCGCTCCGTAGGTCGTCCCACGGCCTACCGCGCGATCGATCGCATCACGGACTTCGGGGTGTGCATGGCCCAGGATCAGCGGGCCCCACGAGCCCACGAAATCGAGGTAGCGCCTGCCGTCCTCGTCTTCGATCTCGGCGCCCGCCGCGCTGCGAATGAAGATCGGCGAGCCGCCCACGGCTCCAAACGCCCTGACCGGTGAATTCACACCGCCCGGGATCACCCGCCGGGCGCGCTCGAACAGCGCCTGAGAGGCAGGGCCGGCGCTCATCGCGTGCGTTTCTTCTCGAGCGCCTCCGGCGACCAGTCGGCGGAGACCGCCGAGACTCCATCGAGCTCGGCACCGAGGCTAGCGTCGCAGGCGTCGAGGAAGGTGCGGACAGCCGACATGCCGTGCTCGGCGGCCAGGCCGCGCAGACCGAGCGTGGGGAGGTGGGCGAAGCGGCGCGCCAGGGTCTCGACCCACCGTTCGACGGCTTCGCGCGCTTCGCCTTCCAGTGCCACGCCTGCGCGCGCCAGGCCCTGCTTGGCGAGCAGCCGTTCGACGCCTTCGAGCGCAGTTTGCCGGTAGCGTTGATTGATGCGCTTGATCACCGGCGCGAGGGTGCGTTCGGCGAGCCGGCGGCGAAGGTCGCCCAGAGCTTCATCGACGATCCGCCGCGCCGGTGCGGCCTCGGCCAACCGGGCTTGACGCTGCTGCTGTGCCGCACCGTTGATCTCGTCCATGCCCACGCGTGGGACCTGCGCGGCCAAGGCCACTTCCGGATCCACGTCCGGCGGCACCGCGAGATCGACCACCAGAGGCGGTTCCTGGCTCGCCGTTCGCGCGGCCAGTCTTTCAAGGGCGGCGCGGTCGAGTACGGGTCCGGGCGCTCCGGTGGCGCACAGCAGAGCCTCAACTTGAGGCGGACGTTGGCGGAAGTGGTCGAGGGTCATGCACTCGCCGGTTCCCAGCTCGGCGATCAAACGTTCCGCATGCGCGAGCGTTCGGTTGACGATCAGGAAGGGGATTTGCTCGCGGATCAGAAGCTCGGCGCACCGCCGGGTCATCGCCGTGACTCCGACCAGGGCAACCGGCGAGGGTGTGCGGCGGATCCGTTCGAGCAACCAGTCGCCGGCGATCTCCGCGAGCGACTGGCGGTCCCGACCGAGTTGGCTCCGTTGATGCACTTGGCGCGCTACCCGCAGGGCCTCCTCGACGAGTGGGTCGAGCAGCTCGCCCCCAGTGCCTGCTTCGCGCGCCAGCGCCAGGGCTTCGCGCAGTTGCCCCTGGATTTCGCGCTCGCCGAGTTGGGCCGAGTCGAGCCCCGCCGCCACTATGAATAGATGCTCGACGGCCTCCTCGCCCCGCCATTGCCGCAGGTCACGCTCCGCCTCCCCAGGAAGCGACGAACGACCGAGGAGAGCGCGCAAGGCCACGCCACGGAAGCCGTCTTCGGACGACTCCTGGGAAGCGCGATACAGGATTTCCACGCGATTGCAGGTCGCGAGGTACACCATTTCCTTGACGCCCAGCGCCGACGCCAGCTCGGGCATCCGGCGGGCGCGATCGACGCGGGGGATCGTGAAACGGGCAAGATCCGCCGCCTCGCGCCCGTGCACCGAGAGGCCGACGATCCCGATGGCTTCGAACCAGTCCATGGAAGAAGAGATCATCGCACGACGGCCAGGGTACGAGCGGCCTCCTCCTCCATGACGCTGGACACTTCTGGGCTTGGAATGGAGAAAGACCTTGTGCGATGATGCGCCACAACTGAGAAAAGGCAGCTTCTTGAGTCGGCGAGCCGGTCGCTAGATCGGATGAGAAATGCACCAGCAGGCGCCAGCAGGGCGGCGAGCGAGGGCATGAGCGGAACGCACAACGAGAGCGATCCGATCGCAGGCAAATCCAACCAGACGGTCGATTCTTCGACCGGTCTGGACTCCGTCTACAGTCTTGACCCGGTAGATCACCGGGCGCCGCTAATCGAGGGCGCACCGACCTTTCACGCCATCACCGAGGCCGTCGCGCGGCCGCTCGAAGGCAAACCCACCCGCGGTTGGTGGATTTGCCTCCTGGTCTCCCTGTGCATGCTCGGACTGCTTGGGGTGAGCATCGGCTGGCTGTTCTGGGAAGGTATCGGAATCTGGGGTCTCAACAACCCGGTCGCCTGGGGATTCGCCATCACCAATTTCGTCTTCTGGGTGGGCATCGGCCACGCCGGAACCCTCATCTCGGCCATCCTTTTCCTCTTTAGGCAGAAATGGCGCACTTCGATCAATCGCTCGGCGGAAGCGATGACCATCTTCGCAGTCATGTGCGCCTTGATCTTCCCCGGCATCCACGTCGGCCGCCCCTGGCTCGCATACTGGATGTTTCCGATTCCGAACCAGATGGGCGTCTGGCCGCAGTTTCGCAGCCCGCTCATGTGGGACGTCTTCGCGGTGTCGATCTACGGCACCGTGTCGGCCCTTTTCTGGTTCGTCGGCCTCATCCCTGATCTGGCGACGATCCGTGACCGCGCCACCGGTACTCGGCGGAAGATTTTCGGTGCCTTGGCTCTAGGCTGGCGCGGTTCCGCGCGTCACTGGCACCACTACGAGCGCGCGTATTTGATTCTGGCCGGCCTGGCGACTCCCCTGGTCCTCTCCGTGCATTCCATCGTTTCGATGGACTTCGCCACGGCCCAGCTTCCCGGGTGGCACACGACGATCTTCCCGCCCTATTTCGTCGCCGGCGCGATCTTCTCGGGCTTCGCCATGGTCATGACCCTGATGGTCATCACACGCAAGGTCTTCGGCCTCGAGCACGTAGTGACGATGCGCCATCTCGACTACATGGCTAAGATCATGCTCCTCACTGGCAGCATGGTCGGCTATGCGTACGGTCTCGAGTTCCTAATCGCCTGGTACTCGGGCAGCGCGTACGAGCTCTTCACGTTCAAGAACCGAGCCTTCGGACCCTATGCCTGGGCCTACTGGACGATGGTGAGCTGCAATGTGCTCAGCCCGCAGTTCTTCTGGTTCAAGAAGGTGCGTTCCTCTCTGATCTGGCTGTTCGTGCTCTCCATCTTCGTCAACATAGGAATGTGGTTCGAGCGCTATGTGATTATCGTTTCCTCTCTCCACCGAGACTTCCTGCCCGCCAGCTGGTCGTACTTCCGACCCACGTTCTGGGATCTCTCAACGCTCATCGGCAGCTTCGGGCTGTTTTTCACCATGTTCTGCCTCTTCGTGCGCTTCCTTCCGATCGTCGCTACCGCCGAGGTGAAAACCGTCCTACCGCAGGCCGCGGCGCATCCGCGGGTCGCGCCGGTGCTCGAAATACCGCGCCGGAGCGAAGGCGGTATTGCTGAGCCGGGGACCGCCTGATGGCCGATCCAATGAACCTACGCTCGCGGTTGGCGAAGATTCCACTTCTGCGCCCGAGCCTGCCTCCGGGAGAGCGCTTCGGCGTGCTGGCGGAGTTCTCGACTCCGACCGCGCTCTACAATGCCTGCGAGAAGGTGCGCGACGCGGGCTTCACGCGTTGGGACGCGCACACGCCCTTCCCGATTCATGGCCTCGACCGTGCAATGGGGCTGCGCGCTTCCCGCATTCCATGGATCGTGCTGGTCCTCGCGCTCGGTGGCGCGGTGACCGCCATCAGCCTGCAGGGCTGGGTCGCGGCAATCGCGTACCCGCTGGTGGTGAGCGGCAAGCCTTTCTTCAGCTGGCCGGCGTTCATCCCCATCACCTTCGAGCTCGCCGTCCTCGGCGGAGCTCTGGGCGCGGTCTTCGGAATGTTCGCCTTCAATCAGCTCCCGACGCTGCACCACCCGCTCTTCAACTCAACGCGTTTCGAGCGCGCCAGCGACGACGGGTTCTTCATCTCGATCGAGTCGTGGGATCCCAAGTTCGACGCCACGACGACCTCGGAGCTCCTGCAGGGCCTGGGGGCCAGCCACGTCGAGCTGGTGGCGAGCTAGGTGCTAGGGTGAGGAACGATCCCCATGTCTGACGCTGCCGACCTACCGCGCACCGTATCCGCGGCGAGCCTGCGGGTGGAAAGCTCACCCGCCTGGAACCGCCTGCCGACGGTTGGCTCCCTCATGGCGGCAGTAGGCCTCCTGGGCTCGCTCGCGATCGGCCTTGGGGGCAATGCGGCGGCGCAGACGCAACTCTGGCATTCCTGGCTGGTGGCGGCGCTGTTCGTGCTCACCATCGCGCTCGGCGGAATGTTCTTCGTGCTCATTCATCACGCCACACAGGCGGGCTGGAGCGTCACCGTCCGGCGAATCGCCGAAAACGCCATGGCGGCCATCCCCTTCATCGCTCTGCTCTTTGTGCCCCTGCTCTTCGTGTTGAGTGAGCTCTTTCCATGGAGCCGCGCCGCGGAAGTGGCGCACGATCCGCTACTCGCGCACAAGGCCGCGCTGTTGAACACCCCATTCTTCGTCGGCCGGACGGTCGTCTACTTCCTACTCTGGTCGGCGATTGCGATCTGGTTTAACTCACTCTCTCGCCGCCAGGACGATGACGGCGATCAGGAAATCACCCGACGCATGCGCCGGGCCAGTCCGCCAGCGCTGATTGTTTTCGCCCTCACGGTCACCTTCGCCTCTTTCGACTGGTTGATGTCGCTCGACGCGCATTGGTATTCGACCATTTTCGGCGTCTACTTCTTCGCCGGCTGCCTGGTCGGAATCTATGCCTTCATGTCCCTGGTCGCGATCGGTCAACGCCGAGCCGGTTTGCTCCCGGGTGTCGTCACTACTGAGCACGTGAACCTGCTCGGCATGTTGCTCTTCGGTTTCGTCGCCTTCTGGGCGTATATCGGATTCTCCCAGTACCTCCTCATCTGGTACGCCAATCTGCCCGAGGAAACAGGCTTCTTCGCCATGCGCCTGGCCGGCTCGTGGCGTCCGATCACCATCGGTCTCGTGCTCGGGCATTTCATCGTGCCGTTCTTCTTCTTGATGCCGCGGACGATCAAGCGCAACTCGACCGCGCTGGCCGTCGGCGCGGCCTGGATGCTGCTCATGCACGCACTCGATCTGCACTGGCTGGTGATGCCCATCCTCCATCCCGAGGGCTTCACTCCGGCGCTCGTTGACGTCACCACGATGATCGGGGCAGTCGGGCTCTTCCTCGCCGCGTTCGGCCGCGCGAGCCGCCGCCAAGCCCTAGTGCCGGTGCGCGACCCGCGCCTGACCGAATCCCTGCTGTTCGACAACATCTGAAGGAGGCCGCAGCTATTCCGTCACGCGCCCCTCTTGATCCACCACAAATTCAACCCATGGCGTACACCATCGGAGGATTTTCGCAATGTTCAAGCCTAGTCGTTCCTCGCTCGCCTCGATCCTGTTACTTACGCTGTCGGCGGCTCCCGTCCTGGCCGCTTCGGCGGTGACCGGCACTGTCACGTACACGGGCAAGGTCCCTGCCCTCAAGCCGATCGACATGAACGCCGATCCGGCGTGCGCCTCGAAGCACACCACTCCACAGCCGAGCGACGTGCTCGTCCTCGGACCGGGCAACACGATGGGCAACGTCATGGTGCGGGTGAAGAGCGCGGTGACCGGCACCTTCGCCGCTCCCGCGACGCCAGTGGTGATCGATCAGAAGGGCTGCCACTACTCGCCCCATGTCGTGGGAGTCATGGTCAACCAGACTCTCCAGCTCCGCAACTCGGACGGTTTGCTGCACAACGTGCACGCGCTGCCGAAGGTGAACGCACCGTTCAACATGGCGATGCCCGCCAACCGCACCGAGGCCGACACCAAGTTTGGCAAGGAAGAGGGTATGTTTCTGGTCAAGTGCGACGTGCACGGCTGGATGACCTCTTACGTGGGGGTTTTCTCGAATCCCTACTTCGCGGTCACCGGCCCGGACGGCAAGTTCACGATCTCCGGCTTGGCGCCGGGTACCTACGAGCTCGAGGCCTGGCACGAGAAGCTCGGCACCAAGACCGCGACCGTCACGGTGACCGCCGCCGGTGGAAAGACCGACTTCGCGTTCGCGCCGCCAGGAAGCTGACGCAATGTCGACGACCGCCACGGAAGCAGCACACGCGCCTCACGGGGGCGCCGACGAGCATCACGACCACGGCGACCACGCTCCATTGGGCTTCCTGCGCAAGTACGTGTTCTCGACTGACCACAAGGTCATCGGCATCTGGTATGCGGTGACCGGCCTGTGCTTCCTGTTTTTCGGCTTCTGCCTCGTGATGCTGATGCGCTGGCAGCTCGCCTTCCCCGGCCGAGCGCTGCCGTGGATCGGCCACCTGTTCGGTGAGGCGCGCATGCCCGGCGGCTCGATGCTGCCCGAGTTCTACAACGAGCTCGGAGCCATGCACGGCACCATCATGGTGTTCCTGGGCGTCGTGCCGCTCGCCGTCGGCGGCTTCGGCAATTTCGTGCTGCCGCTGCAGCTCGGCGCGCCCGACATGGCATTCCCGAAGATCAATCTGGCGAGCTACTGGTCGTACTTCCTCGGCGGCGTCACCATGCTGGCGAGCTTCTTCGTCCCCGGAGGCGCGGCGCAGTCGGGCTGGACTTCTTACGCCCCACTCTCGGTGCTCGCCGGCAGCGGCCAGACAATGTGGCTCTTCGGCATGATCTTCCTGATCACGTCCTCGTTGCTCGGGTCGATCAACTTCATCGTCACCACGGTGCAGCTGCGCGCCCCCGGGCTCTCGTGGTTTCGCCTGCCGTTCTTCTGTTGGGCGCAGCTCGTCACGTCGTTCCTGCTGCTCCTCGCCTTTCCTCCCCTCGAGGCCGCCGGCGTGTTGCAGCTGATGGACCGCCTGGCGGGCAGCAGCTTCTTCATGCCCAGCGGATTGGTGGTCAGCGGACAGGCGGTGGCGTACTCCGGTGGCGGCAATCCGCTGCTCTGGCAGCACCTGTTCTGGTTCCTCGCTCACCCCGAGGTGTACGTCTTGATCCTGCCGGCCTTCGGCATCGTGGCCGAGGTGATCGCCAACAACACGCGCAAGCCGTTGTTCGGCTACAAGATCATGGTGTATTCGCTGTGGTTCCTCGGCTTCATGTCGTTCATCGTCTGGGCGCACCACATGTTCTTCACCGGCATGGGCACCACGATGGCGGCGTTCTTCCAGACCACCACGATGATCATCTCGATTCCCTCAGTGGCGCTACTGACCTCGCTGATCATCTCGCTCTGGGGTGGGTCGATTCGATTCAACACGCCGATGCTGTTCGCGCTCGCCTTCCTGCCGATGTTCGGCATCGGCGGTCTTACGGGGCTACCACTCGGCCTTTCGGCGGCGGACATCCCGCTGCATGACACCTACTACGTGATCGGGCACTTCCACTACGTCGTGGCTCCGGGCACGTTGTTCGCGCTCTTCGCCGGTATCTACTACTGGTTCCCCAAGGCGACCGGACGGATGATGAGCGACCGGCTCGGGAAGTTGCACTTCTGGCCATCCCTGGTCTTCATCAACGGCATCTTCATGCCCATGTTCATTGTCGGTCTCGCCGGAGTCTCGCGGCGGCTGTTCGATGGCGGCGCTTCCTACGACTTCGCGCAACCCGTATTGCATTGGAACCGCTTCATGTCCTACTCGGCGTGGGGCCTCGCACTGGCGCAGATTCCGTTCATCATCAATTTCTTCTGGAGCATCAAGCACGGCAAGAAAGTGGACGACAACCCGTGGCAGGCGACGACCCTCGAGTGGGCGGCGCCTTCGCCGCCGCCGCACGGGAACTTCACCACGCCGCCCGAAGCCCATCGTGGGCCGTACGAATACAGCGTGCCGGGACATCCCGGCGACTACACGCCACAGTTCCTCGCGGAACGGGCGAGCTAAGGGCCTCCGTCCATGGAAATTCCCTATACCGTCGCCGAGCGGCCCGATACCGGGCTCAACAACGGCAAGATCGGCATCTGGCTCTTCCTCGCCTCCGAGGTCATGCTGTTCGGGGCGCTGTTCGCCACCTACCTGATGATGCGCACCGGCGCCGCGGTCTGGCCGCGCGGCGACACCATCCTCAACGTGCCGCTCGCCACGGTCAACACCATCGTCCTGATCTCATCCAGTGTCACCATGGTGATGGCTTGGGCATCGCTCAAGCGTCACGATTTCGGCAAGTTCCGCCTGTTCATGGGGATCACCATCCTCTGCGGCTTCGGCTTTCTGGGCATCAAGGCCTTCGAGTACGCACACAAGTTCCACGAGGGCCTGCTGCCGAGCAAGAACACCTTCCTGGCGATCTATTTCACGCTCACCGGCCTGCATGGACTGCACGTGATCGGCGGGATGGCGGTCAATGCCTACCTATGGGGCCCGGGCGCCAAGCTTTGGAAGACCGATCCCGAGCACTTCACCAACCGGGTCGAGAACTCGGGGCTGTTCTGGCACTTCGTCGACCTGGTCTGGATCTTCCTGTTCCCGGTCCTCTATCTTCTTTAGTCACGACAGAGCCGAGGGAGTCGCGTCCATGGGCAGTCACGCCGATATCGATCGCCAGGTCAGGACCTACATCATGGTGTTCATCACCTTGATGGTGCTGACGCTGATCACGGTCACCATTTCCCGTCTGCATCTGCCAGTCCCGATGGCGGTCGCCCTGGCGCTCGTCGTTGCAACGATCAAGGGCGGGCTGGTGGCGAGCTATTTCATGCATCTGATCTCCGAGCGCAAGTTCATTTACTGGGTGCTTGGAGTCACCGTTGCGTTTTTCTTCTTCGTACTGCTGATCCCGCTCTGGGCGCACTTCGAGCCGATCAAGGTCTGACGGTCATGACTCTCAAGAGCTTCCACGTCGTCTTCATCAGCTGCTCGAGCGCGCTGTCGTTCCTGTTCGGCGTCTGGATCTTGGGCAATCCCGAGTTCACCGGCGCTCCTCGGTTAATCGCCGCGATTGCCGCGTTCGCGGTCGGCCTCGGCCTGATCGGCTACGAGTCCTGGTTCCTGCGCTACTCGCGGAGGCACCAGTGAGGCGGCTCAACCGGGGCGCCGCCCTGGTTCTGCTCAGCGGCCTGCTCTCGGCCGGACCGGCGTTCGCCTGCGACGTGTGCTATGGCGCCGCCAGCGGCTCGCCGCTGGTCACCAGCGCCCGGCTCGGGGTCTTCCTGCTCTTGGGCGTCACGGTTGCGGTCTTAGCCGGCTTCGCCAGGTTCTTCTTCTATCTGCGCACGCGCGCGCTCCAGGCTGCTAGCCAGGGCATAGCCTCGGAATGGGCGCAACTCCAGCGGAGCTCTTCGTCATGTTGAAAGATTGGATGCCTCCGATCGCCTCGGCGCACGGCGCTCAGATCGACAGCGCGCTCGACTGGGTGCACTGGCTGATGGCGATCTTGTTCATTGGCTGGATCAGCTTCTTTCTCTTTGCGCTTTGGCGATTCCGGCGTTCGCGGAATCCAGTCGCAAGCTACACCGGCGTCACCAGCCACGCCTCGAGCTGGCTCGAGGGCGGTGTCGCGGTCGCTGAAGCGATCCTCCTGGTCGGACTCTCGATCCCGCTGTGGGCCGCCCGAGTCTCGCAGTTTCCCGCCGAGAAGGACTCCGTCGTGGTGCGCGTGACCGGAGAACAGTTCGCCTGGAACATTCACTATCCCGGTCCGGACGGCGTGTTCGGGCGCACTTCGATCGACAAGATCGACCTGCAAACGAACCCCATGGGCCTCGACCGTAGCGATCCCGCCGCCAAGGACGACTTCACCATGGTGAACCAGCTGCACATCCCGGTCGGCAAGTCGGTGATCGCGCATCTGAGCAGCAAGGACGTGATCCACAGCTTCAACGTCCCGGAAATGCGGATCAAGCAGGACGCCGTGCCCGGCATCGACATTCCGGTCTGGTGGGTGCCCACCATCACCACAGCACAAATGCGTCAGCAGACCGGCAAACCGGAGTTCGTCTACGAGATCGCCTGCGCCCAGCTCTGCGGTATCGGCCACTACCGCATGCGCGCCTTCGTCACCGTCGAGACGCCAGAGGACTACCAGAAGTGGGTGGACGCTCAGGTCGAAGCGGCGAAGAGCGAAGGCGACGACGTCTGGAAGTAGGGGCACGGCGCCGCCGTGCCCTTACCCTTCGGCGCTCACCGCGTAGGAGTTCAGCGGTCAGGGTCGTCGGCTGCCCGCGGATTCTCAGGGTCCTCGGCCCACCGTGCCGGGTTCGCCGCAATGTAGTCGCGGACTCGGTTGATCGCGCCTTCGTCGCGGATAACTGACTCGTAGTAGTTGCGCTGCCACACCGGTGTGCCTCGCGGCGAGTCCAGGAGAGCATTCAGGCGCCGGATGGTCACGGACTTGAACGAGCGCGCGATCGCCGACGATATGCACTACGCCATGCATGTGATTGGGGATCACAACGAACTCGGCTGTGCTCAGCCGCACGTTGGACCGTCGGGCAGCGGTCGCACACCACTCCTCGCGAACGATTTCGCCGCAGGTGTTCAGAGACATCGCTCGATTGCTGATCTCGCCGAAAACGTTGCTTCTCTGGTAGCTGCAAATCGTCACAAGATACGCGCCGGTTGAAGCGTAGTCATGGTCCGTGAGACGAATCGAGCGTCGACGTCCGGGCATGGTCAGGGGTTCTATTCCCGCAGGGTGGACGTTCTCCCTACCCAGGGCACGGCGACGCCGTGCCCCTACGAGAACATCCGCCTATGCCGCCGTTGGCGTTCATCCCCAGGCAGGCTCACCGGCCGAAGACCTTCGGAGTAGGCATCTTCGCCCGGATGCCCTCCAGCACTTCGGCGGTCACTCGGTCGACGCCGTTTTTCTCGCACCAACCCTCAACGGCACGGGTCACCATTCCACGCACGAAGGCAGGAATCCGTTGCATGCGTTCGGTGGCTTCCGGCTCCCAGTGCAAGGCCACCGTGGGCGCTTGCCCATACTCGACTGCCGCTGGGCGCAATCTGTCGACCGCGACCTGCAGGGTGCCGGGCTGGTGGGTGCATAGCGGATCTTCTGCCATCACGTCACCGGTCATGCCATAGGCCCGCGCGCGGCAGCCGCCGCACATGGAATTGAGCTCGCACGGGCCGCAGCGGCCGCCCAGATGGTCGCGCTGCCGGATTCGGGTGAATAGCTCGGAGTTGTCCCAAAGATCCCGCAAACCGTGTTGTTGGAGGTTGCCGGCGAACAGCGGGAGATAGGGACACGGGGTGAGATCACCGTTGGGTCGAATGCCCAGGTAGTGGGTGCCGGCCGGGCAGCCGCCAGCGCCGCCTCCGAAGGTCTTTGGGAAGGGGGCGGCTGAATCCTCGGAGAGCAGCGTGCGCACGAAGTGCGGCGCACACTTCGCATTGACCAGCATGCGATCGGACCAATGGCGTTGAATGCTCGCCAGCTGGGTCAGCACCTGGTCGTACTCGACTGGTGAGAGATCGCTCACGAAGGCTCCGCGGCCACTCGGAACCAAGAAATACAGGTTCCACACCTTGGCACCGAGTTCGTCGTGGGCAAACGCGGCGATCGCGTCGAGCTCCTCTCGGTTGTGAGCGCCGACCGTGGTTTGCACGATGAACGGCAGGCCCACGCGGGTGAGGATCCGGGCGCCCTCGACGGTGTTCTCCCAGGCGCCGCGCACACGGCGGAAGGTGTCGTGGCGTTGGGCGTCCAGAGCGTCGAGAGAAAGAGCCAGACCGCGCACGCCTTCGGCCTGGAGGACCCTCGCGAGATTCTCGGTGATCTTCACCCCGTTGGTGCCGACCACGATCCACAGGCCTTTTCCGGCGCCGTAGCGGATGATCTCGACGATGTCGCGGCGCAGCAGCGGCTCGCCGCCGGTCAGGATCGTCACGCACTCCGGGGCGAAGGCCGCGATCTCGTCGATCACGCGATAGCACTGCTCGGTCGAGAGCTCGCTTCGATCGGCGAATGCTGCCGTTTGAACCTTGGCCGGCCCGGCGTCGAGGTAGCAGTGCTCGCACGCCAGGTTGCAGCGGTAGGTCAGATTCCAAGAAACCACGTAGGGCCGCGCGAACACCGCCGCCGGCCCTATCGCCTGACCCGAGCCTGTGGTCAGGGAATCCATGCTCACATGCCGAATCGCGCCCGCGCCGCGGACAGCACGGCCTCGTCGATGAGCTGGTGGCCGTTCTCCCGCGCCACCATCTCGATCCCGGCGCGCGCCATGGGGCGCACCATCTCGGGGATGGCATCGAGGCGAGCCAGGGCCTCGGGGGTCCAGGAGGGGCCATCGGTCGCCACTTCCGTGGCGGCTCCACCGATCATGGCCGAGAAGGGACACTTACCCGCCGCGGCCTGTTCGACCGGCCCGTCGCTCACCACGCCATTCGTCGGCGAGGCAATCGCGGCCGCAACCGCAGGGCCAATGCGCACGCCCAGCGAGCGCACGAACTGGGTCTCGGAGGGATTGGTCAGCATGGCCATCTCGTAGCCGCATTCGGGGCAGGTGTAGATCACCGAGAGCGAGCCGGGTTCGCTCTCCTCGGTGGCCCGCATGGTCATCGGCGAGTCGCAGGGTACGCAGAGGAATTTCATGATGCCTCCTCGAGTCGTTGCTCGATCGCCGCCGCCACTCGGGTGACGGCCGCGACCACCTCGTTTTTCGGATTCATGTCGGTCACTGCCAGACCCCGATCGGAGAGTTGCGCCAACTCGGGATCGAACGGCACTCGCCCGAGGCAGGGGATGTCGAGACCGGCGGCGTCAGGCTCTTCCGGGAAGAGCGGCCGCACGGTGCCGCATCCAGCGCAGGCATAGCCGCTCATGTTCTCGACGTAGCCGAGCACGCGATTCGGCAACGGGCGGAGAGCATCGAGCGATCGCGCAACCACGCCTCGAGCCAGGGCCGACGGAATCGAAATCAGGACCACCTTGATGCCCGGGCCGAGGAAATTCGCGAACTGCGCTGTGCGCTCCGGCCCCGGCGGCAGGTCAACCAGCAGGTAGTCCAATGCCCCCCAATGCACCGCGGCCAGCAGCTCGGCCAGGTTCGCGAACTCCCGCGTCGCCCGCCAGGTGTGCGAGCTGCCCGGGGCAACACTCGGCAGATCGAGCGCCGCGCCTTCGGCAAGGACGCTGCCCACCGAAAGCACCTGGATCCCTTCGCGCGTCCGCGGTACGAGGAGGCCTTCTGCGCCGGGCATCGGCGGAAGGTCGCGTACGCCACCGAGCACGGCCTGGCTCGGTCCGTTGAAATCGGCATCGAGCACACCGACCCGTTTCCCGCGCAAGGTCAAGACGGCGGCGAGCTGGCGGGTCAGCGTGCTCTTGCCTACGCCGCCCTTGCCCGAGCCGATCGCCACGACGTGGCGAATGTTCGCCATCCGGCGAGCGATGCTGTGCTCGATCTCGGCAATCTGTTCGGCAACGCCCGAACCGCCATCGCCGACGATCTGTGAGTAGCTCCTCATGTTCCGGTGAGCCTATGCTGCCTTGGCCTCGGTTGCGAAGAGAGCGTGCTCGGCTCCCGGCTTGAAACCCACCGCGCGCAGCACACTCTCGCCCAGCTCGCCGCTGCCGACACGAGTGAGCTCCAACGGAGCGCCCTGGCCGAGCTTGGAGAGCTCATCCAGCAGCACTTCGAGCGCAACTTTGCCGCGCGGGCCGTCCGCGAGGCCAACCCTCAAGATCTCGCATCCCGGGCGCTCGGCAGCGGGTGGACGATAGAGCACCCAGGCCTCGACGCGATCCGGAGAATGGAACGCCAGTCCGCGCAGGGCCGCGGCCTGTTTCTCGAGCGCTGGGAGGTCTCGTTCCCAGCACCCACCCTGAGGCCACAGCAAGCTATTTGCGAGGAGATCTCCAAGCTCCGCAAGGGTGACCGGCGTCAGCGCCTCCAGCGAGGCATTGCCCCGACCAAGCCCGGCGGCATCGCGGTGCCAGTCCGTGAGCCGCATCGACTCGCGCCACCCGCAAGCAGCGAAAAGACCGCAGGCCGCCGCGCGTTCGAGCGGCACCTCCGCCAACAGGCGCGGCGGGCCCAGGATCGCGAGCTTTTGCCCCAGCGAGGTGAGCAGGTGCCGCCCGTGCCCCTTGCGCCGGTGGTCGGGATGCACGCGCAGCCCGTAGACCAGCGTCTCCGTGGCTCGCTTGGCTCCCAGGAGGACTCCGACGGGCTCACGGCCTTCGAGCGCCACCATGCAGCTGCTGCACCAGAGATCGATCTCCCTGACCAGGCGTTTGAAACGGCTCAGGTCGAGGTCCGGGGTCCCGGCATCCTCCGGACCCCGGCAGGCCTCATAGGCCGCGACGAGCAAACTCATGTCGTCCGTGCGGCAGAAACGATAGGCAGTCATCGACGACGGCGAGCTGCCGCGGCGGTCGGCCGCGGGTCAGGCATCCGGAGTCGGCTCGGCCAGCCCCGTGCGAGTCTCGAGCTCGGGATGCGGTCCCGCTCGCCGAGCCTGGAGCGCCGACGGAGAGCCGACTTCGTTCAAGGCGGGCTTGCGCTCACCGCCATTCACCGCTGCGGGAGTAACGTCGCTCGCTTCCATGCGCGCCGCGGCATGGCCATTCGCCGAGGTGTTCGCAGCGCCCGGCTGGACCGCCGTCTGGCTGCGCAGCATCTCCTCCATCATCTGGCGGCCGATGGCGACACCTTCTTCGACCAATGCCAGATTTACCGAGTTGACGCCGCGCTCGCCCGCCAGCACCTCGATGCGATCCTGCGTCCGATTGCGCATGAAGCCGGCAGGGACCCGGAGGATGCGCTCCACGGCCTCGCCGTTCCAAGCCAAGGTCGACAGCAAGGGCACATGCTTGGCGTCACGCGCGATGAGCCGCTTCTCGCCGGTTGCCTCGGACGCAGAGGCGTCGGTTCCGGCCTCGGTGGCCACCGCCGGAGCGTCGTCGAGCGAAGCGGTCGAGGGCGCATCTCCAGCGGCCTTCACGCCGTCCGCGAGCGGCACGCCGGTTTCTTCCTCGACCACCTGCTGGGCGAGCTCGAGCGTCACCGTGGCGAGCTTGCGCAGGCGTGCCGTCTTTTCGATGCGGGCCTTCGCGCGCCGGCGCTTGTAGGCATCCTTCAACGTCCACAGGGCGCGGCGAGCGCTCTCGCTCCACACCAGCTTACGGCCGTCGTAGGTGACCTCCTCGGCCAAGCCGCCCTCGGCCTTCGCGATGCGCTCCAGCATTTCGCGATCGATGTGCTCGAGCTCGGCGCTGCCACAGACCGCGCAGCGCACGGCGTCGGACTCGCTTGCCGCGACCCCGCAACGCTTGCAGATCGCGACCGGCTGGCGCTCGGCGAGCTCGAGGGCCATGCGCTCGGCGAGCTGGAAGGTCATGTCCCGGGCCTGCTTCGGCATGAAGCGTTCCATTGCCTCGTCGATCACCGAGTTGGTCACCACGGAGTGGCCCTTCTCGAGCGCCAAGCGCAGGATGCCGGTGCGCGCGATGCCCTTCACCTGCGGCGGCACGCGCAGCATGCGGGCCTCGGCCTCGGGCGTCCACTTGATGCTCTCCTCGGCGCGCACGTCGATGTCCGGATAGGCCAGCGCGGTGGACAACAGGATGTCGCAGGAGCAACGACGCAGGAGGTTCTCGGTGTTGCTGCCGAGGCCGGTCTCGTCGGCCGGGCTGTGCACACCGATGCGCCCCACGACCACCAGCCACGGGTTGGTCTTGCGCACGTGGTCGAGGATCTTCTGGAATGCCTTGCCGTCGAGCAGAGTCTTCGTGACCACTGTTCCGGCATCGAGCGCGATGCGCTCGGCCACGTCGAGGTGGGACTGGTAGATCTGCGCCAGGCCGGTGTCGATGATTTCTTCGTGGAGCTGGTTCTGCTCCTCGAAGCGAAAGACCTTCGAGGCGCGCTCCGACAAGACGCCGACGATGCCGTGGAACACCGAATAATGCAGATACGGATCGTAGACACCGATGATCTCGACCTTCTTTTCGAACCGTTTGGCGAGCTCGATGGCGGTCTGCAGCGCACCGAACGACTGCGGGCTGCCGTCGATACCGACCAGGATGGTGTCGCCCTCGACCTCGTCCTTCTTCGGTAGATGCTTCACTACCCACACGTCCCGCGTGCTCATGCGCGCCACGCGGTCGCACACCGAGCCGATCTCGCTGTCCTTCACGCGCCCGATGCCCAACGCGCCCATCACGACCAGGTCGCAGTCCACACCCTGGATGTCGCGGATGAGCTCGGTATGGTGCTTGCCGTCCATCATCCGGGGTTCGAAAGGCAGCGCGCTCGCCTGACAGAGATTCTGCATCTGATCCAGATAGCTCTCCGAGATCAGCTTCAATCCGAGGGTAATCAAGCTGTCGTGGATCTTGCGCTGGCGCTCGAGCTCGACCTCGTCGAGATACTCGTCCGGCAGTGTGTACTCCATCTGCTTGAAGCGATAGTCGTGCATGCGCGCGGCATAGACGTGGCTGCCGACCATCGCGGATCCGAAGACCTTGCCCAGGGCCACGGCGTTCGTGATCGCGCGGTTGGAGAAATCAGAGTTGTCGACCGGAACGTAGATCTTGCTATACATGAGAAACCTCGCCGTCCTGGTTGTCGTGCGTCGTACCGAGCTCTCGAGACCGCCGCCTCACCCAGGCGATCAGCAGGAGCTCGACGACGAGCACCCCGATCGCGCTCTCCAACATCGGCAGGAACGGCGACGGACTCTCCTGCGGCATCGTGTACAGATACATCCATTGCGTCAAGCCGCGTTTGTTGCCACGTTCGCGCTGGAAGCCGTCCCAGAGCGAGAACGCGACGGGAACGAACTGATTCTCGACGAAACTGACGCCGCCGCTGGTGCGAGCGGCACGCTTCACGAACACGGTCCACTCGCCGTGATCGTAGCTCGCGACCGAGGTCAGGTCCTCCCCCTCGACCAGCGACACGCTCTTGCTGCCTGCGCCAGAGTAACGCTGCGCGGCTTTCGATGCCAGATCGACGAACCAGAGGTCGACCGAGTTCTGCGCGTCGCCGAAGATGAAGTACGGCTTCCGGATGCCCGTCGGAAGCTGCGTCGGGAGCTGGATCGCGACCGCGTCCGAGAACTCGCCGGCACCGCCGGCCGGAGCGGCCGTGGCCGACTCTTCGCCCCAGATGTCCGCGCCGCCGGCGGGCGCTGGAGCGGGCGTCGCGGGGGCGGCATCGTCACCCCAGACATCGCCGCTCTTCGCTGGCGCAGCCGCCGCATCGCCGGCGTCCTCTTCCGGGGGCACCACGATGTCGGGCGCATTGTGACCGCTGGCGTCCGCGCGCAGGTCGTGCCACGACATCTCGAACGCGACTTCCTTGGCGTTGTAGAGCCCACGCACCGTGATGCCGCTCGCCGACGGATGGAAGTCGCGTCCCGGTTCGGTCACTTGGCCGACGATCGGGAAGTACGCCATGGGCGCGTTGGCAAAGAGCTCCTTGCCGCGCGCGAGATCGAGGTCGTCCGTGCTCCAGGCGACCTGCAGGAGACTCGAGTAACCCGGCGCATCGCGGCCGTCGAGGCTCTCGATGTAGTCCACCAGCTGCCAGCGCTCGACAGCGCTCAGCGATTCGGCGAACGACGGCATGGGCGTGCCGTTGAGACCGGTGCTGAAGGTGCGGTAGATGTCCTCGCGCGAAGGTCCGCCGCGAAACGTCCAGCGCATGGTTAGGTCAGCGGGCCGGATCGGGTGGTCCCAGTCGTCCTTGAGCGTCGGCGCCGAGGTCCCGTCGCCGCGGCCCTGTTCGCCGTGGCAGGCACCGCAACCGATACGCTGGTAGACCTCCTTGCCCTTCTCCGCGGACTCCTTCGAGAACGCCGGCGCCTTCGGAATCGTGATTGGGGTCGGCTTCTTGGCGGCATCCGCGAAATCGGGCGAAAACGATTTGACCGCCGCCAACAGCGTCTCGATATCGGAATCCGACAGTTGCTTCCAAGCCGGCATCGAGGTGTATGGCATGCCCTCGCGAATGACGTGACGCAAGTCGTCGTCGGTGGGCAGCGCACCGTTCGGCGTGTGGCGGATCTTGAATTTGCCGGCGGTAAAGTCTCTTGGCTTCGGAAGCAGATGCGCCGCCGCGAGGCCTTGGCCGTCCCCCTTGACGCCGTGACATTGCGAGCAAAGCTTCTGATAGAGCGGCCCGCCCGCCTCGCCGTCCGCGGCTGTCTGCGCTGACGCCAAGCCGCTGAACGAAGACAGAGCCAGATACGAAACAGCGAGCACGGCTGAGCGCGCGACGCTCACTTGTGGTCCTCGCGCGCCCGCGGCTGCTGGCCGGTGAAGTCGTAGAGGAAGTGCACTACGTCCCAGATCTCTTCCTCGCTGAGGAACTTCTCCCAACTCGGCATTGCCGTATCCCACGGGCCGCCTTCGTCGGGAAGACCCGGGCCGCCCTTCGAGATACGCCAGAACAGGAAGGACTCCTGCAGCAAGGCGATGGCGCCGCCGTCGGCGAAATTCGTCGGAATCGGGTTCAGCCCGCGCGCGTACATCCCGTCGCCGCGTAAGGCGTCGCCGTGGCAGAAAACGCAGTTCTGGTAGTAGACCCGCCGGCCGTTGGCCAAGTGTTTCTTGAAGGCCTCGGGGTCCGAAGTCTTGAGGGCGGCGTACGGGCTGTCCAGATGCACCAAGTCGAATGCCTTGTCGTGGACCGTCACGGTGTCCGGCGGCGCCGGGTGGATGGTGCGAGGGAACGCCGGCGCTTCGAGCTTGACGTTCATCCGGCGATAGACCCCGAAAGCCACGAGCGCCGGCACCAGGACCACCACGGCATAGAGCAGAGTCTTCCTGGACGGGTCAGTGCATAGACGGACGAGTGGTCCGGTGAATCCATGCAAGCGTTCACGATCGGAAGTGATGTAGGCGACCGTCGCCAGGGTGACAATTCCCATGTACAGCGTCACCACCGATTGGGGGACTGGTACCGCGAATCCGTAGCGGAGGAAAACGAAGATCGAGGCCCAGGAGGTCAGGGTCCACAGGAACGTACCGGCGCGCCGGATCCGCAGGATCACCTGTACCAGGATCAACGGCAGCACCACCCAGAGGACGATCGGCAGATTCATCGCTAGTGACTCGCCACAGGAGCGGGAAGCTTCGCCGCGCCGCTGGTTGGCGCGGGAGTTTTCGCCCCGGCATCGGCGGGAGGCGACACGGGCACAGGAGCGGCCGGCGCAGCAGCCGCCCCCGCGGCTCCGGCGACCAGTCCCGGTCCACCGTTCTGCCATGGGAGCTTGGTCTGCATGTTCACCGTGGTCGTGCCGCCCAGGCTCTGCAGGTACGAGATCACCGCCAGGATTTCGTCGTCGGTCAAACCGATTGGCGGCTTGCTGATCTGGGGCATACCGGGGTTGAAGCCCGGGACGATGAACTTCTCAGGCTCATAAAGCGATTGTGCGAGATATTCGACGTCACTGAGGCCCGGCACGCGGTGGGCGGCACGCGCGCCAACACCGTCCAGGTCGGGATAGCGATAGGGCCCGGTCTTCTTGCCGATGGTGTGGCAGGTAAAGCACAGCCCCTTGTTTTCCATGATGTCGCGGCCGGTCTTTCGCATCTGGTCGGGAGTCATGTCCTTACTCATGACCGTATCGACCGGCGGATGGACCTCTTTCTGCGGCACGAGCTGACCGACATAGGTGTAAAACCCCGTGGTCGCGACGGCCAAGGCCGCGATTCGCAAGCTCACGGGAATCCTCATCGCGCCGCCTCGAGATCCTTCGGCGGCTTGGGCTCCCAGTCCTTCTTGCCGCCCAGGCTCGCCAGCCAGAACACGAAGCTGATCAGCAGGAAGAAAATCAACACGGTCACCGAGACGACCGTGGTCGCGAAGCCGAGGGTAGGCGTAAAGGCGTCCGGCGAGGTGTCACGAATCACGCCGTACACGTGCCAGTGCTGGCGGAGGCCCGACCGCACGTAGCCCATGAGGCCCATCAGCCAGGTGAAGGTCACGGCGATGAAGATCAGCACGTATTGGGAGATCGGATTGATCTTGCCCCACTGCGGCTCGCCGGCCTTCTTGGCGTTGCGGAAGAGGAAAACGTCGATCGTCGTCACCGAAATCATCGCGATGAGCACTGAGAGCACCTGCGGGATCGAGAAAAAGATGCGCACCCTGGCCTCGACGAAATAGCCGTACACGCCGAGGAAGATGACGATCGACGCCGCCGCCAGGAAGATGATCAGCTGCGCCCGATTGCCCGCCTTGGCCCACGGTACGATCGGAGTCTTGCCGCTCCGCCGATAGAGCAGGAAGCTCAGGAAGGTCGTCAAGATGAGGATGTTGACCGCGGTGTTCTTGGCCGACATCACGCCCAGGAATTGCAGCGCCGGATGCGACGAGCCACCCATGGCGCGGATCTCCGAGACCGTGGAGATGATCGAGCGCGGCGTCGCCCACACCATGAAGCAGAGCGCGACCAGCATGAGCAGGTACTTGATGTACTTCTGGAACTGCTCGGCGCCCTTGATTCGCCCCATCCCCAGCCACAGGTAGTAGTTCGCGGCGAGGAAGAGGTTGCCGATCAGCACGGCTTGGATGATGAACAGCCAGGAGAAGGCGCCGCCCATCATGGTCAGGCCTAGGGTCTGCGAGTACGCGTAGATCTCCTTCGCCAGGTAGTAGCCGGCGAAGGGCAGGGGCAGAAACGCGCAGATGGCGACGAAGTTGCCGATGTAGCCCATCCAGTCGTAGTGCGCGCGCTCCTCGTCGGTCTTGGCCCCGAGGAACTTGTACGCCGCGTAGGCCGCGGCCACCGAGCCGCCAAACGCGATGTTGGCGATGATGCGGTGGATGTTGATCGGCATCCAGGTGTAGTTGTGCACTGCATCCCAGGTGCTGATCAGGGCGCCTTTTTCCGAAATCCCCGACGGCGACGTCATGAACGTGAGCCAGGCGTTCGCGATCAGCATGATCGCCGTACCCACCAGGTTGAGACCCAGCCCGAGCATCAGGTGCACTCGCGGCGAGAACTTGCCCCAACCGTAGTAGTAGGTGTACAGGAAAAACGCCTCGAGAAAGAACAACGCGACGTAGATCAAGAACGTGGGCGAGAACACGCTCACCATGTAGCCGATGAACTTCGGATACAGGATCAGCAGCATGAAGGTGAGCACGGCCCCGAACGCTCCGGTGAGCGAGAACGAAACCGACAGCAGTCTGCAGAACTCGTAGGCCAGATGGTCGTAGCGCGGATCCTTGGTGCGATAGCCGATGAACTCGATGATCAGGGCGAAGAGCGGCACCGCGAGCACGAAGGCGGCGAAGAGCAAGTGGAGCTGGGCGATCACCCAGACGGCGACTCGGCTGCCGATCTTGGGGAAGGCGCGGTATTCGACTTCCTGGTACGGCTTCTCGCGATCGCGCTTGTCTTCTTCGGCCTTCTGGTCGGCGACGCCCTGTGCCCGGGGCGTTTCCGCCGGGGCGCTCGCGGCGGGCTGGGTGTAGGGCGCGTGGTATTCCCGGTGGAGCAGGAACGTCGCGACACCGACTACGAGCGCGAAACCGACCAGGGTCGCGACGATGGCGCGGAACATCGGATTGCTCTTCATGACTTGCCCGCCGCGGGTGATGGAGTCGCCGCCGGTGTGACCGCCGAAGCGGGGCTAGCAGGTACTGGAGAGCGGGCGGCGCGCTCGGCCTGAATGAGACGCAGATGCGCAATGATCGCCCACCGGTCTGCGACCGGAATCGGATACTTGTACGAAGGCATCAGGCCAGTGCCATTCGTGATGGTGTCGAAGATCTGGCCAACCGCCATCTGCCGCAACCGGTCGCTGTGAAACGTGGGCGTGGGAATCTTGCCGCGTTCGAAGAGAATCCCCTTGCCGTCGCCGTGTGCATCGTGGCAAGCCGCGCAATAGATCGCGAAGCGTCGTGCCCCGCGTTCCTTGACCGCGTCATCGATGGTAACCGGAATCGCAGTCACAAACGCACCCGCGGCATCCTTCCCGGTCCAATACGGCCCGTCGTCGCGGAGCTCGCCACGCGCCACCGTACCGGGCACGGGAGGGCGCATCTCGGCGCCATCGTAAAAGAACTCGCTCGACGACTGGGCGTCGTAGCGCGGCTGCTGATACATGTTTGGATTGGGGTGGATCGGCGGGCTGCTCGAGGTCGAGCCGCGCGCGCAGCCGAGCACGCCGCCGAGCATTAGAACTCCAAGGCTCAACCCTAGACGCCAGCGCGACGAGTCAGCCATTCGCCAGTTCCGGATGCGGATTGCGAATACGCGCCAGGTAGCTCGTGCGCGGCTTGTTCCCGAGCTCGGCCAGCAGCTCGTAGTTGCGGCTCTGCTTCTTGTGCAGGCTCACCTGACTCTGCGGATCGCGGATGTCGCCGAACTGGATCGCCTGGGTCGGGCAGGTCTGCTGGCAAGCCGGACGGACGTCGCCGTCCTTGAGCGGCCGCTCGCCCATCTTGGCGTCGATCTTCGCCGCCTGGATGCGCTGCACGCAGTACGAGCACTTCTCCATCACGCCGCGCGAGCGCACCGTCACGTCGGGGTTGGCCGCCATCTTGACCAACTCGGGCGTGTCCTTGGTGAAGTTGAAGAAATTGAACCGCCGCACTTTGTAGGGGCAGTTGTTGGAACAGTAGCGCGTGCCGATGCAGCGGTTGTACACCATCGCGTTCAAGCCCTCGCGGTCGTGCACGGTGGCGCCGACGGGGCACACCTGCTCGCAGGGCGCGTTTTCGCAGTGCATGCAGGGAACCGGCTGGAAGACAACTTCCGGACGCTCGGGCGTGCCGGAGAAGTAGCGGTCGATGCGAATCCAGTGCATTTCACGCCCATTGCGCACCTGCTCGAAGCCAACCGAAGGCACGTTGTTCTCGCTCTGGCAGGCGATCACGCACGCATTGCAGCCGGTGCACGAAGACAAGTCGATCGTCATGCCCCACTGCGGACCCTCGGCGTAGCTGTGCTGCTTCCAAAGCGGTGCCGGATTGGGAATCTCGACCATCTCGGTGGCGAAGTTCGGCTCCTTGCGCCACTCCTCGAGCGCCGCCTCGCGCACGATCGGCCGGCCTTCCATGGTGCCGTGATCCTGGGTCTGCGCCACGCGCCTACGATGCCCGCTTGCCTCGAGCTTGCCGCCCTGGGTGAACCCGAGGCTAACCGCGGTGCGCAGAGGGTAGACGTCGGTTCCGACGCCGTTGCCCACCCGGCCGGCGGCGCGACGGCCGTAGCCGAGGTTGACCACGACGGTGTTCTCCGCCTGGCCCGGCACGATCCAGATCGGAAGCTCGACAGACTTGCCTCCGACGGTGAGCGTCGCTCCATCCTCGTTGGCGAGCCTCAGGTGGGCGGCGGTCGCCGGCGCAACCAGCGCGGCGTTGCCCCACGTCATCTTGCTCGCCGCGTCGGGCAGCTCTTGCAGCCAGGCGACGTTGGCGAGGCGTCCGTCGTGAAGCGCCGGCGAGGGCCGGAAGACGACCTCGAGGCCGTCGCCAGCGGGCTGAGCCGCGGCGGGTGGGAGCTCGGACATCCGTGTCGCATCCACTGCAGCGGGAGACAACGCGCTGCCGGCCAGCAGGCCGTCGTGCAGCACCTTGTTGAAGGCGTGATCGAACGTGTCGCCGGCGGCAGCCGTGGCAAGAATCGGACGCCAGGTGTCGCGAACCGCGTCGTAGCCCGAGACCTCTTGTCCGGCCGGAACCGCCCCAGCCAGCACGGCCAAGAGCTCGACGGCGCTGTGCCCGCCATGCAGCGGCGCGATGAGCGGTTGCACCACACTCGCCGTGCCGTCGGCGGCTCGGCAGTCGCTCCAGGACTCCAGGAAGTGCGCCTCCGGCAGATGCCAAAGCGAGTGCTCGGCGGTCTCGTCGAACGAGAGCCCGAGGTGGACCACGTTCGCGACCCGGGGCAGCGCCGTGGCGAACGGAACGTCGGCCGGCGCGTCGTACACCGGATTGCCGCCCAGGGTGATCAACGTCGAAACGGCGCCGGACTGCATCGCACTTGCAAGACCCGCCAGCCCGGCCCCGCTGGGCGGCAAAACATCCGTGAGCTCGTGCAGGCTGACAGTCGTCCCCAAGTTGCCGAGCGCCGCATTGAGCGCCAGAGCTAGGGCGTGCACCGCCGGCGGCTGATCGCGACCCGCGACGACAAGGCTCTTGCCCCGGTTGGCGGCCAAGTCCCGGGCCAGCACATCCATCCAGAGTGCCGGCACCAAGTTTGCGGCTGCGGCTCCAGCCGGAGCACTCACCGAAACACCGGCGGCCGCGAGCTTCAGCGCCAGCGCAGCAGCGAAAGCTCCGATTTGAAAGCTCGGCATCGGCTGCCGGTGGTCGGCCATCGCGCCCGTGGTGGTGAGCTCGCTTTCTACGACCCACAGGCGGTTCATCTCGTCGTGCTCGGCCGACAACCGGCGGCCATCGGCGAACCCGCGGGCCAGTTTCACGGCTTCGCTCTCACCGAGGAACAGGTCGGCGTCGAGAGACAGGATGACCTTGGCCGCCGCGAGGTCGTACACCGGCCGCAGCGCGCGTCCAGCCAACAGGGCGACACCCGCTAGGGCATTTTCTTCGTTCACCGGCTCCCAGTTGACCCAATGCATCTGCGGGAAGCGCTGCCGCAGGAGCCCGGCGAGGCGAAACAACGTCGGCGAGCTCATCGCGGGCGCCAAAACCGCCAAGCCGACGCCTCCGGAAGCCACGTAGCCTGTTTCGAGCTCCTTCCAGGCCGCCAAGAAGTCAGCCCAAGCCTTGGGCTCGAATCCCGAACCCGTGCCGCGTCGCATGACGTGGGCGGAGCGGTCTGGATCGTAGAGCGCAAGAATCGAGGCCTGCATCTGGGCGCTGGCGCTTCCCGCGGTCGCGGGATGCAGCTCATTGCCCTCGATCTTCGTCGGCCGGCCCTCGTGACTCTCGACCAGCAGGCCGTACGCCGACATGCCGAACGGCATGGTCGTGGCGTAGCGCTTCGGTATCCCCGGAATCAGCTCTTCCGGCGGGGTGACGAAAGGCACGATGTTCTCGACCGGTCGCCGGCAGGCAGCGAGCCCGGCGAGCGATAGCGACGCGCCCAGCAGCTGCACCAATTCTCGACGCGACACACCTTCTGGAAGCTCCGAAGCGCCCACCGGGAACTCGCGCTCCATGAACGCCTGGGCCTCTGGCGTCCCGGCGAGCTGCTCCAGGCTCCGCCAATGCTCGCGCTCAGGCTTGGCAGCTTCCGCGCCACCACACCCGCAGTTCGAACCGCCGCAGCCGGACTCGCTCACCGGTGGCACCCCGTGCAATCGACTGGCGGCTGCAGCTTCTTTTCGACTTTGATGCGGGCGGCGAATGCCATCTGGTCGCGCGGCGCGGTCCACTCCATGTTGGTCACCTCGTCCTGCGGGCGCAGGTACGCGTCAGGGTTGCGGTGACAGTCGAGGCACCAACCCATGCTCAGGGGTTGCGCCTGCGCCACGCGCTCCATCTGATCGATGCGTCCGTGACAGGTCGAACAGCCCACGCCGGCGCGCAAATGCGGCCGATGATCGAAAAAGGCAAAATCTGCCAGCTTGTGCACCCGCACCCAGCGCATGGGCCGGCCGCTCGAGGCGCTCTCGCGGATCGACGCCAACATGGGCGAGTCGCGCTTCACCACGCGGTGACAGTTCATGCACACCTGAGTCGGCGGGATAACCGCGACCGGCGAACGGTCGACCGTGGCATGGCAATACAGGCAATTGAGGCCAAGGTCACCCGCATGCAGCTTGTGGCTGTACGCCACCGGCTGGACGGGCTGATAGCCGACATCGGTGAAGCGCGGAGAGAAGAAGTACCAAATGCCACACACGACTAGGATCCCGGCCACTGCGCCGCCGGCGGCGATGCGCAGCGGCAGTTCGTTGACCCAGCGGGGAAATATCTGCGCCATCGATCAGCGTCCCCGCCGCCAGTGAGAACGGACAATCCGAGCGTGGGACGACCTCCCCGCTCCCGACGTGCCGTTCGATTCCGCGCTCCGTCTCTTCAACACACCTCCCTGACGAGAAGTGGCTTCGTTTTTTTGCTTGAGCGCGGGCAGTCTACTGTGCGGATTTCCAACCGGTCAAGACGCGCGGTAGTGTCCTGCTCCCGATGACTTCGCATGTGGGGCTCCTGCTCGTCAATCTCGGAACACCTGACGCGCCGCGTCCGCGCGAAGTGCGTCGCTACCTGCGGGAATTCCTTTCCGACCCGAGGGTCCTGGACGTCCCCACACTCCAGCGATTCCTGATTCTCGAGCTGCTGATCCTGCCCCGCCGCCCCCGCGTGTCGGCCGCGGCGTATCAGAAGATCTGGACGCCTCAGGGCTCGCCCCTGTTGGTGCACAGCCGAGCCCTCGCAGGCCGGGTTCAGGAGCGGCTCGGAGGCGCGGTCCGGGTCGAGCTCGCGATGCGCTACGGCAATCCATCGATCGCCTCGGCGCTCGACCGTTTCAAACGGGCAGGAGTCGATCGCCTCGTGGTGTTCCCGCTCTACCCTCAGTACAGCGCCGCCGCGACGGGCTCGACGATCGCGCGCGTACTCGAGCTGGCGGCGCCGCACTGGAACACCCCGTACCTCCAGGTGATCCCTCCGTTCTATGACCATCCCGCGTTCCTCGAGGCTCGCGCGGAAGTCGCCCGGCCGTATCTCGCCGACGGCACCGCGGAACGGGTCTTCATGAGCTTCCACGGCTTGCCCGAACGTCAAGTGCGACGGAGTGATTCCACCGGTAGTCGCTGCCTGGTGCAGGCGGACTGCTGCGCCGCCGTGGGGCCGGCCAATCGGTACTGTTATCGCGCGCACTGCTATGCGACCGCTCGCGCGCTCGCGGAACGCCTCGGGCTCACGCCTGAACAGGTCGTGGTGTGCTTCCAGTCGCGACTGGGTCGAACGCCCTGGCTTCGCCCACAGACCGACCAGGTGCTGGCGGACGAGGCGCGCAAGGGTGTCCGCAAGGCGGTAATCCTCTCTCCCGGCTTTGTCGCCGACTGTCTCGAAACACTCGAGGAGCTGGGGATTCGAGGCGTCGAGACCTGGAAAGCGAATGGCGGTGAGACCCTGAGCTTGGTCCCCGCCCTGAACGACAGCGAGCGTTTTGCGGAGGCCGTGATCGAGATCGCGGCTGACAACTCGACCTGGTTGAAGCGTGAGATCGCCTGGAACAAGGGAGTGGCGCCCTGAACGGCGGCCCTGGCGCCGGGTCTAGGCCGGCGCGCGTGCTCATCGTGGGCGCCGGCATCGGAGGCCTGGCCGCCGCGAACCGCATCCTCAACCTGGCGCGCGACCGTCGGCAGAGTCTCGAGGTCGTCGTTCTGGAAGCGGCGTCACGCGCGGGCGGCGTGCTCGGGACCGAGCGCCACGAAGGCGCTCTCCTCGAGCGTGGTCCCGACACCCTAGTCACCCACAAGCCGGCGGGACTCACACTCTGCGCGGCGCTGGGCCTCGGTGGCAGCGTTGTGAGCTCACCTCCCGGCCGCGCCGACATTCTCCACAACGATCGCCTGCTCCCCGTTCCGGCCGGATTCGCTCTGCTCGCCCCTACGCGTGCGCGACCCTTGCTCGGATCGCCGCTGCTCTCCTGGATCGGCAAGGCCCGGGCGCTCTGGGAGCCTCGCATTCGCGCCGAGCCCCCCCAAGACGGCGGCGATGAGAGCGTCGCCTCGTTCGTGCGCCGCCGGTTCGGCGCCGAGATCTGTTCGCGAATGACCGAACCGATCGTCGGCGGCATCTACATGGCGGACATCGAACGGCTGAGCATGGCGATGACGTTCCCGCGGTTTCTCGTTCGCGAGCGGGAGAACGGACGGATCATGGGCGGTGGGCAATCCATGCCTCAAGCCCGGCCCGGAGCTCCGCCATCGATCGTGACCCTGAACGGTGGGCTGGGCGTCCTGCTCAACGCCTTGGCGGGTCGCCTGCCCCCGGGCTCTCTGCGCCTGAATCGCCGGGCGCAATGCTTGAGGCGAGAGGCGAGTCGATTCGTTGTCGATCTGCTCGGCGGAGAACGGCAGACCGGCGACGCCGTGTTGATCGCCACACCGGCTGATCATGCGGCTGAGATCATCGCGACTCTCGATTCTGGACTCGCGGAGCGGCTCCATGACCTCAGGTGCGCATCTTGCGTCACCATCAACCTCGGGTGGCCGCGTTCCGTGGTCACCCAGCTTCCAAGGAGTCACGGTTTTTTCGTGCCCCGCGACACCGGGTCGCCCTTGGTCGCAGCCAGCTTCCCGAGCCTGAAGTTCCCCGATCGAATCCCACCTGAGCAGTTCGTGGCTCGAGCCTTTCTCGGCGGCGCCCTACATCCTGAGATCGCCGCCAAGACAGACGACGAGCTCATCGAGATCTCGACGCGGCTTCTCATGCCCCTGCTTGGATCGCGACAGGGCCCGATCTGGAGCCGAGTCTTTCGTCACCCGCAATCGATGCCGCAACGAGACGTCGGACATGCGACTCGAGTCGAGCGCATTCGAGCAGACTTGCGGGGTCAGGAGGGCTTGGAATTGGCGGGCGGACCCATCGGCGCCTACGGTGTTCCCGATTCGATCGCCGAAGGCGAGGCTGCCGCCGAGCGTCTGTTCGATTGGATCGTCCGCTCTAGCCGTGGGGGCGGGGGCTGATCACATCGGCCTCGATCTCGATCAGCATCAACGGATCGATCAGCGCCTTGACCTCGACCATGGTCGTGCACGGCGGGTGCGACGCGAAGCGCTCGCCGTGAGCGCGGCCGTACTCTTCCCAGCGCGCGATGTCGGTCACGAAGAGTCGCGTGCGCACGACCTGCGACAGATCGGCGCCGAGGCCTGCCAGCGCCTGCTCGATGATCTCGAAGCAGCGGACGGTCTGAGCGTAGGCGTCGCCCGGAGCGTGCACGCCGCCGCCCACCGCGACTGGCGCGGTGCCCGTAACGAAAACGAAATCGCCGGCGCGAAGCGCACGGCAGTAGCCGACCCTCGGTTCCCAAGGGGAGCCGGAATAGACGCGTTCGAATTCCATCGTGGTGACTCCTTGGTCAGCGGCCGAGCTTGATGCCGTGCCGGGCGAGGAGCGCGCGCAGCCGGTCGTAGAGCCCTCTGCCGAGCAGCGCGTCCGCGGATGAATTGATCCGCTCGAGGACCTTGTCGAGCTCATGCGTCCCGCTCCAGTGCACCCGGGTGTATTTCTCCAGCTCGCCGCCGAAGGCTTGCGACAGCACGGCGGCGGTGAGCACGAGATCGTCGAGATAGCCGACGGGACCGAGAATCGCCTCCGGCAGGAGGTCCAGCGGCAAGACGAAGTAGGCGAGTGTGCCGCCGATCAGAGCCCGGGTACGCTTCGGAACCCTTCGATCGAGCGACAGACGCACGAGAAGCAGGAAAAGGTCCGGCGCCAGCAGGAGGACTTCGACCGTCGCCTCGCTCCACTTGCCGGCGTGGCGCTCGACGCCGCCGAGCACGCGCTCGCGTAAGCGGTCGTAAAACCCCAGAAGCTCTTCATGCTCCGGTTCCGCAACCTGATCTAGCGCGGCCGCGGCGGCCGCGGCGCGTTGCGCGCGCTCCTCCTCGGTTTCGGCAACCACTGGCAGATCTGCCTGGCTCATCGCCAACCGATTCTAGCGCTCCCTCAGAACATGTACGCGACGGCAAACCCGACTTGGGCCGCCATCATCATCAAATACATGTGCTTCCAGGAAGGGTGATTCTCGGTCTGGGTGAGGGCGTCGGGGTCGCGGAGCAATAGATACACCGTGTAGATGCCCCAGGCGGTCAGTAGCACGCCCAACCCGATGAGCAACTGGGGATTCCCGGTCAGGATCGCGTGCGACGGATTCGCCGGATCGCGCAAAATCACGCCTAGGGGCAATAGTAACCACGGGAAGACGAAGAACGGGCTGATGATCCAGGCGGCCTTGCGCGGACCGTGGAGGATCGGCAGCGTCTTGCAGCCACCCGCGCGGTCGCCTTCTATGTCCGCGAAGTCCTTGGTGGACGAGGCACCGATCAGGAAGAGCGCAAAGATTCCCCCGATGAACCAGGGCTCCCAGTGCGCGATATGCGCCACCATGGCCCAGCCGGCGACTTTCAACAGGCAGCCGCGCGGAATCGCGATCGTGATGTTGGCCCACATACCGCGCGCCTTGGTGCGGCCGAGGAGCGGAATCGAATAGATGAGCGTCGACAGGAAGCCCAGGATGTAGATGAAGAAGGTCTCGTGGTGTGAGAGCGGCGCCACCAGCTTGGACGCCCAGTCGCTGTAAGGATAGACCACCACCAGCCAGGTAGGCACCAGCGCCAACCCGTAGCAGAGCCAGATGAAGATCCAGGCTTCCCGCATCGAGAGCTCGCCGGTGACCAGTGGCCGCTCAGGCTTGTTGATGCGGTCGATCTCGAGGTCGTAGATCTGATTGATCGCATTGTTTGCGGCGTTCAAGAAGCTCGCGCAAAGCGAGCCCAGCGCCACAGTCAGGATCACCGACGCCGTGACCGCCCGGGTGGGGTCCGGATTGTGCACCGAGCCGAAGGCGCAGACCGCACCCGAGACGATCCCGAGCAGCGGCGGCAGCAGAGTGAACGGGCGCGCGAGTTGCGAGTAGAGGCCTAGCTTCTTCAAAACGAGTCTCCCGCTCCGGATCCTCTGCCGCGGCTCAGACCAGCCAGAAGCTGGCGGTCGCGGCGAGCAGGGCTCCGGTCAGAGTATTGAGAAAGTTGACGGCCTCGTTGTCGAGCAGGCCACGGCTCTCGAGCGTCGCGCCCACCAGGCTTTCGAGCAGGTTCGCGATCACCGCGGCCACCACGATGGGCACCAACGCCAGCCAGGGGAACAGCCCGACCGCCGCACCGAACGCGGCCATCAGGACCGCGCCCACGATGCCGCCGAGCGAGCCCTCGAGAGAGATCGCGCCTTCGGTTCCGCGGGGCACCGGCCGGAAGGTAGTGATGAGGAACGTCCGTCGTCCGAAGGCTTTGCCGATCTCACTCGATGCCGTATCCGCGGCAGCCGTCGCGAGGGCTCCGGCGAAAGCGAGCGTGAAGAGCAGCGGGTGCGAGGTCGTGGCCGCGAACATCGCGCACGCTGCCGGGACCGAAGTCTTGGCTAGAGCGTTGCTCGCGCCGCGGCGACCTCCGCGCTCTTGTGCAATCCCCGCGGCTTCTTTGCGAGCGCGTCCGAGTTTGGTGCAGCCAGTGCCAATCACGAAGAACGCCAGGAGCAGCAGGTAACCGCGCCAGTCAAGGCCGGCGTAGACCACGCTCCCGAGCACGACTCCAGCGAACAGTCCCGAGCGGTTGACCCCGCCGGCAGCGTAGCCCAGGACGCCGAGCGCGAGATTCACCACCAACCCGATGCCCAGGCGGCTGGCGAAGCCGGGAGCCTGGACGAACGCCGTCCAATGTCCCGCGGTGAGCAACAGACAAAGCAGGAACAGCCCGGTCACCAGCGGGACACCGAGATTGTCGTCGAGACCTTGCGGCAGCGATTCCATGAGCGCGGAGGCCAAGGCCGCGGCGATCGAGACCGCGATCGCGAACTCGAGCGAATAGCGGCCGGGCACCGTCCATTGCAGCAACACGGTCGCCGCGGCGGCGCCGAAGATCCAATACGCCACCGTCCCGGCCCAGCTCTTGCGCGGATTCCACGGCAGCTTCGCCCGGCCGATCGACATGCCGACGATCGAGGCCATGCCGTCGCCGAACGCCAAGATGCCCCATACCGCTGCCGCGACTTCGATGCGGCGCCAGAAAACCAGGACCAGCACGAGTACGGCGAGCGGATAGAACACGAACCCCGGCGCCTTGCCCGAGCTTTCCTCGTGCGAGCGCCACATGATGCGCCCGATCTTCGGCAGCAGGGTCAGATTCAGCAAAACGGCGAGCGCCGCACACGCCGCCGACAGCCCGGGTCCGAGCGGTCGCACGGCGAAGGCCAGCGCCCCGACGCTCATGTGGACGGTCTTACGGACCAGTTCACCCCGACTCAGGCCCGCCATGCACCGCTCTCTTTCAACCACCGCAGCGTGTCGGTGAGTCCCTCTCGCAATGGCCGAGCGCGATACCCGAGTTCGTGTTCCGCCAGAGCGGAGCTGTAAGCCCAGTCGTGGCGGTAGACCTCGACCAGATCCGGCGTGAGTTTCGGGGTCACGCCCCGGAGCCTCGCCATGCTCTTCTCCGCCGCCCCGAGGACCGTGGCCAGTCCGTCGGGCAGACGTCTGGTCGGCATGCGGACACCGCTCAGCTCGCCCACCGTGCGATAGAAATCGCCCTGGCTGACATTTTCACCACCGAGCACGTACCGCCGCCCCGCCGGCGCCGCGAGCGCGAGAGCGACGCCGTGCGCGACGTCGTCGACGTAGGCATAGTTCCATCGCCGGTCCGGGTTGCCGAGCAGCACGGGCATCTTCCGCCGCAAGAGATCGAGCACGTGGCGAACGACGATGTTGCCCTCGGTGAGCTCGCCCGGACCATAGATCACTCCTGGATAGACCACCGAGAGCGGCATGCCCGAAGCCATCGCACGCCGCGCGACGCGATCGGCGAGCGTCTTAGTGCGCTGATACGAGTTGATCCAGGTGCGGTCAGAGAAGGTCGACGGCCCGGAGGACTCGTCGAGCTGGCCGCCGACTCCGCGCTCGGTCGGTCCGAGGGCCATGAAGCTCGAGACATGGAGCACGCGGCAATTTGCCGCGGTCGCGGCCGCGAGCGCGTTTTCCAAGCCACCGATATTGACGCGATCGAATTCCGCGGCGGGCGCCGCGATCTTCACTAGCGCCGCGGCGTGCACGAGGGCCTCGCACCCGCGCGCCGCACTCTCGAAGCTCGCGCGGTCGGTGACGTCACCGGCGGCGAACTCGACTCCGGCAGGAAAGCGCTCACGGTCGGCCCGCGGCCGCACCAGCAGACGCAATGAATGACCGCTACGGTCGAGCTCGCGCACGATCGCGCGGCCGAGGAATCCCGTTCCCCCACTGACCAGAATGCGCATCGGCCGTCAGCCTCGCGGCGCCACCGACTGCCAGAGATCCTTCAAGGCATCTTCGACACTGTGCCCTGGCGTCCAACCGAGCGCGCGCGACCGCGAGCTGTCGCCGCACAAGAGGGGATTGTCGAGCGGGCGCATGCGTTCCGGATCGACCTCCACTCGCGCGGGAACTCCAGCGATCACCAGCAGGCTGTCGAGCGCCTCGGCGATCGAGCGCGAGGCGCCGAGCGCCAGGTTGTAGATCTCGCCCCGGCGCCCCTTCTCGACGAGCAGCGCGAGACCCGCCGCGCCGTCCTCCACGTGCACGAAGTCCCGGCGTGCGGCGAGATTGCCGACTCGCAGCACCGGATCACGCTCGACGCTCCGAATCGCCGCGAGCTGCGCGGCGAAGGCCGGGAGTGCGAACGTCGGCGATTGGCCGGGACCGATCAAATTGAAGACTCGCGCCACCGTGGCTCCCCGCCGCAGAGCCAGTAGCTCCGCCGCCGACTTGGTGAGCGCATAGGGCGTGCGCGGATCGACCTGCCGGTCCTCGCGGAGCGGCTGCTCGGCCTCCGGCACCGGTCCGTACACCTCGGCGCTCGAGGCCAGGAGCAGGCGCAAGCCCGCCGCGGCGTTCAGCACGTTCTCGGTGCCCTGCACGTTGACCTGGAAGTACTCCCCCGGACGCTGCCACGACTCACCGACGTGCGAGAGGCCCGCCAGATGCACGATCGCGTCCGGAGTGGCAGTCTGGAAGGCTTCGGCGAGTGCCGCGGGCGCCAGCACGTCGGCCTCGAAGAGCTCGATCTCGAGATGCTCGGGCCGCACGCCGACGAAGCTGCCGCTGACCACGTGGCCGCGCGCTCGCAGATGTCTCACGAGATGACGTCCGACGAAACCGCCAGCGCCGGTGACGAAAATCCGCATCAAGCCTTCTTGACTCGGTCGCGCCAGTAGTCCAGCAGGTCGCGGACAGTGGTGTCGAACGGGATGCGCGGCTCCCAGCCGGTGTCGGCGCGAAACTTCGAGCTGTCGCCGAGCAACACCTCGACGTCGGAAGGGCGCAGGCGATCGGGGTCGACCTCGACCGTGACCTTTATCTTCGACAGCGCTAGCAGCTTGTCGAGCAGCGCTCGGATGGTGATGCCCTTGCCGGTCGCGATGTTGTAGACCTCGCCGGGCTTACCCTTGGTGACCGCCAGCCAGTAGGCGCGGACCGTGTCGCGCACGTCGGTGAAGTCGCGTACCGAGTCGAGATTGCCGACGCGGATGATCGGTTCCTGCAGCCCGGCCTCGATCCGCGCCACCTGGCGGGCGAAGTTCGAGGTCACGAAGACCTCGCCGCGCCGCGGACCGGTGTGGTTGAAGCCGCGCGTACGGATGGCGCGCAGGCCATAGCTCATGAAGTACTGGTAGGCGAGATAGTCCTGGGCAACCTTCGACACCGCGTACGGCGACAGCGGCCGGAGCGGATTGGTCTCCTTGATCGGCACTTCGTCCGGCAAGACCAGGCCGTACTCCTCGCTCGAGCACGCGATCTGGACGACCGGGTCGAGCTTCAAGGTGCGAATGGCTTCGAAGATGTTGATCTGGCCGATCAGGTTGATGCTCACGGTCTCCGACGGCGCCACCCAACTGGTCGGCACGAAGCTCTGCGCCGCGAGGTGGAAGATGACATCGGGGCGCGCCCGCTCGAGCGTGCGCAAGGCCGAGGTCGCATCGCTCAGGTCGGTCTCGATGAGGTCGATCTTGCCTTCGAGGTGCTGGATGTTCTCCATCCGGCTGCGCCAACGTCGGGTGCCCATGACCTCGACGTCGGGATGGTTGGCGAGCAGGTAGTCGGCCAGATGGGAACCGGCGAAGCCCGTGATACCGGTGATGAGCGCTCTCATTTTCAATTCATCCTCTTGCGGATCAGGTCCATGTAGAGTTCGACGCCCGCGGACCAGGACTCGACCCGGCGGCCGACAAGCGCCTCGAAGCGTTGTACATCCAAAACAGAATAGGCCGGCCTTGTGGCAGGCCGCGGGAACTCCGCGGTGGTGATCGCCGCGACTTCACCCGTGCTGCCCGCGGCCCCCGCGATTGTGGTCGCGAACTCGTGCCAGGACACGGCGTCGCGGTTGCGATAGTGCATCAAACCGGTGGCGCCGCGTTCGGCCAGGTCGCAGATCGCACCGGCCAGGAAGGGCGTATAGGTCGGACAACCGACTTGATCCGCCACCACACGAACCGGCGTACCTTCGGTGCGTTGGCGCTCGAACAGCCGCAACATCGTGGTCATGAAGTTGGGCCCGCCGGGTCCGAAGAGCCAGCTCGCGCGCAGGACCAACGCCCGCGGAGATTCGAGCGCCCGCTTCTCGCCCCGCAGCTTGCTCTCCCCGTAGACCGACAGCGGATCGGTAGCTGCATCCTCGCGGTAGGGGATCTCGGCCCGACCGTTGAAGACATAGTCGCTCGAAACTTGAATCACTCGCGCGCCGATGGTGTCTGCCGCCTCGACGATGTGCGCCACGGCGTCGCCGTTTACGGCCAGCGCGTGGTCGCGCTGGGTTTCACAGTCATCCACCTTGGTGACCGCCGCACAGTTGACGATCAACTCGGGCCGAAAGCTCGTCATCGCGTCGGCGAGCCGGCCGGCGCTCGAGATGTCGACTTGACCGTGAGATGGAGCCAACGCGGGCCATCCACGCCGGCGGGCCTCGGTGAGCGCAGCGCGTCCGAGCATGCCGGTACCGCCAAGAATCAACGTGCGCATTTGCCGCCCAACCGACGCTACCGTGACCGCGGGCGCGGCCCTAGGTGACGCCGACCTCGCAGTTGTCGCCGACCATGAAGCGGTAAGCCTTGGGTTTGAAGTCGGTCTTCACGATCCGCACGTTGCGGCCGATCAACGAGCCGTCGATGCGCAGCGAAATATCGCGAATCTCACTGTCGGCCAGCACGATCGAGTTCTCCACCTCGCAGCGCACGATCAGGCAGCGATCGCCGATCGAGGTGTACGGACCGATGAAGGCCTGCTCGATGCGCACGCCGGCGCCCAGAATGACCGGCCCGCGCACCACCGAGTCGATGATCTCGGCGCCTGCGCCGATTTCGACCCGGCCTTCGATCGACGATCCAGGGATCTTCGGCGGCAAGCCATTGTCGATCGCGTCGAGCACGATGCGGTTGGCTTCGAGCATGTCCTCGAGCTTGCCGGTGTCCTTCCACCAGCCCTGGACCACGTGCGGTTTCACGGTCAGTCCGCGATCGACCAGATCCTGAATGGCATCGGTGATCTCGAGCTCGCCGCGCCGCGACGGCTTGATGCGCCGCACCGATTCGAAGATCGTGCGATCGAACATGTAGACCCCGACCAGCGCGAGATTGCTCTTCGGCTCCTTGGGTTTTTCGACCAGGCGCACCACGTCGCCATCGGCGGTGAGCTCAGCGACACCGAACTGCGAGGGGTTCGGTACCTCGGCGAGGAGGATCTCGGCATTGCAACCCGAGGCCCGGAACTCTTCGACCAGACTGGTGATGCCGCGCGCGATCAGGTTGTCGCCGAGATACATCACGAACGGATCGTCGCGCAGAAAGTCTTCTGCGATCAGTACTGCATGTGCGAGACCGCGCGGCGCGTCCTGCTCGATGTAGGTGACGCGAGCGCCGAACCGTGAGCCGTCGCCGACCGCGGCGCGGATCTCGTCCTTGGTGTCGCCGACCACGATGCCGATTTCGGTGATGCCGGCGGCCACGATCGCCTCGATGCCGAAGAACAACACCGGCTTGTTGGCGACCGGCACCAGCTGCTTGGCCGAGGTGTAGGTCAACGGGCGCAGGCGCGTGCCCTTGCCGCCGGAGAGGATGAGCCCTTTCATTGCGGCGCGTTCACCGTGTCACCGACGCCAAAGTCGAGGATATCGCCGATGTTCTTCAACGAAATCGCGAAACGCCAGTCGTGCTGGCGGTTGTGGGTCAATTGGAAATCGGCGGACTGGAAGTCTCGGTATTCCACTCTCAATCCCCAGCATTGCGAGGTATAGGTCAAAACGAGGCGGTCCTGCTGCAGGAGCTTGTTCTGGATGTCGTAGTTCACCTGCGCGTCCAAGCGTAAGCGGCCGGGGACGACCGCGATACCGCCGGTCAGGCCGATCTGGTTGCCCTTCGACAATGAGCTGCTGTTCTGCAGGGCCGGGTTCCCGTGCGTGAACCAGGTGACGCCCGCGGTCCCCAGCTTGAAGCTGTACTGCCCGGTCAACTGCGTCGACTGGATGCCACCGAAGAGCGGGCTGTAGTTCACCTGCGCGCGAAAGTTCGTGCGCAAAGAGGGAGTGAATCGGACCAGGCCGGTCACTGGACTGAGCTGGGACTCCTTAGGTTGGCCGATGCCGCCTTCGAGCGGCTGCAGTTTGTCGAAGCTGTAGCCGCGGCTGATCTCGATGGCGAGGACTTCGCGGGCGCTCTCCTCGACCGGCGCCGCCACGGCGGGCGGGGCCGGAGCCGTTCCAGGAACGACCGGGGTCACCGCTGCGCCTACGGTAGTTGCCGTCGGGACCGCGGTGGCAACGGCAGCGGCAGCGGCAGACGCTACCCCGGCCGCGGCTGGGACCGAGTCAGCCGC
>JBDTNL010000009.1:0-74994 GCA_039933785.1 Acidobacteriota bacterium
CAAGGCGCATTGTCGCGCCTATCTCAGGTGTCCACAATTCCAGGGCAAGACCAGGGCGCCTAGGAGGCGCCGCGACCGGACAGCACGACGGGGATGGTCTTGAGCAGGATCTCGAAGTCGAGCATCGGCGACCAGGAGTCGATGTACTCGAGGTCGAGCTCCATCCAGCGGTCGAAATCGATCTGATTGCGGCCACTGATCTGCCACAGACAGGTGAGCCCAGGCTTCATCGCCAGGCGGCGGCGCTGCCAGCGCTGATACTGCGCCACCTCTTCCGGAATCGGCGGCCGCGGGCCGACCAGGCTCATGTCGCCGCGCAACACGTTCCAGAGCTGCGGCAGCTCGTCGAGGCTGAACTTGCGGAGGAAACGTCCGAGCCAGGTGACTCGGGGATCGCTGCGCAGCTTGAACACCGGACCGTTCATCTCGTTCAGGTGTTCGAGGTCGCGCCGGCGCTCTTCGGCGTCGGCCACCATGGTGCGGAACTTGTAGAGCGTGAACGACCGGCCGTTCAAGCCGCAGCGCGTCTGCCGGAAGAGCACGCCGCCGCCGGAAGAAATCTTGACCATCAGCGCGATCAACGAGACCACCGGCAGCCCGAGAACCAGGAGGACCGCCGACAGCACCACGTCGAGGCCGCGCTTGAGCATCAGCTGCAGCTGGCTGTATGGCGTCGTGGAGAAGGTCAGCAACGGAACACCGTCGAGGTCTTCGAGGTCGATTCGCGCCTGAGTGTGCGGGAAGAGATTGAGCGCGAAGCGAGTGCGGATGCCTTGTTCCTGAAGGGCGAGGAAGAGGTCTTCCAGCCGGTCGAGATCGCGCCGCGAGACCGCGAAGACCACGTCGTCGACCACGTGATGCTCGAGAATTTCGAGCAGATCCTCGACCTTGCCGAGCAGTGGGTAGGGCAAGGGATCCGGGCCTTCTACCGGCCCGTTGGAGACGAATCCGAGCACCTTGAATCCCCACCAGCGGTGGCTGTCGATGGTGTCCACCATATCGAGCGCGGAGTCGTTGGTGCCCACGATCAGGACGGTGCGGAAGTTGTAGCCGCGGGTGCGGACGTAGCGCGAGGTGAGCCGTAACGCGAGCTTCTCGGCCAGCAGTAGGATGCCGGCCGCGAGCGGGAACAGCAGGACCCAGACGCGGCTGATCTTGTCGTTGCCGAGGAGTACGTCGTCGAGCCGCAGCGCGTAGATCGCGAGGGTGAAGATCACCGAGCCCGTGAGGCATACCCGTGTCACCTTCCAGGCTTCGTCGAGCAGGGGAATGGTGCGATGCGAACGATAGAGGCCGGACGTGGGCAACAGGATGCCCCAGATCAGGAGCCCCAGGGCGAGCAGCGGAATGTACGCTTCGAGGGGATAGAGCCGGCCGGGTAGGATCGCGAGCGCCGGCAACATCTCACTGCGCAACCAGTAGGCGATGAAGAAGCCTGCCGCCACCAGCGACAGATCCAGACTGAACACCGTGATGGCGAGGATGCGGGCGCGTTCTTTCAGCATTCTCGGTGGTCAGTACGGGTCGTAATTCATTGACTCTGCTCTATTCTACGTCATTCCCTATGCGAATATCACATGTCAACCCCGTCTCGGTGCTGCAAGCCCCTGAAAAAGAGCGAGATACAGATCCGTCACTCGGTCCCACGAAAACCGCTCAAGCGCTCGGCGGGCGGTCTCCTGCCGCCGGATGTCGAGCTCACTGGGCGCGAACGACCGCCACCGCAGCAGGTCGGCGAGCCGAGTGCTGAGCGTGTCGGGCGATTGAGCGTCGAAATAGAACGCGGTGTCGCCCGCGACCTCGCGATTCTCCGGCGTCTCGTGCAGCACCACGCAATTGCCGTAGCCCATGGCCTCGACGAGCGCCGGATGCGTGCCACCGACCTCGGTAGCGTGCACATAGGCGAGCGCGTGCGAAAGCAGTTCGCGGTAGCCCTCGCCGTAGATCGCCCCGGGGAAGTGGATGCGCGAATCGGCGCCGTCCTTGAACGACCGGATGAAAGCGCCGGCGTAGGGAGCGCTCCCGACCATGACCAGAGGCAAGTCGCCGCCCACGGCGCGATACGCCTCGGCCACCCGGTGTGGATTGTTCTCGAGCTCGAAGCGGCTGACGTACAAGAAGTAACCGCGTGAGGTGAGACCCAGTCTGCGCAGAGTTGCGCCCGCCGGCACCGGCCGCGGCTCGACGCCGTAGGGAATCACCGTCGACGGAGTCTTGAACCTCCGCAGATAGTGCTCGCGGATGACTTCGGCATCGGTGACCAGCGCGTCGGGCAGCACGCAGGCCAGACGCTCCGAGAGCGCATAGACGGCGCGGCCGAACGCTCCCCACTTGGCGCGCCGCTTTTCGATTCCGTCGACGTTGAGTGCCACCGGCACGCCCGCCGAGCGCAGGAGCGGAAGAAAGGCCGCATTTGCCGAATTCACCATCAACGCAGCGTCGAAACCGCGGCCGCGGGCATCGAGACAGGAAAGCAACGTATGAGCCGGAGTATCGAGATGCTTGCTCCTCACGGTCGGCAGCACGATCAGGTGCGCGCCCGCATGGCTCGGCAGGGCGCGCGAGGTGTAGTGCGCCCGGCAGTAGACCGTGACGTCGACGCCGCGCTTCACCAGACGGGCCGCCAATTCCTCCATCAAGGTTTCGTAGCCGCCGTAGCGAGCGGGGATACCGCGGCTGCCGAGCAGAGCCACTCGCAGAGGCGGACGCAGCGAGCCGTGCGGTCCGGAAGAGGTCACAGCGGTGCTCCGCTGCGAAAGAACCAGGGGTCGAGCTCCCGCGCTGCGATCGTTCGACGAGCCTGGATCGCGGCGCGCCGCGCCCGGATTCGACGACGGTTCGTCCACAACCAGCGATAGGCAGGCAACGAGCTTCGTTCGCGGAAGATCACCGCACCGAGGGCCAGCGAGTCGCGCCAGAGTGTCGGCAGGAAGGTGAGCGCGAAGTTTCGCGGCGTCTGATGGTAGGCGCGCAGCAGATAGCGGTTCTTGAGCGAATGCATGTTCGCCCACGCCGGCATGGTGGACCGGCGCTCGGGCACGTTGAAGCGCCGGTGCTCGCAACGCGCCAGCGGTTCGTAGATCACCTCCCAGCCGCGCTCGCGGAGGCGAAAGCAGAGCTCGGCATCCTCGCGGAACGTGAAGAACTCGGGATCGAACACGTCACCGTCGACCGCGGTGTCGAGAAGGGCCTCGCGGCGAAGCAGCGTGGCAGCGCCGGTGCCGCCGAAGACCCGCTCGGCGCGTGCGAACTGCCCGCCTTCGAGCTTCCCCGAGGCGCGATCCAGATGCCGCCACGTCGGCACCAAGCGCATGCCGCACGCGTCGAGGAGCCGGGTGCCGTCGGAACGCAACGGACGGAGCAGGCGGCCGGTCGCCGCGCCCACGCGCCATCCCGGCTCGTCCATGCGCGCCATCAGGTGAGTGAGGAACGCGGGCTCGGGCCGGGCATCGGCGTTCAGGCTCAGTACGAAGGGCGCGTCGGAAGCGGCGATCGCCGCATTCATGCCGCCAGCGAATCCGCGGTTTTCGCCGAGCGCGAGAACGTGAACAGAGAGCGGCCCGCCCGAGAACTCGCGCGCCACCTCGACCGAAGCGTCGGTGCTGGCGCAATCGGCGATGATCACGTCGATCGGCCGATGCGTCAGGCTGAGCAGCGCCGCGAAGTAGTCCGGAAGATCGGCGACCGCGTTGTGCGTCACCGTGCAGATGGAAACCCGCGGCAGCATCGAGCGGCGATTCTCTCACCCGGGCCAGCGCCACCCAGTCACCGCCCCCATCGCCACCCGCAGCAGTGCCCCCGCCGCCTCCCGCCGCGAGCGCGCCCGCCGCGGCTTGCGCAGCGGCAACGCAAGCAACCGCAGGATCGCGCCGATGGGGAGCAGAACCCGCAAGCTCGCCGCGGCGGCGGTGCCGTGATGCTTGCGCACGTAGCGCGCCAGATTCCGATCGTAGATCCAGAGGAATCGTCCGTACCCCAGGCTCGGCACCGAGGACCCGAGCCCATGACGAAACACGGCATCGGGCCAGTAGCGCAGGACCGCTCCGCGCTGACGCAGCCGCACCGCCAAATCCACGTCCTCGAACCAGGCCGGGTAGAACTCTGCGTCGAAGCCGCCGATCGCCTCGAGCGCCGAGCGCCGGAGCGCCAAGGCACACGCGGCGGGCTGCTCGACCGCGGTGCCCGCGGCCGGCTCGAGCGCAGGGCCGGAGCGTCCGGCGAGAAAGAGCGCCTGCAGCAACAAGGCGGGCAATGTCGGGATGCGACCGAGCTGCCAGGTGTACTGAAGCGCGCCGTCGGCGCCACGCAGCCGCGGCGCCAGGCCCGCGGTTGCCGGCGACGCGGCAAACTCGTCGATGAGCGCCTCGAGGGCGCCCGCCTCCGGGCGCGCGTCGGGGTTGAGGATCAGCACCAAACTTCCCCGGGTCGCCGCGAGGCCGGCATTCACTCCGCCGCCGAAACCCAGGTTCCGTCCCGGCTCGAGGACTCGCGCCCCGGGCGGCATCGCGGGCAGGTCCTTGGTCGCGCCGTTGTCGACGACGACGAGCTCGAATCGCGGATCCGCCGGCCAGGAGGCGAGGAGCTCGGCGAGCTCGGCCTCGTTCTGCCAATGCACGCAGATCGCGGAGAGGGCGGGAGGGGCGGGAGAGTCAGCCATCGCGCAGGCGTTCGAGCTCCGCCAAAGTCACCAGCGGGGGACCGTCCCGACGCCACTCGGGCAAATACCGCCAGGCCCTTTGCGCGCCGCCGAGAATCCCCGCCAGCCGGCGCGGCGAGCGCCAGGACTTGATCGCATCCCGCAGATCGGTCCGCCACGCCAGGCTCCGCGCCGGCGACGATTCAGCGCCCAGCAGTGCCGCGAGCACCAAGTGTCGATTGCCGTAGATCCACGCTACGTGGCGCGCCGCCGTTCTCGACGCGGTAGTCGAGCCTGCGTGCGCGGCACGCGCGCCCGGCGCGAGGAGGGCGGTGAAGCCCGCCGCGCGGAGTCGTCCGGCGAGATCGACATCCTCGTAGAACGAATCCAGGCGCTCGTCGAAGATGCCATGAGCGCCGCGCACGGCGTCGAGCGCGCTCCGCCGATAGAGCGCCGCAGTGGCCGAGACACCGTAGATCTCCCGCTCGGGCGCGCTCTCGGGAGGCGCCGCCTCGCCGTGTCCGATCTGCACTGCTTCCCAGCGGTAGTTCCATGCCAGGCCGCAACCATCGACGAGGAGCGGCGCGGTCATCTGCAGGTTGACCCCCTGCGCGCCGGCCGCCCGCGGCTTGCGCTCGAGCGCCGCGCGCAAGATCGCCAGCCACCTGGGATCGACGATCGCGTCGTCGTTGACCGTGGCCACGTACTCGCTCTCTGCGGCGTCGATGCCCAGGTTGGTGGCGGCGCTGAACCCGAGGCGGTCCTCCGTGTGAAGCTCGTGCTCGGCGAGGCCGCGACGCACGAGATCGTTCGCGACGCGCTGCGCCACGACAACGCGCACGACGCCGGCGCGGGGTCCGCCGAGCGCCTGCAGGCAGCGCTCGAGGTAGGGACTTCTCCCGAGCGTGGGCACGACGGCGACGACGCTCATTGCGGGCTCATCGGCGCTCATCGCCAGTGCAGGCGGGCGCGATCGAGCAGCAAGCCGCCGAGCGGCTGCTCGGCGGCCGCGCCCACGGCAAGGAACTCGAGGTCGTGTCCGGCTTCGAAAGCGAACGGTCCGAGCGCGGCGGTCTCCCAGGTTCCGGCGCGCGGCGGTGTCCAAGTGGCGAGCAAGCGGCCGTTCTGACGCGCCTCGAGCGCAATCGACGAGGGCTGATTGCGCACCCACTCCAAGTCGACGTCGACCTCGAGCCGAGTGCCACCGGGGACCACCGGAACGCGCAGCGACTCTCCGCCGCGGAGCATCCAGCCGCCCCGGAAAAGCGTGCGATCGACGCGCCAGCGCTCGGGCTCGAGATGCCCGCCAGACTTGATGACCCAGGGGTCCTCGAACTCGATCGAACGCGACGCGAAATGTTGAGCGATGGCGGGTAACGCGCAAACGAGCGCCAGCAGTCCCGCGATGCCGAGCGTCGCGCCGCCGCGGGCGAATCTCGCGCGACGGTGCCGCCCCAGGCTCCAGAACCATGGAACGAGCGGCAGCGTGAGGAGCGGCCAGAGCCACATCGCAAGACGTGGCCGCACGCCGCTCGGAAAGATTCGCGCCACGTCGGCGTGAAAGTGCGCGCTCATCGCGTCGAGCAGGTAGGTGCGACCATCGGCGAAGTTGTACGTCCAGCCCGGCACCACCAGCCAGAGCAGCGTCAGCACCAGGGTGAGCGCGCCGAGAGCGCCGAGCAAGGCGCGCGCTCCGAAATGCCGTCGCGCCGCGAGGAGGGGTACGAGGCTCAGGCCAAGGAAGGGCAGCAGGACGAGGCCGTAGCGAAATGGCGGCGACCACCCGCCGTACCATTCCGAGCGCGGCGCCACCAGTATCAGATAGGGCAGCGTGGTGATCGCGAGCGCCAGCACCAGCGGATGGCGTTCGCGCGCGAGCAGCACGAGCGCGGGCAGCACGAGGAGCCAGATGGGCGCGCAGGCGAAGAGCCCGAACCCGGCGTCCCAGAAGAGCCCGAGGAAGCCCAACAAGTGCCGCGCCGGGTTCTGGTGGTAGAACTCGACCTCGTCCCAGGTGTGGATCTTGAGCGGGTTCCCGAAGTGGGTCGCGTTGTAGAGCATCATGCCGCCGGCGACCAACACCAACACCCCCGTGAGCACGAGAACGGGCCGTCGCGGCCGGCCGGCGAAGAGCCAGGCGAGGACGAGCAGCGGGGCGGCCAGGATGACGAAGCGAATTTTCAACAGTGGGAGAAGGATGACCGGCAGCCCAACGCCGAGCCAACGCTTGGTGCTCCATCCCGTCGAACCCGGCTCCTGCGGCGCGAGGACGCGATCGAGCGCGAACAGGCCGAGCAGCGTCGCCGGCACCTCGACCCAGATCTGGTAGGAGTACAGAAGGAGCGGCGGCGAGAACGCAACCAGCGCGTACGCGAACAGCGCCTCGCCCGGGAGATTCGCGTACCAGCGTCGCGCCAACCTGAGCAGCAGCCACGCCACCGCGGCGGTGAGCAAAGCCATGGCGAGCTGGGCGCCAGTCTTTCCCGCCACCCGATAGAACGGCACTAGGAACATCGGCAGCAGCTCGTTGTGCCGCGAGTAAATTTCTCCGCTCGGCCCGTGCGGATCGCCGGGCTGGGGCTCCAAGGCGCGCGGGCTGAAGGCTTTCCATGACCCGTCGCGATAGTTGTTGGTGAGCTCGGCGTCGCCGTCGTAGGCCAGGCTGTGTGTGATCAGCAGGTAGTACGGCTCGTCTCCGTCCGGCGGGTGTTGCCCAGCCGAGTACGGCAGGATCGCGAGATAGGCGAGAAACGGCAGCGCCAGAAAAATCGGTGAAGGACGCGCCGGCAGCGTGCTGCCGAGCAGTGGACGGAGCGCCAGTGTCTGGCGCGCCAATCGGTGAAGCAGTAGCAGCGCGAACGCGCCGGCGAGCACCTCCGGCGCGAGAACTTCGAGGCCAGGCCGGGCGAGCGTCAACAGGGCGAGTCCGAGGAGCGCCGCGGTCTCGGCGACCCTGAGTCGGCGCGGGATCGCGCGGGCGCCGAGACTCAATCCCCAGCTATGCAGAGCGGAGAACGAGGCCGCCAGGAATGGCAGCATGACGAGGGTGTCGCGCAGCGGGTCCGCCGGCGGCAGCGGCAGGTGCAGCGAGCAAAACCAGCTCGCCAGGGCGCCCGCCAGCAAAAGAGCGATCGCGGTCACGAAAGAGCGCTCATGGCCGGAGCTCGACGGCGTAGATTTGGAGGTCGACCGCGGCGGGCAACGAAGCGTCGCGCACGAGCTCCAGGGCGCGCACCGGCGCCGAAGTTGGCAGGCTCCACTGCGCCCGGTAGCTCTGGCCGAAGAAGGGCGCCGGGTCGGATGCAATCCATGACACCCATGCCGGCGGCGCCGTTGCGCCCAACGCCTTGAGATCGGGCCGCTCGGCAGCCCATTCACCCGTGTGCTCGCCGGAACGCACGCTGAGATCTCGGTGTGACCCGTCGGCGAATTCGACCTGGATCGCGGCAACCACGCTGCCGGCCGGCAATGTTGCCGCGTTGAGCAGAGTGCTCTCGAGTCGCAAGGTGGCGGCGGTCGCTCCGGGCTCGACCTCAGCCGCCCACTGCGGATGCGCGGCGTCGAGAAGTACGATGCCGCCCTCACCGGTCGTCAAATCTCTTGGTGCCCCCAGGTTCGGAATCAGGAAGACGGACGCGGCGAGCAGCAGCGGGCTCCATGCGACGATGCGAGAAGCGGCTCGGCTGCGACTCAACGCCAGAGCCGCGACTAGGAAGAGGAGCGGAATTTCCGGGTGGTGAACGAGTCCTAGCTCCGCGACTGCCTGGGCGAGCGCGTCGTGACGAAGCCAAGGGTAGGTGGCGAGCGCGGCGGTGAGGACCAGTAGGGCGCTGCTCCAGGCAAGCTGCCAGCGCGCCACGACTCCTGCCCAATCGATTCGAGACCCCTCTCGCGGAATCACCAGCGAAGCCAAAGCGAGGGGAGCGACGAGTGCGACCGATCCGCCGATGGCATGCGCGGCGGCGCCGGCGAGAAGCGCGGCGGCGATGGCGAGAGGCCGCAGTCCGATCAACGCGACAACCAGACTGGGGACGATGGCCGCGCCGAGGGTCAGGAGCGCGGACATCGACGCGAAAGTCTGAGGAGGCGCCATCGCGAGGGCCGCCGCAAGCCCCGTGACCCCGAGGCCGATCGAGACGGACGGGCCGAGCCTGCCGCGCGTCTCGTGGGCTGACAGCGCTGCCCCGCAGAGCGCGGCGATCAGGCCGGAGCGCCAATCCCACGCCAGAGGTGCGACGAGCACCGCGAGCGCGACGCCTCGTTGCCACAGTGGGTGCGACGCTTCGGCGAGCCACATTCCCGCCGCCAAAGCCACCAGCGCGAGCACGACCGCCACGTTGAACCCCGGCTCCAGAGAGGCCGCGACGAGCCCGGCAATCAAGGCCCGGACTCCGAATCGCCGGGCGAGCAGGCTCGTCGCAATCGCGCCGGCGGCGGGCAGTGCGAAGAGGGCCACCAGCGTCCGCGCATCCATCGGGGACAAGATCAGCGGTGAACGAAGCAGAAATTGAGCGCCGAGAAAGAACGGCACCGTGGTTTCAGGGCCGAGCTCCTTGGCGTCGCCGCCAATGCCTCGCCAGCGCAAGAACGCGGCCAAGGCCAACGTCGCGACCAAGAGCCCGGTGACCACCGCGGCGCGCGCGGGTCCGGGCGGCAGGATCCAGGCCGCGGTCACGATCAATGCCGCGGCACCGGCGATCGCCCGAGGCTCCGGCGCCAGAGCGGCGGCCGCGCCGAGAGCACCGGCGGCCACGCGGGCGAGGAACAGGCCCTCGGCGCGGCCATCTCCCGGCGGGCCGAACGCGGCATGGGATGCCATTGCCGCCGAGGCGGTCAGAGGCAGCAGAATTCGCGCCGCCGTCTCGAGCGCCGCGGAGCCGCTGCGGTCGAATGGCGCAAGGGAAGAACGCATGGTTGCAGGCCGCATCTTATCGTCTGGCTTTGTTTACGGACCTCGCGGATACGGCGCTGATAAACTGCCGCATCATGTTGTCGCGGGATCTTCTTCGAGAGCACCCCGAGCGCGTTCAGAGCGCTTTCGAGCACCGCGGCGGCGGCCTCGATCTGCTCGTCGACTGGCAGCGCCTGGATGGCGAACGCCGCCGCCTGCTAGTCGAGGTCGAGGACCTCAAGCGCCGGCGCAACGAAGCCAGCAAGGCTATCGGGGCGTTGAAGTCGAAGGGTGTCGACGCCGCTGCCGAAATGGAGGCCGTCGGACGCCTCAAGGCCGGCATCGAAGATGACGAGGCTGCCGTGGCGGCGGTCGAGCGCGATCTCGCCGTGGTCGAGCTTCGGCTGCCCAACCTGCCGCACGAGAGCGTGCCGGTCGGGCGCGACGCCGAAGCGAATCGCGTCGAGAGAACCGTCGGCGACCCGCCGAAGTTCGCCTTCGAGCCCAAGGCCCATTGGGACCTCGGCCCGGCGCTCGGCATCCTCGATTTCGAGCGCGGCGCCAAGCTCGCCGGGGCGCGTTTCACTGCGTCCTTCGGTGCTGGAGCGCAGCTCGAGCGCGCACTCATCTCGTTCATGCTTGACCTGCACACGCGCCAGCACGGCTACACCGAGGTGCTGCCGCCGTTCTTGGTCAACTCCGCCGCGCTGACCGGCACCGGACAGCTCCCCAAGTTCGCCGAGGACCTGTTCCGCATTGCCGACCGCGACTTGTGGCTCATCCCGACGGCCGAGGTGCCGCTCACCAACCTGCATGCCGGCGAGTTGCTCGAGGAGAGCGCGCTGCCGGTGCGCTACACCGCGCACACGCCGTGTTTCCGCGCCGAGGCCGGCAGCTACGGCAAGGACGTACGCGGTCTCATCCGCCAGCATCAGTTCAACAAGGTCGAGCTCGTGCAGCTGACGTCTCAAGAGACCAGCTATCAAGCGCTGGAAGAGCTCACCGGCCACGCCGAGAAGATCCTCCAGGCCCTGGCGCTGCCTTACCGCGTGCTCTGCCTCTCGACCGGGGACATGGGTTTCTCCGCCGCCAAGACCTACGACCTCGAGGTCTGGCTGCCGGGCCAGAACGCGTACCGCGAAATCTCGAGCTGCAGCAATTGTGAGGACTTCCAGGCCCGCCGCGCCGACTTGCGCTATCGCCCGTCCGGCGGCGGCAAGCCCAAGCTCGTGCACACGCTGAACGGTTCAGGGCTCGCGGTCGGTCGGACGCTGATCGCGATTCTCGAGAACTACCAGCAGGCCGACGGCACGGTCGTGGTCCCCGAAGCGCTGCGCCCTTACATGGGTGGGTTGGAACGAATCAGTACTCGTACCTGAGAACTCCGCGGCGCCAGTCGCACTCCTGGGAGGAACCAAGTGCACGAAGGTAGTGTTCTCGATCGGTCGAGGGTTCGTCGACGCGTCGCGGTTGCAAGTGCATGCACGCTTCTCTTTGGGCTGGCGCTGCCCGCCAAGTCCGACTCGCTGCCAGAGCTCCTGGCTGACCTAAACGCCACCGTGGATAGCGCGCCCGAAGGCGGGGCGCCGCGCGCGGATTTCGCCCCTGTCGGAAAGCGCCTGGTGTTCGGAGCGTCTGCCTTGGGGTTATTTGTTCGGCCGTGGGTGACCGATGGTACGGCGCAGGGCACTCGTCCCTTGGTTGACGTCGAGGGAGATTGCTGCAATGTGCTGGGCAGCGCGAAAGGCGTGGCGTTCTTTCTGGGAGGCAGCGACAGCGATACCTACTTTCTGGCCAGGCTCTGGCGCTCCGACGGGACACGCGAGGGAACATTTCGCGTGGGCGCGGGAATGGACTACTTCGGCGACGCCCCCGGACAGTATGCGCTGACGCCCAAGGGGATCGTTTTCAGTGGATGCATTGCGAATCGCTGTGGGGTCATTCTTAGCGACGGTACGCTGGCCGGAACTCGTCAACTCACACCCGACTACCCGGCGGAGGGATTTGCCCTTTCCGGTCAACGCCTTTTCTACGTGACATCGCAGCTCGAAGTCATCGCCTACGACCTTGGCACTGGGAAGTCCGAGACGCTGCCGGTGCAGATTGCACCAAACATGCACCCCTTGGTGGTTGGCGGGCGAGTCTTCTTGCTCGCGGCGCCCCAGGGGCAGGCTGTTTGGTCGAGCGACGGAACGGCTGCTGGTACTCACCGGATTGCGGCGGCCCTTGGAATTCTCGACTACTGGACCGGGATAGTGGCCTACGGCAACGGCGTGGCCTTCGTGGGGTCCAATCGCCCGCAAACGAATCAGCTTTGGTTCAGCGACGGCACCGAGACTGGGTCGTTCCCTTTGGGTATTCCCTGGTCGTGGGAATCGCAGCCACCCTTGAAGCCGGCAGCCCTAGGAGACCGAGTGGTGCTCGCCGCGAGCGCAGATTCAGGACCAGTTCGTCTGTGGGTTGGGCAGGGCAAGAAGGCGCCATCGCCGATCACCGCGGGATGTCCTGGAGGTTGTGGCACGCCGGTCGATCAGACTTTTGTACGGGTGGGGAACAGGCTCGTTTTCGTGGCCAACGACGGCCTCTCCGGAAGTGAGATCTGGTCCACGGACGGCACTCCCGCCGGGACCCGTCGCCTCGCCGACATCTGCCACGGTGCCTGCAGCTCTGGGATCACGAACCTCCGCGGAGCCTTGGGTCTTGCTCTCTTCGTTGCCCGGTCGTCGAATCAGCAGGGCGATGAATTGTGGGCCAGCGACGGCACGCCCGCAGGCACGCGAAGGATCAGCCAATTCGCCGCAGGGACCCCATTCGAGATCGATGTCAACGGCGACGTGAACCTCGCGGGCGAAATCTCGAACGGAGCGTTCACGTTCCTTGCCCAGGACCTACAGAAGCGCGTGCAGGTGTGGTCGACGACCGGAACTCTTGCCTCGACTCGGCAAGTGGCGCTGCTCGATTCCAACGGCGGCAGTTCGGCCCCAAGCGACATGAGCGCCTTGGCGACCGGGGTCGTATTCTCGGCTTGCGGTGGAGATCGGGTTCGCATCTTTCGCAGCGATGGCGCGACGGCGGGCACCTCGGTCCTGGCTGACCCCGATCCGCCACTCCCTTGCGGGGCGGTGCCGAACCCTCCCGGGCTGAGCACCGCGGCATCGGGAGCCCAAGTATTCTTCCTCCGGGCCGAGACTTCGAGCACCGCTCTCTGGCGGGTTGGCGCGGATGGTAGTGGCCTGACGAAACTCGCGACCTTTGACGGCTCCCAGGCCGGGCCGCTGGTCCCCTATTCGGGAGGTGTCGCGTTACTAACCCGTCTTCCCGCGCCGGATGAGCTGTGGACTAGCGACGGGACGCTGGCCGGCACCCACGGCGTCATTCTGCCGAGCAATCAGAATTATTTTTCCGGGCTCCACACGGCGCTCGGAAGATTCTTCTTCAGCAGTCAACCGAGCGGGCCTGGTGAGCTGAGGCTGTGGGTCAGCGACGGCACGCAAGATGGCACAGTGGAAATCGGCAGCGTCGGACTTAATTCGGAGCTCGTATCGCTCGGCGGTAAGGCGTATTTTCTGAGCGGCACCGGGCTCTGGTCTACCGATGGCACGGCCTCGGGAACGGGGCCCGTGGGCGAGGATGCCAACGAGTTTTCCAACGAATCCGGATTGGTTGCGATGGGCGGCAGCTTGTATTTCCTGACGGTGGATTGGAACAGCGCGGGCCGCATCTCCCGCTCCGACGGCACGGCGCTCGGCACGACGCCGATCGCGGACCTGCCCCGATACTTCGATCCGACCCAGCAAACGCCGGTCTACAAACTCATTGCGACGACATCCAGACTGTTCTTTGTGTGGATTGATTCGCAGCACGGCAAGGAGCTCTGGACCAGCGACGGTACCGCTGCCGGATCACGTCTCGTGGTTGATCTCGACGCCGGACCCGACTCATCCTCGCCTACGGAGCTCACACCCGCCGATGACCAGCTGTACTTCACGGCGACGGATGGCTTGCACGGGGCCGAGCTTTTCCGCACGGACGGGACGGCTCAAGGCACGCAACTCGTGCGTGACATCGCGCCGGGCTTGATTGACGCGAGCCCCGAACAACTCACCGTGTCCGGCGACAAGCTGTTTTTCAGCGCCGACGATGCGCTGCATGGGCGTGAACCCTGGGCGCTCTCGTTTTCGCAGCCTCGGATCTGCGCGGCAAGCGATACCCGACTTTGCCTATTTGGTGGTCGCTACGCGGTCGAGGCCAGTTGGCGGGACTTCACCGGTGGTTCCGGTGTGGGGCACACGCACTCGTTCACCAGCGACACCGGGGCCTTCTGGTTCTTCGACCCCAACAACATCGAAGTCGTCCTCAAGGTCCTGGACGGGACCGCGCTCAATAGCCATCGGTGGGTGTTCTATGGCGCCCTGTCGAACGTCGAATACGCGCTGACCATTACCGATGTCCTGACGGGCGATGCGGTTCGGTACGTCAATCCTCCGGGCAATTTGGCGAGCGTGGGCGACACGGTGGCTTTCGGTTCGGGTGGCGCGAGGGCGGGTGTGCATCGCGCCGAGCCGGCGTTCACGCCGGCAGGGATTCGGGGGGCAGTTTCGTCACCCTCCTCCTGCGTTCCGGGAGGCACTCGCCTATGCCTGCAAGGCGGGCGCTTCGCGGTCGACGCTTCATGGAAGGACTTCGCTGGCCACACCGGCAGCGGTCAAACGGTGCCGGTGACGGCGGATACGGGTGCGTTCTGGTTCTTCGCGTCGAGCAATCTCGAGCTCATCGTGAAGGTGCTCGATGGAACGACGCTGAACGGCAAGTACTGGGTCTTCTTTGGTGCGTTGTCGAACGTCGACTATACGGTCACCGTGACCGACACTGCCACCGGCGCGCAGCGCATCTACCACAACCCTGCGGGGCGCCAGGCCAGCGTGGCCGACACGGCGGCGTTCTAGGCCGCGTCGTCGGACCTGCTACAGTCTCCGCCCAGGAATTCCAACCCCCCAAGGGAGGTCGCACCATGCGTCAAACCACTGCGTTCTTGTTGGGCACGATGCTGGTCGCCACGGCAGCCGTCGCCCAAGTGCCTCATCCACGTTACTCGGCCCTCGCTCCCGCCGATGCCCGGCTCGAGGACGACGAGGCTCGGGTCGCCGAAGCCGCGCCGGACATCGCCTTCTACGGTGAAAACGGCTCGATCGAGCTCGGCCACCGCTGCGGCACCGACGCGCTGTCGGCGGAGCAGATGGCTGACGTCGATCGTCAGATCGCGCCGATCCTGGCCGCCCAGCGGGCGATCGATCCCGCGGCCGCGCCGGTGAATACCATCGAGATCGCGCTCTGGAACGTGTTCCTGGGCTCCAAGGGGAAGCTCACCTCTCCGCAGCTGGTGAAGGCGCTTCAGGTGCTCAACAGCTCCTACGCCGGCGCCGGCATCGTCTTCAAGTACAAGGGCAACCGGTACACGCTGATCGACGCGGCCCAGCTTCCCGCGGCGTACAACCTGGTGAAGGGCAGTGCGGCGGAGAAGTCGTTGAAGATTCAGTTCCGCGCCGATCCCAAGAAGTATCTCAACATTTACACCGCGAACCTTAAGGGCAATCTCCTGGGATGGGCGACGTTCCCGCAAGACGTGAGGACCAAGGCGAGCTATGACGGCGTCGTCTTGCTCTTCAGCTCATTTCCCCAGGGTTCTGCCGTCCCCTACAACCTGGGCGACACGGCCGTGCACGAGGTCGGACACTGGCTCGGCCTGTACCACACGTTCCAGGGTGGCTGCGCCAACCCTGGAGACCAGGTGGGCGACACCCCGGCGGAGCAGTCCCCGGCTTTCGGGTGCCCGGTCGGCCGCAACACATGCCCCGCTGCGGGTCTCGATCCGATCAAGAACTTCATGGACTACACCGATGACCCCTGCATGAATACGTTCACGGCCGGACAGCGCGCCCGCATGAAGGCGCAGGTCATCGCGTTCCGCCCCGGGATCTGATTTCTCGACCGCAAGGCGGTGAATCGCCCGGCGCCCAGAGCGCCCGCTCGATTCACCGCCGCGGTTTTCACTTCGGCGAGGAGCGAGCGCCCGCTCGGATCCCAGGTTTCTTCTCCAACACAGATGAGCACTCGCAGGAGGGGTGGCCGAGCGGTTTAAGGCAGCGGTCTTGAAAACCGCCGAACCTGAAAGGGTTCCGTGGGTTCGAATCCCACCCCCTCCGCCAGTCACCGGGGGACCTCAGCTAAGGAGTACCTCATCGAGGTCTGGAGTCCGGTTCCGTGGGACGATTTCGATCCGGTCATGGACTCTTCGCCCTACGATCACATCGCCGCAGTCGTTAGGGCCATTCCCCTCGGTCGCGTTGCAACCTACGGGCAGGTCGCCGCCCTCGCCGGATTGCCCGGCCGTGCCCGCCAGGTGGGCTACGCCATGCGCTCGTTGCCCGACGGTAGCGACGTGCCGTGGCAGCGCGTGGTAAACGCCTCGGGCGAGGTGAGTCGCCGGGCTGGCGAGGACGTGCTCGGCCCGAGCCAGGGGTTTCAGCGGCATCTCCTCCAGGAGGAAGGCGTGGTGTTCTCTCTGGCCGGACGCATCGATCTCGAACGCCACGGTTGGGATCCCTCGGTGAAGATCGGGCGCTCGCGCCGTTCCCGGAAAACAGTCCGTCTCCGGAAGCTGTCGGTCATCAGTGAGCTCGCGGTGCTCGATGCGCGGCTGCGCTCGCTGGGTTCGCCGGAGCGTGCCGACAGCGAGAAGCGTTACCTCAAGAGCGCCTTGGTGTTTCGGGGAGTCGACGTGCCGACCGTGCGGCGCGAGGCACGAACCTGGGTGAAGGCTCATCCCGAGGCGACGCGTATGGAGCTGATGGGACTGGCCCGGGCCATGTGGCGCAAGGATGTCCATGAGCTGCGCAGCCTGGCGCTCGAGATCTTGCGGTTGCGCCGCGAGGTACTGGAAAGCGCCGACGCGAAGACAATCGAGTGGATGCTGCGCCGGGCCAAGACGTGGGCGCACGTCGACTTCATTGCTCCGCACCTGTTGGCCGAGCTCGTGGAACGCGATGCCAAGCTCCTGAGGGTTCTCGACCGGTTCGCGTGCGACGGCGATTTCTGGATTCAGCGCTCGGCTCTTCTCGCGCTGTTGCCGTCGCTCGCCCGGGAGGATCGCCACTGGCCGCGCTTCGAGCGCTACGCCGACCGCCTGCTCGAGGCGCGCGAGTTCTTCCTGCGCAAGGCGATCGGTTGGGTGCTGCGTGAAGTTGCGAAGCGCGACCCGCGGCGAGTCGAGCGCTACGTCGAGGCGCGCCTCGACCGCATGTCGGGAGTCACGCTGCGGGAGGCTCTGCGGCGCCTGCCCGAGCGCTCGCGGAAGCGACTGATGTCGCGCAGACAGACAAAAAAGCCGCGGTGACTCCTGGCGAATCACCGCGGCGGCAGAGTCGGCACGGGTCCACTCGGACGACGCGCCGGGTAAAAATGGCGGTTACCGGTTGCGATTCTCGATTTTCTTCTGCAGCTCGGCCAGCCGCTTCTCGAGGTCGGCGAGCCGCTTCTCGAGCTCGGCCTCTCGGGCGCTGCGCAACACCATCACGCGATCGCGCATCGCAGGATCGCTGCCCATGGCGGCGACACGCTGGCGCACCGTCTGCATGGCCTCGTCCATCGCTGCGGCCTCCTGGGGCGAGAGCGCGTGCGACATCTTGCGCGGCAGGCTGCCGAACTCGAACACCTGACGGTTCTTCTCGATCACCGTGGCGGTCAGTTTCTCGAGCTTGCCGTCGCGGTAGAGCTCGAGGTCGAGTAGATCGCCGTCCTTCTTCTGGCGGACGGACGTCGAGACGTCCCAGGTGCTGCCGACCTCGTCGCCGCCGATACTGGTGAGGATGTCGCCGGCCTTTACTCCGGCCTTGGCCGCGGGACTGTCAGGCTCGACTCGCGACACCATGACGCCGGCGGTTCCGGCCACTCCGAAGTGCTCGCGCAGCTCCGGCGTGAGATCCATGAGGTTCACTCCGAGAAAGCCCTTGCCGAGCTGCTGCTCGTCGATCTTCATCCGTTCGGGCAGGCCATCGCCGGACCAGAAGGCGCCGTTGCCGTCGGCGCCGACCACGACCACGCGCGGCTTGCTGATGATCTTCTCCTTCACGACATCGATCTTTGGTTCGCCATCCGCCCAAGCGGCGACTGGGAGAGCCAGCAGACAGAGCACGGAGAGAGCAGTACGTCGATTGAGATTGAGCATGAACGTTCTCCTTCGAGACTTCAATTGCGAACGGTGCTCGCGGGGACCGCGGCGCCGGGCTTGAGGTTGGATGGATGGGTCGTGACGCTTGGATCGAGTCGCAAGACGACGTCGACGTCGTCGTCGCCGCCGAGATAGACCATGGCGGGTTGTTCGGTCGAGAGCCGCTTGATCTCGGCCAGCTCGCGTTCGAGCTCTTCGTGCTCGAAGCGCAGGGCGCTCACTTGCCCGCGAATCTCCTGGCGTTGGTGGGTGCGTTCGAGGATGCCGGCGCTCAAGACGGTGAGCAGTACGACGCTCGCCGCCAGCAACACCGTCGCGCGCGACCAACCGGGGACTGGAGCCGCGCTCGCCGACCAGGCCTCGGCCAGCACCGCGGCCGTGAAGCCGGCGCGGGCTTGCTCGCGCGGCAGAGACTCGAGCGCGGCGAGGACTTCGCAGTCCTCGGTCTCGGGCTTCATGACGATTCTCCCTTCCAGTAGCTGCGCAGGCGCTCGCGCAGGCGCAGGTGGCCGCGATGGACACGGGACTTGACGGTGCCCTCGCTGCAACCGAGCGACCGGGCGATCTCCTGATACGTCCAGCCCTCGACCCCGTGCAGCACCACTGCGGCGCGAAACTGCAATGGCAGCTCGGAGAGGGCTCGCTGCACCTCTCGCTGGGCTTCCTGCTGCAGCAGGCGCGCCGGGGCGGAGGCATGGCTGTGAGGCTCGCTCATCGGATACGGGGCTCGTATGGACACCTGTGAGAAGAGCCGGAACCGCCGCTCGCGTCGTTCCTCGGTGCGAGCCAGATTGGTCGCGATCCGATAGAGGTAGGGCAGCAGCCGGCCCTCTTCGCGATAGCGCGAGGCCGTCTGGAACAGCCGTAGGAACGCCTCTTGCGCCATCTCCTCGCCCCGGTCGCGATGGCCAGTGATGCGAGCCAAGTAGTTGACCAGGCAGTCTTTGTGGCGATCCACCAGGCTGCCGAGGGCGGTCTGGTCGCCGCTCTTGAGGCGGGCCATCAACTGGCTGTCCGAAGCCTCGACGGCGGTTCCGGTCGCTGCGTCGGGGATCAGGCTGTCGGCCGTCATCACTGCTTCCACGACCGTACTAACGCGGGAGGGGATAAAAGGTTCCCGCGTTCTTCTCACCCGGGCGCGGCGGCGCCCTGCCCTTACGGTTTCGGCAATTCGGTCAGATCCCCGGCGACCACCAGGTTCATCTGTGCAGGGTGCATGTGCGCCTGGATGGCAGCGTTCACCTGCTCGCGGGTGACCTTGCGGATGCGGTTCGGGAATTCGTCGAGATAGGCAGGCCCGTAGCCGAACTTCTCGGCCGTGGCGAGTGCCGTCGCGACCCCGGCGTTGTTGCCCAGGCGGACCTGGAAGTTGCCGGCGAAGTAACTCTTTTGCACTGCAACCTCGTCTTCGGTGATGCCTTCCCGGCAGTACTTTTCGATCTCGTCGCGCGTCGAATGCAACGCCTTGGCGAGATTTGCCGGCGCGACTGCGACGCTGACCTCCCAGAATCCGTCCAGGAAGTCCGTCAGGAGGAACCGCGAGGACAGGTTATAGGACAAGCCCTCCGTGTCGCGCACCCGCACGCCCAGGCGCGAGGACATTCCGGATTGGCCGAGCGCCGCGTTGGCGAGGAGCGCCGCGTCGTAGTCGGGATCGTTGCGGCGAAGGCCGCTCGCGAAGCCGAACATGAGGGTCATGTTGGCCTTTCCCGGGATGGTTTCAATCGACGACTGCGCCTTGCCGGGGCTCACTCGCGCGGTCGAAGGGGTAGGTCGCGTGCCCTTGGGCAAGGCGCCGAACAGCGCCGCGACGTCGCGGGCCACGGCCTTCGAGTCGACATCGCCCACCACGGTGAGGATCAGGCTTGACCCGACATAGCGCTGCTGATGAAACGAGCGCAGCTCCGCGACCGTGGCGCGCTCGAGACTCGAGACCTGCTCCTTGGCCGAGGGGGCGTGGTTGGGGTGGCCTTCGGGGAAGATCAACCGCTGCAGTTTTTGAATCGCCCGATCGTCGGTGTCGTCGTCCGAGAGCAAGATGGCGTTCTTTTCCTCTGCCTTCGCCTTCCCGAGCTCGTCCTCACTCCAGGCGGGCTCCTCGAGCTCCTCGGCCAGCACTCCAAGCAGGAGATGGGTGTCGCGCGACAGGCCGCCGCCCGCGATCGCGATCTCGGTGCCACGGTTGGTGAGTGCGAGGCGCGCCCCGGCGCCGTCGAGCTGCGCCGCCAGGACCTGCTTGTCGCGGTGCTTGGTGCCGCGTTGCACCATGTCGGCGGCGAGTTGGGGTAGCGCCGGATGTCCGGAGGGCGCCGTTACATCGCCGGCCAGCAGCACCCCGCCCACGGCAACGGTCGGTACTTGATGATTCTCGACTATGTCCAGGATGATGCCGTTCGCCAGCACCTTGTGGAGAGTGCGCGCGGCGAAGGTCGTCGAGGGCACGGTTGCCACGGCGGCGGCCGGCGCTGGGGTCGAAGTCGCCTGCGGACTTGCCGCCGTGCCCGGTGGCGAGTCTGGGGCCGGGCTCGTGGCTGCGGCCGCCGCCGCGACAGGCGCGGTCTCGGCCGCCGTGGGGACGAACCAGCCCACGGTGGCGTGATCGGCTACGAGGTACGTCCTAGCGACGCGTTGCACGTCGGACGCGCTCACCGCCTTCAGCATGTCGACGTAACCCAGGAACCACTTCCAGTTTGCAGAAGCCACGGCCTCGCCGAGCGACTGCGCGAACGGGTAGGCGCCGTCGCGGCTACGAATGATGCCGACCTCGATCTGCCGCTTGGCGCGCTCGAGCTCGGTCGTGGTGACGCCCTCGCTCACCACCTTGGCGAGCGCGGCTTTCAATGCATCCTCGACCTGCTGCTGCGTCTTCCCGTCGCCGACCGTCGCCTGCACCATGAATGGGTAGGGATCGCGCAGGGTCTGGTTCCAGGCCGCGGCGTCGGACGCGAGGCCGGTCTCGACCAGGGCCTGATGCAGGCGCGAGTTGATCCCGTCGCCGAGGATCTCAGCGAGCACGTCGAGCGGAATGAAGTCCGGGTGCAGCGCGCCCGGACGGATGTAGCCGATCTGCACCACGCCGACCTGCCCCGGACGCTTGACCAGCGTGCGCCGTTCGCCCTCCTGTGGCGGCTCGACCGTGATCACCTGTGGAATCGGATGGCTCGAGCGCGGCAGCGCGCCGAACTGTTGATCGAAGAGCGCCAGGGCCGCTGCTGGATCGAAGTCGCCGACCAGGATGGCCTCGGAATTGTCCGGCCAGAAGAAATCGCGATAGTGCTGGCGCAAGGTGTCCGTGGAAACCCCCTCGATATCCGAGCGGTAGCCGACGGTCGACCAGTGGTAGGGATGCGCCTGGATGGCTGTCGCCACCACCTCCTTGTCGAGCGCCTCGTACGGACTGTTCTCACCGATCTCGTATTCGTTGCGCACCACGGTCATCTCGGGGCGCCGTTCCTCGTCCAGAATCAGGCCCCGCGCGAGCCGGTCGGCTTCGATCCGCATGGCGAGCTCGAGCTTGTCCGACGGCAGCGTCGAGTAGCCGTTCATGCGATCGAACCAGGTCGTCATGTTGGTGGTTGAGAAGTCCGCACCGGCCTCGAAGAGGACTTCCTGGAACGTCTTGTGGCCCTTGGCGCGGCCGAAGTTCTCGGTGCTCTTGTTGAACAGCATGTGCTCCAGGAGATGCGCCGAACCGGTGTTGCCCGGCGCCTCGTTGCGCGAGCCCACGTGGTAGACGACGAGGAAGGTGAACACCGGAGCGGCGTGGTTCGGCGCCAGCAGCAGGGTCATCCCATTGCTCTTGAGGCGGTATTGCGTGACCCCCTGGAGCGAGTCGAGCTGTTCGACGTTCGCCGGGAGGATGGTCGCGGCCGAGGCCGTGAGCGGGAGCGCGAGTAGGGCGGAGAGAACGAGGAGCGTGGACGAACGACGCGACATGGGGCGGTCTCCTTGCGGGGTTCGCGGACAGCCTACGCGAGAATCTAGCCTGCCGGCAGAGCCCCGGGCCGAACCGGCAGGCTCAGAAACGGACGATCGCAGGCTTGATTAACGCCCGCCCGACGATGCCGAGCTTTTGCGGCAGAGACAGCCGCACGCGGCCGTGGAACACGTCGTAGCGGCGCCGCACGATCTCGTCGAGCACGCCGACGTAGACCGCCCCGAGCAGAGCCACGGTGCGCGCGGCGTCGGGTTCGACTTCGCCAGGCAGCGGCGAAGCCGCGAGGAAATTGCCACGCGCGCGCTCGGCCTGAAAAGCGAGCAACTGGCGCACGCCCGGCGCCTCGAGGCCGCGGCGGAGCGCGCCTTCGTCGACGCCGAAGCGCTGCAACTCTTCCTGCGGCAGATACACGCGATCGCGGCCGAGATCCTCGTCGACGTCGCGCAGAATGTTGGTGAGCTGCAGGCCCATGGCGAGGTGTCGCCCATGCTCGTGCGCCGCGGGGGTGAGCGGGCCGAAGATCGCAAGCGAGATCTCGCTGATCGAGACCGCCACTTCGCGACAGTACTGCTCGAGATCGGCAAAGGTCGAATAGCGGGTCTGCACGAGATCGCGACGGCAGCCGGCGATCAGATCGGCGAATCCCTGCCGCGGAATCGGGAATTCCTCGAGCGCGGCGGCGAGGGCTCGCGAGACCACGTGTCGCGGTACGCCCGAGTACGTGCGTTCGAGCTCAGCTTCCCAGGCATCGAGCGCCGCCGGCCGGTCTTCGATGCCCTCCTCGTCCGCGAGGTCGTCGGCCCAGCGGCAGAACGCATACGCCGCGTACACGGCGTCGCGCTTGGGCTGGGGCAGAAAACGAAAGCCGATCGAGAAGTTGGCGCCCCGGCTATGGGTGAGGTCGCGGACAAAAGCGCGATCGGCGGCGATCGTCGCGGCGAGAGCGGGCAGCTCCTCCCGCGGTATGGAAGCCGGCATGGGCGGCATCTTACCGGCTGGGCGACGTGGCGGAAGAGCTTCCGCGGTGAGCTCCGCTAGATTCTGGTGCCGCCGATCTCTCCCAACTCCTGAGTCGCTTCAACCTTGCCCTGAGGCGGGCGGCACCAATGCCCTGGCAGGGCGTGGCGGCAAGGGGTATGGCGCCGCCAAGCGCGCTCGACGAACGGAAACAGCAGGCGCTTCCAGAGCGCGAAGCGGTGCCATTTCGCGAGGTAGGAATCGAAATCGCCGCGCGCGGCAAGGCGGGTGAACAAACCGAGCCCGAAATTGCCCCCGCGCTCGTACAGAAAACGGTTGACCAGACTGGTGCGCTGCTTGCGCTGCAGGCCTTGTTCCCAGAGCTCATCGAAGGAAGAGCCGTTCAGGAGCGCGCGTGCAGCGAAGCCGCCGCTGGTGATCGCGTAGCGGATGCCGAGGCCGAACAGGTAGTCCTGAAAGCCGGCCGCCTCGCCAGCGTAGAGCGTGGCGCCGATCGATGCCGTGCTCTTGAGCGTGAAGTTCATGTAGGAATAGGCGGTTCTTGCGTCTTGCGGAACGAACGACTCGATTTCCTGAAAGCGCCGCAGGCAGGCCTCGTAGCGCTCGTCGATCGACTTGAAGTCGGCCACGATCGCCGCGCCGTAGGTGGCGAAACCGTGGCGGACGAAGAGGTAGGCATAGCCGCCCGGAGCGAGCCGCTGATCAAACAGCACCCAGGTGCGATCCGAGAGCGTGGTGTTGAAGGTCATCTCGCGCGCCAACCCATCGCACGCTGCCGGACCGGTGGCCGCGATATCCACGTCTCCTGGCTTGAGGCGCGAGCCGAAGCGGATCTCGGCTCCGGCCTCTTGCGCCTGCGCGAGGAGGCCGCGATCGAGGGTGCCGTCGGTCGGCCCGCGGCGGAGAAAGTAGCCGTATGGACGGCTGGACTTGACCGGTCGCGCGCGCAGCTTGTGGTCGAACAGGACGGCGTCGTTCGCCGGCTCAAAATCGAAGTTGATCTCGATTCCGAGCTCCTGCAGGAGCTCGGTTGCATCCCGCGCTTCGCTCGAATTCTCGAGCACCTGGAAGTCGCCGATGAAGCGGTGTCCGACGCGGTCGCGCGCCTCGTGCACTTCGACCGCGCGGCCGGCGCGGGCGAGAACGATCGCGGCGGTCAACCCGGCAGGCCCGGCGCCCGCAATGCGCAGCGGACGACCTCGGTCTGAACCGCTGCCGCGAACCGTTTTCGACAAGACGGCCTGCTACTGCGGTGGCGGCGAGGACTCGCCGGAGGCGGGCTGCGGTTCGGTGCCGTTGGCGATCGCCTGGCGATCGGCTTCGTACTGCTTGACCGCGTCCTCTTTTTCCTTGTCGGTGGTGGCGTTGGTCGTCGCGTCCTGCAGGCGCTGTGCAGCGGCCGCGGCGCGATCCGAGGCTTGCTGCGTGACGTTGCGCGCGGTCGAGGCCTCGGCCGCGGCCACGTTGGTCCCCGCGCTTCCGCCATGGTCGACGCGCTTCTCGTTGCAGGCGCTGAGCGACAAGACGGCGAGGGCCAGAGCGGCAGGCGCGATGAATCGGTAGCGAAGCTCGGTCATGGGAATCCTCCCTCAGGTTTGCCGGGTGCGTCTCGCATCGTAGCGCAGGCGCCGGCGCGCGGTCACTCAGGTGAAGAAATAGCGCGTCAGATGAAACAACACCGGCGCCGCGAAGCACAGCGAGTCGATGCGGTCGAGAATCCCGCCGTGCCCCTCGATCAACGCGCCGTAGTCCTTGATCCCGCGGTCGCGCTTGATCGCCGACATGGTGAGACCGCCGGCGAAACCCAGCAGGCAGATGAGCAGCGAGATGCCGGCGGCCTGGCGCGGAGTGAAAGGTGTCAGGCGCCAAAGCGCGGTGCCGAGCAGGGTGGCGCTCAGCACGCCGCCGATGAACCCCTCCCAGGTCTTGTTGGGGCTCACGTCCGGAGCGATCTTGTGCTTGCCGAGGAGCTTGCCCCAGATGTACTGGAGCACATCGGAGAGCTGTACGACGACGATCAGAAAGAGCAGCAGGCGCGCGCCGTGCCCCTCGTGGCCGGGAATCTCGAGCATCAGCAGCGCCGGCGCGTGGCTCACGCAATAGACGCAAACCATCAAGCCCCACTGGATCTTGGCGGTGCGTTCGAGGAAGCGCTCGGTGTCGCCGGAGAGCGCGCTGCGGATCGGAACGAACAAGAACGCGTAGACCGGAATGAGGATGCTCCACAGACCGTACCAGCCGATTCCGATCAGTACGTACTGAAGCGGCGTGATGACGAAGAACGTCCAGAAGAGCGTCGCGTGATCACCGCGCCGAGTGGGTGTGATGGTGATGAATTCCCGCAGCGCCAGGAGCGACAGCAGGCCGAAGAGGACGGTCGCAGTGACACTTCCGAAGAGCAGCGCCGCGGCCAGCACTGCCGCCATCACCCACCAGGCCTTGATGCGCGCATTGGCGTTCGCCACCGTCGCGCGCCCAGATTCCGACCGGATGGTGCGGGCGAGGATGGCGCCGGTGATCGACGCCATCGTGAGCAGGCCGAGCACGCCGGCGAAGCTCCACAGCAGCTCCGGATCGAGGTTGGCGATCATGCTCTGCGCAGAGCGACGATCGCCGCGCGCGCCCGCTCGAGAAACGCGTCGCGCGCTTCCCCTGCGGCGAGTCGAAGCGGCGATCCAAACGTGGCGGTGGCGAGCAGTGGCACGGGTAGGAATTCTCCTTTGGGCAGGATGCGGCCGAGATTCTCGAGATAGACCGGAACCAGCTCGAGAGTCGGCTTCGCCTTGGCAAGGTAGTAGAGGCCGCTCTTGAAGCGCGCCGGCTCCTCACCGCTGCCGCGCGTGCCCTCGGGGAAGAGGATGACCGAGAATTCGACGCTCATCTCGGCGAGCGTCGCCTCGACCACGGCGCGGGCTCGCGCCATACGCTCGGCATCGGATGACTGCGCGGCTGGCGTCGCCCGATCGATCAGCACCGCGCGAAAGACGCGCTGCGAGAGAAAGCGTCGGACGGCCGACTTCACCCAATAGTCCCGCGCGGCGATGGGTCGAGCGACGGCGCGCCAGCTGCGTGGCAGCGCGGCCCAGATCACCACGGGATCGAGGTGGCTCGTGTGATTGGCGAAGAAGATGCACTGGCGTCCAGGCGGGCTTCCTGGCCCGGGACCGACCCAGCGGGCCCCGGCGCCGCAGATCAAGCGCACGGCCGTCGCCAGCGGCCCCGCGAGCCAATGCGGTGCAGGCGCCGTGAACTCGCTCATGCGGCTTTGAGCACCGCCGCGATCCGATAGAGGCGCCGTGCGATGGTGACCGCACAGCCGAGCACGACGAGACCGAGCGCCGCGGCGAGCCCCCGGGGCGGCAGCGCCAGAGCTCGCTCGCCCGCGGCGAGCAAGCACGCGACGGTCATGGTGGCCATGCGGTGCGGCTTGGCCATCGGCCCGAGGAAGCACTGGCCCGCGCCGGCTTCTGCGCCGAGCACCCGCACGTAGGCGGTCAGCAATGCGAGCGCCGCTGCCAGCCAGCCGAGCTCGACGGCGTGCGGCACGGTCGTCGTCCCGTAGCCGACGCCGAGCAACACGAGGACGTCGGCGAGCCGATCCGGCAGGTCGTTGTAGAGATTTCCAAGCGGCCCGCCCATGCCGCCTTCGACAGCCACCATCCCGTCCATGAGATTGCACAACAGCCGGATCTGGATGCCCGCGGCCGCCACGAGGTAGAGGGCGACTGCAGTTGCCATGGACTCGGTTCGCGCGGCACAAACGAGCGCGACACCGCTCCCGCCGGCCGCGACCACGCTCAGCACGGAGATCGCGTTGGGCGACACCCGCCAACGCACGAGCGCTCGCGACAGCGCCGCGGCCCAGGCGGTGTCGCGCGAGGACAGCGGCCGCCGGGCGCCCGGCTTGGCGGCGCTGGGCGGCTTGGCTGGCGATCCGTTCACGCCAGCAGCCGCAGCAACTCGCCTTGCGGCGCGGCGCCGGTGATCTCGGCGGCATCCGGGCGCAGCAGGATGTTGATCTCGGAGCGCACGCCGAAGTCGCCGGCGAAATAGATTCCGGGCTCGATCGAGAAGCAGGTCATGGCGATCAGTGGCCGAGTGTCGTGGGTCTCGAGATTGTCCATGTTGGCGCCCGGGCCGTGATCGGTGGTGTGAATCGAGTGACCGGTGCGGTGTATGAACTGACTGCCATAACCCGCGGCTTCGATCACCGCGCGCGCCGCGTCGTCGACTTCGAAGCCGCGCACCATCTGCTGCGGGTAGCGCTCCTCAACGAGCTTGGCGCCGGCGTCGCGTGCGGCGGTGCAGACGCCCCAGACCTGGGCCTGGCGATCGGTGGGTGCGCCGGCGCACACGCCGCACCAGCAGATGTCGGCGTAGACGCTTCCCGGCAGGCTCTCCTTGGCCCAGAGATCGATGAGCAGGAAGTCACCTCGACGAATGGGCTGCGAGAGCTCGGCGTTCGGGATGTAGTGCGGATCGGCGCTGTTGGCGTTCACACCCACGATCGGCGCGTCCTCGGCGATCAGATGCTCTTGGGCGAACGCGTTGGTGATGAACTGCTGGACCTCGAACTCCGAGATCGCGCGTCCGGCCCGCAGCGCATCGCCGGTAAACGCGAAGGCCTCCTTCACGATGCGATGCAGATGCACGTTGGCTCGACGATGACCGGCCGCCTGCTCGGGCGTCCAGACGGCGGCGAAGCGCTGCACCAGATCGGCCGCTGAGATCAGTTCGCAGCCCGCCGCCCGGAGGGTCTCGGCGGTCCCCGCATCGAGTCGCGAGACCGCCGGCAGCTCGTTTCTAGGGCTGTACTGCGCGGCCAACCGTTTGCATCCCGCGACCAGGGCCGTAAGTCCCGCCGCGTGCTCGGCCCAGCGGGTGTAAAGCACCTTCTTGCCCGGCAAGTGGTCGAGCATCGCCGGCTCGAGGCCGTGCGAGAGCTTGCTCGGCTCGCCCGTCCGCGGCACCAGGTAGTAGCAGCGCCGCGAGACCAGGCGATCGCCGAGCCCGAGGAAATCCTTGCTGATCGGATCGTTCGTCTGGAAGCACATGAAGAGCCAACCGTCGAGGTCGGCTTCGGCGAGAGCGGACTGAATGTCGGGAATGCGTTCGGCGAGCATGCTCGAGGTCTCCTGGAGGTTGCGGGGATCGTAGCAGCGCCTCGAAACCTCGTGCTATCCTCAAGCAATCAAGAGACTTCGACCTCAAGAGGAAATGTTTCCATGAAGCGAATCGGCATCCTCCACGGCAAGGAAAACACCTTCCCGCCGGCGCTCATCGAGCGCATCAATCAGCTCCGCCCGGACGGCATCGTCGCTGAGTCGGTGCGCATCGACAAGCTCGAGCAGGGCGAGCCCAGTGGCTACGCCGTGATCCTGGATCGCATTTCGCAGGACGTGCCGTTTTATCGCGCGTTCCTGAAGAACGCCGCGCTCAACGGGACCGCGGTGGTGAACAACCCCTTCTGGTGGAGCGCCGACGAGAAGTTCTTCAACAACTGCTTGGCGACCAAGGTTGGCGTCGAAGTGCCAAAGACCGTCCTGTTGCCCTCGAATCAGCATCCGCCGGACACCAGCGCCGAGTCGTTCCGCAACCTCGCGTATCCGCTCGACTGGCCGGGGATCTTCGACTACATCGGTTTCCCGGCGTACTTCAAGCCCCATTCGGGCGGTGGTTGGAAGAACGTCTACAAGTGCGAGGACGCGGCGGATTTCTTCGCCAAGTATGCGGAGACCGGCGAGCTCGTCATGCTGCTGCAGGAAGAGATCAAGTTCGACGACTACTTCCGCTGCTACTGCATCGGTGGGCGCGACGTTCTAATCATGCCGTACGAGCCGCGCAACCCGCATCACCTGCGCTACGTCGTGGATCGTCCGCCGGCGAGCGCCGCACTACTCGAGCGGGTGCACCGCGACACCTTGAAGCTCAATCACGCACTGGGCTACGACTTCAACACCGTGGAATTCGCGGTGCGTGACGGCATTCCGATCGCGATTGATTTCTGCAACCCGGCGCCCGACGCCGACCGTCCGTCGGTGGGGGAGAAGAACTTCGCCTGGGTCCTGGATGCCGCGGCCAACATGCTGATCCGCAAGGCGCAGGAGCAAAAGGACGGTCAGAACAATTTGACCTGGGGCACGTTCGTGAAGGATTTCGCGCGCGGCTGAGGAAAGGACGAGAGCCATGGCCTCGGCGCCGCTGTTCACGCTCGGGATCGAAGAGGAATTTCAGCTCATCGATCCCGAGTCGCGTGCACTCGAGTCGCACGTCCAGGAGATCCTGGCCGAGGGGGGGCACGGCCTCGCTGACCAGTTGAAGCCCGAGCTCCACCAGTCGGTGGTCGAGATCGGCACCCGCATCTGCTCCGACATCCAGGAGGCAAAACGCGAGGTCGTCCGGCTGCGCTCCGAGCTCGCCCAGGCGGCCCGCCGCGCCGGGCTTACCATCGCCGCCGCGGGCACGCACCCGTTCTCGCGCTGGAGCGATCAGAAGATCACCGAGCACGTGCGTTACCAGGAGCTGGTGGAAGACCTGCAGCAGGTGGCGCGCGCCAACTTGATCTTCGGCTTGCACGTCCATGTCGGCGTACCGGATCGCGAGATGGCGGTGTTGATCATGAACGCGGTGCGGTACTTTCTTCCGCACGTTTTCGCGCTCTCCACCAACTCGCCGTTTTGGGAAGGTCGCAACACGGGGCTCAAGTCCTACCGCAGCAAGATCTTCGATCGTTTTCCGCGCACCGGTATTCCGGACTACTTCACCAGCCTCGCGGAGTACGACAACTACATCAAGCTATTGGTGAAGACCGGCTGCATCGACAACGGCAAGAAGATCTGGTGGGACGTGCGGCTGCATCCCTTCTTCGACACCATCGAGTACCGAGTCTGCGACGTGCCCATGCGGGTGGAGGAGTCGATCGCCTTCGCGGCGCTCTTTCAGGCGATCACCGCCAAGCTCTACAAGTTGTTGTCGGCGAATCTCGACTGGCGCCGTCATCACCGCCTGCTGATCAACGAGAACAAGTGGCGCGCGGCGCGCTACGGGATCTCGGGGAAGCTCATCGACTTCGCCAAGCAGGAAGAAGTCGACACCGTGTCGCTCATCCACGAGCTCCTCGCCTTCGTGGCCGACGAAGTGCGCGAATTCGGCAGCGCCGAAGAGGTCGGTTACGTCCACCGCATTCTCGAGAATGGCACCGGCGCCGACCGCCAGCTCAAGGTGTGGGAACGCCGCCACGATCTGCACGATGTGGTCGACTACATCGTGGCCGAGACTCATACCGGCCTGGTGCTGGGGTAGAGTCCGATATCCTTTCGAGGGCAGTTATGGATCGCGAGACCGTCGACGAAATCAAGCGCCACTTTGGAATCGTGGCCGAGGACCTCCGATCCGATCTTCGGCTCCTGGCGGACGGTGTCGCCTCGCTGGCTCAATCGACGCGGGCGGAATTCAAGGGGGTGCGAGAGGAGATCGGTGAGGTCAAGGCCATGATCCGACTTTCCTATCGCGAGTTGGACGGTCGCCTGCTAGAACGCGTCGAAGCCCGCGTGGGAAACTGAGCGCAGAACCGCGCATGGTCCCCGAGCTACGACGGGCGTACAACGCCGCCTTCACCGCCGAACGGTACTCAGCTCTCCTCGCCTGGTTGGAACGCGAGGGCGGTTGCCCGGTCGACTTTCGGGTCAGTGAGACGCCGGTCTTTCTCGCCGACGAGGTTGCCGAGGATCTTCAGGTCGGCGCGCGTGAGATCCAGCGCCAACTTGCCACGCCCGAGTATGCGGCGTATTCCAAGGGCGCCATTCCCGCCGGGCGCTCGGTTCCGGGAGACGCGCGGCGACATCCGGTTTTTCTTCAGATTGACTTCGCCCTGGCGCTCGGACCGGATGGCAAGGTGGTGCCGAGGCTGATCGAGCTCCAAGGCTTCCCTTCGCTCTATGGTTTTCAGTGGCATCTCGCGCGCGGCTACGGCGAGCACTTCGAAATGCCAGCGGGCTGGCATCCGTATTTCTCGGGCTTTCGCGAGGACACGTACGCGGCTCGTCTGCGAGAAGCGGTGGTCGGGAATCTCGATCCGCAGCAAGTCGTGCTTCTCGAAGTGGATCCCCAGCATCAGAAGACGCGGATCGACTTCGCGGTCACCGAGAAGTTGACTGGAATCCCGACCGTCGACGCGCTCGAGGTGAAGCGGCGTGGCCGCAAGTTGTTCTACACCCGTGGCGGCCGCGAGATCGAGATCCGCCGCATCTACAACCGGGTCATCTTCGACGAGCTCGAGCGCAAGGGCATCGACCTCTCATCCATCTTCGGCTCCGACATCGAAGCGGAGTGGCTCGGCCATCCGAACTGGTTTTTTCGCATCAGCAAGTACTCGCTGCCGTACCTGCGTGGCGAGTTCGTCCCGGAGTGCCATTTCGTGAGCGATCTGGTCGAGATCCCCGACGACCTTGAGGACTTCGTGTTGAAGCCGATCTACTCCTTCGCCGGTCTCGGCGTCGAAGTGGATGTCACGCGCCAGAAGATCGCGGCGGTGCGTGAACCGCGCAATTGGATTCTGCAGCGCAAAGTTGCCTACGCGCCGCTGGTGGAGACTCCTGACGGCTTCTCCAAGGTGGAGGTCCGCATGATGTTCCTCTGGCAGGACGAGCCGGTCCTGGTCAACAGCCTGGCGCGCATGAGCAAGGGCAAGATGATCGGCGTCGATTTCAACAAGGACAAGACCTGGATCGGGGCGAGCGTCGCGTTCCACTCGCCGGGCGTGTGAATCGACGGCTGATCGCGCTGATCCTGGTCCTGGCCACGGTCGCGGTCTTCCTCCCCAGTCTTGACAACGGCTTCGTCGGCTACGACGACGGCCTGTACGTCACCCAGAACGCGGAGGTGCAACGCGGTCTGACCGGTGATGGCATCGCCTGGGCGCTGACCGCGAAGGTGGCCGGCAACTGGCATCCGTTGACGCTGTGGTCCCACCTGCTCGACTGCACGCTCTTCGGGTTGAATCCCCGTGGCCATCACCTGACGAATCTCTTGTTGCATGCGGCGAATACCGTGCTGCTGTTTCTGCTCTTCTTTCGGCTTACGGCTACGCTATGGCGGTCGGCGGCGCTTGCGGCCCTGTGGGCGCTTCATCCGCTGCGTGTCGAGTCGGTAGCTTGGGTGGCGGAGCGCAAGGACGTGCTGGCGGGTCTCTTCTTTCTGTTGGCGTTGCTCGGGTACGAGCGCTGGTCTCGCGACCGCTCACGCACGGCGTACCTGCTCGTGATCGGCGCGATGGCGCTGGGGCTCATGGCGAAGCCGATGCTGGTCACGTTGCCGGGCGTTCTCCTGCTGCTCGACTTCTGGCCGCTTGGCCGCACGCGCTCGGGTGCAGGCTGGTGGATCGCTCTGAAGCCGCTGCTGATCGAAAAGCTGCCACTCTTTGCGCTCAGCGCAGCCAGCAGCTGGATCACCCTGCGCTACCAGGAGGCGGCTCTGGTGTCGGGGATGAATCTCTCGCTGTGGGGCCGGCTCGCCAACCTGGTGCTCGCTCCCGCGCAATACATCCGGGTGACTCTGTGGCCGAGCGGCCTCGCCGTGTTGTATCCATTGCCCGACGACTTGCCGATCGGCAAGACGCTGTTGGCCGTGCTGGTTCTTGCGACGGTGAGCGTCTTGGCGTTTCACTGGCGGCGCACCGCGCCGTTCCTCGGGGTCGGCTGGTTGTGGTTTCTCGGCATGTTGGTGCCGGTGGTTGGAGTCGTCCAGGTGGGCGCTCAAGCGTGGGCTGATCGCTACACCTACCTGCCAGGGATCGGGTTGTTGGTGATGCTCGTTTGGAGTGCGACGGCGCTGGTCGAGAAACTCCCTCGGCGGCTTCGAGTTCCCTTGGCAGCCGGCCTGACGACCGTCCTGCTTGCTGGCTGCGCGGTCGCCACCCGGCGTCAGATTGCCTATTGGCACGACGACACCGCGCTTTGGCGCCGGGCCGTAGCGGTCACCGGGGAGAACTATGTTGCCGAGCTAAATCTCGCGCTCGAACTCGTTCACGATGGCGATCGAGCCTCGGCGCTCGAGCATTTTGAACGCGCGCAACGAATTGCTCCTGAATCGATGGAAGTGCAGGCCGGCTTCGGCGCCGCGCTCGGCGAGTGGGGACGTCCGGCGGAGGCGGTGCCCCATTTTCGCGCGGCGATCCGATTGCGCCCGGGCGATCCGCGACCCCGCGTCGATCTCGCGCGCGCGTTGATCGGTCTCGGCGACCGCCGGCAAGCGATCGAAGAGTTGCGCCGCGCCCTGGAGGTCGATCCGACGCTCCCCGGCGTGGCGGAGGCTCTTCGCCGACTGGAGGCGGAGGCCGCGAGCTCAGCCACGGAGCGGCCCTGAGGCTCGCCGGAACTGGGGCGGGCGAGCGGGTCTAGAATGACTGACTGACGAGGTCGACGCACATGAGCCCTTCGGGAAAAATCGGACGCTACGAAATCACCGGCCAGCTCGGCCGCGGCGGCATGGGCGTCGTGCATTCGGCGCACGATCCGGCGCTCGACCGTGCCGTGGCGGTGAAGGTGCTGCACTTCGAGTCCGAGTCGGTGCTCAATTCTGGGCCCGACATGGAGGCGCGTTTCCTGCGCGAGGCGCGGCTCGCGGCGCGACTGCAGCATCCCTCGGTGGCGACGGTGTACGACGCCGGCCGCGAAGGCGACAGCCTGTATCTGGTGATGGAGTTGGTCGACGGCGAGTCGCTGGCGCGCAAGCTCCAGCGCGGAGAGTTCCCCGAGCCCGAGCAGTCGATGCGCATCGTGGCGGCGGTCGCCGACGCGCTCGCCGCGGCGCACAAGGTGGGCATCGTCCACCGCGACGTGAAGCCGGCGAACATCCTCATGGCGAAAAACGGCGGCATCAAGGTCAGCGACTTCGGAATCGCCAAGGCGGTTGGGGAGTCGACCGAGCTGACCCGCACCGGCTCAGTGCTCGGGAGCCCGGCCTACATGGCGCCTGAGCAGGTCCAGGGTCAGGAGGTCGATGCCCGGGCGGATTTGTTCTCGCTCGGGGTCGTCCTCTATGAGTTGCTGCTGCACCGCAAGCCGTTCCCGGCGGATACCGTCACCACGCTGATCTACCAGATCCTTCATCAGGACCCGTTCGCCGATTCCGCCACCTTCCGCGCGCTCGGCGAGGACGTGGGCGGTTTCCTGCGTTGGACCCTGGCCAAGAACCCGGCGGATCGGATTCCCGATGCGACGACGTTCGCGGCGAAGGCGCGCGCCTTGGCCGATCGCGTGCCCTCGGCGGCGGAGCTCACGGCACCGACGGTGATTCTGCCGACCAAGCTGGGTTCCGCAACTGCTACTGCGACGGCGCCCGTGGTGCCGCGCCGGTCACGAATTGGGTTTTGGGTCGCGGTCGCGGCTGCGTTGACGGCCGCGCTCACCGCTGCCTACTGGTGGGGTACCCGGCCTCCGGCGATTCCTCCGAGTGTCGAGGTCACGCGGGTCGCGACGACGCCGGCACCGGCCGGGCCGGTGCCGCCCAAGGTTGCTGCCGTTCCCACTCCCGCTCCGGAGCCCGGTTCGACACCCCATGTCGCGGAGCCCGCGCCTGCCCCGCTGGCCAGCGTGCCGTCGGCAAATCGACCGCAGAAGGTCTCTCGCCCCGTAGCGGTAGCTCCTCTCGAACCCAGGAAAGAGGGCGCGAGCGGCGGTCCGGAGCATGTGCCCGCTCCCAAGCCGGAGCCGCCTGCCTTGGCGCCGGCCGAGGTCAAGCCGCCGCCAGCGTACGCGCCTCCGGTGGCGGTGTCGAAGACGTTTACCTGCCGCAAGGCGGCCGAGTTCAACGTCTCCCCGGAGGAGTCACATGTTTTGATCGAAGGCAAGGACATCGGTATCGCGGACGACTGGGATGGTTCCGGCGGAGGCAAGGACTACCCGTTGGCGGTGGGATCCTACGTGTCCTGCTTCATCCTCCAGGACTACAAGACCGCCTGTGTGCGGCTCACGATGGACCCCAAGGCCGGGGACGACGTGTGCGATGTCGACACCGAGCTCGAAAAGAGCAAGTAGAGCAACGGTGCGATAGAACTTGGGGAACTCCTTGGGGACAGGCCGGGTCGAACGGATTGGCGCCGGCGATCGGGCAGGCGCGTCGGGCGAGTCTGTAGTATCCTTCTAAGCCCCTGAAGATGCTGGACAAATTGGAGAATCCCACCCGTCTGAAGCAGCGTCTCCTGCGCGAGGCGGTGCAGGAGAATGTGGACGTGGTGCAGGGCAAGTGGCCGCGGCGCACGGAGCGCAAGCGGCCCTGGGCGCTCGGCGCCGGCGCTCTCGTATTGGCCCCAGCTCTCTTACTGCTCGGCTCCAGCCGAACCTCTTCAGTGACTGGCGGGGGCGCCGCGCGGACAGCAGCCGATTCTCCGAAGGTTTTGGCGACCGCTCCCGCTGCGACCGAAGCGCGGCCGTCGCTGCCGCAGGCCATCGATCCGGCGGTGTTTCCGCTCGCGGTGAAGCGGGTCGTGGTCGACGCGGGACACGGCGGTGAGAATCGCGGCACGATCTCGCCCCGCGGGTTGATCGAGAAGGACCTGACGCTCGATGTCGGCATGCGTCTGGCCCTCCTCCTGCATGGCGCAGGCTTCGAAGTCATCCTCACCCGGCAGCAGGACGAGAGCGTCTCGCTGGCGCGGCGCACCGAGATCGCCAACGCCGCGAAGGCCGATGCTTTCGTGTCGATTCACGTCAATTGGTTCACCACCCGGGAGAGCCGCGCGGTCGAGACGTACTACCTCGGACCGACGGCCGACCCCGAGCTCAATCGCCTGGCCGCCGCCGAGAATGGCGAGTCGGGTTACGCGCTCGCCGACTTCAAGCGGCTCCTGGAGGGCGTATACGCGGGCGTGCGCGAGGAACAGTCGCGTCAACTCGCCGACGCGATCGACGGCGCCTTGTTCCGTTCGCTACGAGCCGTGAACCCGACACTGAAGGATCGCGGTGTCAAGACCGCGCCCTTCGTGGTCCTCGTGGGCACGCAGATGCCCGCCATCCTGGCCGAGGTCTCGTGTCTCTCGAACGCCGAGGAGGCCGATCTCTTGTCCGACGACAGCTACCGTCAGCGCATCGCGGTGGCGCTCTTCGCCGGCGTCAAGGCCTTCGCCGAGCGCACGGGCAGCGAGAGCGTCGCTCCAACGGTTCGCGTGGCGCAGAAAATCGGTCCTCAGAAAGGAACCTGATTCGATGACCTCGGATGCAGTGCTCTACGCCGGAATCGACCTCGGTACTTCTCGCAGCTCGATCTCGGCCTCGAATGGGCAGCGCCACGTCGTCGACAGCTTCGTCGGCTGGCCGGTCGACATGGTGGCGCGCAAGGTACTGAAGAAGTCCGTGGTCATCGGGCGCGAGGCGCTCGAGAATCGTCTGATGCTGGATCTGCATCGTCCGCTCGAGCGCGGCCTGATCAAGGAAGGCTCGGAGAAGGACGAGGCTGCGGTGCGCGAGCTGCTCATCCATCTCCTCGGCTTGGTGGGCGTCGACGCAGGCAACTCCGGTGGCCACAAGGTGAGAGCCGTGGTCGGGGTCCCGGCCGAAGCCTTGCGCGTGAACAAGCAGGCGCTCCGAAACGCGATGCGCGGACTGACCGGAAGTCTGATGATCGTCTCGGAGCCCTTCTCGGTGGCCTACGGGATGGAGGCGCTGGTGCACACCATGATCATCGACATCGGTGCGGGCACCACGGACTTCTGCGTCATGAATGGCCGCTACCCGACCGAGGAAGATCAGCGCACGCTCACCAATGCAGGCGATCAAGTCGACGAGCAGCTATATAAGATGATTCGCGATCGCCACCCCACGGCGCGCTTCTCGATCCACATGGTACGCGAGTGGAAAGAGCGGTGGAGCTTCGTTGGTGAGCCGCGTGAACGCGTGCTGGTAACCGCGCCCGTCGACGGCAAGCCGACGCAGATCGACATCACCGACGAGGTGCGCGCGGCCTGCGAATCGCTGCTGCCGCCGATCACCGAGACCATGGTCGACTTGTTGTCGCGGGTCGAGCCCGAGTTTCAAGCCAAGGTGCGGGACAACGTCATCCTCTCGGGAGGTGGCGGGCTTATCCGAGGCCTCGACGAGCGCCTCGCGAAGGCTCTGCAGGACCTTGGCGGCGGTCGAGTTCGAGTGGTCAAGGATCCAATCTACGTGGGCTCCGACGGCGGGTTGGCGATTGCCGGCGACGCTCCCGAGTCGGATTGGGAGAAGTTGTCGTCATGAGGGACATACCGCGCTTGACTTGCCGTCGAGCGGCGGATAACGTGCGCTCGTCTGTGACGATTCCGACGCGAGTCTGACAATCTGACCTGTCTTTTAAGGATCAGCTATGCGCCGTGCTTTCTCGAGTGTTTGCCTCCTTGCAGTAGCTCTCGTGCCGCTCGTCGGGTGCCAGAAGATGCAGGCCCGCGTCGAGTTAAAAAAAGGCAACGAGCTCTACAAGGAAGAGGCCTATCGCGAGGCGATGTCCCAGTTCCAAAAGGGCATCGAGCTCGATCCTGCGGCGACCTTTGCGTGGCGGTCGGTCGGACTTTCTGCGATGGCGGTTTACCGCCCCGGAGCGAAGTCGGCGGACAACGACAAGTATGCCGAAACCGCCATCGACGCTTTCAAGAAGTACCTCGAGGCCTACCCGAGCGATGGCAAGGTCCAGGACTACCTGATGACCATGCTCATCAACAGCGAGCGTTACGACGACGCCCTGACTATGATGAAGGCCGAGTTGGTGAAGAATCCCAACAAGCCGGGACTCAACCAGGGCATCGTCAATACCCTGGCTAAGGCCGGACGCCTCAACGAGGCGTACGACTGGGCCCTTCGTCAAGGTGGCACGCCGGATCCGGCGGTCTTCTACAGTATCGGTGTTGCCTGTTGGGACAAGGCGTACTACGACCCGATGCTCGACGCGACCGCGCGCGGCAAGATCGTCGACACCGGCCTGGCGGCGACCAAACGCTCGCTCGACATGAAGCCCGACTACTTCGAGGCGATGGCTTACTACAACCTACTCTTCCGCGAGAAGGCTAAGCTCGAGGTCGATCCGGCCGCGGCGAACGAGTACATCGCGAAGGCCGTCGAGTGGACGAACAAGGCGATCGCGTTGCGCGAGCTGCAGAAGAACAAAGACGCAGCGGCTGCTAAGAAGGTCAGCTAGCTGCTCGCCTGATCGCCGAGGATTCTGAAATGTTCGAAAGTGCGCTGATCGAATCGGGCCAGAAGATCGACAAGAAGAAGCTGAAGTGGATTCCGCTGGCGCTGATTATCCACGGTGTCGTCTTGGTCACCGTGGTGGTGGGCCAGTACTGGAGCGTGGATCCGGTGCCCGAGCCGCCTATCCAGGTGAGCTTCTTCTCGGCGGCGACGCCACCGCCACCGCCTCCGCCTCCTCCGCCTCCTCCGCCGCCGGCTCCAAAGCCCGTAGTGCAAGAGACTCATCCGATCGAAGTTCCGACCGAACCCGTACAGCCGGTCGTGGTGCCTGAGAAGGTGCCCGAAGCGCCGGCCACTCCGACGCAGGATGCCGGAGTCGAGGGTGGAGTCGAAGGTGGCGTCCCCGGTGGCGTGCCCGGCGGTGTGGCGGGCGGCGTTCCAGGCGGCGTCGAAGGCGGCACCGAAGAAATCCTGCGCGTCGGCGGAGCCATCAACAAGCCGGAAATCCTTACCCGCGTTCAGCCGGTGTACACCGAGGCTGCGCGTCGCGCCCGCATCCAGGGCGTGGTTATCGTGGAAACCATCATCGACAAAACGGGCAGCGTCACCAACGTCAGGGTCCTCAAGGCGCTGCCCATGGGTCTGGATAACGCGGCGGTAGAGGCCGTGAAGAAGTGGAAGTTCAAGCCCGCCGATCTCAATGGGCGGCCGGTGAACGTTTACTTCGTGCTTACGGTCAACTTCACGCTGCAGTAAACAAAAATTCCTAGGAGGAGCAGAGTCATGGGATTGGATCTCTCAGAAATTCTAAGGAACATGTCGGGCGTTGGACTGTCCGTCATGGTGGTCCTTCTTCTGTGCTCGATCTGGTCGGTCTACGTATGCATCGAGCGCCTCATGTACTTCCGCAAGGCCAAGCAGCAGTCGCTGGTCTTCGCCAAGCAGGTGACGCAGTACCTGGCGCAGGATCGCGTCAGCGATGCGATCGAAGCCTCGCGCAAGTACAAGAACAGCCACCTTGCCCGCGTTACCCGCGCCGGACTAATCGAGTTCCAACTCGTCGACAGCAAGCCGGGCGCGCTCTCGGGCGCCGATGTGGTCGAAGCCGCGCGCCGGGCGATCGAGCGCGAGACGCTGATCACCTACTCGGATTTCAAGAAGGGCACCGGCAGCCTGGCGACCATCGCCACGACGGCGCCCTTTATCGGCCTGCTCGGCACTGTGATCGGAATCATCGCCGCGTTCCACGGCATGGCGACGAGCGGTTCGGGCGGCATCGGGGCGGTCTCGCAAGGTATTTCTGAAGCCCTGGTGGCCACGGCGCTCGGCCTGATGGTGGCCATTCCAGCGGCTTGGATGTACAACTACTTCACGAATGTGCTCGAGCGCTTCCAGGTCGAGATGTCCAACTCATCGTCGGAGTTGATCGACTTCTTCATCAAGAAGCACGGAGGCAGCGATGCAGTTGGGGTCCGGCAGTAAGGGCAACTACGGCTCCGGCTTCCAGATGGGCTCGTTCGAAGTCAAGAGCGAGATCAACGTCACGCCGCTCGTCGATGTCTGCTTGGTGTTGCTGATCATCTTCATGGTGGTCACGCCGCTGCTCCAATCAGGTGTCGATGTTCAGCTGCCCTCGACGTTGAAGCCGGAGAAGATCGCGGAAAGCTCGAAGCAGGTGAACGTCGCGATCAAGTCGAACGGCGACATCTTCCTCGGCCAGAACTGGGTTCCGGCGGAGAAGTTCGGCGCCCAGATGAAGGACTTGTTCACGCAGTCGCCCGAGAAGGACATCGTGATCAAGGCGGACCGCCGGCTAAAGTACAAGGACGTGCGCAAGGTAATGGAAATGGTCAACGACGCCGGCTACAGCGGCGTCGGCTTGATCACGACCCGCAAGGACACGTCGGCCGGCTCACACTGACCGACGGCGATTCGGGAAGAGGAGAAGCGTCATGGGAATGGGTGGTGGTGGAGGCAAGGGCCTCAAGAGCGAGATCAACGTCACGCCGTTGGTCGACGTGGTGCTGGTGTTGCTCATCATCTTCATGGTGATCATCCCGATGACGCAGGTTGGCTACGCCGTGAACACGCCTCCCAAAGTCGAGACCAAGATGCCGCAGCCGCAGGACAACGATCAGTTGATCGTGCGGCTCGACGCCAACGGCAGCATCTTCATCAACAAGGAGGCAGTGCCCGAGGCGCAATTCGCCGGTCGGTTCCGCGAGGTGATCAGGAACCGCGAGACCAAGATCGTGTTCTTCGCCGCCGACGGCGAGATCACGTACGACCGGGTGGCGAGCGTGATGGACTTGTGCCGCGAAGCTGGCGCCAAGAACCTCGGCATCGTGTTCGACGATTTGAAGCCCGGTCCGGGCGCGGCGATAGCGGTAGGCCTCGCTCAGTGATCCCGCGTGACGCTCCGGTTCGCCGGAGCGTTACGTCAGAAGACCTGTTGTTCGAACGCCGCACGGCGGGCTGATCCAGCTCGCCGTGCTCGTGTGTAGAGCGGAAGCAGCACTCCGCTCCGCCCACGATCCGCCTGACCAATTCCGTTCCCTTCCTGGAGGAGAGTATGAAGACACCCACCCTCGACACGTCGCGCGGCCTGTCGCGCGCTCTTTCCCGAATCCTGGCCTGCGTCCTGCTGGCGGTCGGCGCCTTGACACTGATGCCCGCACCGGCGATGGCGAGCGAAGCCGATCTCGTCCTGCCCGATCTCGGCAGCCAGAGCTTTCTCGGCTTCACCGGTCACCAGCTTCTCCTCGGCGGCATGGGCGTGTGCATCCTCGGCCTGCTCTTCGGCCTGTGGATGTACAACCAGCTGAAGAACCTGCCCGTGCACAAGTCGATGCGCGACATCTCCGAGCTGATCTACGAGACCTGCAAGACGTATCTCGTCACGCAGGGCAAGTTCATCCTCCTGCTCGAGCTGTTCATCGGCACGATCATGCTGGTGTACTTCGGCTGGCTGCGGCACTTCGCGCCGATGAAGGTCGCGATCATTCTGCTCTTCTCACTGGTCGGCATCGCCGGCAGTTATGGCGTAGCCTGGTTCGGCATCCGGATCAATACCTTCGCCAACTCGCGGGCGGCGTTCGCCAGTCTGCGCGGCAAGCCGTTCCCGTGCTATGCGATTCCGCTCAAGGCAGGCATCAGCATCGGAACTCTGCTGATCGCCACCGAGCTCGTCATCATGCTCGGCATCCTCCTGTTCGTCCCTGGTGACTATGCGGGCCCGTGTTTCATCGGCTTCGCGATCGGCGAGTCCCTGGGCGCGGCGGCACTTCGTATCGCCGGCGGCATCTTCACCAAGATCGCCGATATCGGTTCGGACCTGATGAAGATCGTGTTCAATATCAAGGAAGACGACGCCCGCAACCCCGGCGTGATCGCCGACTGCGTCGGCGACAACGCCGGCGACTCGGTGGGCCCGACGGCCGACGGCTTCGAGACCTACGGTGTCACCGGTGTGGCGCTCATCACCTTCATCCTGCTGGCGGTGAAGGACCCGGCGGTTCAGGTTCAGCTCCTGGTCTGGATCTTCGTCATGCGCGTCCTCATGATCATCACCAGCGTGGGCTCGTACTTCGTGAACGAGGCGTTCGCGAAGGCGCGCTACTCGCAGGTCGATCAGATGAACTTCGAGGCTCCGTTGACGTCGTTGGTCTGGCTGACATCGGTGGTCTCGGTGGGCATGACTTATCTCGCGTCCTATCTTTTGATTCCCAACCTCGGCGGCGACACGACGCTGTGGTGGAAGCTCTCGACCATCATCACCTGCGGCACCCTCGCCGGCGCCATCATTCCCGAGGTGGTGAAGGCCTTCACCTCCACCGAGTCCGCGCATGTCAAGGAAATCGTCGCGGCTTCGCGCGAAGGCGGCGCCTCGCTGAACATCCTGGCGGGCCTGGTGGCGGGCAACTTCAGCGCCTACTGGATGGGCCTGGCGATCGTCATTTTGATGGCGGTCGGCTCGTATGTCGCGACACTCGGTGTCGGCGCTCTAATGATCGCTCCGGCGGTCTTCGCCTTCGGCCTCATCGCCTTCGGCTTCCTCGGCATGGGTCCGGTGACCATTGCGGTCGATTCGTACGGTCCGGTGACGGACAACGCGCAATCGGTCTACGAGCTGTCCATGATCGAGACCCTGCCCGGGATCAACGAAGAGATCAAGAAGGACTACGGATTCGTCCCCGACTTCGAGCGCGGCAAGCACAACCTCGAGGCGAACGACGGCGCCGGCAACACGTTCAAGGCGACCGCGAAACCGGTGCTTATCGGCACCGCAGTTGTCGGTGCGACGACGCTGATCTTCTCGATCATCGTGGTGCTCACCCACGGTCTGACGACCTCGCTCGAGAAGCTCTCGCTTCTCCATCCGCCGTTCCTGCTCGGTCTCATCACCGGCGGCGCGGTGATCTATTGGTTCACCGGCGCCTCGATTCAGGCTGTCGCCGCCGGGGCCTACCGTGCCGTCGAATACATCAAGAAGAACATCAAGCTCGACGCCGGTTCGACCAAGGCCTCGGTCGAGGACAGCAAGAAGGTGGTCGAGATCTGCACGCAGTACGCGCAGAAGGGCATGTTCAACATCTTCTTGACCGTCTTTTTCTCGACCCTCGCGTTTGCCTGCCTCGAGCCCTACTTCTTCATCGGCTACCTGATCTCTATTGCGCTCTTCGGTCTCTACCAGGCCATCTTCATGGCCAACGCCGGCGGCGCCTGGGACAACGCCAAGAAGGTCGTCGAGGTCGAGCTCAAGGAGAAGGGCACGCCGCTCCATGCGGCGACGGTGGTCGGAGACACGGTGGGAGACCCGTTCAAGGACACCTCTTCGGTGGCCATGAACCCGATCATCAAATTCACCACCCTGTTCGGCTTGCTCGCGGTCGAGCTCGCGATCGAGATGCAGCCGTCGACGGCGCACCTGCTGTCGGCGGTATTCTTCGTGCTCTCGACCGTGTTCGTGTGGCGCTCGTTCTACGGCATGCGGATCCAGACCGACAAGGTCTGATCTCGATCCAACCCCGTCCTGTCTCGTCGGCTGGCTCCCTGCGGGGGCCAGCCGATTGTGTTTTTTGTACGATCAGCGCGGCTTGCCGGTGGCGGCTGGGGTAGGCTGAGGGCGGTCTCTGGCTTGCTCTGCGGCTGGGCCGCGTTGGGAGCTCTTGGGATGGATTCCGTAGCCGCGATGTCCGACCCCATGAGCTTGCTCCGTGAGTGCGAGCAATCGTTCCGGCTCAACCACTATGCAGAAGCGCTGGACCTGGCGACGAGGGCACTCGCCTTGTTTCGGCTTGGGGACGACAAGCCGGGCGAGGCTCTGGCGCTCGGCTGGGCCGGCGGCTGCCTGACCCAACAGAGCCGCTACCAGGAAGCCATCGAGAATCTCAAGGACGGCATCGCGCTCTGCGAGCAGCTGGGGCGGATGGATCTTGCCGGCCGGGCGTTCAACTATCTGGCCATCGTGTTCGAGGAGCTCGGTGATACCGAGCGCGCCATCGAGGTCTACGAGCAGGGCCTCACCGTGGTCCGCGCTGTCGGCCAGACGGAGCTCGAGGGACGACTGCTGGCGAATCTCGGCGACCTCTACGTCACGATGGGTGACTACGCCAAGGCGTTTCCCATGGTGGAGATGGCGAGCGAGCTCCTAAAGGCTCGCGGCGAGGACGCGCTCTACGGCTGGTGTCTGTGGGCGATCGCCCGCATCCACGACCACCGCGGCGAGGATGCCACCGCGCGCGACTATTTCGAGCGTTCGCTGGTTGCCGCCGAGAAGGGCGGCGCCCTCCGCACCCAGGCCGAGGTGCGGACAGGCCTCGGCTCACTGCTGGTCAAGGGCGGTGACTACGAGGGCGGCGTCGCCCAGCTGTATCGTGCGCTCGATCTCGCCGAGCAGGCCGGTGTCCGGCGCGAGATCTTCAAGACCCAACACGCGCTCGCCGAGGCACACGAGAAATTCGGTCGGCACGAAGACGCACTGCGGCACTTCAAGGCCTTCCATCAGGTCCGTTCCGAGATGTACGACGAGGTCGCCAAGGCCAAGGTCAGCAGTCTGGCTGCGGCGATGGAGCTCGAACGCGAGCGGCTGGAACGGGAAATGTCGCGCCTGCGCAACATCGAGCTCGCCGAGGCGCTCAGACAGCTCGAGCTCCAAGCCGAAGAGCTGCGCCGGCTGACCACGCGGGACGCGCTCACCGGAGTATTCAATCGCCGCTACCTCGACGAGGTCCTTCCCGGCGAGCTCGAACGATGCCGCCGCTACCGGACGCCGTTTTCGTTGGCCATGGCCGACGTCGACCACTTCAAGCAGGTGAACGACACGCTCTCGCATGCGGTGGGCGATCAGGTTCTGCGCCGGCTCGCGGAGCTCATGACGACCGAGCTCCGCCAGAGCGACCTGATGGCCCGCTACGGCGGCGAGGAGTTCGTCCTCGCCTTCCCGGAGACGGCACTGATCGGTGCCATCGAAGTCTGCGAGCGCATGCGCAAGGCGATCGAAGGCCACGCCTGGTCGGCCATCCACCCGGAGCTCCAAGTGCGGATCAGCTTCGGCGTGGTCGGCGACCAGGGTGCCATGGGCCGCGGCAGCCTGCCGGACTGGGAGCGTCTGCTGCTGCTCGCTGATACCCGGCTCTACGAGGCCAAGCAGAACGGCCGCAACCGGGTTTGCGGCTAACGCCGAACGGCGCGCCTACGGGTCACCGCCCGCGCGCGATCGCCCGTCGGGCGATGCGGTCGATCAGCCCCGGCGCGATCAAGCGGAGCCAGCGTCCCAGCCTTCCCCGCGCCGAAAGGATCACGAGTCTCCTGCGGCCCCGCATGGCTGCCAAGATGCGCTGCGCGCACTCCTCGGTCGACATGACTCGGGCTTCCTGAACCGGGCTCAAGCCCAGCGGCCGACCGTCCACCCCGATGGCGCGCTCGCGGCTCTCCGAGCGCACGAAGTCGGGCGCGACGACGGTGACATCGATTCCGCTGCCCATGAGCTCGACACGGAGTGAATCGAGGAACCCAACCTGGGCGTGCTTGCTTGCCGCATAGCCGGTGCGAGTAGGCACGCCGGTGAGTCCTGCGACGCTTGCGATACCCACGATCTGACCGCCCACGTTGCGCAGGTGTGGCAAGGCCGCGGCGCAGAGATACACGCCGCCGAGATAGTTCACTCGCATCATGCGCTCGAAAACAGCGAAGTCGGTGAGCTCGGCGAACGGCGCCCACATCGAGATTCCGGCGTTCCACACCAGCGCGTCGACCGCGTCAAAGGCCTCCACGGCGCGCGCGATCAGGGCGTGGCAGGCCATCTCCTCGGCGACGTCGGTGGGGACCACGATCGCTTCGGCGCCGAGTGCCCGGCAGGAGACCGCAGTGCCCTCTAGTCGCTCGCGATCCCGCGCGGCGAGCACGAGGCGGGGCCGCTCCGCCGCGATCGCGAGCGCCAGGCCGCGGCCGATGCCCGCGGACGCACCGGTGATCACCACGACCTTGCCGGTATAGGTGCTCACTAGAGACCCTCTCGCTGGCCCTCAATGGCCAGCCGCATACCTGCGGCTTCAATCGCCCGCCTGGCGGCGCTGTCTGGATCTGCGGCGGGGTTGCTGTGGTTGAGGTGGATGAACACCACCTTGCGTCTCTCGTTCTCCGGCAGCGCGGCCAGACGTTCCATGGTGAGCCGGATGAGCGGGTGTGGAATCTCCTCGAGCTTTCGCCCCGGCAGCTCGTGCTCGTCGAAGAACGTCCCGTCGAGAAACGCCACGTCCACGCGGCGCAGAACGTCCTCGAGCTTCTGGTCCCAGGCTTCCCAACGGTCGATGTCGGGCAGGTACAAGGCGGAGCGGTGTGGGCCGCGAACCAGAAAAGCGTAGGTGTCCGTGTACTCGGCCCGGTGCGGCACCGCGATCGGAGTAATCGAGAGCCCGGGAGCGAGGGCGATCGCCGTCCCCGCAGCAAACCTCTCGAGACGAATGTGCCCGAGCCTCACCAGCAGCTCCCAGGGAGCGTTCTTCTCGAGAAACGCGGCCATGCTCGCCGAGGCCATGACTCGCTGGCCCTCGGCCGCGTAGGCCTCGCGGCCGAGCTGGAGCAGGCCGGTGTAGTGGCCCATATGGGCGTGGGTCAGAAAGATGGCGTCGAAGAGCGGAGGTCGGCCCGCGGGCTGGGGCGCGCCCGGTGGATTGCCCGCGGCGCGCGCCACCTGCTCACTAAAGTCGGGCGTGGCGTCGATCAGCCAGCGTTTGCCGGTCGCGGGGTCCGCGATTAACAGGGAGGACACCAGGCGTCGTCGTGAAGGGTTCTGGCGTGCCGCCTCATCCTCCGGCAGATGGGCCGCGATCTGTGGGATCCCGGCGTCCTGGGCGGTGCCCAAAACGAGGAGATAGGGCGGCGGTGCGGCGGGGCTCTGGATCGTGCTCGGCGCCGCACCCTGAACTAGGGCCGCGAGACAGAGGACGGCGCGAGCGTATTGAAGCATGAAGACTCTTCGCTACCCGAGAAGCTCCTCCACCGCGGCGCGCTCTTCGCGGAGCTCCTTCTCGGATACCGCCATCTTCTCCTGGCTGAAGGCGTCGATCGCGAGACCCTGGACGATCTGATAGCTCCCGCCCTTGCAGGTGCAGGGATAGGAGTAGACGACTCCTTCCTTGACGCCGTAGCTGCCGTCGGACGGAACGCCCATGCTCACCCAGTCGCCATCGGCCGTGCCGAGGGCCCAACTGCGCATGTGGTCGATGGCCGCCGAGGCCGCCGAGGCGGCGGAGGAAGCGCCGCGCGCCTTGATGATCGCCGCGCCGCGCTGCTGCACGGTGGGGATGAACGTGCCGCGATACCAGTCTTGAGCGACCTGACTGGTGGCTGCCTTGCCGCCCACCGTGCAATGCGCGATGTCCGGGTACTGGGTCGCCGAATGGTTGCCCCAGATGGTCATGCGACGGATGTCGTTCACGTGCGCCCCGGTCTTCTCGCCGAGCTGCGAGAGGGCGCGATTGTGATCGAGGCGGGTCATGGCGGTGAACTGGCGGCGGTCGAGCTTCGGAGCATTGGCCGCGGCGATCAGCGCGTTGGTGTTGGCCGGGTTGCCGACCACCAGGACCTTGACGTCACGTGAGGCGCCGTCGCTCAGGGCCTTGCCCTGCGGCCCGAAGATGGCGCCGTTGGCCGACAACAGATCTTTGCGTTCCATGCCCGGACCGCGGGGTCGCGCACCGACCAGCAGTGCGTAGTCGACTCCGGCGAACCCCTCGTTTGGATCGGCGGTCTTCACTATCCCCTCGATGAGCGGGAAAGCACAGTCCCGAAGCTCCATGCACACGCCTTCGAGCGTGTCGAGGGCCGGCGGAATCTCGATCAGGTGGAGGATGACGGGCTGCTCACTGCCGAGCATGTCGCCGGCGGCGATACGAAAGGCGAGGGCGTAGCCGATGTTGCCGGCGGCCCCGGTGATGGCAATGCGGACGGGCTTTTTCATGAGTGGATTCTATTTCAGGAAGGACGGACGTAGGGGGCGAGGCATGCCTCGCCCCCTACTGTGGCCGCGGACCTACTTGGCCGGGGTGTTCAGCTTGCTGTGGCTCCGGCTGTAGCCGAAGTAGAAGATGAAACCGATCACCAGCCAGATGATCAGGCGCATCCAGTTCGTCCAACCCAGGCCGTAGATCATGGCGCCGCATACCACCACGCCGAGCGTCGATACGACTGGCAATGCCGGTACCGTGAAGCCGCGCGGAATGTCGGGCCGGCGGTTCCTCATGATCCATACGCCGATGCAGACCAGGATGAAGGCAAACAGCGTCCCGATGCTGGTCATCTCGCCGACCACGTCCTCGGGAATGAAGGCCGCGAAGAGCGCGGTGAAGAAGAAGAACAACCAGTTGGACTTGTACGGGGTCTTGAATCGTGGATGGACATCCGAGAAGACCTTGGGGACCAACCCGTCGCGGCTCATCGAATAGAACACGCGCGACTGACCGAGCAGCATGACCAGGATCACCGAGGAGAACCCGGCGAGAATCGCCACGGTGACGAAGTTTGAAAGCCAAGCGTAGCCCGGCATGTACTTCGTGATCGCGAACGCCACCGACGCCTCGCGCCCTGCGGAGCGGAAATCCTCGACCGTGGCGACGCCACTCAGGACATAAGAGAACAGCACGTAGAGGATGGTGCAGACGACGAGCGAGCCCAGAATGCCGATCGGCATGTCGCGCTTCGGATCCTTGGCTTCCTGTGCCGCGGTCGACACGGCATCGAAGCCGATGAAGGCGAAGAACACGACACCGGCAGCGCCCAGGATGCCCATGATGCCGCCATAGGCGTGGTGGATACCCTGCGGTGTCACATAAACCGTGGGCTGGGGAATGAAGGGTGTGTGGTTCGCCGGGTTGATGAAGCCCCAACCGATGAAGATGACCATGATCACGATCGCGACCTTCGTGATCACGATCAGACCGTTCACAAACGCCGACTCCTGTGTGCCGCGCACGAGAAGCGCGGTAAGGATCACTAGAATGCCGACCGCGGGAATGTTCATGATCCCGTGCACGCTCGGGTCGGCCGCCATGTGCTCGAAGGGCGAGTGGCACCATTGATAGGGCACGTGCCAGCCGACGAACGAGAGCACTCGGTTGAAGTACTCGCTCCAGGCGATCGCAACGGTGGCGGCGCCGACCGCGTATTCGAGCACCAAGTCCCAGCCGATGATCCAGGCGACGAGCTCGCCCATGGTGGCGTAGGAATAGGTGTAGGCGCTACCGGCGATGGGGATCATGGAGGCGAATTCGGCGTAGCAGAGGCCGGCGAACGCGCAGCCGACGCCCGCCACCATGAAGGCGATGACGACGGAAGGACCGGCGCGGTCGGCAATGGCGGCTGCGGTGCGTACGAACAGGCCGGCGCCGATGATGGCGCCGATGCCGAGCGCGACCAGGGCCCAGGGGCCGAGGGTGCGTTTCAGCGTCCCTTCACCGGTCGCCGCTCCCTCGACCAGCAATTGATCGATCGACTTCGTTCGAAATAAGGACATCCGGTAGATCCTCCCTTGTGCGGTTTACGCCGCCTTGCGACGCCAGAGCAGGTAGACGGGAATTCCCGTCAAGACGATGACCAATCCCGGCCAGCTGGTGGAGGTGCGGTAGAACAGCAGCACCAGCAGGATGGCCGAGGCAGCCAGGATGTAGAGCGCCGGGACCAGCGGATAGCCGAACGCCTTGTAGGGCCGTTCGACGTTGGGTTGCGTCCTGCGCAGCCGGAAGATGCCGGCGATGGTCAGCACATAGAAGATGAGCACCGCGAACACCACATAGTCGAGCAGCGCGCCGTACAGGTTGCCGTAGCTCACGGCGCCGGCGGCGTCGACCTTGCGCGTGCGCATGAGGATCAGGACGCAGGCCCAGAGCCCCTGCAGGATCAGGCCCGCGGCGGGCACGCGATGGGCATTGAGCGTGCCGGTGCGCCTGAAGAAGAGGCCGTCCTTGGCCATGGCGTAGTAGACGCGCGCGCCGCTCAGAATCAGCCCGTTGTTGCAACCGAAGGTCGAGATCACGATCGCGATTGCCATGATCGTGGCGCCGACGGGGCCGAACATGTGACCGAGCGCCGCCGTCGCCACGCGATCGTCAGGAGCGTTCTGGATCTGCTGGAAGGTCAGCGTGCACATGTAGGCCACGTTGGCAAGGATGTAGAGCGTGATCACCAGCATGGTGCCGGCGGCGAGCGAGAGCGGGATGTTGCGCTTCGGGTTCTTGACCTCGCCGGCGGTAAAGGTGATGTTGTTCCAGGCGTCAGAGGAGAATAGCGAGCCGACCTGGGAGACGCAGTAGGCGACGAAGATTCCAAAGGCACCGGCGCTCGCGATGGTGGCGGAAACGAAGGAGAGGTCCGGCTTCAGCGGCACAACGTCGCGCAGAGTCCAGAAACCGGAGAAGTTCGAGGCCATTGCCTCGGCGTTGCGGCCGAAGATGATGCCGACCACGATCAACAACAGGAGTGACGCGGTCTTCGTGACCGTGAAGGTGTTCTGGATCATCTTCCCGAGATGGATGCCGCGGGTGTTGAGCCAGGTGATGAAGATCACCATGACGATGCCCACCAGCTGCTGACGCGAGATGCTGATCGCGTAGCCCGAGGAGATGTCGAGCGGCGGCAGCACCCACTCCGTGGCGCCTATGCCTGGGACGAGAACGCCGAGATAGCGTGAGAACCCGACCGCCACCGCGGCGATTGTTCCGGTCTGGATGACCAGGAACAGCGTCCATCCATAGAGAAAGCCCCAAAGGGGCGAATACGCCTCGCGCAAGTAGACATACTGACCACCGGCCTGCGGCATCATCGCCGCGAGCTCACCGTAAGACAGCGCCGCGGTGATGGTCAGCAGCCCGGTGACGATCCACACCATCAACAGATTGCCGGGCGACCCCACGGTCCGCGCGATGTCGGCCGAGACGATGAAGATGCCCGAGCCGATCATCGACCCGGCGACGATCATCGTCGAGTCGAGCAGTCCCAACTCGCGAACGAATCCGCTCGCGCCGTCCGCAGCTGCTTCACTCGCCGCTTGATTCGCCATCCGCCGCGTTCCTCCAACCTCGATTGCGTGATTTTCCACGAGTTTAGCGGCTGCGGAGGGGCTTGGGAAGAAGATGGGGCCGAAGGGCGTCCGGCTTGGGCAGGCCGGAGGCGCTCGGTCCCCTCTCGAGGTCGCTTCGAAACATCGGCTGTACGGTCCGCGTATACCGAGTATGGATATAACGAGAGTCGATATACTGACCCCATGGAACCCAACGATCTGCTGCCTCTCCCTGCTCCTGTGTTCCACATCCTGGTGGCGCTCGCCGAGGGCGAACGTCACGGCTACTCGATCATGCGCGACGCCGAAGAGCGAACCCACGGGGCCCTGCGCCTGAGTCCGGGCACGCTCTACGGATCCATCCGGAGGATGCTCGAGCAGGGGCTGATCGAAGAGGTAGAGCGCCGTGCGCCGGCCGACGACGAGCGCCGTCGCTACTATCGATTGACGAAGTTCGGACGCCGCACGGCCGAGGCCGAGGCCTCTCGCCTGGCCGAGCTGCTGGGAAAGGCACGCGCCCATGGGCTCCTTACGCAACGCGGTTGAGCGCATTTACTCACGTCTGCTGTCGCTCTTTCCTGGCGAGTTCAGGGCCGAGTACGGCGAGGAAATGGCCGACCTCGCGCGCGAGCGTAGTCGGCGGGAGAGGCCGCTGGGACTCCTCTTGGTCCTGCTCCTGGATGCGCTGAAGACCGCCCCTCGCGAGCACCTGATCCTGTGGTCGAGCGAGGTCCGGGTGGCCTTTCGCGGCCTCCGCCGGAGGCCGGGCTTCACTATGGTCGCGGCGGGATCGCTGGCGATCGGTTTGGGCGCGAGTGCGGCCATCTTCTGCGTCGCCGACGCGATTCTGTTGCGACCCCTGCCGATCGACCATCCGGAGCGCGTCGTTTCGTTGCGCAGTCAGTCCGAGGATTCTCCCATCGGGGTGTCGTTCCAAAGTGTCTCCTATCCCGACTACGCGGACTTGCGGCTTCGGAGTCGATCGTTTTCTGGCCTCGTCGCCTTCCAGACCGCGAGCGTTGCACTCGCTCCGCAGCCCGACTCGGCGGCGCGCCTGACCCTCGGCCTGCTGGTGAGCGACAACTTCTTTTCGACGCTGGGTGTCGAGCCGCGACTTGGGCGAGGGTTCCGTCCCGATGAGAACGCAGTGCCGGGCCGCGACGCCGTGGCCGTGTTGAGCGACGGCACGTGGCGGAACGCCTTCGCGGGCGATCCCGAGATCGTGGGCAAGACCGTGCGCCTGAACGGAGTGACCTTCACGGTCGTCGGCGTGACGCCGCCGAAGTTCACCAGCATCGACCCCTTCGTGCGCCCCGCCGTTTATGTGCCCCTGATGATGGCGCCGATGGTGTCGGGTGCGGGTGGAAAACGCATGCTCGAGGCGCGAGATGCGCGGAGCCTTGCGGTCAAGGGCCGCCTCCTTCCCGGTGTGAGCCCGCGACAGGCCGAGGCCGAATCGAAGGCGATCGCCGTCGATCTCGCTCGAAGCTATCCGGCCACCAACCACGATCAATCGCTCGCGGTGCGCACCGAGCTCGCCGCCCGCATCGAGAGCTCGCCCGGCGACGCCCGCATGGTGACCTTGCTGGTGGGGCTCGTCCTGCTGGTCATGCTCATCGCCTGCGCCAACGTGGCGAGCCTGCTGCTCAGTCGAGCCGGCACACGGAGCGCAGAGCTGGCTCTACGAACGGCGATCGGAGCGAGCCCGATGCGAGTCGTGCGTCAGCTGCTGACTGAGAGCCTGTTGCTGGCGCTCCTCGGCGCGGTCATGGGAGCAGCGGTTGCCGGCGCGGGGGTCCGACTGTTCTCGCACATGGCACCACCGACCGATCTGCCGATCGAAGTCACGATTCGACTGGACTCTCGTGTCCTCGCCTGCGGCTTGGTACTTGCGGCCGGCAGCGTCCTCCTGTTCGGATTGATTCCGGCGCTGCGCGCGGCGCGATCGAACCTGGTTCGCGACCTCAAGAGCGGCGATGCGGGACCAGGTGCGGATGGCCGAATCCCGCGTCTGCTCGGCCGGCAGGTCCTGGTCATCGTACAGGTTGCCCTGTCCCTCACACTGCTGGTTGCCGCCGCGTCTCTATTGGGGAGCTTCCGGCGCTATCTGAGTAGCGATCCCGGATTTCGCCGCGCAGGGGTCTACATGTTGAGCTTGGACCCGACGGTCCTTCAGTACCCCGCCGATCGCGTTGCGGACTTCTACCATCAACTTTCGGGGCGAGTCGCGACGCTTCCCGGTGTTGAAAGCGCCACGCTCTCCTACGGCGTGCCTTTTGGCGATCGCTTCGAGTTCTTGAACCTGGTGCCGCAGGGCGAAACGTTGCCCGCGGGCAAGAAAGCGTTGTCAGTGCTGGGTGCGACCGTGGACGAGCACTACTTCTCGACCCTGCTCGTGCCGATCGTTTCCGGACGCGACTTCCTGAACCAAGACACGGAACGATCGCCCCGCGTGGTCATCGTCAACCAGGAGTTCGAGCGCCGCCATTGGCCGGGCGGCTCGGCGCTCGGGAAACGCATTCGCTTGGCGGACGAAGGCGCCGGGGTGGAGGCCGAGGTCGTCGGCGTCGCGCGCACTCACCGCTACTTGTGGGTGGGAGAGACTCCGCGCGAGTTCGTTTATCTCCCGTTCGCACAGTCGAAGCGCCAGCGCATGACGCTCTTGGTCGCCACAACTGGTGATCCGGCCAGCATCGGGCCCGCCCTCCGGTCCGTGGTGCGAACGGTTGACCCCAACGTCCCGATGCTCGACGCCTCGACTATGGAGGACTTCTTCGCCATCCGTGCCGTGAATCTCTCCAACACCCTGGTCGAGGCCGTGTCCGCTATGGGTCTGGCAGGCTTCGCGCTGGCACTCGTCGGCCTGTTTGGGCTGATGAGCTCGACCGTGACGCGGCGGCTGCGCGAGATCGGAGTGCGCATGGCGATCGGCGCCACTCGTCATTCGGTGTCGAACATGGTCGTGCGCGAGGGCCTGTGGCTGGTGATGGCGGGCGTGCTGCTGGGGGTCGCGGGGGGAGCCGGCGTGCTGGTGTTGCTTACCGGACTCGTGGAAGGAACCCGGCTTGACGATCCGCTTCTGTTTCTACTGCTGCCGCTCTGCCTGGTCGCGACGGCGACTCTGGCTCTGGTGCAGCCGGCGCGTCGCGCGGCTGCGGTCGACCCGGTGGTCACTCTGCGACAGTCTTAAGCTCTAGCGCGCCGCGAGCGCAGGATCTCGACGATCGCCGGCAGGATCGAAACGAAGATCACCGCCAGAATCACCAGCGAGAAGTTCTTCTGCACGAACGGCAGATTGCCGAAGAAATAGCCGGCGAGGGTGCAGACCAGGACCCAGAGCGCGCCGCCGGCGAGGCTGAAGGCGAGGAATCTCGAGTAGCGCATGCTGCCGACCCCGGCGACGAACGGCGCGAACGTCCGCACGATCGGCACGAAGCGCGCCATGACTAACGTCTTGCCGCCGTATTTCTCGTAGAACGCGTGGGTGCGATCGAGGTGCTGTTGCTTGACGAACGGCACCTTGCCGCCGCCGGCGAGCTTCGGTCCGAGCAGATAGCCGACGGCGTAGTTGACGTTGTCGCCCAGCACGGCGGCGGCGAAGAGGCCGGGGATCAACCAGTCGAGTCGCATCGCGCCGGCTCCGGCGAAGGCCCCGGCCGCGAACAGGAGCGAGTCGCCGGGCAGGAACGGCGTGACGACCAGCCCGGTTTCGCAGAAAACGGTGAGAAACAGCAGGCCATACGTCCACGCGCCGTAGGTCTCGAGGATGGCCTTGAGATGCGTATCGAGGTGGAGGAAGAGATCCACCGCTTTGTGCAGGAGCTCCATAGAGCCGGCTACGGTATCACTTGGGCCAGAGCCACCCGAAGGTCCCCGCTGTCAGCAGGGCGTAGATCAGGCCGTCGAAGACCGAGAGCAGGGTGGTGCTCCAGCGGCGCCGGTACCAGATTGAAAACTGCAGGAGCGCCAGCGCATACCCGAGGAAGGCCGTGGTGCCCACGAAGCGGAAGACTTCGAGGTATTGCGCTCCGGGAGCGAGTGCGTGGCCGGTGAGATAGGCCGCGAAGACCCCGACCACCAGCGAATACACGAACCAGAGCAGCATCGCCGAGCCCATCGCATATTGGCCCTTGGGACCAACCGTCATGGTGGCGACCGGCCCGGCGTCCATCTTGGCCTTGAACGCGGGATCCTTCATCGCCGCCATCGAGGAGGCGTGCGGAAGGCTGTAGTCGCCGGGCGGAATTTCGAACGGTCGCAGCGCCGCCATGATCTCGTCCTCCTTGGCGAGGGTCTGAAAATCGTTGGCGTGATAGCCGAGCGCCATGTGGATGATCGAGCTCGCGAGGAAGACGATAACGGCGGAGAGCGCGATCGGGAGCCAAAGCGAGAGCAGGGACACCATGGGGAGCCTCCTTTTTTGCCGCGGGTTGTTGGTCGCCAGGCCCGCACTGTACCGCGAGACCTGGAGAACCGCACCTGCCGGCGCACGGCTTGACCCTCGCGTGTTGTGGCCCCCCCGATGCTCTGTGAGACTGCGAGTGCCGGTTTCCGGGGGTACGTGATGGCGCGAGGACGTAGAGATTGGGATGTCTCGATGGCCGGGGTGGCATTGTTGCTGGCCGGCTTTTTCGGTGGCGCGCCGGCTGAAGCCGAACCGCGCCTGGTGGCCGACCTCAATACGGCGCCCGGCCAGCTGCTTGTCGGCCCGGGCGGTCGAGGGTTAGAGCACGACGGCATCGAGTATTTCCCGGCCGCCGACGCCCAGCACGGAGGCGAGCTCTGGCGCTCGGACGGCAGCGCCGCCGGCACCTATCGCTTGACCGACGTCTGCCCCGGGGTTTGCACCAGCGCCGTGGCACCGGTTTTCTACGCCAATGGGTTGGTCTATTTCACCGCGACCGATGGCGAGCGCGGTAGCGAAATCTGGCGCACCGACGGGACGCCGGGGGCCGAAGAGTTGTTCGTCGACCTCTGCCAAGGTCCGTGCAGCACGGACGCCCTAGGATTCATCGAATGGAAGGGGACGTTTTGGTTCGTGGTCAACCCGACCGGAGCGGGCCCCGCGCTCTGGCGGACCGACGGAACTGCTGAGGGCACGCAAGTGGTTGCCGAGTTGTGTTCCGATCTGTCGATTTGCGGCCTCGATGCCAACTCGCAGACGTTCCTCGGATTGCCCGACCCTTCCGATCAAGGACTGCTCCTCACCGTCTATCGCAGCGATCTGCCGGCGATCTTCCGCACCGACGGCACCGCGACGGGAACCGTCCTCTTGCACCAGATGGCTCCGAGGAGTACGCCGCTCTTCCAGGCCGCGCCCCGGGCCGCCCGGACAGGCAACTCCGACCGGTTGTACTTTCTGGATGGCGACGTGCTCTGGGTGAGCGACGGCACGGTTGCCGGCACCCATGCCGTGCGCGACATCGCGCCCTTGGTGCAACAGGTCTACATCCAGTCGAGCAAGGTGGTCGATGGGGTCTTCTATGCGACCTTCGGCTACGGCGAGTGGCTCCGTTCGGACGGCACCGAGGGTGGCACTCAGGTGCTGGCGCAGGTCGCGCCGGCTTCGACTCCGATCCTCGCCAGCCTCGGCGGATTCGTCTATGCGGTGACGACCGACGGTATATGGCGCACTGCGGGAACGCCCTCAACGACGACCAAGGTGGCTCCGCTTCATGGCTACGTGCTGTCAGTCCTCGAGCAGCCTCAGCGTCTCTTCATCGTGATCTATGTCGACGCTCCGGTCCTCTGGACGAGCGACGGCACCGCCGCGGGGACTCGGCCCGTGACCCGCGGGGTCGACGCGTCCCCAATCAACACCTTCAATGGCGGAATTCTGTTCGCCGGGCCCTCGAGTGCGCTCTGGAAGGTCGGCCCAGCCGGTGTGTCGGCGGAGAGGCTGCACGAGTTTCAGCCGGCCGACGGCCCCTCGGGCCCGCGTGGACAGGCGGTGGTCGGGCGGCACCTACTGATGTACTCCCAGGTCGGCCCGGGGAACACGCGGTTGATGTCCTCGGACGGCACTACCCATGGCACTGTCGAGGTTAGCTCCGCCGTACGGGAGCCCATCGACAGCCTCGACGAGCCGCGCGAGCACGATTTCACCGTGGTGGGCTCGCGCGCGTTCTTCTCCGCCAACCGCCGATTTTGGGCCACCGATGGCTCCAGGCTGGGCACTCGCGCGCTGCAGAAGCGATCGGGTGGCCTCGGTTCCGCCGTCCCGATCGCCGCGGTGGGTGATGGCTTGTTGTTCTCTGGCCATACCGGAAGCGCCGTGCACTGCGATCCGGGTGAGAGCGAGCCCTGGATGACCGATGGAACGCGACTCGGGACGCGTCGAATCGTCGACCTCAACCCATTCCTGACGCTCGCCAACTCGCCGCCCTGCGATGACGTGACGCTCTCCTCGGAGCCGGGCCCGGGAGTGGGTCTCGGGGGCCTGGCTTTCTTCGCTGCCGACGATCTCATCCACGGGCGAGAGCTCTTCGCCACCGACGGCACAACGAGCGGAACCCGTCTAGTCGCCGACATCAATCTCGGGCAGGTGCCCAACACGGTGACCGACCCCGACGTATCCCCGCACGCTCCGGAGGTGATCGGGTTGGGTTCGTCGCCCTCCGATTTCGCCCGCCTCGGCAGCTCGGTGCTCTTCGTGGCCGACGACGGCCGGACGGGTCGAGAGCTCTGGATCACCAATGGGCGGCGCCGTGGTACCCATCGGATTGCCGACCTCGCGCTGGGCCCGGAAAGCTCGTCGCCGCGGAGCCTCGTGACCATGGGGGGCTTGGTGTACTTCTTCGCTCGGCACGACGGTACTGAGGCCTTGTATCGCACCGACGGCACGGGCGGAGGTACCCGGTTGGTGAGCACGCTCGAGCTCGACGGCGCGCTCTCGCTGCCCGAGACCTTGGTCGCGGTGGGCGACAAAGTGTTCTTCTCCGCCTGGAACCGATCAACCGGCAAGGAGCTCTGGACCAGCCAGGGCACGGTCGAATCCACCCGGATGGTGGTGAACCTGCGGCTGGGTGAACGTGGCTCGAGCCCGCAGAACCTGGCGGCTGCGGGTGGAGTCCTGGTCTTTGCCGCAGAAGACGGCGCGTCGGGCATGGAGCCGTGGCGAAGCGATGGCACCGCCGACGGCACGTTCCGGCTTGGCGACATCGCCGCCGGATCGGCCGCGAGCAATCCGGGCCCGTTCTCGGTCGTCGATGGCCAGGTTCTGTTCGGGGTCGACGACGGAATCCACGGTCGGGAGTTGTGGTCCATACCGCTCGCCGAGCTTGCAGACCGCCTTCGCTGAGCCCAGATTGGGCCTGCTGCATTGCTTTAGCCCAGTCCCTTTGCAAGACTGCGGCGAACCGCAACAGTCCCTATTCGCTCGGGAGGACAGATGTTCCAGGGCATCTTCCGCAGGAAGTCGTTGAACGCGATTCTGTCCTCGGCCGAGGAGGGGCAGGGCTTCACTACCCTCAAACGGTCGCTGGGCGCCTTTCAACTGACGCTCTTGGGCATCGGCGCCATCATCGGCGCCGGCATCTTCTCGACCGTCGGCACCGCGGCGGCGGGCGGCGCCGATCACCCGGGCGCCGGTCCGGCGATCATTCTGTCGTTCGTGCTCACGGCCATCACTTGCGGCTTCGCCGCTCTGTGCTATGCCGAGTTCACTTCGATGGTGCCGATCTCCGGCTCGGCCTACACGTACGCCTACGCGACGCTAGGCGAGCTGATCGGTTGGATCATCGGCTGGGACCTGATCATCGAGTACGCGGTCGGCAACGTCGCGGTGGCGATTTCCTGGTCGGGGTACTTCCAGGAGCTGATGCGCGGCTTCGGGATCTCCTTCCCTGCCTGGCTCGCGACCGACTATCGAAGCGCCGCTCAGGCGGCCCGGCAGGTGGCGGAGGGGGCCGCGGCGGGAACGCCGGTGATCGATGGCGCGATCCTCCAGGGCGCGGAGGCGCTGGCGAAGGCGCCGCACTTCCTGGGCCTTCCGATGGTATTCAACCTCCCGGCCTTCCTGATCGTCATGCTCGTCACCTGGGTGCTGGTGGTAGGTATTCGCGAGAGCGCCTGGTTCAATTCATCGATGGTGATCCTGAAGCTCGCCATCATCACGTTCTTCATCGCCATGGGCTCCTACTATGTGAAGCCGGCGAACTGGCATCCCTTCGCGCCCAATGGGATGCACGGCGTCTTCGGCGCCGCGGCGATCATCTTCTTCGCCTATATCGGCTTCGACGCGGTGTCAACGGCGGCCGAGGAAGCAAAGAACCCCGGCCGCGATCTGCCACGCGCCATTCTTGGTAGCCTGGTGGTCTGCACCGTGATCTACATCGCGGTCGCTGCGGTGCTGACAGGCATGCTGCCGTGGCAGCAGCTCGGCACCGCCGAACCTCTGGCAACCGCCTTCTCCGCCCTGAATCTCAGGTGGCCCGCGCTGGTGATCTCGCTCGGTGCGGTGTTCGCCACGACCTCGGTGCTGATCGTGTTCCAGCTCGGCCAGCCGCGCATCTTCTTCTCCATGGCGCGCGACGGTCTGCTGCCCAAGTGGGCCGCCAAGGTGCATCCCAAGTACCGCACGCCGTACATCACTACCATCATCACCGGGGTGCTGGTGGGGGTATTCGCTGGGGTCGCCAACATCAACGAGGTGGTCGAGCTGACCAATATCGGTACGCTCTTTGCGTTCGTGCTGGTGTGCTTCGGCGTCACCATCCTGCGCTATCGCGAACCCGATCGGCCGCGCACTTTCAAGGTCTGGGGTGGCGCGTGGCTGGTGCCGATGCTCGGCGCCGCCTCCTGTCTCTTCCTGATGTTCTACTTGCCGCCGGCTTCCTGGTGGCGCTTCTTCGGCTGGCTGGTCCTCGGCATGTCGGTCTACTTTTCCTACGGCTATCAGAACAGCACGGTGGGTAGGGAAGGCGGTCGGCCAGCCTTCGCGACCGGTCCGCAGAAACTGCTGGCCTTCGGTACGTTCCTCGTCGCCTGCGGGCTGTTCGTCATTCCCCACGATGCAGGTCCGCTGCAGCTCTTCCACGAGATGGTGACCCGCGCCGAGGGCGACCACACGCGAGCCCTGGTCGGTCTGTCCTTGATCGGCATCGGACTGCTGGGCGCGATCGCCGGCGCCCTCGGCGGCTCGAGCGGTGACGGGAGAGCCGCGGCTCGCTGACGTGCCGGCTCCTGACCTACGGCGCGAGCTCACGCTACTCGTCCTCTCGCGCTACCCACTGGTGGTGGTCGAGGGGACCGACGAGGCGCGCATCGAGCGCTTGCTGCGCCAAGTGGCGCGGGATCTCTCGACACCGCTCCTCGAGTGGAGCGCGACGCATGGTCTGCATCGCGAAGACGCTGGAGTGCTCGAAGGCACGACCGATCCGGCGCGGGCCCTCGAGCGGCTGGCGAACCTGCAAGGCGAGGTCATCGGCCTCTTCAACGACCTGGCACCGTTCCTCGAGCGCCCCGAGATCGCGCGCCGCGTGCGCGAGCTCGCGAAGAGCTTCGCCGGCGGCCGTAGCACTCTTGTGCTGAGCGGCGTCCAGGTGACGCTTCCCGCCGAGCTCGATCACTGCGCCGCCTGGGTGCGGCTCGACCCGCCGCTGGAGGACGAGCTCCAGACCGTGGTCCGCACGACCGCCGCCGAGCTTCGCGGGCGCCGTATGACGGTTGAGCTCTCCGAGGCCGACATCGCGGCGGCGGCGCGCGCTCTCCATGGCCTGGACGCCGACGAGGCGCGCAGGTTGCTGCTCCAGGCCGGCCTTTCGGACGGCCGTCTCGACGCCTCCGATCTACCTCGATTGCTGCTCGGTAAGCGCCAGCGGCTATCCGCAACTGGCGCCCTCGAGTGGCGGGACACCCACGGTGGCCTCTCGACGCTCGGCGGCGCGCCGCACTTCAAGCGCTGGGCCGCTCTGCGCTGCGAGGCGTTCAGTGAAGAGGCCAAGCGCTTTGGGCTCGACGCCCCGCGCGGCGCGCTCCTCACCGGCGTGCCGGGTACCGGGAAAAGCCTGGCCTGCGCCGCGGTGGCGGGCGAGTGGAAACTTCCGTTGCTCTATCTCGACGTCGGCCGCCTCTACCAGAAGTACGTCGGCGACACCGAGGCCACGCTGCGGCGGTCTCTCGCCACGGCCGAGGCGCTCGCTCCCTCCGTGTTGTGGATCGACGAAGTGGAGAAGGCGCTCGCCACGGGCCACGGCGGGGAAGACGGCGGCCTGTCGCAGCGCATTCTGGGAACAGTGCTCACTTGGATGCAGGAGCGCAAGGCGCCGGTGTTTATTCTCGCGACCGCCAACAATCTGGACGCGCTGCCGATCGAGACCGTGCGCCGGGGCCGTTTCGACGAGGTCTTCTTCTTCGACCTGCCGACCGCTGAAGAGCGACGCGAGATCTTCGGCTTGCAGCTCGCTCGCCGCGGCCGTGCTCCGGCGGAGTTCGATCTCGAGACGCTGGCCACGGCCGCCGGAAACTTCTCTGGCGCCGAGATCGAAGGCGCGATCGTGGCCGCGTTGTACCGCGCCTTTGGCGCGCGCAGCCAGTTGACCGCGGACCTGATCCTCGAAGAGATTCGCTTCACACGCCCCCTGGCCCAGCTCCGGCGGGAAGAAGTCGAGCGCCTGCGCGCCTGGGGACGCCAGCACGCCGTCCCGGCCTGACGGGGTCAGAGCGCCTGGATTCGATCCGGCCAGACGAACCCGGCGCGCGCCCGTGGGCTCCGCAGCACGGACGGCTTCCACCCCAAGAGGTCGGGATTGCGTGCCGCGAATTCTTCCCAGGGCTCCCCAGGCGCCGCGGTGTTGCGTCGCTCTTCGATCAGGAGCAGGAACGCCCAGGTGATCGTGACGTGGTAGAGCTCAGGCTGGCCTTGCGCCGCGGCATATCGCCGTAGACTTGCGGTGAATCGGCCCAGGGCCTCGAGAGGGGCGAATCGTTCGAGGTAGATCCAGGCCACCCGAACGTGATCACGATGATGGAGTGTTCCGCTGGCCAGCGTGCAGGCGTCGAATTCGGCAAGGAATTGTTCGTCATTCATGCGGGCTTCCTCCGGCGTCGTGAGGGCGCCTTAGCGGTTTCCGTTTCGCCCTCGACCAGCCGGTGGCTGGCGCTGGCGTCGAGGTCCAGCCGATAGATGCGCTTGAGATCGGCGATGCGCTTGCGGGAGTCCTCGCCGAACGGCGGCTTGCCTTCGAAGGCGTGCAGCACGATGCCCTCGAGCAGGTCTCCGAGGCTGAGGTCGTGGTATTCGGCGAGCGCCTTCAAGACCTTGAGCAACCGCTTCTCGAGACGTACGCCGGTTTGCACGCGCTCGACGACCAGGGACTTCGGGTTCGTTGCTTTCATGGTATTAATGTACCACGGTACCAAGAAATGCAAAAGGCTAGAATCCGCGGCGCCATGACCGAGCACGAGTCCTCCCCCGCGAAGCCCGCGGCGAAATCCGTGGCGTTGCCCCCGGCGTTCCTGGTCCGCGCAGTGCTCGGCCTGCGTGCCTTCTTCCTGCGGGTTGCCGACCGGGTCGTGCCAGCACAACTGGCGCTGGGCGACCAGATCATCGGGCTCGGCAGGACGCATGCGCTTCGCGCCGCGGTGCGATTCGGGATCGCCGATCGCCTGGCGTCGGGTCCGCAGACCGCCGCGGCCCTCGCCGCGGAGATCGGCGTCGACGCCGACACTCTGCACCGTTTGTTGCGTGCGCTCGCGGCCGCCCGCATCCTGCGCCTCGACCGCCAGGGCCGCTTTCACAACACCCGTCTCTCCGTGGCTCTGTGCCGCGGTGCAGCCAGATCGATGGCCGATTTCGCGGAGTACTTCGGCTCAGCCTCGAATGCCGCCGCGTGGGTGGATTTCGAGGCCACGGTCAGAACCGGTGCTAACGCATTCGAGCGCGTGCACGGAATGAGCATCTGGGACTGGCTAGAAAGACATCCAGACGAACGCTCGACCTTCGCCGGTGCCATGGCCTCGCTGACCGAGCTCGAGGCTCCGATCCTGGCGAAGCTCTACCCGTTCGGCGAGCTCGAGTGTCTGTGCGACGTGGGCGGTGGTCGCGGTACGCTGCTGGCGGCGGTTCTCGGCCGCCACCCGAGGCTCCGAGCGGTTCTGTTCGAGAGCGCGGGAGTGCTCGAGGTCGCTCGCCCGTATCTGGCCGGCCACGGTGTCTTGGAACGAGTAGAGCTCTCGCCGGGCTGCTTTTTCGAAACCATACCCTCGGGCTGCGATGCCTACCTGCTCAAGAACATTCTCCACGACTGGGACGATGAGCGCTGCCGGTCGATTCTCGGCCGTTGTCGCGCCGCGATGAGCCCGCGCGCGGGCCCGCAACGGCTGTTGGTGATCGAGGAGTTGGTGGAGAGAAACGCCACCACCGGCACCGGGCCGTTTGCCGACCTGCAGATGATGACGGTGTGTTGCGAGGGGCGCGAACGTTCCCGCGAGGAGTATGCGGCGCTCTTCGAGAGCAGCGGATTCGCCTTGCGTCGCGTGTTCGGAATTGGCGCGGGCAGCAGTGTGATCGAGGGCGTGGCGAAATGAGCGGCAGAAACCGGCGGGCAATCGTTCTCCTATCGGTTTCGGCGGTGACGGGCGCGGCGTTCGCCGCTTCCACACCGCCGCGCGGCGTGGTGCCGGCCGACGTGCTGACCTATCCCTCGATCGCCGGTCTCGCCGTCTCTCCGGACGGCACGCAGGTCGTCTATGTGGTGGAGAAGTCGAGCCCCAGTGGCGACGGATACGTGCACCAGATGTTTCTCCTCGCTACGGACGGCAAGAGCCCGGCGCGCTCGCTTTCGCGTGCCGACGCATTCGACGATGCGCCTGAGTTCTCTCCCAATGGCCGCTACCTGGCCTTTCTCGCCGATGACGGCCGGGGTACGCAGCTCCGGGTCTTGCGGCTGGGCTCCAAGACCTCGCGCGTGGTCACCCACTTCGAGAGCGGCGTCGGAGAGTTCGCCTGGGCGCCCGATTCGAGCCGATTCGCGGTGTCTGCCTTCGCCGGCGCAGCGATCCACAAGGCCCGAGAGCGTGGCTGGCGCGCCAGACATCGCCGTGAGGCGGGCAGCCGCAAGCCGGTGGAGCCTCGGGACTACGACGAGAGCGCCCCGATTGTGGTCGACCGCAGCGTGCCCCGGCGGGACGGCGAGGGCTGGCTGGACCACCAGCACAGCCAGCTTTGGATCGTCGGCCGCGACGGCGGCATCCCCCGCGCTGTCACCGACGACGGCTTCGACAACGTCGAGCCGAGCTGGAGCCCGGACGGCACCTGGATCGCCTTCACCTCGAATCGCGAACCCGATCCCGACCTGAGCGACAACACCGACATCTTCCTGGTGCGGCCGGACAGTCGTGACCTGCGGCGGTTCGCAGGCGGACCGGGCCCCGATTCGGAGCCCACGTGGTCGCGTCATGGCGATCGTCTCGCCTGGTTGAGCTCGCCGCTACCGAACGACTACTACCTCAATGCTCGTCTGGTGGTGGCGGCGTTGGCTGGTGGGGACCCCGTGGACCTGACCACGGGAATGAGTGTTGGCCTCGCCGAGGATTGGGTTCAGGTCTCCTCCTCGCGGGCGCGGCCGATCTGGTCGGGCGATGACGCGACTCTCTATGCGCCCTTCGAAAGGCGTGGCACTTCCTACCTCGCCGCCCTCTCGAGTACCCACGCGGGAGAGCCGGTGCGCGAGATCTCGCAGGGCCCTTCGACGCTGGACTTCGTGCGCTACAACGCGGGCGAGCACGCGGGCTTCGTCTTCGCCCGCGGCGACGCCTCCCATCCGTCAGAAGTGTTTGCCTTGGCCGAACCGCGGGTCGAGTCCCTCGCCCAGCCGCGGCGGCTCACGTCCGTGCACGCGAAGTGGCTGGCTGGACGGGTGCTGTCGCAACCCTCGCGCCTGCTGGCGAAGTCGCGCGACGGCGAACCCGTGGAAAGTTGGCTCTATCCGCCCTTGGGTGTCGAGTCGGGCAAGCGCTATCCCCTGATCGTGTACTTGCACGGCGGCCCCGAGGCCTTTGATGGCGAGTACTTCGACGAGGGCCTCGAGAATCAGATTTTTCCCGGTGCAGGCTTCGGCGTGCTGCGAGTCAACTATCGCGGCAGCACCTCATACGGCGAGGCGTTCTCCGCGGCGATTCGCGGCGACTGGCACCGCCGCGAGCACGACGACATCATGGCGGCGCTCGATGTGGCGCAGCTGCAGCCGTGGGTTGACAATGCACGGCTCGGAATCGGCGGCTGGTCCTACGGCGGCATTCAGACGGTCTGGGTGCTGGGCCACACCGATCGCTTCAAGGCGGCAGCGCCAGAACGATTCGAGGTCGACTATCTGAGCGCCTTCGGTGAAGACCACTGGCTTGCCCAGTACCTCGCCGAGCTCGGCGACCCGTCCGCGCACGAGGATCTGTACCGGAGGCTCTCGCCGATCACGTACGTGCAGTCCATTCGGACGCCCCTGTTGTTGATCGCCGGCGAGGACGACCTCAACTGCCCGCTGCCGCAGGCGCTACAGCTTTACGCCAGGCTCAAGGCGCGCCAGGCGCCGGTGGAACTGGTGGTCTATCCCGGGGAGTCTCATACGTTCGCACGGCCGGACCACCTTCGGAATCGATTGGAACGCCTGGTGCGCTGGTTCGATTCGCGGCTGCGCTGAAAGACGCGGCCCCGGGGCCGGCGGGCTACGCCCCCTTGGCGCCGCTCGCAAGCTGGCGCAGAACCTGGCTCTCCGGGAATTTCCGCCGCGCGAACGCCAGGATAGTCGCGGCCCCCCGATCGTCGCGCAGGATCCGATACGTGGTGATCGCCGCGGCGTAGGCGGCCGGCGTGGGAATGGTTTCGACCAGGTGTTGCAGTGTCTGCCCCGCTTCCGGCGCGCGCCCGGTGAGGGCATAGAGCAGCGCGAGGTTGGCATACGCGTGCACGTCGTCCGGGAATAGGCGGATCTCCTCTCGGAACGAGGCCTCGGCCGCGGCGCTGTCGCCGAGATCCGCCTGAACCTTGCCCCGGATCAGGTTGAGGCCCTGAATCAGATCCTGCTCCTTGGCCTCGCGCTTGCCGTACACCTCTTCGGCCTTGGTGATCTCAGCCAGAGCGCCCTCGTAGTCGTGACGGGCGTGGAGGACCTGAGCGAGGGTGATCATGGGCATGACGCGCAGGTTCTTCTCTTCGAGCGCCAGGCGCGCCTCACGCTCGGCCTCGCCGAGGTCGTTGCGCTGGAGGGCGATCTGGGCCAGCAGGCCATGGGCGAATGAGCTGTTGGTCGAGGCCGCGAGCCGGGCGTGGGCCGCTGCCTCATCGAGGCGGCCCATCTCGAAGAGCAGGGACGACACCTCGACGGCGACATGCGGAGCGCCGCCCGAACGGCGCAGAGCCTCCTGGTAGGCGGCGAGCGACTCTTCGAGCCGGCCGAGCTTGTGCGTGGCCTTGCCGAGGAACTCCCAGCCGTCGACCATCTGCGGGTTGTGCTCGACCACCCGCCGGAAGACCACCGCGGCGTCGGCATATCGGCGGTCATGGAGCGCCGTGAAGCCCACCGCGAGGTCGGAGAGTGTGGGGATCTGGCTCCGCGGATCGGGCAGCGGCCCGCCGGTCGACGGCCCGGAGCTCAGATAGCCGAGCGAGGCCATCGCCTTGCGGGTCTCGTCGTCGACCGCCGAGGGCGGCTTCAGGGTCCGGTCGTAGGCCTCGAGCTCCTGCCGCATCTCGGAATACATGCGGCGCTGGTCGGTGAGCACGTTGTGGGTCTCGCGCGGATCGGCGACCAGATCGTAGAGCTCCGGAGACGGACCGGCGATCATCTGGTGGGTCGAATCCGTGAGCGAGGCGAGGTCGCTCCAGCCGAAGTGAAGGCGCGGATAGAAGGTCTCCGAGTAGATGCGCCGCGGCTTGGCCGCCGGGTCGGCGAGGGCGAGCAGCGAGCTGCCGCGCAGGGTCGGCTGCGGCGGCAGGCCGAGCAACCGGATCAGGGTGGGCACCACGTCGGTGAGCTCTGCCGGCGCGTCGACCGTGGTCCCGGCGAGACGTGAGCTCGGCAGCTTGAGCACCAGCGGCACGTGGATATCCTCGGTGTAGAGCAACACACCGTGCTCCTGTTCGCCGTGATCGCCCAGGCCCTCGCCGTGGTCGGCGAGCAGCACGACGAGCGCGCGATCGTAGACGCCGAGCGCGCGAAGCTCGGTCACCAGCTCGGCGACGATGCTATCGGCGGTCGCGATCTCGCCGTCATAGGGCAAGGCATAGCGCGAGCGATAGGGCTCCGGCGGCTCATAAGGCGAGTGCGGCTCGTAGAGGTGAAGGAAGAGAAAGAAGGGCTTGACGGCGGCACCTCGGAGCCACGGCAGCACGGCGTGGAGCGTCTCCTGTCCCGGCCGTTGCAAGCCGCCGAGGCCGGTGCCGGCGCGAAATTCGATGGTGTCCTCGTAGAGATCGAACGCGGTCGAGAGCCCGGTTTTGCCTTGGAGGACGAAAGCGGAGACCCCGGCGCCGGTCGCGTAGCCGGCGTCCTTCAGCATCTGGGGCAGGAAGGGCAACTCGTGCCGGGCGATCTTCGCCGGATCTAGGCCATAGCCCACGTTGTCGCGTACCCCGTGTGCCGCCGGTAGCAGGCCGGTGAGAATCGAGCTGTGCGACGGCAGCGTCAGCGGTGTATGCGAGTAGGCCTTGGTGTAGAGCACGCCGTCGCGCCGCAGAGCGTCGATCGCCGGCGTGTCGACGCCCTTGTACCCAAAGACCGGCAAATGGTCCGCGCGCAGGGTGTCGATCGAGATCAGCACGACGGGGGTGCCAGCTGGCACGCGCTCGGTGGTCGGTGACCGCGCGCAGGCGGCGAGGAGCGCGTAAAGGAAGATGGAAGCGAGCCGGTGGCGCATCGGAACTCGGAGTCTAACGCGCAGAAATGAAAAGGGCGCCCCGACGGGGCGCCCTGGAACAGCGGCGAGGGTTGTTGAGCTCTAGCGGAAGTGGAGCGCCACACCCCAGCGGAAGACTCTCGGACTGAGCCGCTCGACGACTTCGTATGAAGTGGCGAGGTCATCCACGCTCGACGGCGCCTTCGGATTACGCTGTAACACCGGCTGGGAGTTCGCCAGGTTGAAGCCCTCGAGGCTAAAGGTCAATCCAAGCTCGCCTACCTTCACTTCCTTTTCGACGCGTGCGTCGACGGTGTACACGTTGTCGTAGCGGAAGTCGTTGAGCGACGGCGTCAGCTGAAGCCCACGAACGTTGGCTGCAGTCGTGGGCGCGAAGGGATAGCCCTCGCGGCCATTGATGCTGGCAGCGACGTTGAAGCCCCAACGTTTCTCGGGCGCGATCTGGTAGAGCCCGTTGACGTTGAACGACCAGCGGCTGTTGATCAGCACCAGCTTGTGCGTGCCGTAGCTGGTTTCGACGAAGATGTCGTTGTCGTCGCCGTAGTAGCCGGTGCCGATCGACACTTTGTTCGTCGGATCGTCTTCGGCCTTGAATTTCTTGCCGATCTTGAGCTTGTTGTCGCCATAGTTGAAATTGCCGCGCATGCTCCAGTGATTGGCGAGCGGCTTCTGGAACCCAATGTTGATGCCGGCGTAGTTGATCGAGCGATCGCCGTTGGCGAGCTCGTTGCCTCCCGTGGCCGTGACGTTATCTTTCAGGCCGTACTGCGGCACGGTCACGCTTTGCCCGTTGGGGAGAATCCTGGTCAGGGTCTTGGTCTGCTCGTAGTCGGAGGCGGTGACCGGCCGCGTCATGCCGTTCTCGTCAACCACCAAGGTGCGCTGTTCGAGCAGGTTGTTCGTGCGCCGGAAGGTCAGGTTCGCCGACACATTGAAGTTGTTGGCGAACGCGTGCTGCGCCGAGAAGGTGAGCTCCTGCGTCTTGTAGGGATCGAAGCCCTTCTGCAGACGGTTCGCGGACTTCGTCGGGTCAGCCAAATTTACGTTGGCGATGTAGTAATACGACAGCGAACCCGCCTCGTTGGGGTCGAACTTGTGGTTGTGATTCGCGTCGGTGAAGTAGTAGTAAACGTAGCTGTACGGCGCGGTCGGGCTGACGTAGTTCGCCACCCATTGGCCGAGCTGGGCCGCGTACTGCGAATACGTGCCGCGCAGCAGGGTGCGACGGTTCTGGCCGAGGGCATAGGTGACGCCGAGACGCGGCGTGATCGAGGCCCAGTCCAGGCCGTTGGCGTTGTCACCCTTGAAATCGATCACCGGCAACAAGCCATTCGGCGCTTCCGGGTTGCCGGGGTCGTGCACGGGATTGTTCTTGGCCGTCTGCTTGTCCCACCGCACGCCGCCGGTGATCGTCCAGCGATCCGCGGTGAGCGTGTCCTGGGCCCAGGCCGCCTGGTATTTGCTCTTTACCGACACGTTGTGGCGGATCCACTCGACGACCGCGAGGTCGTCCCCCGCGTCGCAAAGACCGAGTCCCTGGCAGGTCTCGACCAAGCGGCCGTTGGGTAGGGTCGAGATCGAGTCGTTCTCCTGCGTGCGATAGCTGCCGCCGAACTTGAGCTCGTGGTCCCAGCCGCCGGTGCGGAAGAACGACGTGCCGTCGAGCTTGGCCTGGTCGATGGCCGCGGTCTGGTCGAAGATGAAGAAGCTGCCCTGCCAGACCCCATTCTCGTCGAGGAACACGTCGGCGTTGTTGCCGCCCTTGGGATGCAGGGTGAAGGCGCCCGGGTCGTGCGAGTACAAGCCGTTGAGCATGAAGCTCGAGCCGAAGAGCTGTGTGTCCTCGATCTTCCACTTCTCGGACGGCGTCGTCTGATCCCAGGTGGTCTCGGGCGTGCGATCGAAGCCCGCGCCGCGGCCGTTCTTGAGCTTGTTGTTCTTCCAGTAGTGGACGGTGCCGGAGTTCGTGCCGAACTGGAAGTTCACCTTGGCGTTGTCGTCCTTGATCTTGGTGGCGTCGAGCTGGCCCGAGACACCGACGATGTTGCCGATGTCGTTCTCGCCGTACGAGCCCCAGATCCAGAGGTGATCGGCCATCAGCGGACCGCCGATGTTGCCGCCGTATTCCTTGATGTCGTCGATCTGGTTGCCGTTGACTTCCTTGGGCTGCGACTGCCAGCTGCCCTGGGTCTTCAGGTACCGGGCGTCACCGCGCCACTCGTTGGTGCCGCGCTTGGTGATCTGGTTGATGGTGACCCCGGCGGTCTGGATCGAGACGTCGGTCGATGCCGTGGTGACCTGCACTTCTTCGTAGGCGCCGAAATCGAAGTAGGTGGCCGAGCCGCCCACCGCCGCCATGTCGGTCAGGATCATGCCGTCGACCGAGAAGGTGTTGTCCGACGCCGTGGCGCCGCCGACCAGAAAGTTCGACTGCTGGCCGCTCTCGTTGCCGCCCACGTTGACGCGGTCGACTTGGACGCCGGGAGCCTGGCTGAGCAGCGACCAGGGGTCGCGCGCCGTCGGCACCTGTTCGAGATCCTTGGCGCCGAGCGAGATGCCGTGATCGAGCTCGCGCGGGTTGAGGAGCGGCTTCTCGGCGGTCACCACGATGGTTTCCTTGAGATCGCTACTGAGTGTGAGCTCGACTTGCGCCTTGCCGCCCAAGCGCACTCCGATGCCCTTCTGCTCGACCGCGGAGAAGCCCGAGAGCTCCGCCTTCAGAGAATATTGGCCGGGGTACAGGCCGTTGAAACGGAACGATCCGTTTTCATCGGACTGGCCAGCCTGGTCGCCGGAGGCGCCGCTCAAGGTCAAGGTGACGCCGGGCAGCGGTGTGCCCTTTTCGTCCATCACCTTGCCGTAGAGGTCGCCGGTCTGTTGCTGGGCGACCGAGACCCCTGACACCGCCAAGCAGAAGGCGGCAATCAGGACGAACGCGGTTCGCAACTCTTTGAAAAAGCGCATGGCCCGTTCCCCTTTTCTGAGTCCCCGGTCCAGGGCACGAAGGCCCAGAATCCGTGGATGAATGAACATCTTGTATGGCCGGGATGATAGCAGAGCCGTACGAGACGGACGGGGGGTGGGACGACTGGAAGAGGACTCGTTCTAGACTGCCCGCGATGCGTTGCACGACCGTTTCGAGGGCTCGGTGGGGCCATGGCGGGGGCCGGAAAACCGGCGCTCTGGCGGTGCTCCTCGCGCTGGTCGCGGGGCCGGCAATCGGCATCCTGGACGCTCGTCCGGCGGGGGCTGCGGCCCCCGACCTGGTGTTGATCACCATCGATACCCTGCGTGCCGATGCCACCGGTTTCGGCGGCAATCGACGGGGCACGACTCCGAACCTCGATCGCCTGGCCGCTGCGGGCCGAGTCTTCACCGACGCCCACGCGCACAGCGTGGTGACGCTGCCCTCGCACACCAATATCCTCACTGGGTTGTATCCCTACCAGCACGGTGTACGGGACAACAGTGGTTTCAAGCTGCCGCCCACCGTCGAGACAGTGGCGACCATGCTGACGCGTGCTGGCTACGCGACCGCGGCCTTCGTCGGCGCGTACCCGCTGGACTCTCAGTTCGGACTGGCGCGTGGATTCTCGGTCTACGACGATCACTACCCGAAGGGCTCACGGCCCGACGAGTTCGTGATGCCCGAGCGGCGCGGCGACGAAGTCGTTCGCCTGGCGCGCGCCTGGTGGGACAAGGCGCGGGGCAAGCCGCGCTTCTTGTGGATTCACCTCTACGATCCGCACGCGCCGTACTCGCCTCCCGAGCCGTTCGCGACGCGTTTCAAGGACGCGCCCTACCTCGGCGACGTGGCGTCGGCGGATGCCTACCTCGGACCCTTCCTCGACAGCTTTCTCGCCGGTCACGAGCCGCCGGCCCTGGTTGTGGTCACGGCGGATCACGGCGAGGCCCTGGGAGAGCACGGCGAGGAGACCCACGGACTCTTCGCTTACGAATCGACGCTCAAGGTGCCGCTGCTGCTCTGGGGCGCCGGCGTCATCCCCGGGCGCGACCCGCGGGCGGCGCGGCACGTCGACATCTACCCGACCCTCCTCGCCGCGGCCGGGATCGTCTCTCCGGCGGCGCAGCCGCGCCCTGGACTGTCGCTGCTGGCGCCGGCCATCGTCGAACCCTCGTACTTCGAAGCTCTGTCGACGGCGCTCAACCGCGGCTGGGCGCCGCTGCGCGGCATCCTGCGCGCCGGACAGAAGCTGATCGCATTACCCTTGCCCGAGCTTTACGATCTGCCGCGCGATCCCGCCGAGACCAGCAACCTGGTCGATCGCGAACGCCGCAGCGCGGCTGAGCTCCGAGCGCTTTTGCCGCCGGAATCCACTTGGCCGCCGCCCCGCGATCGGGTGCCGTCGGAGCAATCCTCGGCGCTGGCGAGCCTCGGCTACGTGGCGGGATCGGCGGGCAAGACGATGAACTGGGGACCGAACGACGATCCCAAGCGGCTGGTGGCGTTGGATCACAAGATCATGCAGCTCATCGGGCTCTACACCACCGGTGACCTCGATCGAGCCGTGGCCCTCGGCAGGGAAGTCGTGGCCGAACGGCCCCAGATGCCGCTCGGCCACTCGCTCCTGGCGCAGGCCCTACTTCAGGCGCATAAGGAGTCCGATGCGCTGGTGGTGATGGAAAAGGCGCGCACCTCGGGTGTGGCGTCGGAGCCTTTGCTCCGCCAATTGGGCTTGACGCTGGCCGAGACCGGCCGTGCCCGCGAGGCGCTCGAAGTCCTCGCGCCCTTCGGCCAGAGCGACGACATCGAGGGGGTCAATGCGTGGGCTCTGGCGCTCTCGGAAGCGGGCCGCCAGACCGATGCCGAGGCCGCGCTCGCTCGCTCGCTGGCGCTCGACGCGGACAATGCCCCGGCGATCGAACTCCAGGGCCTGGTGGCGTTGCGCCGCCAACGCTTCGCCGAGGCGCGTGAGCGGAGCGAGGCCGCGCTGCGCCTCAATCCGGCCCTGCCGCGGGCCTGGAACAATCTCGGCGTGGCGCTCTATCAGCTGGGGGATGTCGATGGCGCTCTCGCCGCGTGGCAGAAGGCGGTCGATCACGATCCTCGGCTCATCGATGCCTTGTGGAACCTGGGCCTCAAGAGTCTCGAGCGCGAACGGTACGATCAGGCGCGCAAGGCACTGGAGGGCTTCGTGGCGGTGGCGCCGGAGAATCGATATCGCGACGACCTGGCGCGCGCCCGGGACATCCTGAAACGATTCGGCGGACCGGGCTGATCCGCCTCTGGCCCGAGCTCTCGAAAGAACCGACCATGACTGATCGTAGGAAGACAGCGTGCGTGCTGGCGATTCTCCTGGGGCTCATCGTCGCCGGCTGCCGGCCGAAGACGAGTGTGACTAGTGTTCCCGCGGGGACGCCGATCGTGCTCATTTCGATCGACACTCTGCGGGCCGATCATCTGCCAGCCTATGGCTACAACGGCGTCGCGACGCCGGCGATCGATGCTCTACGCCAGGATGCGGTGCTGTTCGAACACGCGTACAGCCACACCCCACTCACCCTGCCCTCGCACACGGCACTGTTGACGGGCCTGCTGCCCTCGGTCACCGGCGTGCGCGACAACGTCGGCTACACGCTCGACGCCAAGCGGGTCCAAGACGGCGAGTTGCCCTACCTGCCGTTTCTCTTGCAGCGGAAGGGCTACAAGACGGGAGCCGCGGTCTCCGCCTACGTCCTGCGCTCGATCACCGGGCTCGCGACGGGATTTGATTTCTACCAGGACGCGATCGAGTTCAAGAGCCGCACGGGACTTGGTGGGCTGCAACGCACTGGCGGCGAGACTCTGCAAGCGGCGTTGCCTTGGCTGCGCGGTGTCGAGGACAAGCCGTTCTTCTTCTTTCTCCATCTCTACGAACCGCACACTCCGTACACGCCGCCGGAGCCGTTCGCCTCGCGCTATGCGATCAAGTACGACGGTGAGATCGCATCGGCCGATGCCATCGTGGGCGAGCTGATCGCCGAGCTCAAACGCAGCGGCGTGTACGACAAGGCGATGGTGATCCTGCTCTCCGATCACGGCGAGGGCCTAGGAGATCACGGCGAGGACGAACACGGTGTGCTGCTCTACGACGAGGCCATCCATGTGCCGCTGCTGGTCAAGCTGCCGCAGTCCGCACTCGCCGGACAGTCGGTGTCCGCCCCAGCGCAGCTCACTGATGTGGCGCCGACCGTCGGGGCATTGCTCGGTTGGCCGGCGAATCCGGCGTGGCATGGCGTCTCACTGTTGACGTTGGGCACAACCCCCGAACGACGCATCTACGCGGAGACTTTCTACGCCCGTTTGCACTTCGGATGGAGCGAGCTGTTCTCGCTCACCGACGGGAAGGAACAACTAATCGACGGTCCCGATCCCGAGCTCTATGACCTGACGAAGGACGCCAAGGAGCGTGTCAACCTGCGCGATTCCAACCGCCGGCGGCTGACCGAGTTACGTCGCGAGCTGGAGCCCTACGACCGTACCCTGGCGGCGCCCTCGGCGGTCGACGAGGAAACTCGCAAGTCGATGGCCGCGCTCGGGTATCTCGGTGGCGGCAGCAGCCTCAAGACCGGACCGCTGCCCGATCCGAAGCAGCATCTGGGCGAGCTCGCCGATCTCAAGCTGGGCTTCGACGCGCAGCATGATGGCGATTGGGCGGGCGCGGTTGCCGCGTATCGGCGTGTCCTCACCAAGAACCCGCAGATGGCTGACGCTTGGGAATTTCTGGGGCACGCGCTCCAGAAGACCGGCGATCGCGACGGCGCGCTCGAGGCCTATGTCAATGCGCTGCGGATCAGCAACGGCGCCGCGCACGTGGCGGTGGCGGCCGCGTCGCTCTATTTCGAGCTCGAGCGCTACGACGAGGCGGCGGACCACGCACGCATCGCCATGGCCGACAACCCTTCATTCGCCCATGGATTGCTGGCGCAAATCGCGCTCAGGCGGGGCAAGCTCGACGAGGCCGAGAAAGAGGCGCGGCTGGCGGCGGCTGACACCAAGGCCGACACCCACATCGGACCGCTGCTGACGCTCGCCGAGGTGCTGCTGGCAAAGAAGCAATTCGAGCCCGCGCTCGAGCTCACGCGTCAGGCGCAAGCGGCCTACGACCAGCGCCAGGGCAAGGATCCCGATTTGATCGCGGGCCTGCATCTGCTGCGCGGCAGGATCCTGGCCGAACAGGGAGAGGCCGACGGGGCCGAAGCCGAGCTCAAACAGGAAATCGCCGCCAACCCGGAGGACACGCGGGCGTATGCGCACCTGTCCCTGCTTTACGCGCTGACCGGCCGCCCGGCCGAATCGGTCGCCACACTCAAGGGCATGGTCGAGGCGCACCCGTCGCCGGCGAGCTATGCCGAAGCGGTGAAGACCCTGCGTGTGCTCAAGGATCCGCAGGGCGCCTCTGGGCTACTGGGGTACGCTCTCCAGAAGTTTCCGGACAGCAAAGAACTACGCTCCCTGCGCGGCAGCGCGTGACTAGAGACAGAGTGCCTGCGGCAAGTCATCGATACCCCGACAGCCCGCTTTTTTATCGTCGCCTGAATCGGGCGTTCCCCCGCGCTGTTCGCGCCGAGGGCTGCTGGATCGTCGACGAAGACGGAAAGCGCTACCTCGATGCCTCGGGCGGCGCGATGGTGACCAGCATCGGACAGGGCTCGGAGGAGATCGCCGCCGCGATCGCCGAGCAGGCGAAGACGCTGGCGTACGTGAACGGCACGCAGTTCACCAACGCGGCCGCGGAGGATCTCGCGGCCGAGCTCGC
>JBDTNL010000010.1:0-74189 GCA_039933785.1 Acidobacteriota bacterium
GTGTCGTTTCTGCGCTCCGTCGACTCGACGAACAGCATGGCGGGCCGGTTGGCGAAGGAATTCGCCCGCGACGACGAGTGGCCGCCGCGTACCCTGCTGCTGGCGGTGGAGCAGACTGACGGCCGAGGTCGAGCCGACCGCTCCTGGGAAAGTGCCGCGGGCGAAGGCGTGTACGCAACGCTGATGCTCACCCTCGACGACGCCCAGCACCTGCAGTCCCTACCGCTCCGCGTCGCGGTGGGCCTGGCGCGCGCTCTCGACGCGCTCACCGGCCGGCCGTGCGAGATCAAGTGGCCCAATGACCTGCTGGTCGGCGGCGCCAAGATCGGCGGGATTCTGATCGAGACCGTGGCGCGGGGAGACGGTGCGCTGGCGATCTTGGGCTTCGGGATCAACCATGGGCGCGTCCCCACCCTGGTCGACCGCCGGGCGACTTCGATCCGGGATCTGCACGCCTCGGCCGTGGCCCTTCCCGCCGCGGCGGCGCTGCTCGTCGAGTCGCTGGAGTACTCCTTGACCGAGGAGATGCCGATCGCCGAGTACACGCGTCGTTCGGCGCACCGCCTCGGCGACGCGATGCTTTGCCGAGTCGGCAACGAGACCGTGCGCGGGGAGTTTGCCGGTTTCGACGCGCGGGGCTTCTTGCGTCTGCGCGCGGCTGGAGGCGAACGGGTGCTTTCCGCTGCCGAGGTGATCGAGTCATGACCCCAGATCAAGTCCGCCCCAGCGCAAGAGACCTTCTAGTACTGGTCGACGTAGGCAACACCAACACGGTCTTCGGAATCTACCGCGGCGACACGCTGATCGAGTCCTATCGGCTGAAGACGGACACCGAACGGACAGCTGACGAGCTGGGGGCGCTGCTGCTCCCTCTCTTCGCACGGCAGGGTCTGGATCCCTCGGCTGCCGAGGCGGTAGTCATTTCGTCGGTCGTTCCACCGCTCAACCCGACGCTCGAGCGCCTGGCGCGGAAATTTTTCGGCTCGCCGCCGCTTTTCATCGAGCCCGGTGTCAAGACGGGTATGCCGATTCGGTACGACAACCCCCAGGAAGTGGGTGCGGATCGCATCGTCAACGCAGTCGCCGCACGCGAGGTTTTCGGTTCGCCGGTCATCGTGGTGGACTTCGGCACGGCGACCACGTTCGACATCGTCAATGCGGCCGGGGAGTATGTCGGCGGCATCATCGCGCCCGGCATCTTGATCTCGGCCGAGGCGCTTTTCGCGCACGCGTCGCGCCTATATCGCGTCGACGTGAAGCGTCCCGACCGACTGGTGGGCCGCACCACCGCGGGCGCCATGCAATCGGGGATCTACTACGGTTATATCGGATTGGTGGACGGGATCCTCGAGCGCTTGCTCGCCGAGATGCCGGACACCAAGTCCGTGGTGGCGACCGGGGGTCAGGCGGAGTTGATCGCGACCGGCTCGCGCTACATCCAGAAGGTGGACAACCTGCTCACTCTTTCCGGCCTGAAGTTGATCTACGACCGGAACCGTGCTCATTGACGGATTCGTCCGACACACCCGAAGATCGAGACCAGCCCGAGCTCGCGGATGGTCTGGCACCCGAGTCGGCGCCCGAATCGCTGCCCGATCCGCAGCAGTACTTCCAGGCGCTCGAGCTGCAGTTCGCGCGCCTGCGCGGCACCGCGGTGCTCCTTTCGCCTGGGGACTGGAAAATCGCCGAAAGCTGGTGGCAGCGCGGTATTCCTCTGGACCTGGTGGTGCGTACGATGGAGTCACTGCTGGCGCGCCGCGCGGAGCGCTTGGCCGCCGGTGCGGCAGGGCGCAGGCGGATCAACAGCCTGCGGTACTTCGCGCCCGCCGTCGATGCGGCTTGGGAGGAGCTCCGCACGCTGACTGCACCGGGACACATCGAGCCGGAAACCCCCCTGGACGTCCCGGCAAGGTTGACGGCTCTCGCGTCTGCTCTGCCGCCTGGGTTGTCTGGCCTGTCCGGCTGGCAGCGGCGGATCACACAACTCTCGGGGGCGCCTCCCGAGATCGAGGCAGGGCTGGCTTCGATCGACGCCGAAGTCCTCGCTGCGGGATTGGGCTCCCTGACTCCCGACGCGCGCAAGAGCATCGACGATCTGGCGCAGTCGCGGCTCACGGCCCTCGCTCAGCGCATGCCCGAGGCCGAGGTCACGCGAGCCCGCGAGGGATTGCGCAACCGGCTCGTGCGCCAGCGGCTGGCCTTGCCGGTGCTGTCCCTGTTCGCAATCGAGGCGATGGCTAGCGAGAGACCCGCGGACGAATCGTGAGGAACGTCTCGAGGTAAGTTCGGTTCCACCGTTTGCGTCTTTAGGACTATGACGCGACGCTCGATACCCGCGGTTTTTCCAGCGCTAGGGTTCACCTGCGGCAGCGCCCTGGCCCTGCTTGCCCCGTTCGCCTCGGTACCCCTCCTGGTGGCTCTCCTCGGCAGCGGCTTGGCCCTTGGCGGAGAAGCCGGTGGCGTGATCGCCTTCGCCGCGGTCGGGGCGCTGAATACGGTCGTCCGTTGGGTGGGCCCAGAGCGCGTGGAGACCCCCCTGGATTCGACCCGGCCGCTCGAAGCCGAGATTCGAGTCGGAGGCTACGCGGTGCGCTCGAGCTTCGGCTGGAGCGTTCCGATCGAGGTCGAACGATGGCGCCAGGGCGGCGAGGTCGGAGTGTGCGCTCGCGACGCGACGCTTTCATTGCCCGATTCAGTGCCGCCGCCCGTGCGCGGAGAACGCTTGCGAGCCTCTGGCTATCTGCGGCCAGGGTCCCAGTTTGCGAACGATCCACCGGTTTCCTTCGGCGGCTGGCGATTGGCGGTCAAGACTCGCGCCCTGCTCCGCCCGAGCGAGCCGGCACCGCTGTGGCTCGGGCCGGCCGCCGCGGCGCGCGAGATGCTCGATCGCGCGACCCTCTCACCTGGAGCGCACGACCGGGCCGCGATGGCGCTCGTTCGCGCGCTCTTGGTCGGCGACACATCCGGAATTCCGGACGCCTGGCGACGCGGTCTCAAGCGCACGGGTCTGTTGCATCTGCTCGCCGTGTCAGGCTTCAACGTCAGTCTGCTGGTCGCCGTAGTTTGGTTTGCCTGCAGCTGGTGGAGCAGGACCGCGCGCCTGGTGGCTTCGGGGAGCGTGCTGGTCCTGTACGTCCTGGTCGTGGGGCCGCTGGCGTCGGTGCTGCGGGCGGGAGTGATGGGCGGACTCTTCCTCGGCGCACTGAGTCTGCGCCGCCCGCCGGTTGCGGCCAATGCTCTCGCCGTCTCAACGATCGCGCTGCTGGTGCTGGATCCGCGCCTGGTCGCCGATCTGGGGTTCCATCTCACGTTTGCGGCGACCGCCGGTCTGGTTTTCCTGTCGCCCCTGCTCGTGCGCTGGTGGGCATGGATGCCCAAGATCCTGGCGCGGCCCCTAGCGGTCACCTGGGCGGCGCAGCTGGCCACATTGCCCTGGGCTCTGGTGGTGTTTCGCCAGATCCACCCGGCGGCGTTTCTGTTCAATCTGCTCTTTGTTCCGCTGACCGCGGTGGCGATGGTGGTGGATCTGTTCTGGGTCATGCTCGCGGTGGTGGTTCCGGCCTGGGGGCGTGCGCTCGAGTGGATTCCCAGCATGCTCGCGGTGCCCTTCCACGGCCTCACCCACCTGCCGGCGGGCGGCTGGCTGGTTTGGCCGCTCGATACCCGAGATGCGGGATGGGTACTGTTTGTCATTGTTTCTTGGACCCTCCTAGCCCGGGCCTGGCGACCGTTGTTGTTGGGGAGCCTGGCGCTGGTTGCGCTCCTCGCGGCTTTGCAGCACGTGGATACGGGTGGCCTCGAAGTGCACTTTCTGGATGTGGGGCAGGGTGATGCGACGTTGTTTCGGGGCGGTCGACATGCCGTGCTCGTCGACGGCGGTGGGTGGGCTCACGGTGACTTCGGGGGCACAGTCTTGCTGCCCGCGCTGGCTCGCGCGGGAATCCGCAGGCTCGATGCGATGGTAATGACGCATCCGGATATCGATCACTGTCGCGGGCTGGTCGATCTGGCCGACTACGTTGCGGTGGACGAGCTCTGGTTGACCGCGAGCGCCGTCGGATCCCCGTGCGCCCGCGACCTTCTCGGTCGGGCGAGGCTCCGACCGCGCCTGCTATCGGCCGGAGACCGGGCGCGAGCTGCCGGCTGGGAGTTCCGGATCCTTTCGCCGCAAAGGCTCCCGGCGCAGGTAGGTCCTCCGACGAGCGACAACAACGGCTCGATGGTTCTGCTCGTCTCGGCTCCGGGTCGCAGCGTCCTGGTGACCGGTGATATCGAGGCGCGCGCGGAGGCGCGGCTGGAGGCAGAGCTCGGGAGCGAGCTCGCGGCCGACATCTTGAAGGTGGCACACCATGGAAGCCGCACGTCGAGCCTCGAGACCTTCTTACGGGCGGTTGCTCCCAGGTTGGCGGTCGTTTCGGCGGGTGCAGGCAATCGCTTTGGCCACCCGGATCCGACGGTTATCGGCCGCTTCGCCGAGCGGAGGATTCCCTTGCTGCGGACCGATCGCGACGGCCAGGTCAGCCTGCGGCGGAACAGCTCGGGCAGGTGGTCTCTGCGGTTGCCGGGCGCTCCGAGGAACGATTGAAGCGACCCGCGTCGGCGTCGGCTAGACTCATCCGCGATGGATCGCGTGCTGGTCATTCTGGGTGCCACGGCAACGGGGAAGAGCGCCGCGGCGATGGCCGTAGCCACGCGCACGGGCGCCGAAATCGTCAATGCGGATGCCCTGCAGGCCTACCGGCGCCTGGACATCGGCACCGGAAAGCCCACCCCCGCCGAGCGCGCGCGAGTGCCTCACCACCTGGTCGACATCCTCGAGCCGGAAGTGCGTTTCTCAGCCGGGTCCTTCGCCCGCCTGGCGCGAACCGCGATCGCCGAAATCCAAGCACGCGGCAGGCTGGCGATCGTGGTTGGCGGGAGTGGCCTTTATCTGCGCGCCCTGCTCCAGGGGCTGAGCCCGTTGCCCGAAGGGTCGGAGACTCTGCGCAACGAGTTGCGCGAGCGCGCGGCCCGCGAGGGGTCGGAGACCCTGCACGCTGAGCTCGCGCGGCTCGATCCAGCGAGCGCGGCCCGTTTGCCGAAGCGCGACCAGCAACGCGTGGTGCGCGCTCTCGAGGTGACTCTGTCAACCGGCCGGCCCTTCTCGGAATGGCTGTCCCGCGCGCCCGAGCAGGTTCCGCTCCCGGCTCTGCGTATCGGATTGACGCTTCCTCGCCCCATTCTGTACGATCGCATCGGCGCTCGCGTGCGCGCGATGTTGGCGGCAGGCTGGTTGGACGAAGTCATGCGGTTATTGCGCGAGGGCGTCGAGCCGCAGTCCCCTGCCTTCCAAGCCATCGGTTATCGCGAGATGACGAAATGCGCGCTCGGGGAGTGGAACCTTGCGCTGGCGACCGCCGAGACTATGGGCGCGACACGCCGGTTCGCCAAACGGCAGGAGACGTGGTTCCGGAAGGAACCTGACGTGGTGTGGGTCGCGGCGGAGAAGCCCGAGACTGTGGAATCGGAGATCCGACGACTCATGAGCAAGGTCGGTCTTGGGAGAACGAATGACAACGACGAAGCACAGCATCAATATTCAGGACGGGTTCCTGTTCCAGAGCCTCAAGGCGGCGCAGGCGGTGGCGGTTGAGCTGGTCAACGGGCGGCGACTCGACGGGAGGTTGCGGCGCTTCGATCGTTTCGCGATCGTCATGGAGATCGAGGGACGTGAGGTTCTGGTGTACAAACATGCCATCGCGACCCTCACCACGCTGGTCGCGGGGGGCGCCTAGGATCCTGGCTCGGTACCTGTGTCGCGGGGCGGGCCTGGCCGTCCTCTTGGCCCACTACGGCTGCGCCTCCGCCAAGCCGCCGGCGCCAGCGGTCGTCCTCTCGACGAGCGACGCGCCGTATGTCGTTCAGCCTTTCGATGGCTACCCGCTGACCGTCGATCGCGAGCGCGAGGCGCGAGTGAATGCAGCGTGGTCCGCGCTCATGGCCGGCGGGGACCCGCGCGCCACCCTGCAGATCGCGCGGGAGCTCCTGGTCGACGACCCCGGCTTCCATCCCGGGCAAGTTGTCGCGGCCGCGGCGGAGCTCGTCCTGCGAGATCCCGACGCCATCGTTCGACGACTCTCCCCGGTACAGGCCGAGCTGCCGGCATACACCGCCTCCGCCCTGTTGCTCGGCAGAAGTTTCGAGCTCACCGGAGACCCGGCGGGGGCGTACGCGGTGTTCCACGTGGCGCAGAATACGTTCGCGGCGCAACGCGCGGCAGCGCTGTTGCCCGATGCGGTACGCGAGCTCGCCGACCGAGTCGAGGATGCCCTCGGTCGCAATCACGTCGAGGATGCCGAATCCCAGCTGCGCCTGATGCGAGCCTGGGCGCCGCGAGACGAGGCGACCCTGATCGCGGCGCGGGCGGTCGCGGTCGCGCGTGGGGACGCCGGGGCCGAGCTGGTTGCCGTGCGGTCGCTCAACGAGCGGCATCCCGAGGATCGCGGCCTGAGTGAACGGCGGGGCGACCTCGAGGCCGTGGTCGGCGACGCCAAGGTGGGGATGCAGATCTTCGAGGCCTTGCTGCACGGCGAGCCGGGAAATTCCCGGATCGCCGAGAAGCTCGCCCGGGTGCGCTTCCACTGGCGCATGCAGCTACTGCCGGCCTCCGTACGCGAGGTCGCTCGCCACGCTCAGCTTTCCCGCGGCGAGCTGGCGCTGCTCTTGTACTGGCTGCTGCCGGACGTTCGCTATGGCCAGGCTTCCTCGGTGCGTATCGCCACCGACGTGCTCGAGAGCCCATACCGCGAAGAGATCGTGCGGGTGATGAACCAGGGGTTGCTCGACCTCGACGAGGCGCTGCATCGCTTCGGAGCCGATCGTGCCGCGACCCGGCCCGAAGCGTCCGCAGCCTTGCTGCGGGTATTGGCGCGCGGTGGCCACGCGGCTTGTCTGTCGACCTTCGCCGGCGCGATTTCGCGCGACTCGGCCTGCGACCTCGCGGCTTCGTGCGCCTTGATCGCCGCGTCGACCGACTGCGTGCCGCCCGTTCCGCTTTCGGGCGGCACGGCGATCGAGATGATTCGCCACACGGTCGACCTGCTTGGCACGCGATGAACCTCACCGTCCCGAACTTGCTGTCGCTGCTGCGCATGGGGATCATTCCCCTGTTCGTGATCGCCATGCTGAACGGCCAGCCCGGGCGGGCACTGCTGCTCTTCGTGGTTGCCGGCTTGACCGACGCTCTGGACGGGCTGATCGCTCGCTTCTGGAATCAGAGCTCGGTGCTCGGAATGTACCTCGACCCGATGGCGGACAAGCTCCTGCTGGTGACCGCCTACGTGATGCTCAGCGTGCCATCGCTCAATCCGGTCTCGAGTATTCCAGTATGGGTGACGGTGTTGGTGATCGCGCGCGACGTGTTGCTCGTCGTCGTGGCTCTGATCCTGCACCTCGCGCAGGGAGTCGGCAGGTTCCCGCCCACCCTGTTGAGCAAGGTCAACACCGTACTGCAGATCTCGACGGTGATCGTCGTTCTGGCTACGGCCTCGTGGCCGCGCTTGGAAACTTTCGCCACCGGGCTGATTTTTGCGGTGCCGGTGTTCACCCTGCTTTCCGGTCTCGACTACACACTCCGCATCAACCGAATGGCCAAAGCGCCGGACCCCGAGGTTCGCTAGAAAACCATGCCGCAGTTTGCCCATCTGCACCTGCACAGCCAGTTCAGCCTGCTCGACGGCGCCAACCGGCTCGACGACGTGATCGCGGCCGCCGCCGAAGCGGGAATGCCCGCCATGGCGCTCACCGATCACGGCAACATGTTTGGTGCCATCGACTTCTATACCAAGGCGCGCAAGGCGGGTGTAAAGCCGATCATCGGCATCGAGGCCTATGTCGCGCAGGGGAGCCGCAAGGATCGCGAATCTTCGCGGAGCAGCAGCAACCACTTGGTTCTTCTCGCTCGCAACGAGACCGGCTATCGCAATCTCATCAAGCTCACTTCACGCTCGTATCTCGAAGGCTTCTACTACAAGCCCAGGATCGACAAGGAGCTGCTGCGCGAGAACAGTGAAGGCCTGATCGGGCTTTCGGCGTGCCTCAAGGGTGAGATCAACGAGAAGATCATTGGCCGCCAGGAGGCGGAGGCCGAGAAGACCGCGCGCGACTTCCGCGAAATCTTCGGCGACGAGAACTTCTACCTCGAGCTGCAGGACCACGGAATCTCGGATCAACGAGCGGCCAACGAGGTCCTGCGACGGATCGGCCAGCGGACGGGCCTGCCGTTGGTGGCAACCAACGATTGCCACTACCTGAAGCGGAGCGATTCGTTCGCGCACGACGTTCTGCTCTGCATCGGAACGCAGCGGGCGCTCGCCGACACCGATCGCTTGAAGTATGCCTCGGACGAGTTCTACCTCAAGACCGGCGAAGAGATGGCACGGCTCTTCCCGAACGATCCGCAAGCGATCGAGAACACCCTGCGGATCGCCGAAGCCTGCAATCTAGAGATCAAGACCGGTGACTTCCACCTGCCCGAGTTTCCGGTGCCGGCCGCGTACACGCTGCAGTCCTATTTCGAGGAAGTGGTGCGGAACGGGCTTCAGGAGCGTCTCGACGAGCTCCGCAAGCGGCGCGAGTCCGGATTGGTCAAGTATCCCGAGGAGGTGTATCTCCACCGCCTCGAGATGGAAATCCAAGTCATCGAGCGCATGGGCTTCCCGGGCTACTTCTTGATCGTCTGGGACTTCATCCGCTACGCCCGCGAGCACGGCATCCCCGTCGGCCCGGGACGTGGTTCGGCGGCGGGTTCGCTGGTGTCGTATGCCCTGCGCATCACCGACATCGATCCCATGCAGTACGATCTGCTGTTCGAACGCTTCTTGAATCCCGAGCGCATCAGCCTGCCCGACATCGACATCGACTTCTGCATGCGCGGTCGTGGTCGCGTCATCCAATATGTGAGCGAGAAGTACGGCCGCGACCGGGTGGCTCAGATCATCACCTTCGGAACTCTAGCGGCCAAGGCGGTCATCCGCGACGTCGGCCGCGTCATGGGCGTGCCGTACGTCAAAGTGGACCGCATTGCCAAGATGATTCCCGACATGACGAAGTCGCTCGCCGAGGCGGCGCGCGACATCGAGCCGCTGCGCCTCGAGGTGAGCAACGACGCCGAGGTGCGCCAGATCGTCGAGGTCGGGAGCCGCTTGGAGGGCCTGACCCGCCATGCCTCGCTGCACGCCGCCGGCGTCGTGATCACACCGCGTCCGATCGAAGAGCTGGTGCCGCTCTACAAAACGAGCAAGGACGAAATCGTCACCCAGTGGGACAAGGATGTGGTCGAAAAGCTCGGCCTCTTGAAGATGGACTTCCTCGGCCTGCGCACGCTGACCGTCATCGACGACGCCTTGAAGCTCCTGGCGCTCGAGGGCCGGCCGCTCGACCTCGACAACGTGGCGCTCGACGATCCGGCGGTCTACAAGCTGTTCTGCGACGGGCGGACGAACGGCATCTTTCAGTTCGAGTCCGGCGGCATGAAGGACCTGCTGCGCCGCGCCCTGCCCTCCAAGTTCGAAGACCTGGCGGCCTTCAACGCGCTCTACCGTCCCGGCGCGCTCTCGGTCGGCATGGTCGAGGAGTACATCCAACGCAAGACCGGCCGCAAGAAGGTGCGCTACACCTTGCCGCAGACCAAGGCCATCCTGGAGGAGACCTACGGCGTCATCGCCTACCAGGAGCAGGTCATGCAGATCGCGGTCGAAGTGGCCGGCTTCACCATGGGCGAAGCCGACGTGCTGCGCAAGGCGATGGGCAAGAAGAGCGAAGAGATGATGGCCAAGCAGAAGGAGAAATTCGTCTCCGGCGCCGAGAACCGCGGCGTGGCGCGAGACAAGGCCGCCGAGCTCTGGGAGTACATCGAGCCCTTCGCCGGCTACGGCTTCAACAAGAGCCACTCGGTGGCCTACGCCATGCTGGCCTACAAGACCGCGTATCTGAAGACGCACTATCCGGTCGCCTTCATGGCGGCGATGCTGACCTCCGAAATGTCGTCTTCCGACGAGATCGCCAAGTACTTGTCGGAATGCCGCGACATGGGTATCCCGGTCCTGCCGCCCGACATCAACGAGAGCAACTGGGCGTTCACCGTCATCGGCAAGGTCATTCGCTTCGGCCTCGGAGCGGTGAAGGGCGTCGGCGAGGGCGGTGTCGAGTCGATCCTCGCGGCGCGTCACCGAGTGGGCCGCTTCACCAGCGTCCCGATGTTCGCGCAGGAAGTGGACTCGAAGCAGCTCAACCAGAAAGTGCTCGAGAGCCTCATCAAGGCGGGAGCGTTCGACAGTCTCGGAGCACCGCGGGGTGCGCTGTTCGCCGCGATCGAGAAGATCATGGACCACGCTCAGCAGCGGCGCCGCGAGAGCGAGGCGGGGCAAGGAGCCCTCTTCGCGCCCAGCGCCACTCCCGGGCCGGCGATCGACCTGCGCAAGCAGGAGTGGCCGGAAGCGGATCGTCTGCGGTTCGAGAAGGAGACGCTCGGGTTCTATCTTACCGGCAACCCGTTGGCCGCGCATGAGGCGCAGCTTCGGCTGCTGGTCAACGCCACCACCGCCGACCTTCGCGATGGCACGGTCGAAGGCACGGTGACGCTCGGAGGGATCGTTACCCGGGTGCGGCCGACGAAAATCAAGTCAGGCGCCAATGCCGGCAAGATGATGACCCGGTTCGTCCTCGAGGACCTGGTCGGCGGGCTGCCGATCACGCTGTTCGCGGATCAGACGGCGCGCTTCGGGGCTCTGATACACGATGAGGCCGTGATCCTGGTGAAGGGCTCGGTCCGCATGCGTGGCAGCGAGGTCGAGCTCGCCGCGGAGGACATCACGCCGCTCGAAAAGGCCAAGGGCCGCCTGGTCGCCGGTCTCGAAATCTCGATCGCGCAGGAGCTTTCGACCCGTCAGATGCTCCGTCTGCGCGACTTGCTGGCCGAGAATCCCGGCGACGTCCCGGTGTCGTTCGACCTCCGCCAGGTCGGCGCCAACGTTTCGATCACCGCGCCTGAACGTTTCCGGGTTCGTCTCGGGACGGATTTCGAGGCCTCGATCGAGAGCCTCCTCGGACACGGCAGCGTCCGCAGGCGGTACGCTTCGGCCTGACATGAGACCGACTCTGCTGTTCGCGGCTTGCGCCTTGTGGAGCCTTTCCGCCGTGGCAGAGGTTCCGAAGCCGGTCGATCCCTACGACCGTTCGATCGAGCGCCTGCGCTACGAATGTTTCAGCGATCTCGGGCGGCGCGAGATCACACTCTTTGCGAACGGCACCATTCGCGTCCGCGAAGGGCTGAAGACCAGCCCGACGATGTCGCTCGGCGAGCTCGGCCGCGATCAGGTCGATGAGGTGCTGGCTCGCTTGGCGGAGATCGACCTCAAGGAAACCGACACCGACACCACCAGCGTGAGCGGCGACTGGGTCGAACGCTGCCGGTTGCAGCTCGATCGGCCGGGGGACAAAGAGCGCGTCTTCAGCTTCAGCCGCTACGACACCCGGCCGCCGGGTCTCGACCGCTTGGTTCGCGTGGCGGAAAATCTGGCGTCGCGCGTGCAACCGTCGCAACGGGCGCAGCATCTGCCCACCGGTTACGTGCCGAAGACCGGCGACGTTCTGCGCCGGGTCGACGGCCAGTTGTTTCGCATCATCGGCGAGACCGCCGACAAGCAGGGCGTCGAGCTCGACGGGCTGAATCTACCGCTGAGGATGTTCTCGCCCAAGGGAATGCTCGCCAACGACTTCGACAAGTTGGTGGCGCGACGAAGCGTCGGCGGCCGCGAGGAGCCGTACGAGGACGACTAGGCGGCACCGCCGGTGAGTCGAGGCGTTCGAGTTACCGGGGGCGCTCTACGCGGGCGTTTGTTGGCGGTCGGCACGCACGTCCGGCCGACTGAGGGCCGCGTGCGCGAGGCGCTGTTCTCCATCTGGCAGGAACGGGTCGTCGACGCGCAGGTGCTCGATCTATTCGCCGGCAGCGGCGCGGTAGGGATCGAGGCGGTGAGCCGCGGCGCCGGCGGCGTGCTGTTCGTGGAGCAGGCACCGGCCGTCGTTCGCCTGCTGGAAGAGAACTGCAAGATGCTGGAGAAGGGACGGTGGCGCTTGCGCCGAGCGAGCTTGCCAGGTGGCCTACGCTCGCTCGCCCAGCACCCCGACTACCGGTTCGATCTGATCTTCGCCGATCCGCCTTACGCCTTCGATGAGTATCTCCGGCTGCTGGAGCTGGCGTCTCCGCTCTTACGTGCCGGTGGAGAGCTCGTGGTCGAGCATTCCGCGCGCGTCGACTTGGCCGCCGCAGCGGGTGAGTTGCGGCAGAACGATACGCGGCGCTATGGCGAAAGCACGCTGACCTTCTATCGCTCGGCGGACGATGCCAAGGTACCCGAGCCGTCAGCCTCCGAGGAAGAAAGCGACTTCCTCGAGGTTGATCCGTAGGTCGACGTTCTTCACCCGCACACCCGCGTGGGGCTCGAGGCGAAGCGGCGCGAAATTGATCACCGCGCGGATGCCGGCGCTCACCAGCGCGTCGTAGTTCTCGACCGCTGCACTGGCCGGCACTGCGAGCACGCCGATCTCGCAGGAACTCTCTTTGATCAAACGCTTCAGCTCCCGTGGATGTCCGACCGTGAAGGAAGCGAGCCGCTTGCCGACCTTCTGTGGATCCGTGTCAACCGCGGCGACGACGCGGAACGGGCCGTAGTTGAAGCCCCAGTAGCGCGCCAGAGCGCTGCCCAGGTTCCCCACGCCGCAGATGACGATGGGGTGAGAACGATGCAGCCCGAGCAGGTTGGAGAGCCGATCGGCCAGGCGTTGGACGTCGTAGCCCACGCCGCGGATGCCGAACTCGCCGAATTGCGCCAGATCCTTGCGGATTTGCGTGGCCGACAGACGGAAGCGCCGCGCCAGATCCTGCGATGAGATGCGGCTGATTCCCCCCTCTTGCAGCTCGGTCAACGAGCGCAAATAGATCGACAGCCGATTCAGGGTGAGGGGTGAGACCTCGGGTTCCGCGGTCGTGCTGGTGGGTGTGGGGCGGCGGGACCCCCGACGCGCCGGACTCATACCTTGGCCCTGGTCGCCCTCGCGCTCAGCCGAGGCGAGCGACCGCGTCAGCGACCCATCCGAGTACCGGGCCGGGCCACAGCCCGAGCACGAGCGTCAGCAGGGCTGCAAGGCCCGCGGAAAGATTGCCGAGGAAATCGCCGGCCTTGGCGACGGGAGCCTTGACCTCGTCCTTCATGTAGAGGACGTACACCACGCGCAGGTAGTAGAAGACGCCGACCAGGCTCGCCAGGACACCCACCGCGGCGAGCCAGATCTGATGGTTCTCGACCGCGTGCAGGAAGACCAAGTACTTGCCGAGGAAACCTAGGGTCGGTGGGATGCCGCCGAGCGACAGCATGCAGATCGCGAGGCAGGCCGACTTCACCGGAAAGCGATAGCCCCACCCCGAAAGGTCAGAGATCAGGTGTTGCTCACCGGGCTTGTCGAACAGCAGCGTCGCGACCGCGAAGGCACCGGCGTTCATCAGCGCGTAGGCGAACAGGTACACCAGCACGCTCACCCACGAATCGCGATTCAGGCTGGCGAGCGGAATGAGGAGATATCCCATGTGGGCGACGCCCGAGTACGCCAGCATGCGTTTGAGATCGCGTTGCACCAGGGCCAGCAGGTTGCCGCCGAGCATCGACAGCACCGCGAGGAGCGACACCACGGTCGACCACTTCGGCGCTAGGGGCGCGCTCGCCGACGCTGCCGCTACGATCTTGATGAGCACCGCGACACTGGCCGCTTTCGGAGCCACGGAGAGAAAGGCGACGAAGGGCGTGGGAGCGCCTTGATATGTATCCGGCGACCAGGCGTGAAACGGTACCAGGCTCATCTTGAAGCCGAAGCCGGCGATGAGCAGGACGACGCCGAGCGCCTCGAGAGCCAACGAGCCCTTGCCCTCGGCCAGGGCGCGAGCGATTTCGGGGATGCGCGAGGAACCGGTCTCGCCGTAGAGCAGCGCGATGCCCAGCAGCACGAAAGCGCTCACGAAGGCACCCATCAGGAAGTACTTGATGGCGGCCTCCGCGGCAACGGCGATCCGCCGGTGATAGCCGGCGAGCGCGTAGAGACAGATCGAGAGCAGCTCGAGCGCGATGAACACGGTGAGCAGCTCGTTGGCGCGCAGCATCAGGGTCATGCCGGCGCTGCTCCAGAGCAGCAACGCGTGGTACTCACCCGAAAGGAGACCCTCCCGTCGCAGGTATCCGTCCGAAGCGAGCAGGGCCAACGACGCCGCGAGCAGCACGATCAGGGTCAGAGCACAAGTGATCGCGTTGGCATCGAGGGTTCCGTGAAAGCTCGGTCCGGTAGGCACCGAGGTCCAAGCGAGCCAACCCGCCCCGAGGGTCGCGACGAGCGAGAGCGGTGTAAATGCACGCTTGAGCGCAGGCAGGAAGGCGTCGAGCAAGAGCAGCAGGGCCCCGGCGCCAGCGAGCCAGATCTCGGGCGCGATGGACCAGAGATCGGCGGTCGAGACGGCGTAGGACGGACTCACTGGCGAGCCTCTGCCGCCACGGGTCCGGGCGGCTGCACGCCCAGGGCGACCTCACTCAGCGGCGCCTCGGGGCGCAGGGCCACGGTGTTGACCGGAATCTCGGTAACCCTGGCTTGATACGAGGTGAGAACCGCGGCGAGCGCCGGCCGGCTCGGCGCGAGGAACGGCTCGGGTGCGACGCCAATCCACAGCATCAGCAGGCAAAGCGGCGCCAGCAGGAGCTTCTCGCGCCAGGACAGATCCTTGAGCGAACGATTCTCCTCGTGCTTGATCGGACCCCAGATCGTGGCTGCCACCATCTTGAGCAGGTACACCGCCGCGAGCACCACGCCGAAAGTCGCCGTGGCGGCGACGCCGCGCAAGGCGATCGACTTCGAGGTAAAGGTACCGGCGAGAATCAGGAACTCGCCGACGAAGCCGTTCAGGCCGGGCAGACCCACTGAAGACAAGGTGGAGAAGACGAGGAAGAACGCGAACCACGGCATCACCTTGGCGAGGCCGCCGAACTGCGCGAATTCTTTGGTGTGCCGGCGCTCGTAGATCATGCCGACGATGAGAAAGAGGGCACCGGTCGACAAGCCGTGGTTCACCATCTGCAGCAGCGCTCCCTGCCAGGCCATGAGATCGAAGGCAAAGAGGCCGAGCATCACGAAGCCGAGGTGAGCGATCGATGAGTACGCCACTAGCTTCTTCATGTCGGCCTGCACCCAGGCCACCAAGGCTCCGTAGAGGATGCCGACGAGCGCCAGACCGGCCATCAAGGGCGCATACCGCTGGCTCGCCTGCGGGAAGAGCGGCAGAGCGAAGCGCAGGAAGCCGTAGGTGCCGAGCTTCAGCAGGATGCCGGCCAGGATGACCGAGCCTCCGGTTGGTGCCTCGACGTGCGCATCGGGCAGCCAGGTGTGGAGCGGGAACATCGGCACCTTGATCGCGAAGGCGATCGCGAAGGCTCCGAACAACCACGCCTGCTCGCTGGCCGGCAGCTGCAGACGCAGCAGATCGGCGAAGGCGAAGCTCCAAGCCCCGGCCATTTCCTTGTAGGTCCAGGCCAGCCAAAGAATCGCGAGCAACATCAACAGGCTTCCGGCCATGGTGAAGAGGAAGAACTTTACCGCCGCGTACACCCGGCGCTGCCCGCCCCAGATGCCGATGATCAGATACATCGGGATCAGCATCACTTCCCAGAAGATGTAGAAGAGGAAGAGATCGAGCGCCAGGAGCGCGCCGAGGATGCCGGTGGTGAGCAGCAGCAAGGAGAGCGCGAAGCCCTGCCAGTTCTTATGGATGCCTTCCCAGGAGCCGATGACGACGATCGGCAGCAGGATCACGCTCAGCAGAACGAGCGGCATGGAGATGCCATCCATGCCGACGGAGTATTGAATGCCCCAGGAAGGAATCCAGGGCAACGGCGCGCCGTCGCGAAGGAGCGGGAAGGGCGAGCCCCAGTTCGCCCACACCAACCCGATCCCGAATGCCGCTTCGATCAGGCCGACCAGTAGCGCATAGGCGCGCGCCGCGCCGTCGCGGCGGATGAACAGCAGCGGCAGACACGCCAGCGCCGGAAAGAAGATGAGCCGGGTCAGGGTGTTGCCGGCGAGCAGTTGGAGGAAGGTGTCCATCGTCGGGGCCGCCTAGAGCAGAACCAGGGCGAACAGCACGAGGATGCCGCCGAAGAAATAGAGCGCGTAATTGCGCACGTTGCCGGTGGTGGTCAGGCGGCCGAGGTCGCCGGTGATTTCGGTGACGAAGGCGCCGACGTGGATCGATCCGTCGATCACCAGGACGTCGATGACCTTCCAGCAGACGCGGGCGAGCCACTTGACGGGCCGGATGACGATCCGGTCGTAGAGCTCGTCGACGTACCACTTGTTTTCGAACAGGCGCTGCAGGAAGGGCAGGCGCGAGGCGAACGCTTGATCTCCGGCCAGGCCGCGCCCACGACCCCAGAGTGCTCGGGCGACGAGGATGCCGGCGACCGCGACCAGGACGGACACGCCCATCAAGGCCCACTCGGTCGCCGAGGACGCCTGGTGCTCCGCTCCATGCTCGGGGAAGCGCGCGAGCACCGGTGAGAGCCAGGTGTGCAGCCAATTCAGATGCTCGTTCCCGAACAGCTTGCCCGGAATGCCGACCAAGCCCGCGAGCGCTGCCCCGACGGCCAGGATGATCAGCGGCACGGTCATCGATGCCGGCGACTCGTGCACGTGGTGCTCCTGCTCGTGGGTGCCGCGGAAAGTGCCGGTGAAGGTCATGTACACGGTGCGGAACATGTAGCAGGCCGTCAGGCCGGCGGTAATCATTCCTACCGCCCAGAGAATGTAGTGGCCGCTGGCGAAGGTCTCGCCGAGGATCTCGTCCTTGCTGAAGAAGCCCGACAACGGCGGAATACCGGCGATGGCGACGGTCGCCAGGATGAACGTCCGTGAGGTGATGGGCAGGTGCTTCGCGAGTCCGCCCATCTTGCGCATGTCCTGCTCGCCCGACATCGCGTGGATCACCGAGCCGGAGCCCAGGAAGAGCAGCGCCTTGAAGAATGCGTGCGTGCCGAGATGGAAGATCGCGCTGGAGTACGCTCCGACACCTGCCGCCAGGAACATGTAGCCGAGCTGCGAGACGGTGGAGTAGGCGAGCACCTTTTTGATGTCGTTCTGCGCCAGTCCGATCGTGGCGGCGAAGATCGCGGTCAGGGCGCCGATGATGGCGACGAAGTGGCTCACACCGGTCGCCAGCTGATAGATGGCGTTCGAACGCACCACCATGTAGACGCCGGCGGTGACCATGGTCGCGGCATGGATCAGGGCGGACACCGGCGTCGGACCCGCCATGGCATCGGGCAGCCAGACAAACAGCGGGATCTGAGCGCTCTTGCCGATGGCGCCGACGAACAGGAAAAGCGCCACGAAGCTTGCCAGGCTCAAGCCAAGCGCGTAAGGCTGCAGCAGGTGGTCCGGGTTGGCCATGATCGCGGCGGTGATTCGCTGGTAGTCGAGGGTGCCGAACGCACCCATGAGCGCGAACAAGCCGATCAGGAAACCGACGTCACCGATGCGGTTGACAATGAACGCCTTCTGTCCCGCGTAGGGCGGAAACTCCTGCTCGTAATAGAAGCCAATGAGCAGATACGAGCAGAGGCCCACGCCTTCCCATCCGACGAAGGTCACCAGGTAGTTGGCGCCGAGGATGAGCAGCAACATCGAACCCATGAAGAGGTTCAAGTAGACGAAGTAGCGCTGGTAGCCGCCCTCGTGCGCCATGTAGCCGGCCGAGTACACGTGGATCAGGAAGCCCACGAAAGTGACTACGAACAGCATGATGCAAGACAAAGGATCGAGCAGGAACGAGACGTCGATCTGGAACGGCCCCGCGACCCAGGCGTAGAGGGTCTGCTGGAACGGCGCTGGATTCACCGAAGTCGCGTACTGCCAGAGGCAGCCGAGCGCGAGCAGGAGCGACAGCAGGGGAGCGCCGACGCCGACCGCGGTCACCGCGCCGTGCCTGCCCTTGGGGCCGAGGATGCCGTTGAGCGCCGCGCCCATGAAGGGCAGCAGCGGGATGAGCCAGAGGAGAGTGAGAGCGTTCATCGCGACGGGTCTCGGCCTACCAGCGCATCAGGTTCATACGGTTGACGTCGATGGTGTGGCCGTGGCGGAAGATGGCGATGAAGAGCGCCAGGCCGACCGCAGCTTCTGCCGCGGCGACCGCGAGCACGAAAAACACGATGACCTGGCCGGTGAGGTCGCCGAGCTGCCGCGAATACGCGATCAGGAGTAAATTCACCGCGTTCAGCATGAGCTCGATGGAGAGGAAGATCGAGATGCCGTTGCGGCGGGTCAACGCGCCGATCGTTCCGATCACGAACAGGCCGGCGGCGAGGAGCATGTACCAGGTGGCGGGAACGATCACTTCGACTCCTCCCCCGGGGCAGTGATCCGGCCGTCCGGGCGCCGCGCCAGGACGGTGGCGGCGACCACCGCGGCGAGCAGGAGCAGGCCGATCGCCTGGAAGGGCAGCATGTACTCGGTAAACAACAGGCGAGCCAGGCGGGTCAGAGAAACCTGGTCCTCGGTCAACGGCTGGATCTCGGCGCCGGCGTGCGCACGCCAGAACAGGCCGAACAGCAAACCGGCGAGCACGAATCCCATGAGGATCGCGGCCCAGCGTTGAGCTCCACCAGAAGGCGCACTGTGCTCTTCGCGTTGAATGTTGAGCAGCATAATCACGAACAGGAAGAGCACCACGATCGCGCCGGTGTAGATCAGCACCTGGAGCGTGGCGATGAACGGTGCGCCGAGCATCAGGAAGAGCGCCGCGACGCAGACCAGGGTAACCACCAAACTCATGGTCGCGTACACCGGGTTGCGATGGCTTACGACCGCCAGTGCCGACACCAGCGCTCCGAGGGCGAACAGCGAGAAGACGAAGAGCTCCATGGCTAGAGCACGCCCTTGAGAGTGAGGACCGCAATCAGCAACAGATTCACGATCGAGAGCGGAAGCAGAACCTTCCAGCCCAGACGCAGCAATTGGTCGAAGCGATAACGCGGAAAACTCCAGCGCACCCAGACGAAGAACAGGAGCGCGATGAAGACCTTCGTGAAGAGCACCAAGGCTGCGATCAATCCTGTCCAGATCGGTCCGGGGACCTTCCCGAGCAGCGGCAACGTGGCGATCCAGTCGCCGACCTTGAATAGGTCCACTCCCGGGACCGTCCAGCCGCCGAAGTAGAGCGTCGCCGCGAGCGCCGAAAGCGCCGCCATCGCCATGTACTCGCCCATGAAGAACAGGGCGAACTTCATGCCGCCGTATTCGGTGTGGTAGCCGGCGACCAGCTCAGACTCTGCTTCCGGCAGGTCGAACGGCGCGCGATTGGTCTCGGCGAACGACGCGATGATGAAGACGAACAAGCCGAGCGCCTGCGGCACGCAATTCCACAGATGCCGGGTCTGCTGGTAGGTCACGACCTCGTCGAGACGAAGCGAGCCCACGGGCAGGAGCACCGCAACGACGGCGAGCGTGAGCGCGAGCTCGTACGAAATCATCTGCGCCGAGGCGCGCAGGGCTCCGAACAGCGAGTACTTGCTGTTCGAGCTGTAGCCCGCGATGATCAGAGAGTAGATGCCCAGGCTGCTGAGTGCGAGCAGCAGCAGCACGCCGGTGTCCGCCGGCACCACCGTCAGGCCGATGCGCTGGCCGGCGACCTGGATGGCCGGTCCGAGCGGTATCACGGTGTAGGTGGTGAGTGCCGGGATCAACGCCAGCAGCGGTGCCATCAGGAAGAGCGGTTTGTCGGCGCCCTCGGGGACGATGCTCTCCTTGAACATGAACTTGAGCGCGTCAGCGAGCGACTGGAAAAGTCCCAGCGGGCCGACGCGATTGGGACCAGGACGATCCTGCATCATCGCCGCGCCGCGGCGCTCGATCCAGACCATGATCGGCGTCACCTGAAGCATGAAGACCACCCAGACGGCGAGCGTGGCTACCATGCCGACGGTCTGAATCTGCTGCGGACTCACGAGGCGGACCCCAGGGCCGTGGTGTCGGTGCCGCTGACCGTCGGGCTGGAAGGAGTTGGCCGGAGCACGACGCCGGTGGCCGGCAGGCTCGAATAGGTGAGCCCGGCGAGCGCCGGAATCTGCTTGGCCATCAGGTCGAACACGGCCGCGGCACTGTCGGCGGTGAACTTTGTGTCGAAGCGCGCGAGCAACTCGCGCAGGGCCTCGACGGCAGGCCGGGCCTCGCCAGTGGCCGGGAAGGCGCGGGCAAATCGCTGCAAGCGGTTCTCGGCGTTCACGAACGTGCCGTCACGCTCGGCGTGGGTGGCCAGCGGAAGCGCGATGTCCGCAGCCTGTGCCAACGCGGTGTCGGCCCAACCGAGGACGATCAGCGTCTTGGCGCGGCGCAAGCGCTCGATCACCTTGGGATCGTGCGCGGCTTTGCCGAAATCGCTGTCGGTGACGATGAGCACGGAGCACTGCGCCGCGGCATCGCCGACCAGCAGATCTTCGGCGTCGAATCCGCCGTCGCCGGGCGTCAACCCCGCGAGCTCGGCGCCGCGGCGATTGGGTGCCGCGTCGCGTCCCGTGATCCCACCCTGCGGATTTGGAATATGGCGGGGTGGGCCGCTATCGACCCAGACCGAGCGGTGCGGCGAACCGACCTGGCGAGCGAGCTGGCTCCACAGATACGCCTCTTCGGTGGTGAGGAAGCCCGAGCCCAGGATAGCCGGCTGGCCTTCGCTGCCGCCGCGCACGCGTAGCTTGTTGAACGCCGCGTCGAGCGCGTCCTTCCACGAAACGGTGGTGAGCTCGCCGGCGCGGCGAACGCGCGGAGCGGCCAAGCGTGGCAGCTGCTTGTAGCGCTCGAAGGTGCCGCGTCCGTAGTCGCACATCCAATAGTCGTTGACGTCGGGATTAAAGCGCGGCTTATAGCGCTTGATGGCGCCGAGGCGGTGCTCGAGCGTAACGTTGCATCCCACGTCGCAGCCGGTGCAGAGCGAGGGCTTCTTGTCCAGGTACCAGACTCGTTCGGCGAACCGGAACCGCGTCGAAGTGAGCGCGCCGACGGGGCAGATGTCGACCACGCACGTCGAGAGCTCGTTGTCGAGCGGCTGCCCGGGGAACACGCCGATCTCGGTCGCCGCGCCGCGCTCGAAGAATGCGAGCTCCGAGGTCTTGCTGATCTCGCGCGTGAACCGAATGCAGCGGGTGCACTGAATGCAGCGGTTCATGTTCAAGAGTACGTTCGGACCGAGCGGAATACGTTCCTTCTCGGGGTACGTGCGCTTGTCCTCGAACGAGAACCGCGAGAACGATTGACCGTGCTTGAAGGAGTAGTCCTGCAGTCCGCATTCGCCGGCCTGATCGCAGATCGGGCAATCGAGCGGGTGGTTGATGAGCAGAAACTCCATGACGCCTTCCTGCCCGGCCTTCACTTCCGGGTGGTCGACGTGCACCACCATGCCGTCCTTGAATACCTGCGTGCTGCAAGCGGTTTGCAGCTTGCCCATGCCGTCGATCTTGACCAGGCACATGCGGCATTGCCCGACGATCGAGAGCCTGGGGTGGTAGCAGTAGTGCGGGATCTCAATGCCGACCCGCAGTGCGGCGTCGACCAGATTGGTCCCCGCCTCGACCTCGAGGGCGCGGCCGTCGATGGTGACGGTAGGCATCAGTTCGCCGCCCCATTGCCGAAGAACCGTTGCTGGGGCAGCGGACAGCGCTGCTCCTTGATGTGCTGCTCGACTTCCTCGCGGAAGTTGACCACCACGGAGCGAGCCGGTCCCACCGCGGCGTCGGAGAGCGCGCAGATTGTCGTGCCGCTCATGTTCTGGGTCATGCGCAGCATCAAGTCCATGTCGGTGGCGAGGCCGTGGCCCTTCTCGATCCGGCCCAGGACGATGGCCGCCCAGTTGGTGCCTTCCCGGCACGGGGTGCACTGGCCGCAGGACTCATGCGCGAAGAATTTTGCCAACCTGGCCGCCGCGCGCACCATGCACGTGGTCTCGTCGAGAATCATCACTGCTGCCGAGCCCAGCATGCTGCCGGCCTTGGCGAGGGTGTCGAAGTCCATCTTGATGCCCCGCATCGTGGCGGGCAGCATCGGCGCCGAGGCACCGCCGGGAATGAAGGCTTTGAGCTCTCGCCCTTTGTACATGCCGCCGCAGATGTCGATGAGCTCCTGCAGCGTCACGCCCATCGGCAGCTCGTAGGTGCCCGGGCGCTCGACGTGACCGGAGACCGCATAGAGCTTGGGTCCGGTGTTGCGCTCATCGGTGCCGATCGACTTGAACCACTCGGCGCCGCGGGTGACGATGTGCTGTACGTTGCAGAGCGTCTCGACGTTATTGATCACCGTCGGACAACCGAACGCGCCGACCACGGCGGGGAAGGGCGGCTTGACGCGCGGCTGACCGCGTTTGCCCTCGAGCGATTCGAGCATCCCGGTCTCTTCGCCGCAGATGTAAGCGCCGGCTCCGCGGTGTACGTACATGTCGAGCTTGAATCCGGAGCCCATGACGTTGTGGCCAAGGATGCCGGCGTCATAGGCGTCGCGCAGAGCCGCCTCGAGCACGTCGGCGGCGTAGGTGTATTCACCGCGAATATAGATGTAGCAGGTGCTGGCGCCGACCGCGTAGCAGCAGATCGCGCAGCCCTCGATGAGGGAGTGTGGGTCGCGCTCCATGAGCAAGCGGTCCTTGAAGGTACCGGGCTCCGACTCGTCAGCGTTGCAGACCAGATACTTCGGCTTGTTGCCGCCCTTGGGGATGAAGCTCCACTTCATGCCGCAGGGGAAGCCGGCGCCGCCGCGGCCGCGGAGGCCCGACTTCTTGACCTCTTCGGTGATCGCGTCGGGTTCGAGCTTCAACGATTGGGCCAGGCCGGCATAGCCCCCGGCATCGCGGTAGCCCTTTACCGTGAGGACCGCGGGATTGTTGATGTTCTTGAGCAGGACGGGCTCGAACTTCATCTACTTGAGCTCCCGCACGATGCGCGCCGTGGATTCCGGTGTCAGGTTCTCGTGATACTCGTCGTCGACCATCATCATGGGCGCTGTGTCGCAGGACCCGAGGCACTCGAAATGCACGAAGGAGCAGCGCCCATCGGAGGTCACGACGCCCTCCTCGACACCGAGCTCGGTATGGAGTGCCTCCATGATCTCCTCGCTGCCGCGCAACATGCACGAGAGGTTGGTGCAGACGCGGATGCGGTGCCGCCCGACCGGACGCTCGTGGTACATGTCGTAAAAGGTGACGACGCCCATCACCTCGGACGCGGGGAGCTCGAGATAGTCCGCCACGGCCTCGATCGCGGTCTCAGGCAGCCAGCCGCTGTTTTCCTTCTGCACGATGTGGAGAGCCGGCAGCAGCAAAGCGCGCGCGGTGGGGTAGCGCGAGCGCAAAGTTTCGATCTGCGCGCCGGCCGAGCTCGAAAGACCCGCCTTGGTGACCGCGTCGCTCGCCATCTAGGGCACCAGTTCCGGCATGATGTTGCGGCGCGGCGTCAGATCGAGGCCGCCCTTGCGCCAGACGTAGGCGAATCCGACCAGGATCAGTGCGACGAACACCATGACCGCCCAGAACAGCGGCCAGGCGCCTTCGCGCAACACCAACGCCCAGGGGTAGAGGAACGCGGCTTCGACGTCGAAGATCACAAAGTCGATCGCGACCATGAAAAACAGCACCGAAACCCGCTTGCGCGAGGCATCGAGCAGGGGCAATCCGGACTCGTACGTCGTCGCCTTGATGCGTCCGCCGGTGGCCCCCCGGCTCGACGCCAGGTGGTTCAGCCAAAGGATGACCCCGCCCAGGGCGAGGGCGACCGCAAAGGCGATGAGCAACGGATAATACTGCGATGGCATGCGGGTGGAGGATGACATACCCATCCGCCGCGAGGCAAGACAAGGCGGCCCCTCGGTGCGGCAAAACGGTCGCCGCGAATCGAGAATCGGTATGCTATAAACCCGACGCGATCCACGCTCTCATGAGAAGTGATCTCTGTGCCGTCATTCCCGCTTTCCAGTGCGAGAAATCGATCGGTGCGGTCGTCGAAGGTGTGCGCCTGCACCTCGACCAGGTGTGGGTGGTCGACGACGGCAGCTCCGATCGAACCGCGGAGATCGCGACCGGTGCTGGCGCGCGAGTCGAGCGCTTGGAGCGCAACCGCGGTAAAGGGTTTGCGCTGCGCCGCGGCCTGGCGCTGGCGGCCGCGAGCTCGCCGCCCGGAGTCCTGCTCCTCGACGGTGACGGCCAGCACGACCCCGCCGACATTCCTGCCTTCCTCTCGGCCTGGGACCAGGGCGCCGGCGACATGCTTCTGGGAAATCGCTGGGGCGACCTCTCGGTCATCCCGGGCGCGCGGTACTGGACGAACTACATCGGCTCACGGGTCCTGTCGTGGATGACTGGTCGCGAGCTCCTCGACAGCCAGTCGGGCTATCGCCTGCTGTCGAGCGACCTCATCCGTCGCCTCTCTCTGTGCTCGGATCGTTACGCCATCGAGACCGAGATGTTGATCAAGGCCGCTCGAATGGGAGCGCGCTTCGCCTCGGTGCCGGTGCGCACGATCTACGGCGAGCAGGAGAGCCACTTCCGGCCCGTGCACGATACCTTCATGATTTCCTGCGCGGCGGTCTACTTCAAGGTCTTCGATGACGCCTGATACCTTGGCGCCCCTGCGGAATCGACTGGTCGATTCGTTCGGGTGCGCGCTCACCGTGGATGTCGAGGAGTGGTACCACACCTGCATGGTGCCCGACTACGTCGATCCGGCGCGCCGCCCGGTGCTCACCGATGAGCTCGATCGCTTGCTGCCAGAGCTGCTCGAGCTCCTGGATCGGGTGTCCGCGAAGGCCACGTTCTTCATCCTCGGGGAGGTGGCGGCGCGCGTGCCCAAGCGGGTGCGCGAGATCGTCGCCGCGGGGCACGAGGTCGGCAGTCACTCCTATCTCCATTTGCGCAGCGAGTGGCAAAAGCTAGGCCGGTGGCGGCGCGACGTCGAGGCGAGCAAGGCGCTGCTCGAGGACATCTCGGGAGCTCCGGTCCTCGGTTTTCGGGCCCCGGAGTGGTCCTTACGACGCGTCGAGAACCCGCGACTCGAGGAGCTCGCGGCTCTGGGCTTCGTCTACGACAGCTCGCTCACCCCGAGCCTCGGTTCCGGAGATCGACGCAACCCCCTCTGGGCGTCTCGCCTGGCGTGGCCCTCGGGGAACGAGTTGTTCGAGTTTCCGCCGCTCACGTATGCCGGTCGGCTCCGCCTCCCAGCCGCCGGCTGGACGGCTCGCCGTTTGGCGCCGCGCACCATCGTGGCCGCGGCTGAGGCGCACCGCAGTCGGGGCGGACTCCCGGTGTTGGTCGTCCATCCGTGGGAATTGTCCGAGCGACCGACTCCGGGAGTGCTCACCGGCCTGGCGCGCTTCGTCCATGAAACCGGGCGCGACGGATTTCGCTCCCGGTTCGAGGACATCATTCGCGGCCTTGCCTGTCAGACCATGACGGCTGCCGCCGGCACGCTGGTGACCAACGCCAGATTCAGGAAGGGTCTGCCGCCGACCTTGGAGATGCCGCGCGGCACGTTCACCCTCGGCCCCGACTGAGACCAGGTGATACGGTTCGCGCCCATGCGCCACGAGGTCCAGGGAAGGGTCGCGCTGGTAACCGGCGCGGGAGGCGGGATCGGCGCCGCGACCGCTCGCGCGCTGGCCCGCGACGGCTGCCGCGTCGCTATCACCTACGTCCAACAGCGGGAACGTGCCGACGCCCTGGCGGCCGAAATCGGCGGTTTCGCGTTTGCCTGCGACCTCCGTTCGTCCGAACAGGTCGCCGCGCTGGTGGCGCAGACCGAGCGCCAGCTCGGCGCCGTCCAGATCCTGGTTCACAATGCAGGCCTTATTCGGGACGCGCTGCTGCCGTTTCTTCCCGAGGAAGATTGGGACGCAGTCCAAGACGTCAACCTCAAGGGCCCGTACCGTCTGACCAAGGCCTTGATCAAGGGAATGCTCGCTCGCCGGTGGGGCAGGGTGATCTCGGTCGCGAGCAACAGCGGCGTCACCGGGCAGATGGGGCAGACGCACTACAGCGCCGCGAAGGCGGGGCTCATCGCGTTCACCAAGGCGTTGGCGAAGGAGGTTGCCTCCTACGGCGTGACCGCCAACGCTGTGGCACCCGGGTTCATCGACACCGACATGCTGGCTGGGGTGCCCGAAAAGAAAATGACGGAGTTCGTGAAGTCGATTCCCCTTGGACGCCTGGGCCGTGCCGAGGAAGTCGGCGAGCTCATCGCTTTCCTGGCCTCGGACGCCGGCGCCTACATCACGGGGCAGACGGTGCGCGTCGACGGCGGGCTGATCATGGCCTGAGAAGGGCCCCTTCCACTCCGATGGTAGGATGCCTCCAATGGTAGAGATTGCCGCAGCAGTTGACCTCAGGGACCGCATCAAACGTCTGATCGTGGACCGCCTCAAGCTCGAAATGGCTCCCGAAGCTATCGCGAGCTCGGCACCCTTGTTCGGCGCCGGTTTGGGCCTAGATTCGATCGACGCGTTGGAGCTCGTGCTCGGCATCGAGCAGGAGTTCGGGATCAAGATCGAGGACCAGAAGGTCGGCGCCGAGGCCTTGGCTTCGGTCGATTCGCTGGCCGAGTTCGTCGCCTCCAAGCAGGCCGACCTGCGGAGCTCGACGGCCACGGTACGGGATTGATCGCGGACGGCGTCGCCGCCGTGTTGCCTCACAAATATCCCTTCAAGTTCGTGGACGGCGGCGGGCCGTCGGGTGTGACGGTGTTGCTGAGCGCTAGCTCGCCGTGGTTCCGCGGGGAGCCCTCGCTCCCCCTGACCTTGGCGATCGAGATTCTCGCGCAGGCGTCGCACGTGTTGCTCGGGGGCGGGGATGCGGTCCTTTTGGCGGGTGTCGAAGGGGCGGAGCTCTTGCGGCCCATTCAGGTCGGCGACGATCTGCTGGCGACGGCAGAGCTCGCGGGCCGATTCGGGACGATGCTCCGCGTTAACGCGCGGCTCCAATGCCAAGGCGAGGTCGCGGCCAAGGCGATCTTGATTCTGGTGGGCACCGCGCCCCCCGCGTAGATCAGCTAGTCGGCTGAAGGATTTAGAGTTGGTGCGAAAGGGGGGACTCGAACCCCCACGGCCTTTCGGTCACAGGCTTCTGAGACCTGCGCGTCTACCAGTTCCGCCACTTTCGCAAGCCGACGGATCATAGGAATAGTTCATCATGGTGTCAAACAAGAAGCCCTCCGCAACACTTCCCGGCAATACCGGCGTGGCCGAATCGCGCGTGCTTGCGCAGCTCGCGGCGCGTGCGGCCCGGGGCGCTACGCTCGAGGATCTGGCGACCATCCCGGGTCTCGCCGAGGAGAGCCGCGACCTGGAAACGGCTCTCGAGAGCCTGCAGAAGCAAGGCCTCGCCGTCGAATGGGCCGGTCGCTGGTATGCGGTGCGGTTAACCGAGTGGCTAGTCGGCACGATCGAGCTGCTCGACGGTGGCGACGCGCTGGTGCGCACAGGCGAGCGTCGCGAGGCGAGCTACTGGATTGGCCAGCGCCAGCTGAAGCATGCGGTCGACCGCGACCTGGTCCTGATCAAGCGGCTGAAAGGGCGCGGTGTCGAACGCGGCGTCGCACGAACTGCATCACGCGGTTCGGCTCGAGGTGAACAGCTTCCTGAGGCCGCGGTGGTCAAGGTGCTGTCGAGCCGCTACCAACATGCGGTCGGAACCGTCGAGTTGCGTGATGGACGAGCGTTCCTGGTGCCGTACGACTCCAAGTTGACGCTCGAAATCGAGGTGCTGGAGGCCGGAGAGCTCGGAGCCGACGACTGGATAGTGGTGGCTTTACAACCCGCCGACCCCCGGATCAAAGGCCGACGAGCCAACATCGTGGAGCGCCTGGGTGCGCTCGAGCAACCGGGCACCGACGTGCGCGTTGTGTTGCGCCACTACGAGATCCCCGAGCCGTTCCCACCGGCGGTCGAGGAGAGTGCGGTCGGCTTACCGGCGGATCCGGCTCCAGAGCACTGGGCCGGTCGCTTGGACCTGCGGGCGGCGACGGTGGTGACAATCGACGGCGAGACCGCCCGCGATTTCGACGACGCCTTGTCGATCGATCGCCTGCCTGGCGGCGGTTGGCGGCTCGGCGTGCACATCGCCGACGTGGCCCACTACGTCCAGGAAGGCAGCGCCCTCGATCTCGAGGCCTACCGGCGCGGCACCAGCGTGTACTACCCGGAGCGCGCTGTCCCGATGTTGCCGGAAGGGATCTCGAACGGCCTGTGCTCTCTGCGACCGCAAGTCCCCCGCCTGGCGATGACCGCGATGCTCGAGCTCGACGCCGCCGGCGAGGTGGTCACGCGGACCTTCGCCGAGTCGGTCATTCGCAGCACGCGACGCCTGACCTATACCGAGGTGCGCCGATTGCTGGATGAGCCCACCGCAGCCGACGCCGCCGAGTATGGCGACGTGCTGGTGCGGCTTAAGGTGATGCGCGAGTTGATGCAGGTTCTGCTGCGGCGCCGCAACGAGCGTGGATCGATCGACTTCGATCTCCCCGAGGGCGACGTCATCCTCGACACCGACGGCAACACAGTGGGCATTCGCGCCAGCGAGCGCAACGTCGCCCATCGGATCGTCGAGGAGTTCATGATCGCTGCCAACGAAGCGGTGGCGTTCACTCTCGAGACTAGTGACTGTCCGGCGCTCTACCGCGTGCACGATTCGCCGCTGCCGCTTCGCCTCGAGGAATTGCGTGAGGTGCTGCGGTCGCTGGGCCACGATCTGCCGGGCGAGTTGGAGACCCTTCACCCCTCGGCGTTTCAGAAGGTGCTCCGAGAGGTCGCCGGTCGGCCGGAGGAGGGCTTCATTACAGCCTTGGTCCTACGCTCCGTCCAGCGCGCCGTCTACACCCCCGAGTGCCGCGGTCACTACGCGCTGGCAGCGCGCTATTACACGCACTTCACCTCTCCGATTCGTCGCTACCCGGATTTGGTCGTGCATCGCCGCTTGAAAGCGCTTCTCCGCGGCACGGCGGAGAAGGATGCGGAGCGCTCCTTGCTGATCGAGCGCTTGCCGGTGATCGGCGAGCACTGTAGCGACACCGAGCGACGCGCAGAGCAATCGGAGCGCGATCTGTTGCAATGGAAGAAGGTGCGCTTCCTGGCGGCGCGAGTAGGGGAGACGTTCCCCGGCCGAGTGACGGGCGTGCAGGCCTTCGGTCTTTTCGTGCAGCTCGACGATTGGTATGTCGACGGTTTGGTGCCGATTCGCACACTGGCCGATGACTTCTACATTCACCAGGCCGAGAACCACGCCCTGGTGGGGCAGGAGAATGGGCAGACCTTTCAGCTCGCGCAGCAGGTGCGCGTGGTGCTGGCCGGCGTGGACACGCGGCGGCGCGGCCTGCAGCTGAAGATCGAAGGGATGCCGGAGCCGCGGCGGTCGAGGCCGGAGGCCGGCGGCTTGGGAGCGGGGGAAGCGCGGGGCCCGCGAAACCGGGCCGGCGCGCCGCCGTCCACCAAGCGCAAGACGCGCTACGATCGCAAACGATGAGCGTCACTCCCGTAGTCGCGATCGTTGGCCGTCCCAACGTCGGCAAGTCGACGCTGTTCAATCGACTGGTCGGGCGCAAGCAATCCATCGTGCACGATCAGCCCGGGGTTACGCGAGACCGCATCGTGGGTGACGCATCGCTCGGCGAGGGGCGGGCGTTTCAGGTCATCGACACCGGCGGGCTGGTGCCTGGGGACGATCCCCTGGGGCTCTCGCTGCAAGTCGATATCGCGATCGACGAGAGCGATCTCTTGCTCTTTCTGGTCGACGGCAAGCAGGGCATCACGGCTGCCGACGAACAGGTCTGGGCCTCGCTCAGGCCACGCAACAAGCCGACTTTCCTGGTGGTGAACAAGGCCGACACACGAGCTGCGGTGGCGAATTTCGGCGAGTTCTACGCGCTCGGCATCAAGACCCAGATTCTGGTCTCGGCCGAGCATGGAACGGGCATCGCCGAGCTGCGCGAAGCGATGGCGAGCGCGCTGCCCGAAGCCACTCGACCGGAGGTGGGAAACGCGCCGGCGATCGCGATCGTGGGCCGTCCCAACGTCGGCAAGTCGTCCTTGCTAAACCGTATCTCGGGCAGTCAGCGGTCGATCGTCTCGCCGACCGCCGGCACGACTCGCGACCCGGTGGATTCGCTGGTCGAACACGACGGTAAGTCCTATCTACTGATCGATACGGCGGGTATTCGCCGGCGCAGCAAGACCAGCGGCGAGCCCGAGGAGCTGGCGGTGCTTCTCGCGCGCCGTCAAGCCGAACGGGCGGAAATCTGTATCCTCATGGTCGACGCGACCGACGGCATCCTCGCCTCCGACCTGACCATCGCCGGAATGTTGTGGGAGCTCGGCAAGGCCGCGGTCGTCGCGGTCAACAAATGGGATCTGCTGGACGAGACACGGCGCGAGAAGCTTGACTTCTCCTATCCGAGATTGGCGGAAATCCTGGCCAACCCGGAACGGGTGAACATTTCAGCCTCGAGCGGGCGTTCGGTGGAGAAGCTCTTTCCGGCGATCGATCGAACCCTCGAAGGGTACCGGCGGACCCTGGGCACCGGAGAGGTCAATCGCCTGTTCGAGGATGCCCTGCTTCGGCATCGGCCCCCGTCGGAGAAGGGCAAGGCCTGGAAGCTCTTCTACGCCACGCAGGTGTCGAGCGGCCCGCCGACCTTCATGCTGTTCGCCAATCGCACCCTAAGCCGCCAGCACAGCTATCGGCGCTATCTCGAGAACGTGCTGCGCGACAATCTGGTGCTGCCCGGAGTGCCCATCCGATTGGTCATTCGACAGCGCTGAGCTTCCGCCTAATTTCCGTCTTGCCGCGCAGTCGGTCCTGCGCCTATACTTCATGCACTACTTTGTAGGTTTTACTTGAATGTTTGAGGGTGAAGACGGTCTCCCAAGGATGGCCTCCCTGCGATGGCAAGTGCTGGCAAGGAAAAGGGTAAGCGTGGTTCCGGCAAGACCAAGGCCCACCTCGTCGAGGTGGTGTACGACCGTCATGGCGGCCTGACCAAAAGCGAGGCGAGCGAGATCGTGGAGGCGATTTTCACCACCGTGAAGTCCTCACTGGCCGAGGGTAGAACGGTACGGATCAAGAACTTCGGCACCTTCCAGGTCACCAAGCGCCCGGGGCGAACCGGAGTGAATCCGGTGAGCGGCGAGAAGATGTTCATCCCGGCTCACAAGGGCTTGTCCTTCCGGCCGGCGCGCAACCTCAAGCACAAAGTCGAACCCGCCGGACGTAAGAAGGGCTGATGCAGCGTTCGGCCAAGCTCTACTACAAGATCGGCGAGGCCTGCAAAGAGCTCGATATCCAGCCGTACGTCCTGCGCTACTGGGAGACTGAGTTTCCCAGTCTGAGCCCGAGCAAGAGCAAGTCCGGGCAACGCGTCTACACCGACGGCGAAATCGAAGTCATCCGCCGGATCAAGCAGCTGCTCTACGACGAGGGCTACACGATCGCGGGCGCCAAGAAGAAGCTCGAGGGCGAGCTCGCCGGGATCCTCGAGCCGCTCGAGAACGCCGCGGCGCAAGCGCCAACCACGGGAGCCACCGTGGCCAAGCGCACTCGTTCGCGCTCGGGAGGCGGCACCGAAAACATGGCGCTGCCACTCGGAAATCCGTCGATCGCCAAGGCCTCGCGCGCCTGGCGGGACTCCGCGGAGCGCGCCCTGAACGAGGCGCGCGAAATCCTCGCCTTGTTGGACCGTCCTCGCCGCAAGAAGTAGTCCCGCCCACCCTCATGGCGGCCGCGACGCCTCAGGCGCCTTCGCCTTCGACAGCGAGCTCCATCCCGGGATTCATCCGCCGCCTGGGTGCCTTCGACGCCACCATGCTGGTGATGGGCGGCATCATTGGCTCTGGCATCTTCGCCAATCCCCACGAGGTGGCTCTCGAGGTTTCGACTCCCGCGCTGATCCTCGGCGCCTGGATCGTTGGCGGTGTCGTTGCCTTGCTCGGTGCTCTGGTCTACGCCGAACTGGTGGCACGCCGCCCTGAGGTGGGCGGCCAATACGCCTACTTGCGCGAGGCCTTCCATCCGTCGGTCGCGTTTCTCTACGGCTGGGCTCTGCTCCTGGTCACGCAGACCGGCGGGATGGCGGCGGTGGCGGTGATCTTCGCGCGATTCTTCCGCAGCCTCACTGGGGTGGCCTGGCCCGAGTGGACCATCGCGTTGACCGCCCTCCTACTCCTCACCGCGATCAATTGCCTGGGCGTGCGCGCGGGCAGCACGGTGCAGAGCGTCTTGATGGTGATGAAGATCGGCGCCGTGGTGGCGCTCATCGCGTGCGGTCTTTGGTGGGCGCCCGCGGCGGCGCCGGCTCCGCATGTCGAAGGGCCCACTGGCCTCGCGCTGCTGACGGCCTTCGGCGCGGCTCTCGCTCCCGTGCTGTTCGCTTACGGCGGCTGGCAGACCGCGGGTTTCGTGTCCGGCGAGCTCAAGGATCCGCGGCGCGACATGCCGCGCGCGCTGCTTCTCGGAGTGGGTGGAGTGATCGTGCTGTATCTGGCGGTGAACTTCGTCTGCCTCCGCGTTCTCGGCGTGGCCGGGCTCCACCAGTCGAGCACTCCGGCCTCCGACGTGATGAGGGCCGCTTTTGGTCCGCTCGGGGCGCGTTGGATCGAAGTTGGAATCACCATCTCGACGCTCGGCTTCTTGAGCCAGGGCATGCTGACCGCGCCCCGTGTGTATTACGCGATGGCGCGCGACGGGATGTTCTTCAAGAAGGTCGGAGAGTTGCACTCGCGATCGCACGTGCCGGTCGTCGCGACCGTGGTGCAGGGCGTGATGGCGATGGTGATCGCGGGGTGGGGTAGGTACTCCCAGATCCTCGCCTCGTCGCGATGCGGCCGCGCCCAACGCCGCGGTGCGGGGCTTCCGGGCCCCAGGCCATCCATGGACAACGGGTTTGTTTGCAGCTTCGTGTCTGCTGTTCGTGGCCAACATCCTGTACGAGAAACCGGTCGAAGCCGGGATCGGCCTGTTGATTGTGGTCGCCGGGTTGCCGGTGTACGCCTTCTGGCGCTGGCGCGGCCGTTGGCGTGAAACGGATTGAAGTGGGGGGCATTTGTTCAAACTGCAGCCCGTCTGACCCTCCAGTCGCCAGTCTCGCCTGACAGGAGAAGGCGGATGTCTCGTGTGAGCCTCGAAAGCTCAGTGGCACGATCCGTGCGTTGTTCCCAAGCACCGGTGCATGGAGCATCGCGCTTCGTGTTCCAAACCACGCTTGCCGACAAGGAGTACCCAATGAACTACTTCCAAAAGATTGCAAACCCGCGCCGGGCGCTGTGGGTCATGGCGATCGCGCTGGCGATCGGCGTGTCCTGCCACGGCGGCGACTCGGACACGACCCCGGCCGGCGGATCCCTGGCCCAAGTTGAAATGGGAGCCTCGAGCGGAACCGTTCACTCAGGCGACGCAATCAACATCGACATCAAGGGGCGCAACCTCGGATTCTCTGTCCTTCATTCGGTTCGGATCCATGTGACCCTGGCTTCACCCCTGGTCGTCGACCGCGTCGACGTCACCGGCGGAACCGGGACCGCAACCTTCTCCAACAGCGCCGGAGCCACCGTCGACTACAGCTTTCCGACCATCGACAAGAACTCCCAATCGACCGGCACGATCCATGTGCATGGAACTCTCGCCTCCGGCCAGACCAGCGTCTCGGCGCATGTGACGGCGGAGATGACTTCGGATGAGGTGCACTCGGGGGATGCGGTGGCGAGCATCAACCTCGTCATTCAGCAGTAGCGCGTACCGCTCTGATCGAGGGTCACAACGTCGGGAGCCTCCTCGCAAGCTCCGGCTCCAGACAGTGTGCTCGGCCTCGAAGGCAACGATGTGGGAGTAGGGGGGTAAGTTGGTCGGGACGCCGGGATTTGAACCCGGGACCCCCTGAACCCCATTCAGGTACGCTACCAGGCTGCGCCACGTCCCGACCGAGCCGCGGATCGTAGCACAAGAAAAATCGTCGTCAGTGAGGCAGCAGTCGGGCGCGGACGACTTCGTCGTCGCTTCGACGGAAAGGTTGCGCATGTCGGTGAAGCGAGGTCTAGCAGTGATCAGCGGAGCGGGTTCGGGACTGGGCCGCGAGATCGCGATCGCGCTCGGCAAGCGCCGGCACGCGGTGGCCCTTCTCGGCCGGCATCGTGCGACGCTCGAGCCGGTGCTCGAGCTCGCGGGCGGCGTCGGCATGGTTTACGAATGTGATGTGCGAGACGCGGCGAGCATCGAGAGGGCGGCAAAGTCGGCGCTCGGCGCGTTCGGATCTCCCGAGGTGGTTATCCCCGCGGCTGGCCTGGCGCTCATCGCTCCGCTCGAAGAAACCAGCGCGGACGATTTCGATTCGATCTTGGAGACCAATCTGCGCGGAGTGTTTCTCCTGGCTCGAGCCTTCCTGCCGGCGATGCGGCAGCGCGAGCGGTCCTGGTTGATCGGCATTCTCTCGGTCGCGGCGCGACGCGGATTTCCTGGGTGGTCGGCGTACTGCGCCAGCAAGTGGGGCCTGGCGGGGCTCTTGGCTGCGCTCCGCGAGGAAGTCCGCGGTACCGGCGTGCGGATTTCGGCGGTGTATCCAGGAGCGACAGCGACAGCGCTGTGGGACGGGCTGCCCGGCGAATGGAACCGGTCCGCCATGCTCTCGGTGGCGGAGGTGGCGCGGGCGGTCTGCTTCGTGCTCGACGCGCCCGACTCGGCCGCGGTCGAGGAGGTCGTCGTGAGTCCCGCCGGCGGGGATCTCTGAGCCGCTGACCGGCGGCGCGGGTCTCCATTCGTTTGACTTGAGGAGGCTCAGAACCCTATACTTGCGGGTTCGAGTGCAGGGCCTTAAGGACCTAAAAATGAGCGAGATACGAGAGATTTCCGGGACGCTCGGCGGAGCCGGAAGGCGCTTCGCCGTAGTGGCTTCCCGGTTCAACGAGCGGGTAGTCGACGGACTGTTGACGGGCGCCGTGGACTCCCTGCGCCGGTATGGCGTGGCTGCCGAGGACGTCCAGGTGGTGCGTGTTCCAGGAGCCTGGGAAATCCCGTTGGCGCTCGAAGAATTGGCGCGGGCGGGCGGGTGGGACGGCCTGGTGGCCCTGGGTGCGGTCATCCGCGGTGAGACCGCGCACTTCGACTACATCTGCGCCGAGTGCAGCCGCGGCATCGCCGCGGTCGGCGAGCGGCACCAGTTGCCGGTGGGCTTCGGGCTCCTCACTTGCGAGACGACTGAGCAAGCCGAGGCACGCAGTGGTGCTACCGCCGGGAACAAGGGCCGCGAGGCCGCCGAGGCGACGCTCGAAATGGCGACTCTTCTGAGCCGGCTGCGCGGCGAGCAGCGCACTTTTGAGCAAGGCGATGCCGGCGGGCCGGTCGAACGTGTTGATCACAAGGGGCACCCGGGGCACGCGGGGCACGCTCGGGGCCCGCGCAGCGTCACTCCAGCCCCCGGTTCGCGCACCTGAAGCTGCCGCGGATGGTGGAGATCCAACGTTGAGTCACGGCCACTCGCTGGGCAAGCGCCGCACCGCGCGAGAGATGGCGGTTCGCATGCTGTATCAGTGCGACCTCGGCGGCAGTGCGCTGCCGCAGGTGTTTTCGAACTTCGACCTGGGGGAGTTCCTCGCCGATCCGAAGGCCAAGGCAGCGGCCGATGCCGAGAGTCGCGGTCGCCGGGTCAAAGACGCCTTCGAGTACGCCCAGGATCTCGTGCGCGGCACCGTCGAGCACCGGGTCGAGATCGACGAACTCATTCGACAGCAGGCGGACAACTGGCGTCTCGAACGCATGCCGGCGGTGGATCGCAACATTCTTCGGCTGGCGGTTTTCGAGATGCTCTACGAGATCGAGGTTCCCAAGCTGGTGGTCGTCGACGAAGCGATCGAGTTGGCCAAGAAGTATGGGTCGGAGCATTCGGGGCGATTCGTCAACGGGTTGCTCGACGGATTGATCAAACGACACAAGTTCCCCGGGACGCTCAAGTGATCTCCCGCGTGAGTCGGGCATGCGTATGGGCTGCCTTGGCTTCCGGTTGGGTCGGGAGCTCTGGGCTGGCAGCTCAGGGCGTCGCTGTCGAAGGCAGCGACTCGGCTCGGCTTCTAGTGCCTCAGGGCGCGGTGGTCGAGCCGTACGCCAATGCGGGCTACCGGCTGACCGTGGTGGATGGTGAGGCGCGTGTCCGGACCGATCTACAGCCGCTCGAGAGTCGCGCGCCGTATGCCGCGCCGCGAGGTCTCGCCGGCAATGGAGGGGACCCGGTTCGCCGCCTTGCACTCACGCTGGTGAACCACGCCGATACGCGCTACGACGCCGTCGGGCGCATTCTTGGCTGGGTCAGCCGCGAGATTCGCTACGAATTGGATCGCGGCGCCGCACAGACGCCGGTCGAGGTGCTGCAGCGCCACAGCGCCTACTGCACCGGCGTCGCGCGCCTCTCGGTCGCACTGCTCGGCGCAGCGGGCATCGAGGCGCGCGAAGTCGCGGGCTGGATCGCCGCCGATACCGTCGGCGGGACGCCCTCGACGTACCACCGCTGGATCGAGGTCTGGTACCCGGATCGCGGTTGGGTGTTCAGCGATCCGCTGGTTAGCCACAACTGGGTACCGGCCAACTATCTGCGTCTGGCCAGCGATCAAGTCGAGCCCGGCGGCGAGGCGGGCGGGCTCCTGCTCGAGCGAATCGATGGCGTGACCGCCGTCGATCTGTACCCCGGCAGCGGACCTCGAATTCGCGCTCGCCGGAACGAGGCTCGCCAGCTTGCGGGCTCACTGCACGTGGAGGCCGAGGGTCGCAGGGGCGGCATCGCGGTTCTCGAGGGTGAGGGGTTTCGGCAGACCACCGTGCTGTCCTCGGGTGGGGGGACGTTCCTGGGTCTCGCGGCGGGTGAGTACTCCCTGCACGTGGAGCTCCCCGGAGAGACGGTTCTCCTGCGCCGCGTACGCATGCGCGGGCGAGTGAAATCAGCGATCTTCTTTCCGCCGTTAGCGCTCGGGATGGGTGTGGAGGGGCAGTCGAGATGAGTCGGTACGAGCACAAGTCGATCGAGGCGAAGTGGCAGGACCGCTGGGAGAAACAGCACGCTGCCGAGGTCGATCTGCGGGACTCGAAGAACAAGACGTACATGCTGATGATGTTCCCGTATCCGTCGGGCGACCGCCTGCACGTGGGACACGGCCGAAACTACATTCTCGGCGATGCGCTCTACCGCTTCCTGCGCATGCATGGCAGGCGGGCGCTGAATCCCATGGGTTGGGATGCCTTCGGGTTGCCGGCGGAGAACGCTGCGATCCAGCGCGGCGTCCATCCTCGCGATTGGACGCTGGACAACATCAAGGTGATGAAGCAGCAGTTCAAGCGCTGGGGCATCCTCTACGACTGGTCGAAGGAAGTGACCTCCTGCCTGCCGGACTATTACCGCTGGAACCAGTGGTTGTTCCTGCGCATGCTCGAGAAGGGCCTGGCCTACAAGAAGAAGGCGCCGGTGAATTGGTGCCCGAGCTGTCAGACCGTCCTCGCCAACGAGCAAGTGGTCGACGGTCACTGCGAGCGCTGCGGCACGGCCGTCGTGCAGCGCGACCTCGAGCAGTGGTTCTACCGCATCACCGAGTACGCCGATCGCCTGCTCGCCGGACTCGACACCCTGCCCGGCTGGTCGGAGAGGGTCAAGGTGATGCAGCGCAATTGGATCGGACGCTCCGAGGGCGCCGAGCTGGTGTTCACGATTCCGGCGCTCGGTGAGTCGTTGACGGTGTTCACCACCCGGCCCGACACCGTCCACGGTGCGACGTTTCTCGTCCTCGCGCCCGAGCACGCGTTGGCGGCGCGGCTGATCGCCGGCAGGACGGATCGCGCGGAGATCGAGGTCTGGATCGAGACCGTGCGCAACACGCCGCGGATCCAGCGCGAAGGCGTCGATGCGGCCAAGGAAGGACGCGACACCGGTACCGTGGCGATCAACCCGGCGACTGGCGAGGCGATTCCCATCTGGCTCGCGAACTACGTCTTGCCGGACTACGGTAGCGGCGCCATCATGGCGGTGCCGGCGCATGACCAGCGCGATCTGAGCTTCGCCCGCCAGGAGTCTCTACCGGTGCGCCTGGTCTACCACCCGACTGAGGGCGAAGTCGACCCTGCGACGATGAGGGAGCCGATCCTCCACGCCGGTGTGATCCGCGGCACGGGAGAGTTCGACGGTGCCGTTCCCGGCCCGGAGACCATCCGCCGTTTCATCGACTGGGCCGAGAAGAAGGGTTGCGGACGCGGGAAAGTGAACTACCGGTTGCGCGACTGGCTGATTTCGCGCCAGCGTTATTGGGGCACGCCAATTCCGATCGTGTATTGCACAGCCTGCGGCACTGTGCCGGTGCCGGAGAAGGATTTGCCGGTAACGCTGCCCTACGAGGTCGAGTTCACCGGTAAGCAGGGCAATCCGCTGACCCGCTCCGAGCCCTTCGTGAACGTCGCTTGTCCGCGCTGCGGCAAGCCCGCGAAGCGCGAGACCGACACCATGGACACTTTCGTCGACAGCTCCTGGTACTACCTGCGCTATGTCTCGGCGAAGGACGACCAGCGGATGTTCGACACCGACACCGCCAATCGTTGGTTGCCCGTGGACCAGTACATCGGCGGCATCGAGCACGCCATCTTGCACCTGCTCTACGCGCGGTTCATTTGCCGGGTGCTGCACGACTTCGGCATGGTGGGCTTCGAGGAGCCATTCTCCAATCTGTTCAACCAGGGCATGATCACCCGGTTTTCCGAGTCGAGCGGCCGGGTGGAGAAGATGTCGAAGTCGCGCGGCAACGCGGTCTCGCCGGATCCGCTGATCGAGGAGATGGGCGCCGACACCGAGCGCGTTTACACGCTGTTCCTCGGACCGCCCGAGGACGAGGTGGAGTGGAACGACGAGGCAGTCTCCGGGGCTTACCGCTTTCTCTCGCGCCTGTGGCGTGCAGCCTTGCGCCTCGAGGAGGCTCCGCCCACGGCGCCGTCCGACGAAGCCTTGGAGCGCCTACGGCACTCGACCATCCAAAGGGTGAGTCGGGATCTCGAGCGCTTCAAGTTCAATACCGCGGTGGCCGCCTTGATGGAGCTGCTGAACGGGCTGACCCGAGCGCTCGAGGAGCGCACGGCCTCGAAGATCTGCTGTCAGCAGTGCTTCGACACCCTGCTCCAATTGCTCCATCCGATCGCGCCGCACATCACGGAGGAGCTCTGGGAGCAGCGCGGGCACGAGGGCAGTCTGCTCGATAGCGTCTGGCCGGAGTGGGATCCGGCGAGGGTGAAAAGCGATCGAGTCACCCTGGTGGTCCAGGTGGACGGTAAGCTGCGGGATCGCGTCGAGGTCGACGCCGATGCCAGCGAGGCCGAGGCGCGCGCCGCCGCGCTCGCGAGCGCCAAGGTTCAGGAACACCTGGCAGGGCGAGCGATCGTCAAGGCGATCGTGGTGCCGGGCCGTCTCGTCAACGTGGTCACTGGGAGGTGAGAGTGTGACGTATCGCCCTACGAAGCTCATCGCGCCGCTGTTCGTTGCGGCAGCTCTGGCTCTGACTTCCTGCGGCTACAACCTGGTTGGCCGGGGGAGCACGGTGCCGGCGGATATCCATTCCGTGTTCGTGAAGGCCCTGGAAAACAAGACCCAGCGCCAGCAGGTCGACCAGATCCTTACCCAGGCGGTGGCGAAGGAGTTGGTCACCCGCAAGCGCTTCAACGTGGTCAACGAGGAGTCATCGGCGGACGCTGAAATCAGCGGCTCCGTTGTCGGGTTCTCGGTCACTCCGGTGACCCTGGACAAGGACGGTCGTGCGACCCAATACGAGGTCTCGATCACCACGCAGGTGAAGTTCCGCCGTCTCAAGGACGACACCGTGCTGTGGAGCAACGAGCGGTACAACTTCCGCGCCAGCTACGACGTGCCGGTGACGAACGCGAGCTACATCGACCGCGAGGGCTTGGCGATCGAAGAGGTGGCCCCGCAGTTCGCGCAGACCATGGTCAGCGATCTGCTCGAAGGGTTCTGACCGGAACGAAAAAGCCCCCGGTCGCCCGGGGGCCTTGAGGAAGACTGCGAACCAACGGCGCCAGCCGCGGAGCTCAGCCCTTGAGGGCGTTCACGGCCTTGGTCAGGCGAGACTTGGTGCGGGCTGCGGCGTTGCGATGAATGATGCCCTTCTGAGCGGACGAATCGACCACCTTGACCGTGCCCGGGAGCAGCGCGGAAGCCGACGTACCGTCACCCGACTCGACTGCTTTGCGCAGGCGCTTGACCGCAGTACGCATGGTGGAGACGTGATCGCGATTGCGGTCACGGCGCTTCAGCGCCTGACGCGCGCGCTTGTCTGCAGACTTCGTGTTAGCCATGGACTCTGAACCTCTGGGTTGTTGGCGCTTGAACTGAGACGCTTGGATTGAGCTAAGAGCCGCGAAACACACGGCTTTGGAGCGTATCGTACCACAGATCAGGCCGCCGATCAGGTCCCTAGCGACTTCAGGCGCTGGCGCGCGAGGTTGGCCTCGTCGCTGCTCGGATAGTCCTTGATCACCTTCTGCAGGAACGAGATACCCTGGGATCGCTGGCCGGTCTCCAAGGTCGCATAGGCCCGTTTCAACAGAACGCTGGCGGTCTTGTCGCTGCGCGGAAATCGAGCGAGGACGCTGTCGAACTCCTTGATCGCCGCGCTGTACTTGCTCTGGCTGAAATAACACTCGCCGATCCAGTACGCGGCGTTGTCCGCCAGATCCGTTTCCGGAAACTCTTTCAGATACTGCTCGAAACCGAGCACCGCCAGGTCGTAGTTCTTGCGCAGATAGTCGGAATAGGCCGCCTGATAGACCGCCTGGGGATCGCTCGTCGGCGCCGTCGTTCCGGTCGAGTCCGTCGGTGCGGTAGCCGCGCGGGCCGCCTGGCCGACGGCGATCTGCTGCGACAGTTGAGCCAGCCGGTAGTTGGTGTCCTCGAGCTTCGCTTGCAGCTGATCGATCTGGGTCGACAGGCTGCCGAGCTTGACCTGCATGTCGGCTTCCTGCTTGAGGAGGGACTGCATCTGGCTCGAGAACGCCGCCTGCAATTGCGCCAGTTCGTCCTTGCTCGATCCTTGTTGCTGGACTTGCAGGACTTGCCGCTGCACGTCAGCGACCTGTGAATGAATGCCCTCGATGTCGCTTCCCGAAACGCAGCCGGTCAGTCCGGCCAGCCCCACCGCGAGCGCGAGGCCCGCGGCGGGGTGGTGGAACTTGAACGAGATCGATGCCGCCGTTCTCATCCGGCGTTGGCCCGTCCGGTGATCATGAAGTGCGCGCGACGGTTCTGCGAGAAGCAGCTCTCGTCGTGCTCGGTGCAGAACGGACGCTCTTCACCGTAGCTGATGGTCTTCAAGCGGCCGGTGTTGACGCCCAAGGACTGGAGGTAGTCACGCGCGGCCCCCGCCCGGCGATCACCGAGGGCGAGGTTGTACTCGTTCGTGCCGCGCTCGTCGCAGTGGCCCTCGAGGGCGACCAGGAACTGCGGGTTGGCATTCAGCCACTGCGCGTTCTTCGCCAGGCGCTCGCGGGCTTCCGGCTTGAGCTCCGCACGGTCGTAGTCGAAGAACACGTCGCCCACCAGGCCCTGTGCTTGAACGTACGTGTTTACGTTCTGCAGGTCACCGGCCAACGGATCGGGAGTTTTGTCGGCCACTGGCTTCGAGGTCGCCGGAGCCGTGATGTCGGTGGGCTGAGGCGCCACCGTGGTGGTCTTGGTCGTCATGTCCTCGGCGTTCGTCTTCGGCGGCTTCTTGGGGCATGCCATCAACAGCGCCGAGAGCGCTACGATGCCAAGAGATGCGAGGAGTCTGCGATTCATTGCGTCTCCTTTCGATGCGACGTAGTGGACCATTGACCTACTGTAGCAAATCAATCGGTCGTCAGTTGGGCGGATAAGCCGACCAATCCGGCCCCATGTTGTTCGAACCCTGCGTCAGGGCTCGCGGACCGGTGCCGTCGGCGCCGATGGTCCAGATCTGCCGGCTCCCGCCGGCGCTCGATTCGTAGACGATCCGCCGCCCGTCGGGAGAGAAGGACGGGGCTTCCTTGCTCCCTGGCCCAGAGGTGATCTCGCGGCTCTGCAGCGACACCACATCGGTGATCGCGAGCTCGAACGAGTTCCCATGGCGGGTCGCGTATGCGATGGCGGTGCCGTCCGGGCGCCAGGCGGCACCGTCGTTGTATTCGCCTTCGAAGGTGATCCGGCGGACGTTGGTGCCCTCGGCATCCATGATGTAGATGTGGGGATTGCCGGACCGGTTCGAAGTGAACGCAATCTCCCTGCCGCTCGGGCTCCAAGACGGATTCGCGTCGATGCCAGGCGAGTGGGTGAGCTGCCGCATGTTCTTGCCATCCGCATCGGCGGCGAAGATCTCCGTGTTGCCCGACAGCGAGCGCGCGAAGGCGATCTGCTTGCCGTCGGAGGAAAACGACGGGGAAATGTTGAGCGGTCCGTCGGCGACCAAGGCGCGCTTGGCGCCGCTCGCAATGTCGACCAGGTAGATCGATGGACCGCCGTCGAAGAAGGACACGTAGGCGATCTGGTCGCCCTTGGGAGACCAGGTCGGCGACATCGAGATCGACTTGTGGGCCGTGATCCGCCGCTGGTTCTTGCCGTCGGCGTCCATCAGGTAAATCTCCTTGGCACCGTCGCGATCGGAGTAGAAGGCGATGCTGGTAAGCGCCACGCCGCGCTTGCCCGTGAAGTAGAGGACGATCTCGTCGGCGAAGGTATGCGCCATTCGCCGGGCCACGCTGTATTCGCCTCGATACCGCTTGCCCAGGATCGACTGACCGCTCTTCAGATCCTGGATGCGGCCCTCGAGGACCAGCTTGCCTTCCTCTTCCTTAAATTCTCCCACCAGCAGGACTTCGTTGCCGAGCGAAGCGTACTGTTCATAGTCCTTGGTTGCGTCTCCACTCAAGGTCAGCGACCCGAGCTCCGCCGGACCCTGGATCGCGAAAATCCGCGAGGCATCCAGATCGTCGCGCAGCGCCTGCTCGAGCTCCTGGGCCGCGGCTGAAGCTCCCGCAGTGAGGGTGGCGCCGCCGGAGAGGGCCGGGAAGGCGAGCTTCAGCAGTGGCCGCTGATTGCCATTCAGGATCAGGACGAGGTCCTGCTTGGGCGCGGTCGCCGCAGCGGGGGGCGCGCTCGGTGTTTGCGTGGGCGTGGGAGCAGGCGCCGGTTGGGTCTGAGCGCCGATCGGCAAAGCCGCGAAGGCGGCAACGAGAAGCAGGGGAGCCAGGTGTCGATTCATTTCGATTCCATTCTGGAGAAGAGATTCAGCGCACGATCAGACTGACACCGAGCGTCGATTGCTTGTAGCCGCTGGGCAAGGGCGGTAGTGGAGAGGCGGACTGCACGGCGCGCAATGCGGCAAGATCGAATGAGCTGTAGCCCGAGGACTGGACTATGCGCACGTCGCGGATCTCTCCGTTGCGTCCGACCTCGAAATGCACCGAGGCCTCGATGCCGCCGCCGAGGGGCGGGCGCACCCACTGATCTCGGATCAGCGACAGCATCTGGTCGAGGTAGTAGCTGTAGGTGAAGTCGGGGTTGTCGAGGGCGACAGCCGAGCCGAAGGCGCTGGTGCCGGCCGCAGACGCGGTTGGTGCGCCGAGCTTGCCGGGTTCCTCGGGGGAGGCGGTTTCCGGGACCTTCTCTGGCTTCGCGGCCTCGACCGCGTGGGGCGGCGTCGGCGTCGATTTTTCCGGTTTCGCGGGTACCGGTTTCTTGGCCGGCTCCGGCATCACCGGGGCGGGCTCGGGCTTCTCGGGCTCGGGGGGAGCAACCGGTGACTTGACGACCGGCTTCGAGGGCGCCTGGGGCGCCGGTTTCTGCACCCCGAGGGCTTGCGCCGGGATGATCTGCACGGCCACGAACTCGAGCGGCGCGGTGCGTTGCGCGGCGAGGCGAGGCGCGAGGAAGATGGCCGCCAGGACGCAGGCGTGGAAGGCCGCTGCCCAGAATACGCTGGGGGCGCGCGCGAAGGGGCGGCTCCGACGCCGCTCCTCGAGCAAATCGTCGATCCGTTCCCTCACTCAGCTCCCCGAGGGCTTGGTAGTCGGTTTCTCGGTCACCATGCCCACGCGCTGGATCCCGCCCTGATGGAGCAGATCCAGGACCTCCATCACCCGGCCGTAGGGGACGTCGCGATCGCCCTTGAGGTAGACCGACTGGTCGGCTCGGCCCTTGAGCATGGGCGTCAAGCGCGCGACGAGTTGGGTCGGGTGGACTGGAGTGTCGCGAATGAACACCATGCCGTCGCGGCGAATGGAGAGCACCAGTGGATCGTCGGCTCGCTGCGGGAGGGTCTCGGCGCTCGCCTTGGGCAGGGCGACCTCGATGCCCTGATGGAGCATCGGCGCAGTGACCATGAAGATGATGAGGAGCACGAGCATGACGTCGACCAAGGGGGTGACGTTGATGTCGCCCAACAGGTTGTCGTCTGTGTTGTCGGAGCCGTATTGGAACGCCATGGTCTCTGGTAAGACTTAGACCCGCGAGCTCAGGTGAAGTTCCGCTCGGCGAGGTTGATGAACTCGAGTACGAAGTCGTCGAGCTCGGCGCGCAGGCGGCGGATACGGCCGCTGAAGTAGTTGAAGCCGATGAGCGCCGGAATCGCCGCGCCCAACCCGGCGGCGGTGTTGATCAGTGCCTCGGAGATACCCGGCGCCACGGCCACGATCGAGGTCGACCCCGATATGCCGATGTCGCGGAAGGCGTTCATGATTCCCCACACCGTTCCGAAGAGACCGATGAAAGGTGCCGCGGCGGCGGTGGTGGCGAGGAACGGGAGAGCCCGCGTCACCAGCAGCAACTCGACGTTGAGCGCCCGTTTCAAGCTGCGTTCCACGGCGGGGAGGGACTTGATGCGGTACTTGCCCTGCGCCGCACCTCCGGCCTCTCCGCCGGCTTTGACCTGCGCATCGATCTCGGCGTAGCCGGCCTGGAAGAGGCCGACCAGTGGCGACGCGGCGAGCCGGCCCGCCGACGCGCTCACTTCGCTGAAGCGCTTGCTCTGATGGAAGACCTCGAGGAATTTGCGGCCGTGCGATTCGGCCCGCCGGAGTTGCATCCACTTGCCGAGCATGATCGCCCAGGAAGCGATCGAGAACGCCGCGAGCAGAGCGAGGACCAACTGGGCCATTGGCCCCGAGCGGAAGAAGGATTCGAAGATGCTGGGATTCGGAGGCGGTGGCGCGGCGAGGATCCAGATCATCGGCGCGGCAAAGGTAGCATGAGGCGCGCAGGCCTGTAAACATTGGCCCCGCAGGCGACTGAGAGCGGTAATCGCGTGATAGCCTCGCGATGGCGGGATTCGATACGCCACTGCCTCGCGCGGCCTCCCGGCCCGGATCATCCGCCAGGCAACCCGAATCAGCATTCAGGAGCCGGCATGAAAATCGCGGTGTGCATCAAACAAGTCCCCGATACCGAGGCGCGCTTGCGGGTCGCCAAGGACGCGCGCTGGGTCGACGAAGAGGACCTGCCGTTCGTGATCAACGAGAGCGATGAGTACGCGCTCGAAGAGGCGCTGCGTCTGGCCGAGAAGTCGGGCGGCGAAGTCGTGGTCTTCAGCCTCGGCCCCGATCGCGTGCGGGAAGCGCTGCGCAAGACCCTGGCTCTCGGCGCCAGCCGCTCGGTCCTGCTGCGCGATGACGCATTTGCCGGTGGCGATGCGCTCGCCAACGGCAAGGCTCTCGCGGTCGCCATCGGCCGCGAGCCCTTCGACCTTGTTCTGACCGGATCGCAGTCGGACGATCTCGGCTACGGGGCAACCGGCTCGGTGATCGCCGGTGTCCTCGGTTGGCCGCATGCCTGGCTCGTCATGGGGCTCACGATCGACGAGGGAGGGGCTTCGGCGCGGGTGGTGCGCGAGATGGAGAGCGGCAAGAACGAGATCTTCCGCGTCCAGCTGCCGGCCGTCATCCAGGTCCAGGCGGGCATCAACCATCCGCGGTACGCCTCGCTCAAGGGCATCATGGCGGCGAAGAAGAAGGAGATCGCCGAGGTGACCGCGGCCGATCTGGGGCTCTCGGAGACTGGCGCCGCCGCTTCGCGACTCGAAGTTCTTTCAGTCGGAGCGCCGGAAAGCGGCAAGGCGACCCAGATTCTGGAGGGCGACGCGGTCACCGCGGCGACGAAGCTCGTCGAGCTCCTGCAGCGTGAAGCGAGGGTGATGTGATGGCCAAGGTCTGGGTCGTCCTGCAGCAGCGCGAAAACAAGCTCCACCGGATGTCTTGGGAAGCGATCGCCGCCGGCCAGGCGCTGGCCGCTGAGCTCGGTGGAACCGCCGAAGCAGTCGTTCTCGGCAGCGCGGTGGAGACCCTGGCCAACGAAGTCGCCGGTCGCGCCGCCCTTGCCGCCGTCCATCTCGCCGAGCATCCAGCCCTCGAGAGCTACACGCCTGGCGCCTACGTCGGAGCCCTGGCGGATCTCCTGCGCGAGGCCTCGCCGGATTGGGTGGTGTTCCCGCACACCTATCAGACGGTTGATTTCATGCCGCGTCTGGCTCAGGAGCTCGGCGCCGGGCTGCTACCCGAGGTGATCGGCTTCGCGAGCGGCGCCGACGGATTGGTCTGGAAGCGGCCCGTGCTGGGGGGCAAGCTGCACGCGCGAGTGCGCGTCAAGGGTGATGGCGCCGTGCTGTTGTCCGTGCAGTCGGGTGCCTTCTCCGCGGATTCGATGGTCGCCGGAACGAGCGCGGTGAAGCGCTCGACCGTCGGAGCGATCGCGGCCGACCGCGAGATCCTCGGCACCGAGGACGTCGGGGGCGATACGGTCGATCTCACGAAGGCCGACATCATCGTCGCGGTGGGCCGAGGGATCGGCGGCGCCGACAAGATGGGACCGGTGAACGATCTCGCCGCCGCCCTGGGCGCCGAAATCGGCGCCAGCCGGCCGGTCATCGATAACGGCTGGCTGCCGCGCGATCGCCAGATCGGTTCGAGCGGTCAGACCGTCGCGCCGAAGCTCTACATCGCGGCCGGCATCTCGGGCGCGATTCAGCACCTGGTCGGTATGAAGGGTTCGACAATCGTGGTCGCGATCAACAAGGACGCGGGTGCGCCCATCTTCGGTGTCGCGAGCTACGGCATTGTCGGCGACCTGCACGAGGTGCTGCCGGCGCTCACCGCGGCGGTTCGCGCGGCCAAGAGCAACTGAGCGGGAACCCGAGATTCAGCCGCGGCGGCGGAAGATTTCGAACAACACCACCGCCGCGGCAACCGTCGCGTTCAGTGACTCGACCGGTGGGGAGACTGGGATTCGAAGCCGCACATCGGCGAGGGCGAGCGAATCCGCCGAAAGGCCGGGTCCCTCGGCGCCGAGCATCAGCACCAACGGTCCGCCGAGATCGGCCGAATAGAGGTCTTCGGTCGCCGAGGGATCGAGCGCCACCCAGCGCGGCCTGAGATCGGTCAAGTGGAGGGTGAGGTCCTGCGGAGTGACCTGCACGGCGAGGGGGAAACGCAGGAGGCTTCCGGCCGATGCGCGGAGGGCTCGAGCTTGATTGGGACTCGCCGCTCCCGGCGACAGCGCGAGTGCGGTCGCGCCTGCGGCTTCCGCCGAGCGTGCGAGCGCCCCGAGGTTGCCGGGGTCCTGCATTCCCTCCGCGTACACATAGACGCCATTCACCCGGCGCGGGAGGGCCGCGACTCCGGAGCGTTGGATTCGTGCGACGGCAAGAGCTCCTTGCGGAGCGTCCGCGTCCGCGAGGCTGGCGAGGACCGGTTCGGCGACCAGAAGCACGGTGGTTCGCGCCGCGAGGTGGCGGCCCTCTTCGCGCTCGGCGAATGCGGGCGTCATCAGCACGTGCTCGAGCACGAGCCCGAACTGCAGTGCTTCGAGGATGAGATGAGGGCCTTCGAGAGCGACCCAATCGCCTTTACTCTTCAACAGGCGACGAATATCCTTGATCGATTGATTTTGCGAGCTTTGAATCACGATGACTACCGATCTTAGGGATTTCTGGCAGGGTTTCCAATCGGGAGTGGAGGTCGCCGTGCACGGCAACGAACCCGATCGCCTGCTCGGCGTGCGCGATGGTTTCCTGCGCTTCTTCCACGACGGATTGGATCGGCCGGCGCCCGTTGCGGTGGTGCCGCAGCCTCTGCCGGAGCAGGGCGGCCACGACGGCTTGGCGATGAGCGACGAGGAGGCGATCGAGCGCGCGCGGGGGCACGCGCAGCGACTCCTCGAGCGTCTGCAGGGCCACTACCATTTCTATGCCTGCTGCGAGGGCGCCATCCACAGTCTCGAGGTGGCTGCGAGCCCGCGCTATTTCGTGCGCACGTGGACGATTCTGATCGGCGCGACCGGTGAGGCCTGCGGCGGTAGCGGCTCAGTCGAGTTGCCGGCGCGTTTGGTCGCGGGACTAACCGGCGAGCAAATCGGGATGGCGATTCCGGGGACGCGGCGTTCGGGAGGGATGATCAACTCGCTGACCGGCGGTCTCGAAACCCGCCGGAGTGCAACCAGCGTCGCCACGCTGCACGCGCTCTCGACCCTGTTTTACGGCGTGCTCGAGAGCCGGCCCGTGCGCCGGCGCTGAGTCGAACGAGCGGTCTCAGGTTTCGACGCCGAGGAAGAGGTAGGCGGCGAGCAGGCCGAAGATCACGCTCGGACTCCACACCGAGACCAGCGGCGGCAGAGCTCCGGTTTGTCCCAGAGTTCTGAAAAAGGCGAACACGCCGACGAAGACGATCCCCAGGACGACCGCCAGGCCGATTCCGTAGAGCGCGCCGCGCCGACCCAGTCGGAAGGCGAAGGGGAGACCCACGCACGCCATCACGAACGAAACCACCGGGAAGGCGATCTTCGACGCCAAGTCGACTTCGAGATCGGGCACCAGCTGGCCGCTGCTCTTTAGATTCGACACGTATTCGGAAAGCTCGCCGTAACGCATTTCGCTCGGTCGTTTCACGTCGTTGCGAAAGTAAGCGGGGGTCTCGGGATAGTCCACGTGCACCGGCTGCTGGAACCGCGAATAGCTGGTAACCCGCGCTCCATCGAAGGTCCGAGTCCAGCCGTCGGTGAACACCCAACGTCCGTCGAGATACTGCGCGGTCTTGGCGAATAGTCGGCGCACCAGGCGATTCTTCTCGTCGAATTCGAAGACCTGAAGATGCTGTAGCACGCTCTGCTTGGCGTCGAAGTAGAGATAGTTGTAGACGTAGCGCCCCTGGCCGAACAGCCATTGCTCGTCGATTCGCCGCCGCACCTGGGTGTTGGGATCGCGTCCTTTGATGCGATCGCGGAGCTCGAACACTTTCTGGTTCGAGGCCGGCAGAACCTCGGCCTGCAAGAAGGCGCAGAGCCCGGCCACCGCCATTGCCCCGGCGAGCACCGGAACGCACAAGCGATACAAGCTCACGCCCAGGGCTTTGCACGCGGTGACCTCGTTGGTGCGCGCGAGCAACGACAGCGCGATCAGGGTCGCCACCAGCACGATAATGGGCGCTAGGTCATAAAAGATCTGCAGCGAGAAATACTTGTAGTAAGTCACCAACAGGCCGGCGCCGATCTTGTTCTTGAGCACGTCGTCGATGATCTCGCTTAGATCGGCGACGACGTAGATGATCATTGCCGAGAGCGACACGATCAGGAGGCTGCGTCCGAAGGCCGTCATCACGTAGCGGTCGAGGAGATTCGGAAACACCAGACGCAGACGCGGGAAGCGCAGGATCAGATCGGGCTTGACGGCGCCGGCGACGGACGCGGTCCTCGGTCCCGGACCCGCCGAGGCTCGAGTTCGCTTGCGAACCAGCCACGGCCGGCCCCAGCGGGGGAGTCGGAATTCGAGGTCGCGATTGCGCCGGTATGCCAGCACCACCGCGAAGGCGGCGAACAGCGCGTTGGGCAGCCACATCGCCAGCACCGGCGTGATCTTGCCGGCGTGGGCCGCCTCCTCTCCGTTGCTGAGCAGGATGTAGTAGCCCAGCAGCACGCCCAACGACAACGCAAATCCCGAGGATTTCCCGCCCCTGCGGTTGTTGAAGCCGAGTGGCAGGGCGAGCAGGCCGAAGACCACGCAAGCCATGGGAATCGCGAACTTCTTGTGGATCTCGATCTGCGCGCTCCGCCGGAGCTCGGGTGCCTGGCCAGGCTCGGCAGCCATGGCGCGCAGTTCGCTCAAGCTGCGTTCGCGGATCCCTTTCGACGTCGTGGTCGCAATCGGTCCGCTGCGCGACTCGGGGGCCAGGAGTTGCTGATCGAGGGTCTGGCTCTGACTGAGCTCGTACTTGTCGGGCTCATCGAGGTTGACCTTGTGGGTCACCGCGTTCTCGAGGTGCAGCACGACGCGCTCGCCCGCGTCGTCGACCCGGAGCTCACCGCGATCGGCCACCGTGACTTCGTGCTGGGCCGGCGGCAGGGACGGCGCCAGGAAGACGCCCTTCCAGCCGCGTTTCTCGCTCTGGAAGACGTAGACCACGCGCCCCGGAAATTCGGTATTGAAGATGCGCGGCTCGACCTGCCCGGTCGCGCCGGCGGTCGCGGCTTGGATGCGGAGCTTCTGCAAATTGTGATTGCCTTGCGGCAGCAAGGCGAGCGTTACCCACAGCGTGACCAAGCCGAGCGCCGTGCTGAGCGCGAGGATCGGGCGATACAGCCGGTAGAGACTGACGCCGCAGGCTCGTACGGCGATCAGCTCGCTGTCGGACGACATGCGTCCGATGGCGACCAGGATTGCGAACAGCAGCGACATCGGCAGGGTCAGTACGAGGATGTTGGGGAGCGTGTACCAGAAGAGCCGGGCGACTGTTCCCACGGCCAGGCCGCGCCGGATGATGAGCTCGGCGGACTTGAACAGGAACTGCATCAAGAGGATGAACGTATAGACTGAAAATCCGAGTGCGAGAGGCCCCAAGAGCTCGGAGAAAATGTAGCGGTCGAGGCGACGAATCATGGAAGGCGGCGATTATACGGGCAGCACAAGCGCAGGAACTGCCGCTACGGAGGATCTGCGCGGTCGCACGGTCCTGGTCACGGGCGGCGCGCGGCGGGTGGGTGCCGCGATCGCTCGCCGGCTTGCGGCCCGTGGTGCTCGCGTCGCCATTCACTATCACTCGAGCGCGCGAGAAGCCGACGCTCTGGTCGAAGAGCTTGGTCGAGGCGCCGCGTCCTTTCAGGCGGACCTCTCGAGCCCGACCGGCCCCGGAAATCTGTTGTCGCGATGCGCGGACGTTGGGCTGTCGCCGGACGCCATCGTCCAGTCCGCGGCTTCGTTCCTGAAGCTGCCCCTCGCCGAGACCACGGCGGAACAGTGGGACGCGGTGATGGCGATGAACTTGCGGGCGCTGTTTCTGCTGGCTCGAGACTACGGCGACCTTCGCGGGCCGCAGGGCGGGCAGATCGTGGCGATCGCGGACTCGGGGGCGCACGAGCTCTGGCCGGCCTATTTCGCGCACTGCGTGTCGAAGGCAGCGGTACTGTCGCTGGTCAGGGCCTTAGCCAAGGCGATGGCGCCGGGCTTCCGAGTGAATGCCGTGGTTCCTGGGCCGGTACTCGCGCCGGATGGCACGCCGGATTCACAACTCGCGGCGATAGCCGAACGGACGCTCCTGGGCCGCATGGGCGAGCCGCGCCATGTGGCCCAGGCGGTCGAGTTCCTCCTCACCTGCGACTATGCGACCGGTGCGGTCGTGGACATCACCGGCGGCGCCCACCTGTGGCGACGGCCAGGCGGCTGACGCCGCCCTGAAAGGGAAGGTCGATCCGACATGCCCGTTCGTCTCCTCAGGAGGTATCGCTTTAGCGCCAGTCACCTGTATCGCCGGTCGGCATGGTCGGAGGCCGAGAATCGCGAGCGCTTTGGGAAGTGCTCGAACCTGCCGGGGCACGGACACAACTACCGCCTCTGGGTTACGGTCGAAGGCGATGTCGATCCGGCGACCGGGTTCGTCGTCGACCTCGGAGCCCTGGATCGGCTGGTGCAGGAGAAAGTCGTGGAGCGCCTCGACCATCAGCACATCAACCAGACGCTTCCCGAGTTTGCCGACGGAGCGCAGATCCCCAGCGGAGAAAACCTGGTCTCGTGGATTCGCGGCCAGCTCGAGGGCCAGCTCGCCGGGGGCACGCTGGCTGGGCTGAGGCTCGATGAGGATGAAGATCTGGGAGCCGAGTGGTCGAGGTGAGAGGTCTCCAGGCTGGCCAGTTCGCGCCCTACCCAGGGTCCGATAAGATAGATTATGTAAACCTAATGACCTGGCGAGGTTAGAAAGCAGTTAGGTCCTGGCCTGCGACTTCCCTAATCCTTGGCGCTCTTGAGATTTGTGAGAATGGCTTCCAGTGCTTGGATCAGGTCGGTTCGTTCGACGCTGCTCTGCCGGAAGCTCAGGGCCAGGCTGTAGGTCTTATCCGGAGCTCGGAACTTGAACACGTAGGGCTTGCGGCGTGCGACACCGGTGGTTCCACGGCGTTGCGCGCGGGCCTCACGCCGAAGGTCCTCGCGGTTGAGCCCCTGCGTGGCGGCACGCTCAGCCAGGCTGAGCATGGTCGCCTCGTCGCCGCTCTTGAGAACTTCCAGCAGCGTGCTCTTCGACTGGATCCCCAGGGCTTGGACGGCGTCTCGAACCCGCGCCGGAATCGCAAGAAGACTCAACGCCTCGGTGACGGTAGAACGGGACCGTCCCATGACCTCAGCGATCTGCTCGTGGGTGTACTCGTGTTGCTCCGCCAGCGATCGGTAGCCCTCGGCTTCCTCGAACGGCGTCAGGTCCTTGCGCTGGAGGTTCTCGATCAGGGCAATCTCGAGCGCCTCTTGATCGGTCACATCCATCTCGATCACCGGCACTTCGAAGAGGCCTGCTTCGATCGACGCCCGATAGCGGCGTTCACCCGAGATGATGCGGTAGACCTTCCCAGAGTCCGTAGCTTGCCGGCGAACCAGAAGTGGTTCGAGCACACCCTTGTCCCGAATCGAGCCCACCAGATCGCTCAGGTCGCCCATCGAAGTGCGCGGCTGGTTGGGGTCGGCCTCGATCGCAGACAGCGGCACGAACTTGCCGATGGCAGTTTCGTGACGCGCGGCGAGCTCCTCGACGAAGTGCGGGTCGTGGCGCATCTTGACCCGCAGCGGGAGGCCACCACGGCGCTTGTTCGCAACGGGCTCAGACACGGCTCAGGACCTCCTCGGAAAGCTTGTAGTACTCATAGGCACCGGTCGAACGCGGCGCGAAGGTGAAGATCGATTCACGGTAGGCCGGACTCTCTTCGAGCCGGACGCTCTTGGTGATGACGGTCTCGAAGAGCTTGTCGCCGAAGACGCGAGCGATCTGATCGTGAATGTCTTTGGATAGCAACGTCCGCTTGTCGAACAGGGTGATCACCGCGCCGAGGATCTGCAACTGCGGGTTCGCACGGCCCTTGATCTTGTCGATCGTTTCCAGCAAGTCGTCCGTGCCTTCCAACGCAAAGTAGCTGGACTGAATCGGAATCAGCACATGGGTGCTGGCGACCAGCGCGTTGACGGTGATGATGCCGAGGGTCGGTGGCGTGTCGATTACGATGTATTCGAACTCGCCGCGCAGGGCGTCGATCTTGTCCTTCAGTCGATAGTGCGAGTCGAGCTCGCCGATCAACTTGGCCTCGATCTTCGCCAATGAAATGCTCGAGGGCGCGATCCAGAGCTCGGGCACTTTCTCGACCTGCAGGATGATGTCTTTGATCGTGACCGTGCTGTCGGTGATGGCGTCGAACATCGTTCGCTGGAGCGAGTGCACATCCAGGAACGACATCGAGCTATTGGCTTGCGGGTCGAGATCGATGAGTAGGGTACGCAGACCCTTTGACGCCAGGGCCGCGGCGAGATTGATCGCGGTGGTGGTCTTCCCCACTCCGCCCTTCTGATTTGTGATGGCCAGGATCATGGATAGATCGCAGTCTAGGGAAGTGCGAGCGGCCGGTCAACCCTGCAATGTCGGCCGGCCGACAAACGGCTTAATATGCTAAAAACAAGGCACTTAGTGCCCTGTGCTACATCGTGTACTTGCCGAGATCGTCGGGGCCGATTTCTTCGAGCCACTTGCGAACCTTCTCTTCGTCGTTCGCCGGTTCAGCGGCCAGTTCTGCCGCCTTCGCCTTCTCGAGCACCTGACGGTTGACGAAGATTCCGGCGCCCGTGCGAAGCGCGAGCGCTAGCGCGTCGCTCGGGCGGGCGTCGAGCGCCATGTCGCCCTGCGGAGTCTTGAGCTCGATCGTGGCGAAGTAGGTGCTCTCTTGAAGGTCCCGAATGACCACCCGAGACACGGTTCCGCCAAGCTGCTCGATGGCGCTGCGCAGAAGATCGTGCGTCATCGGTCGCGGAGTTTCGACACCCTCGAGGCGTAGCGCGATTGCGTTCGCTTCGAAGAGGCCGATCCAGATCGGCAACAGAAGGTGGTTCTCGGAGTCCCGCAGGATCACGATCGGCACGTTCGAGGTTGGATCGAGCAGAATCCCCTTGATCTCCATGCGGACTTGCTCAGTCGCGTCGGTCATCAGGGGATAGAGACTTCCTGTCCGAGGAGGCTGTGCGGCATGGCTCGTTCGATCACGATTTGAGCCAACTGTCCGATTCGTGGCGAGGCGCTCGCGTTGGCCGGAAAGTGCACGATGCGATGGCAGGGACTCCGGCCGGTAAGCGTGCCGGCCTGCCGGCCCCAACCGGTCACGAGGACCTCGAGCGTCGCGCCGACGAGCTCTTCGTTGAGCTCGAGCTGGATTGCGTTCTGCACGTCGAAAAGCTCTTGCAAGCGACGGGATGACTCCACGTCCTCAACTCCGTCTCCGAGCTTGAGTGCCGCCGTACCCGGACGCGGTGAGTACTTGAACGCGAACAGGGTAGCAAACCGGCACTCGGTGATGAGATCCAGGCTCGCCTGGTGATCCTCCAGGGTCTCACCCGGGAAACCGACGATGAAGTCGGTCGAGATCGCGAGCCCTTCCCGCACCGCCCTTAGATCGCGAACCAGCTGGCGAAACTCGTCGACGCTGTAGCCGCGTCCCATGCGCCGCAGAACTCGGTCGGAGCCCGACTGCACAGGCAGGTGAATGAAGGGGCAGATGTTCGCGTGGGCGCCCACCTGCTCCACCATACGGGGCGTGAAGTCCCTTGGGTACGAGGTCAGAAAGCGGAGCCGGCGCAGGCCCGACATCGGGGCGATGGCGGCGAGCAGATCGGCAAAGTCGAGGTCGAGCTCGGGGTCGCGCCAGTGGTTCACTGTCTGTCCGAGGAGCTCGATCTCGAGGAATCCGTAGTCGAGCAGGTGGCGAACCTCGGCCAGGATGTCCCGCAAGGATCGGCTGCGCTCGGGACCCCGGGTCGTAGGGACGATGCAGAAGGTGCAGCGTTTGTTGCAGCCCTCGATCAGCGTGACCATGCCCTTGTGCGAGCCATCGCGGGACACGGCATCGATGTCGAACTCGCGGTGCTCCGGGAAGCCGGTTGCCAGGACCCGTTCTCCAGCCTCACGGCGGGCCAGGATCGAACGCAGCTCCCCTACTCGCGCCGGCCCCAGAACGAAGTCCAGATCCGGAACCCGGTCGAGCGCCCGCTGCCCTTCCTGCTGGGCCACGCAACCGCAGAGCCCGATTCGAAGACTGGGGCGGTCCTTCTTGAATAGGCGATATTCGCCCAACCGGCTGTAGACCTTCTGCGCGGCCTTCTCCCGCACGCTGCAGGAGTTGAGCAGGATCACGTCGGCCTCGAGCGGCTCATGCGTCGGCAGGAGACCGTCCTGCATGAGCTGCCCCGCCATACGCTGGCTGTCGAGCTCGTTCATCTGACAGCCCCAGGTTTCGAGGAAATAGCGCCGCGCACCGGTGGGGTCACTCATGGGTGGCTCATCGGTGGGGCGGCGGCTCCTGCGAGACCGGCTGGATCACCTTGGGTTCGCCGGGCTCGTTGGGCTTCAGCTTGACGACTTCCTGGGCGGGCTCAAGGTCGATGCCCTCTTCGAGCCACGCCGGATAGGCCCCGCCTCGCTGTCCCTCGTCCGTGAACGTCTCCAGGTCTTTCTTTGCCTGCTCGATGCCACGGCGAGACTCGTCGAGCTTTTCGAGGGCGCGGTCCCACTCGGGCTTGATGCGGCCGTCGCGCACGTAAGGATCGTCTTCGGCGTAAAACGCCGTGCGCAGCTTCTCGACGCTCTTCTGCTGGATCTTCACTTGGTCCGCGGCGTCGTGCCACCGCTGCCGGATCTCCAGCCCGCGCGTGCGCCAGTAGGATTCGTCGTGCCCATCGGTCGCCGTCGGGGTCGGAGGAGGCATCTTGGCCGCTGTCGACTCGGGAGCTTTGGCCGTCGTCACCTGACCCTTGGCCGCGTACTGCGACAGGTTCTTGTCGTTGATCACGACTCCAGGCTTGTCCATGGTCCGGCGGCGCTCCTTCTCCGCCCGCCCGGCCTCCGCGAGAGTGGGAGCCTTACTGTCCTCTTCGCCCTTGTCGACCACGATCACGGTGTCGGTCTTGACCGGCGCGGCAGGGGCTGGATCGCTCGGAGGAGGGGGGTCTGGAGCCTGCTGCGACACGGCTTGAGGAGGCATCTGTTTGGGCTGCGGCGGTGGGCCGCAAGAGACCAGGAATCCGGTCCCCACGATCCATAGACCCCAGTGTCTACGATCGGCCATATCGATCCTCCAAGCGCACGACGTCGTCGAGCTCGGGGCTCGAGACCTCGATGAACTCGCAGCCCGACGGCCCGGCGATCATTCGGTGGTGCACGCCGGGACGCACGTGGTACGACTCGCCCGTCAGCAGGTGGTGGCTGGTGAGCCTTCCGTCTTCCTGGACCTGGAACTCGACGTCTCCACTCGCCAGGTAGAGGGTTTCATCTTTGCGCTCGTGGTACTGGAGGGAGAGGGCGTGGCCCGCATTTACGTGGAGAATCTTTCCTGCATAGCGGTCCGTGTGGGCGAAAATCAACTCGTATCCCCACGGTTTCTCCACTTTCTTTACTACTTGACGCACCAGTCGTCCTCCTAGGCCGTGACTCCGTCGAGGTAGTGCCGCAATCGACTCTCCACCTCAGCGGCGGTCGGCAAGTTCACGCATTCAAGCGCCAACGCTTGGAGCTCGTCGACGCGCAGCCCACGAATCAAAGCCTTGATGTGCGGCACGGCGCGAGGGCTCATGGAGAGCCGCCGGATGCCAAGACCGAGGAGCAAGGGGACGAATCGTGCATCCGCCGCCATTTCTCCGCACACGCCGATCGGGATCCCCGCCTCGCGGGCGCTACTCGTGCAAAAGCGTAGCATGCGCAACAGCGCCGGATGCAGCGGCTGATAGAGGTCGGTGACCTCTTCGTTGTTGCGGTCGACCGCCATCGAGTACTGGATCAGGTCGTTCGTGCCGATCGAGAAAAAATCGACCTCGCGCGCCAACAGATCGGCGATGACCGCCGCCGAGGGAACCTCGATCATGACCCCGATTTTCAGGTCCCGGCGAAACGGCTTGCCCTCGGCCTCGAGCTCGGACATCACCGAGGCCGCGAAGGCGCGAAACTTTCGCACTTCGTCGAGCGTGCTGACCAGGGGCAACATCACCCAGATCTCGCCATACACGCTGGCGCGGAAGAGTCCACGCAACTGAGTGCGAAACACCCCGGGCCGGGCGAGTGTGAGCCGGATGCCGCGCAGGCCCAGGACCGGGTTCTCCTCGCGCGTGTCCATCACTTCTCGGGCGAGCTTGCGTCCACCGAGGTCGTACGTGCGGATGATCGCCGGCAGCGGCGCGCAGGCTTCCGCGAGTTGGCGATAGATGTTCATGTGGTCCTCTTCGGTGGGCAGTCGCGGGCTCATCTCGATGTACAAGAACTCGCTGCGATAGAGCCCTACGCCCTGGGCGCCGAAGGTGGCGGCCTGATCGATTTCCTCGGGGAGGTCGATGTTGGCTTGCAGGGTGATCTCGACGCCGTCGAGCGAGCGCGCCGGGAGGCTGCAGGTCGCCAGAAGATCGGCTTCCCGGCTCCGCAGCGCGTCGCGCCGGGAGCTGTAGTCCGCCAGTGCCTCGGGCGTCGGGTGCAGGATGAACTCCCCGCTCTCGCCGTCGACGATCACCGGGTCCTCGTCGGTGACCGTATCCACGACCCCCTTCAAGCCGGTCACCAGAGGGATGTTCAAGGAGTGCGCGATGATCGTGGTGTGCGAGGTCCGTCCACCGGACTCGACCGCCAGGCCGATCACTCGTTGACGGCCCAAACGGACGGCATCTGATGGCGTGAGGTCGTCCGCGACAATGATCACGTCCTCATCGAGCTCCGCCAACTCGTGGTGGGCGATGCCCTGGAGCATCCGCAGAAGGTAGCGCCCGACGTCGCGCAAGTCCTCGGCGCGCTCGCGCATGCGCGGATCGTCGAGCTGGTTGAATCGTTCGATGAGCTCCTCAGTGGTGCGGTGTACGACCCATTCGGCGTTGGCGTGTTCGCTTCGAATCCGCCCGACGATGCGCTCAACGAAGGCCTGGTCGGCGAGCATGAGGACGTGGGCGTCGAAGATCTCGGCGAGCTCCTGGCCGAGCTCCTCGACGACGCCGGACTGGGTGCGGCGAATCTCCTGCTCGGTGCGCCGCACCGCCTCGCGCAGGCGCTCGACTTCGGCGTCGAGCTCTCCGTCGGCGATCGGAAAGCGGTAGATCTCGACCGCCCGCGTTACCATGCAGACCGCACGGCCAACGGCGATGCCACCGGCGGCAGCCAGGCCCTGACGAACTTGCATCTCGGCTCGCGGCATCATTCCCCCTCGCCGAATCGTCCGGCGATCAGCCCGCAGACGCTGTCCATCGCCGCCGCTTCGTCCTCGCCTTCGGTTCGCAAGATCACCTTGCTGCCCTGAGCGGCAGCCAGTAGGAGTAAGCCGAGGATGCTCTTGGCGTCCACTTCCTCACCGTCCTTGATTAGCGTGACCCGGCTGCGGAAGGAGCCCGCCGTATGCACCAGCTTGGCCGCCGCGCGGGCGTGCAGGCCGAGGCGATTGACGATCTCCACTTTGCGTTCGATCACACCGGTCTCCGGCCGTGGGGCTCGGAGCCGTGCCGGATGGCGCGTCTTCCCTTCGCTTGCAGCCAGCGCGCGAGGTCCTTGACCGTCAGTTCTTGAGTGGCCAGACAGCCGAGCCGAACCACCATCGGCAGATTGACCCCGGTGACCACCTCGACCCGATCGGGTTGGGAGATCGCGAGCGCGGCATTGCTCGGCGTATCGCCGTACATGTCGGTGAGGATCAAGACTCCGGAGCCCGAGTCCAGGCGATCGACGCCGGCGCGAATCTGCTGCCGGGCCTCGTCGAAGCCTTCCGTCCACGGGAGCGAAAGTGCCTCGAAGCCGTTCAGGCCGCCGGTGATCATCTCGGCGGCGGAGAGCAGCTCCGCGGCCAAGCCGCCGTGCGTGACAATGAGGACGCCGATCATGAATGTCCGATATCCCGGTGCACGATGCGGACGGGCCAGCCCGCGTCGCGGAGCGCCTCGCCGAGCGCTTCGGCGATGGCCACCGAGCGGTGGCGGCCGCCGGTGCAGCCGATGCCCACCGCCAGATAGCTCCGATTCTCCCGCCGATACAACGGGAGCAGATACAACAACAGATCGCCGAAGCGGACGATGAGCTCGTTGTACTCCGGCACCGCCTGCAGCCAGGAGCGAATCACTTCCTCTTGCCCCGAATGATCCCGCAGCTCGGGCACGAAGTAGGGATTCGGCAGAAAGCGCACGTCGAACAGCAAATCGGTCCCGGGCGGCGCGCCGTGCTTGAAGCCGAAGCTCACCAGCGTGATTGCCATGGCGGCTTCGTGCCCGGGCCCGGCGAACTCCTTGAAGACCTGAGCACGGGTGTCGTGGATGGACCAATCCGTGGTGTCGAACACCACATCCGCCAGCGCGCGCAAATCGCCGAGCAAGGCGCGTTCCCGGCTCACTCCCTCGAGCACCGGCCCTTGCGGGGCAAGCGGATGCGGCCGCCGAGTCTCCGAGAAGCGCCGCAGTAGGGCGTTGTCGTCGGCTTCGAGAAACAACAGCGACGGCCGCATGCGAGTGTGATCCAGCTCGCGCACCAAGCGCGGCAGTTCCTCAGCCAGTCCTCCGGCGCGCACGTCGGCCACCACCGCGATGCTCTTGCCGTCCTGCACGTGTTCAGTCGGATTGGCGAGCAACTGCCGCAACAACCCTAGCGGCAGATTGTCCATGACGTAGTAGCCGAGGTCTTCGAAGCCCTTGGCGACGGTGCTCTTGCCCGAGCCGGACAAGCCGGTCACCAGGACTAGGCGGGGCCGCTCAGCGGGATCCGGGCTGCCGGTTGCGTTCAAGCTGTTCCTCGAGCTTGCGCGCGAACTCGCGCGCCGAGTGATGTCCCTGTACCTTCAAAACGTGGTTGCGCGCCGCGATCTCGACCAGGATGGACAGGTTGCGCCCGAGCGCGACCGGCATCTTGATGTACGGGCAGGGCACATCGAGGATGTTGTGTACGGTCTCGTCCAGGCCGAGGCGATCGTAGACCTTGCCTTCTTCCCAGGGCTCGAGCTCGACCACCAGGTCGATCGACTTGCGTTCGCGCACCGCCGCTAAGCCGAAGAGGTCCTTGACGTTGATGATCCCCAGGCCACGCAGCTCCATGTGATGGCGTAGGGGCTCTTCGCAGAATCCGATGAGCTCGCCGTTCGGATAGCGCTTCACGGTGACTCGGTCGTCCGCCACCAAGCTGTGTCCGCGGGTGATGAGATCGAGTGCGCACTCGCTCTTCCCCACTCCGCTGTGGCCGATCAGCAAGACCCCCAGGCCGTAGATCTCGAGCAGCACGCCGTGCAGACGCGTCGACGGCACCAGGTGATCCTCGAGGAAGTAGCTTAGGCGCTTGATTACCGTCGAAGACATGGCGTTCGACGACAGCACCGGAACTTCTCTGGTCTCGCAGAGCTCGATGAGGTCGGGCAGTGCGGGCAAACCCTTGGTGACCACGAAGAGCGGGATTGGCAACGAAGTAATGGCCGCGAAGCGCTCGCCGCGCAGATCCTCGGGCAGCGTCCTTAGGTAGGCAAGCTCGCTCTCGCCGATGATCTGCACCCGCCCCGGCTTGATGTACGGGTAGTAGCCGGCGAAGGCGAGTCCCGGCTTCTGTACTCGGGGGTTGGTGATCCGGTTATCGAGGTGCGAGGCGCCGCAGAGGACACGCAGCCCGAGATCGGAGAGCTCGCCACCGAGGAGTTCGCGCACCGCGACGTGCGCGCCCTGTTCATCACTGGGCGTTATGGAAGGAGGCGCTGGTATTTCGGTCATTTCGGGTCCTCCGCCAGCAGCGCGCAGATGCGCTCGGCCGATCCGGCGGTGAGCAAGGTGGCGCCGCGCGCGGCGCGTGGGCCGAGCCAGCGTGAAATCGCCGCCAACAGCCGCAGGTGCTCGGCCGGAGCCTCGGCCGGCGAGGCGATCAGGAACAGCACGCGCACCGGCTCGCCGTCTGGAGCATCGTAGTCGAGCCCCTGGGGCGCCAGGCCTACGGCCAGCAGCGGCGCCCGCAGTCCCACGATCTTGGCGTGCGGAATGGCGACGCCGCCGCCGATCGCGGTCGAGCCCAAACGCTCCCTCGCCACCAGCTCGTCGAACAGCCGCTCGCTGTCGAGAACCTCGCCGGTGTCGGCCACCGCTTGCGCCAGGCTGCGCAGGACCTCCTCGCGACTGCTCCCCGGCAGGGCGGTGAAAACGAGCTCGCGGCGGGCGGCTATGGCCAATCGTCGACCTCAGAACTCCGGCGCGATAAGACCGAAATGGCGGTCCTTGCGGCGGTAGAGCACACTCACGCGCTCGGTGGTCGAATCGCGGAAGACTACGAATCCGTGCTCTGCGGTTTCGATCTCACTGTCGAGCTCGAGGGCTGCGTCCTCGATCGACATGGGCTTGATCCGCAGGAGGCTTGACTTGATGATGCGCGGCGGATTTCGGTCGCCGTCCGCAGACGGCCCGGTGAGGCTTTCGCGTGCCACCACGTCGACCGGCCAATGCGATTGCTGATCGACGCTGCGCGCGGCCCGGCGCCGACGAGCGGTGTGGCGTTTGCGCGCCCGCTTCGCCTGAGCGGCGATCTTGTCGGCGGTGAGGATCACGGCTTCGCGCATGTCGCCGGTTTCGTCCCTCGCCTGCAAGCTGCCGTGGCGGTGGTACACGTGCACGTCGACTCGGTGCATGTGGCGCTCGAGCTCGAAGGTGACGCGCGCCTCGAGCGGCGACTCGAGGAGCTTGACTGCCTTGTCGAGGCGCTCTTCGGCGAAAGCCTTCAGCTCTTCACCCACGTGATACCCGTGCCCCACGTACTCGATACGCATCATGGTTTGTTCCCCTTCGGGTTTGGGTTCGGCCCCCTCAGAAGATCTGCTTGCGGTCGGTGGACGACGGAATGTTGAGCTCGTCGCGGTACTTGGCGACGGTGCGCCGGGCGATATGGATGCCTTCCCGGTTGAGCACCCGCATGAGCTCGCTGTCGGAGAGCGGGCGCTTAGGGTTTTCGGCCTGCACCAGATTCTCGATCCGCCGCTTGACGGTGAGCGACGAGATGTCCTCGCCGTACTCGCGGTCGATGCCGCTGTGGAAGAAGAACTTGAACGGGAAAAGGCCACGCGGGGTGTGGATGTACTTGTTGGAGACCACGCGGCTCACCGTCGACTCGTGCATACCGATGTCGTCGGCGACGTCGCGCAGCACCATGGGCCGCAGGTGGTCGAGGCCGCGATCGAGGAACTCGCGCTGCTGGCGGACGATCGACTCGGCGACCTTGTAAATGGTGCGCTGCCGTTGGTCGAGGCTCTTGATCAGCCAGATGGCCGAGCGCATCTTGTCCTTGATGTACGCCTGCGCTTCGCCTTGTCCGCCACTGGTCCGCATGTCCTGCAGCATGCGGCGGTAGGCGCGGCTGATCCGCAGGCGCGGCAAGCCGTCGTCGTTCAGTTGGATGATGTATTCGCCGCCCACCTTGTGCACGTGCACGTCGGGCTCGACGTAGTGCGTGCGCTCATTGTTGAAGCGCCGGCCGGGACGGACCTGTAGCGATTTGATGGTCTCGACCACGGGCTCGAGCTCGGCCAGCGGCAGGGACATGGTCTTGGCGATCACTGGGAACTGGCGCTTGAGGAAGGGGTCCCAATGCTGGTCGACGACCTGCCAGGCCAGGGTGCCGCTCTCGCCTCGGGCCTCGAGCTGACGCAGCAGGCTGTGGCGCAGGTCGCGGCAGGCGATGCCGGGAGGGTCGAAACAGCGCACGAGCTCGAGCGCTTGCTCCACCTCTTCGAGGGTGCACGGTTCAGAGTCGCCGTCGCTCGCGAGCTCGCGCAACTCCTCTTCACTCGCGACCAGCAGACCGTCCGGGGTCAGATTGCCGATGATGAGCTCGGCAAGCTGGCGCTGGCGTGGAGCGGCATCGGACATGTGGAGCTGCCAGAGCAGGTGGTCGTAGAGGTCGGGCTCGCGGGTGAGATTGTTCTCCAACGGCGGCAGCTCGCGGTCGTCGTTGGCGCGCGGCCGCGGAGCGTCGTCCCAATCGCCGAAATAGGCTTCGATGTCGACCTCGGCCAGGGACTTCTCGTGATCGAGCTCGTCTGCCGCCGGAGTCGTCTCCTGCTGCGGTTGCTCGTCGCGCTGACGCTCCTCCTCCTCGGCGGGCTCGGGCGTCTCGTCGTTCTCCTCCAGCACTGGATTCTCGACCAGCTCCTGAGTGAGCACGCCCTCGAGCTCGAGTCGCGTCATCTGCAGCAGCTTGATCGCTTGCTGCAACGACGGCGTCATCACCAATCGCTGGGAAAGCTGGAGTTTTAGTTTTTGCTCGAGAGCCATGGTCGTGAAAAACGAAGCTAGAGAGTGAACTCCTCGCCGAGGTAGATCTTGCGCACTTGGGGGTCCGCGGAGAGCTCGGCGGGCGCCCCCGAGCGGAGGATCTCGCCGTTGTTGATGATATACGCGCGGTCGGTGATCCTCAAAGTCTCGCGCACGTTGTGATCGGTGATCAAGACTCCGATTCCCATGGTCTGCAAGTGCCGAATGATGCCCTGGATGTCGAGCACGGCGATGGGGTCGATCCCGGCGAAGGGCTCGTCGAGGAGGATGAACGATGGATTGATCGCCAGCGCACGCGCGATCTCGACCCTCCGGCGCTCGCCGCCGGACAGCATGTAGCCCATGCTCTTGCGCACCTTTTGCAGTCCGAAGTCCTCGATCAGGCGGTCGATCCGGCGTTCCTGTTCGCCGTGCGGAAGATCCAAGGTCTCGAAAATCGCCCGCAGGTTGTCTTCCACCGACATCCGCCGGAACACCGAAGGTTCTTGCGGCAGGTAGCTGATCCCGCGCTGCGCCCGCATGTACATGGGCAGAGATGTAATGTCTTCGCCGCCGAGAAACACCGATCCTTCATCGGGGACGGTGAGGCCGACGACCATGTAGAAGGTGGTTGTCTTGCCGGCGCCGTTCGGGCCCAGCAAACCGACCACCTGCCCCTGCTCGATCTGCAGGGAGACGTCCTGGACGACCGAACGCCCGTTGTAGGTCTTCCGCAGATGCTCGGTGCGGAGCTCGAGCCGAGCCGTCATCGCGGCGAATTCCTCGACCATCCGCTCGACGGCTTTACGGACGGAGGCGGCACGGGAGGCGCGGTGGCCAGGGGCGGCACCGCAGCTGCCGGTGCTGGTGGTGTGACCGGCGGTGCGGCAGGCGGATCGGGTTGCGCCGGTGTCGCGAGCAACCGCATCTTCCCGGTGGCCACGTCGTAAAGCAAGCGGCGGCCCGTGGCTTTGCCGTGAATCGGATCGGTGACCTCTACCGGGTTTCCTTGCATCTCGAGGCTCTTGGAGTCGACATCGTACTCTGCGTGGGTGCCGGTGGCGCGCCGATTGGCTTCTGGATCTTCCATCTTTACGTTCCCGATGCAGCGCATTTTCTTGGCCCGGTTGTCGGCATCGAGGTCGACGTTGGCCTCGTCGCAGGTGAGAATGCGGGTCTCCTGGCGTATCCGCACGTTGCCCGAGTACACCGCCGTGTGCTGCTCTCGGTGGTAAACCAGGCCGTCGGCGTTGACTTCGATGGGGGCGGTGTTCTTGGCATTGGCGCCACTCTTGGGCTCGGGTACCCAGACCGATTTGACCCCGCCGCTGGCCGAGACCACTCCGGTGTCCTCGTTGCCCTGCAGCTGGTCGCAAGCCAGGAGATTGCTGCCGCGCCAGGCGCGAACCGCGCCCTTGAAAAAGAACGTGCGCGGCGAATCCTGCCAGGTCGCCTCGGTGGCCTCGATGCGGATCGGCCCTTCGCCGCGGGCCAACGGGGTCCCGGCGAGGCCCTTGCCACGTTCCGGGCGAATCAGGCCCTTCACTCCCCCGTCGGCGCGGAGCAGACCGTTGGCCTGGTTGTAGACCAGATGCGGCGCGCGCAGGTCGCCACGCTCGGTGGTGGCCCGGGCGTCCTGGCCGAACAGCTCGGCGCGCTTGGCCGTCATGTCGTAGTACGCACGATCGCCGTTTGCCCGCACCTTTGGATCGGTCAGCGTGACGTCGCCTTGCAGGGTCACATTCGACAGCCTGCCGGCTTGGAAGGTGGCGTCGGCACGCTGCGCGGTGGCTCGACGCGTGGTTCCCTTGTTGTCGGGCTCTTCGATGACGACGCCGCCGATGCCCTGCGCCGCGCCGAGCTGACCGGCAATGAACTGACCGGTGAACAGCGGCGCGGTCATCCACGAGCGGGTCTCCCCCTTCTCCTTGGATTCGAGCCTCGCCACACCCTTCTGCGTGCCTTCGAGCTCTATGTTGGCGGGATCCTTGCTGTCGGGAACGAACCCGAGCGTCAGCCGGTCGCCTGAGAATTCGGTGGTCGAGGTCGACGCAGAAGTCGTGGGCGCCGCTGGATCCGATACGGTGCGCCCCAGGACCCCCATCACCTGACCGCGCAGATTGACTTCCTTGACGTTGTGCCCGTCGGCCTCCAGCTGACAGATCAGGCGCTGCGCGGAGAGCGAGTCCTCGCCGCGGCGCAGCTCGACGCCGCCTTCGGCGCGTGCGATACCCGCGACGCGATCGAGCTCGATACGGAGTGCGTCGAGCGACATCGAAGGCGTGACCTTAGGATCGGTCTGCAGCTTGACTCCGTTGCGCAGGGCCAGGGTGTCGGTAGCGAGATCCGCGTGCAGTTCGTTGGCATCTCCGCTATAGCTCTCGCCGAGGCGGAATGAAACTGGCCCGACGCTCTGCAGCGATTGTCCGCCGGGGCTGAGCGCGAGTTCTTCGGCGTGGAGCTCCAAGCCATTCGGGCCGGTGACGCGAACGAGACCTGAAATCGACGCGGCGCGGGTCTCGCGATTGTAGGAGGCCAGCTCGCCGAGCAATTCGTACTCCGCCTTGCTCTCCCGGAAGAAGGTCAGGCCGACTTTTTCGAGGTCGACGTTGTCGTCCTTGTCAGAGCGCACCCGCTCGCCCCGGATGCGGAAAGCCGGTACGTCGCCATGGGTCACGGTGTAGTCGAAACCCTTGCCCACGATTTTGGCGTCTTTACCTAGGGCTTCGGGGTCGATCGCGACCTGGTGGGCCGGCTCCGAGGTTTGCCCGGCCCGGCCGAAGAAGTACAAACCGATCACGCCGGCGATCGAGAGCGCCAGCGCGGCGAGGATTACCAGCCGTAGCCGGCGAACGAAGGGAGTCTGCTGCCGCACTAGGCGATTCTATCCGCTGGCTCGCACGTCGACGCCGCGCAGAACGAGGCCACCGTGGCGGCGGTCGCGCTCGAGGTGGGCGAGGAGCTCGAACTCGCCCTGTAGCGAGTCCTGCCGCTCGGCCCAGCCCCAGCCCAAGATCTCGACCCGGCCGCCGTCGGCGCCGGTCGCGAAGGCTCCCAGATGTCCGTTGCCGAACAGGCGTGGCGTGGCGCGCAACCGCAAGGGGCCGACACGAATCAGCGGCTGCGCGTTGCCCTGACCGAAGGGTGCCAGGCGCTCGAGTTCGCGAAACAAGTCCAGGTTGATCTCGGCTGGCCCGAGCTCGAGCTCGTACTCGCGTCTCGCCTCGAGCGCGTCGGGCGGCCAGAGCTCGGCAGCCTTGCTCCATTCGGACTGCAAGCGTTCGAGCTCCCCGACCGCGGCCGAGAGTCCGATGGCCTGCGCATGGCCGCCGAAGCGCAACAAGCCGCCGCTCCAGGACTGCAGGAACTCGTGCAGATTGATGCCTGGGACGCTCCGGCCTGACCCCGTGGCGATGCCCTCTCGAACCGCCAGCAGGATGGTCGGGCGATGGAACTCTCGCGCCAGCCGTCCGGCGGCGATGCCGACGACGCCCTGATGCCAAGCCTCACCCCATCCAACGAGAATCGGCGGCAGCTTAGCGGTGCCGCAGCAGAGCGCGCGAGCCTGCTCGACGACCAGAGCCTCCGCCGCCTGGCGCTCGCGGTTGGCGCGATCGAGATCCTCCGCCAACTCTGCTGCGCGCGCGGGATCCTTGGTGAGCAGAAGCTCCAACGCCTCGGTCGCGCTCCCCAGGCGCCCGGCGGCATTGAGCCGCGGGCCGATGCGGAATCCGATGTCCGCGGCCGAGAATGGTGCCTCGACGCGAGCCTTCTGCAGCAGAGCCTTGAGTCCAACCGACCGCGTGTTGCCCAGGGTCTTGAGGCCGAGCGTCGCGATGACACGGTTCTCACCCACGAGCGGCACCATGTCGGCCACCGTCCCGACGCACGCAATCCGCAACAGCGCCTCGAGATCGAGGGCGCGCTCGCAGCGTCCAGCGAAGGCCTGCGCCAGTTTGAGCGCCAGGCCCACGCCAGCGAGATCGCGGAATGGGTACTCGCAGCCGGGCTGGCGGGGATTCACCAGGAGGACGCCCTCGGGGAGCGCTTCGTCCGGCAAGTGGTGATCGGTGACAATGAGATCGATGCCCGCCGCGCGGGCGCTTGCGGCGCCAGCGAAAGCGGTGGTGCCACAATCGACGGTGACGATGAGCCCACAACCGAGCTCCTGGGCGCGGTCCACGTGCACCGGCTGGAATCCATACCCCTCGCGCAGACGGTGAGGCAGTACTGGTTCCGCCGCAAGACCGCAGGCGCGGAGCACGCTCACCAGCAACGCGGTCGAGGTCACGCCGTCGGCGTCGTAATCGCCGACCACCGCGACCCGCTCTTGACGCTCTCGCGCGGCATGCAGACGCTCGACCGCGGCGGGCATGCCGGCGAGCAGCATTGGATCGTGGAGTTGATCGACGGCCGGCGCGAGGAAGGTGCGGGCGCCCTCGGCGTCGGCAACGCCGCGCCGTGCCAGTACCGCCGCCAGCCAGGCGGGAAAGCCCGCGCGCTCCAGCACCGGCGCCGCAGCCGGGACCGCGGCGAGCTCCCACTTCACGGGAGAAGACAGTGGCTCAGGCCTCGTCGAAGACGCCAATCTTGCGGAACTTGCGGTACCGCGCCTCGAGGAGCTGCTCGATCGGCTTCTTCTCGAGCTCGCTGAGTGCCGTATCGAGTGTCTGTCCGAGATTCTCCGCCGCCTGCTCGCGATCGGTGTGCGCGCCCCCCAAAGGCTCGTCGATGATCGCGTCGATGATCTTCAGTTCGAGGAGATCGGGAGCGGTGAGCCGCATGGCCTCGGCGGCCTCGGCCTTCCTATCCTGGTCTTTCCAGAGAATCGCGGCGCAGCCTTCGGGCGAGATCACCGAGTAGGTGGAGTACTCGAGCATGAAGACCCGGTCGCCGACGCCGAGCGCGAGGGCGCCACCGCTGCCGCCCTCACCGGTGACGGTGACCACGATCGGCACGCGCAGCGAGGCCATCTCGATGAGATTGCGGGCGATGGCCTCCGCCTGCCCACGTTCCTCGCCCTCGATGCCGGGGAAAGCCCCCGGCGTGTCGATGAACGAAAGGACCGGCCGGTTGAAGCGTTCGGCGGTCTGCATCACGCGCAGGGCCTTGCGGTAGCCCTCGGGTCGCGGTTGCCCGAAGTTGCGCAGGATGCGTTCCTTCGTTCCGCGGCCCTTCTGGTGCCCGACCACCGCCACCGAGCGGCCGCGGAAGGTGGCGAACCCGGCGACGATGGAAGGGTCGTCGGCGAAGCGCCGATCGCCGTGCAGCTCGACCCAATCGGTCATCAGCATCTGTACGTAGTCGAGGGTATAGGGCCGATCCGAGTGGCGCGCCACCAACGTCTTTTGCCACCGCGAGAGACCCTTGTAGACATCCTCCGTGGCTTTATCGAGCTCGGCCCGCAGGCGGAGGATTTCCTTGTCGTGTCCGCTACCGGCCGGATAGCCCTCGAGCTCTTCGAGGCGGCGGCGCAGTGCAATCAGGGGTTCTTCGAATGCCGAGTCCAAGGGCTGCATGGGTTCGTGAAGGTAGCAAGCCAGCGGGCGGAGGTCAATTCGCCGTCAATTCGCCGTCAATTCGCCGTCAATTCGCCAAGACGCTAGAGCAACTGATAAGGGTCCACGTCGACCGTCAGATCGGCGCCATGCTTTTCCCCCATGATTTCCTTCAGTACGCGCCGCAAATGGGCTCCCGAGGCCGCGCGCAGGAGAAGTTGGAAGCGCCACTCGCCGCGCAAGCGCTCGAAGGGCGCCGGCGCCGGGCCGAGGACGCGGATCCCAGCCGCACCGGGATGATTCTGCAGGCGCGTCGCGATTTCGCCGAGGCGCGCTTCGGCGCGGCTGCGATCCTTGTGCCGCGCCAACAGCTGCACCATGCGCGTGTACGGCGGATAGTGGAACAGCCTGCGGAAGCGCATTTCTTCGCGAGCGAATCCGGCGTCGTCGTGCTCGAGCGCCGCGCGAATCGCGTAGTGATCGGGGTGATACGTCTGGATCACGATCCGCCCGGGTCGCTCACCACGCCCGGCGCGCCCGGCGAGCTGGGTGAGCAACGAATACGTGCGCTCCACGGCGCGGAAGTCCGGGAAGCCGAGATAGCTGTCGGCGGCGAGCACCCCGGTGAGCGCTACGTTTGGAAAGTGATGTCCCTTGGAAACCATCTGCGTTCCAATCAACACCCGCACCTCGCCACGCGCGAAGCGTTCGAGGACCGCGGAAACGCTCCCCTGTCGGCGCACCGTGTCGCGATCCAGCACCTCGACCGCGACGCCGGGAAAGAGTTCGCGAAATTGTTCTTCGACGCGCTCCGTGCCTGCGCCGATGGGTTCCAGCGCATCGGTGCTGCAGGTCGGACAGACCGCGGGCTCGGGGACGCCGACACCGCAGTAGTGGCAGATGAGACGACGCTCCTTGCGGTGGAACGTGCGCGGCAGGCCGCAGTCCGGGCAGCGTAGATCCTCACCGCAGGCACGACAAAGCAGCATGGGCGAGTAGCCGCGCCGGTTGCGCAGCAGAATCGACTGCGCTCCGGCGGTGATCGCGGCGTCGAGCTCGGCGATCAGGCGCTCCGAAAAATTCACCGCGCCGGCCTTGCCGGGCTTGCCTTCACGAAGGTCCACCAGGATGCCCTCGGGCAAAGCGCCCTGCCCCGCCCGGGTGACCAGGCGGACCTCGGTGAGCTTGCCGTGCTCGACGTTGAAGCGCGTCTCGAGGCTAGGAGTCGCCGAGACCAGGACGGCGACCGCGCCCGCCGCTCGCGCGCGCACCAGCGCGAGATCCCGCCCGTGATAGCGCGGCGCGGTCTCCTGCTTGTAGGCCGGGTCTTGCTCTTCATCGACCACGATCAGACCCAGGTTCTCGACCGGGGCGAAGAGCGCCGAGCGCGGCCCGAGCACGACCCGAGCCCCACCACTGCGGACGCGCTCCCATTCCTGCTGGCGCTCGGCGGTGCCGAGACCCGAGTGCAGGAGTGCGAGGTCGTCGCCGAAGCGCTCGCGAGCGTCGCGCGCCAAGGCGGGCACCAGCGCGATTTCGGGAACTAGGAGGATCGTCGAACGCCCGGAGCGCAAGGCGGTTGCTGCCGCCTGCAAATAGACCTCGGTCTTGCCGGCTCCGGTCATCCCGGCGAGCAGGAAGGAGGCAAAGGTACCGGCCGCGAGCGCTCCGTCGATTTGAGCCAGAGCGCCCTCTTGATCCGAACGGAGCTCGAAGCTCGGGCGGACACGGTCGCTCAGGCGATGGTGCCCGAGCTCGATGCGCTCAGGCTGCGTGAACTGCCTGAGGAGACCCTTCCCCGCCAGTCGTTTCAAAACTGCCGGCGACGCCCCGGTCTCCCTCTGCACTTCGCTCACGCTGGCGGGCCGCCCGAGCGCGGCGAGATAGCGCAGCGCCTCTTTCGCCGGCTCCGAGCGACCGCAGGCCACGAGCTGAGCCTCGCGATCGCCGGGCGCGAGCTCGACCGCCGGTGAGTAGCGCATTCCGCGTGCGCGCTTTTCTCCCACGGCGACTCGGCCCGCGACCCGGAGGTCCTCGAGCACTCGCGCTACGCTCGCACCCGGAACTCGAGCTTGCAGCTGAGCGACACTCACCCTTCCGGACTCACGCAGGGCTTCGATGACCGCGTTCTCGGCGGGAGTGCCCGGCAGCGCCATGGCGCCTTGGTCGGTGAGCCACACCCGTTGATCCCCCCATGGTGGCAGATCCGAGGGCAGCATCGCTCGCACGACCTCGCCGATGGGCGCCAGATAGTAGTCGGCCGTGAAACGCGCCAGCTCGAGGAGCTCTGCCGTCAGCACGGGGGCTTGGTCGATCACCTCCAGAAGAGGGCGGACCTCAAAACCCACGGGGGCGGTCTCGTGCAGGGCCAAGATCACTCCCGTCGACCGCCGCTTCCCCACCTGGACGCGCGCTCGCACGCCAGGTTGAGCCAGTGCACGGAAGGCCTCCGGCACGGCATAGGTCAAAGCCCCCGGAAGCGGGAGCGGCAGGGCGAGATCGGCGAACATCGGATGCGTGCCCGGCTGGGCCGCGAGGTCAGCCCGTGGCCGCTTGGTGCGAACCGCTGGCGCAGGCTTCCGAGCAGAACGCGCCGGCTTCAGGGGCCGGGAAGGAGCGGGCCTCAGGGAAGTACGAGCCGCAGCGAGCACAGCGGACTAGGCGCCCCACCGGCAGAGGATCGACGGAACGCGGCGCTCGGGGCGCGGCGCTCTTCGACAAGGTCGGCTGACCCAGCAACCCGGAGAGCAGCAGGTACCAGAGCGGTGCTCGCACGCGTCCCGAGGCGATCAGGATCACGCTCCGCCGGATCGCCGTCAGCACCAGGACGATGAGGCCAAGTAGGAACAGCCACCTTGCCATGGCGGTCTCGCTACTTGACGGCCGGAGCCGCGGCCGGAGTGTTGCGCCGGCGCTCGATCTCGGTCACCAGCTCGTTGATCGAGGCGTTGTCGGGCTGGAGCTTGCGGAGCTCGGCGAGGACCTTGTCGGCGGCCGCGAAGTCGCGCAGGTCGAGTCCGAGGACGACGACCTTGTTGAAGCGCGACTGCCAGTGCGTGGGAGACATCGCAGCCGCGCGTTCAAACTGCACCAGCGCCTCGCGGGGATGGCCCTGCTCGCGCAAGGTCACACCGAGGTCGGTGAGCACGTCGGGGCTCTCCGGCTTGAGCTTCAGGTAGCGTTGATACAGCTCGCCGGCGCGCTGCCAGCTCTTGATGTCGAAATTCAGATTGGCCAGCAGCAGGAGGGCATCGGTGTCGTCGGGATTCTTCTCGACCTGCTCGCGCAGCCGCTGAATCTCTGCCATGGGCGGAGCTCCAACGCCCTGCGGCGCACTCTGGCCGCTCGGATCGTCGCCGCCAATTGCCATCGACGGAGGCGCCAGCTGCGCGACCCCTTGTCCCACCACGAGCCGCGGGGGCTGCCGCGCGGCCATCACCTCATGCAACACGTAGCCGGCGATAAAGCCCAAGAGCAGGCCGAATGCGCCGGAGAGTAAGTGGTCTCGATTCACGTTTCGAAGATATCACCCGGAAAAAAGGAAAGTCCCGGAAAACAAACTCGGCCGCCCGAGTGGGCGGCCGAAGGGAATGCCAGCTCGCTCGCAGCGAGCTTAGTTCGTGGTCATGCGCTTGCTGCGCTTCTCCAGGCTCGAGTTCAAAGCCCGCTCGACCAGCTGCTCGGCGTCGCGCTCGGCGATGTTCTTCACGTGCGCGACTTCACTGACGATGAAGTACTTGGCGCGCTCGTACATCTTCTTCTCGCGGAACGACAGGCTCTTCTTCAGACTGACCAGGCGAAGGTTCTTGAGCACCTCGGCCACTTCGGTCAGCTGCCCGGTCTTCATCTTGTCGAGGTTCTGCTTGTACCGACCCTTCCAATCCTTGTAGGTGTCGATATTGCCGTCCTCGAGGATGCCGAACAACGACCGGATCTGCGTCTTCTCCACCAACGGACGCAAGCCGACCAGCTCGAGGTTGGTCTTGGGGACCATGACCTTCGAGTTGTTCGAGAGCAGACGAAGATGAAAATACGTCTGCTCGATCATGTCGATGCCTTCGATGGCACCCGGACCAATCTTCTCGACCACGGTCACGCCGTGGTTCGGATACACGACTTTCTGGCCAACCTTGAATGTCACGTTCTTGGGCTCCCTTGAAGTAACGGTTTCAAGATAGAGAATGGAGGGGCGTAAGTTATTGAAAACACTCACGCTTAACGACGCAGTATAGGCGCAATCGCGGCAGAAAGTCAAGCCCCCCTAGACAAGCGGCAAGAACCGGCCGATTTGACAGGCTTCAAGAGCTTCTTTAGGATCCGCCTTCGCTCTTTGCCGGAGTGGCGGAATGGCAGACGCAGTGGACTCAAAATCCACCGCCCGCAAGGGTGTGCGGGTTCGACTCCCGCCTCCGGTACCAAATCGCTAAAGCGCTGCGAATGAACGACTTACAGGCCAAGTTCCCGGTTATTGGGGACAGGCTACTCGTAGCGTAGCGCTTCGATCGGATCCATACGGGCAGCCTTTCCGGCGGGATAGATTCCGAAGAAGATCCCCACCACGGCCGAAAACCCGAACGACAGGCCAACCGCCCAGAGCGGCACGTGCGCCGGAGGCCAGTCTCCAGGCAGGAGATGGGCAACTGCCGCCCCGAGGCCGTATCCCAGAGCCAAACCAATCGCTCCGCCCACTAAGGACAGCGTCACGGCCTCGATCAGGAACTGGATCAGGATGTCCTGCCGGCGTGCGCCCACCGCCTTGCGGGTGCCGATCTCACGGGTGCGCTCGGTGACCGAGACCAGCATGATGTTCATGAT
>JBDTNL010000011.1:0-71454 GCA_039933785.1 Acidobacteriota bacterium
TCGCTCAGGATCGCCGCCCGTTCCAGCACGTTCGCCAATTCCCGCACGTTCCCAGGCCAAGGTTGCTCGGACAGCAGTTCGAGCGCATCCGGCAGGAGCGTCGGCGTCGCCAGCCGATGCCTCGCCGCGCTCGCTGCCAGCAGGTGCACCGCCAGCGACGGAATATCGCTCGCGCGATCGCGCAGCGGCGGCAGCTCGATCGGAAACACATCGAGCCGGAAGTAGAGATCGGAACGAAATTCTCCAGCCGCGACCATGGCGCGCAGGTCGCGGTTGGTGGCCGCTACCAGGCGTACGTCGGCGTGCAGGGTTCCGCCGCCGCCGACGCGTTCGTACGTGCGCTCTTCCAACACGCGCAACACCTTGCCCTGAACCGCGAGCGGCAGCTCGCCGATTTCGTCAAGTAGCAGGGTACCGCCCTTGGCCTGCTCGAAGCGGCCCGGTTGGCGGCGGTCGGCGCCGGTGAAGGCGCCGCGTTCGTGGCCGAAGAGCTCGTTCTCGATCAAGGTCTCGGGGATGGCCGCGCAGTTCACGGCAACAAAGGGTCCCTGGCGCTTTGCCGATAGCGCGTGGAGGGCGCGGGCGAAGAGTTCTTTGCCGGTGCCGCTTTCCCCTAGTAGGAGCACGGTGCTCTCGGTCGGCGCGACCCGTTCGAGCAGGCGGAGAGCGGCGCGCAGGCGCGGATGCTTCCCGAGGATGGGCGGCGCGCCGGGGGCTTCGAACGGGGGCGGTTCGGCGCCGCCGAGGAGCACGGCGGCGCGCTGGCAGAGGTCTTCGATCTCGAGCGGCTTCTCTAGAAAATCGGCGGCGCCGAGCTTCATCGCCTCGACCGCGGCGCCCACGGTGCCGTAGGCGGTGAGTACCAAGACCGGGGGGGCGGGGCGAACGGCACGGGCCGCACGCAGCACCTCGAGGCCCGAGGCGGCGGGGAGTTTGAGATCGGTGATGACGAGATCGAATCGGCGTTCGGCGAGCCAGCCGATCGCGGTCTCGGCGTCGGCGGCGGCTGAGACCTCGTAGCCCTCGTCGCTCAACGCGCGCTGGAGGAGTCGCCGCAGGGAGTCGCGGTCCTCGACAACCAGTAGATGCGCGGGCACGATCGCTAGTCTAGGCGAATCGCTCGCTCTACCGCGTCGATCAGGAGCGCGTCATCGCGTTCGTCGACGGTGCGCAAGTCGAGCATCAGACAGCCATCGCGCACATAGCCGACCACCGGCGGCACACCCAGACGAAGCCGCGCTTGCAGGGCATCGCCTCCGGGAATCGCCAGTGCGAATCCGGCGATCGGCGCTTCGGGCGCGGCACCGCCGCCGACGAAGGCCTCAGCGGGGCGGATCTCCACCGAGATCGGGCCGCGCGCAGCGAGCCCACAGGCCACGCGCTCCAGACGTGCCCGGTGAAGGTGCGCGTCGGGCCACAGCCGATCGAGGGGCAGCGGCTTGTCGGCCAGATGAAGACGGAGCACGGCCTCGAGGCTGGCGAAGACCGTGCGATCGGCGCGGAAGGCGCGATAGAACGGATGGCGCCGGCAGAGCTCGATCAGATCCTCCCGGCCAAGCAACAGTCCGGCCTGCGGGCCGCCGAGCAGCTTGTCGCCGCTGCCACAGACCAGGTCGCAATCGGCGGCGAGCAGCTGCTGCATGGACGAGTGCTCGCGCAATTGGGGCGCGCGGTGCGGCCGCAGGAGGCCGGAGCCTTCGTCCACCAACAGCGGCACGCCGCGCTCGCGCGCTAGGACCGCCAGGGTCTCCGCCGGCACCGAGGCCACGAAACCGGTCATGCGGTAGTTGCTGGGATACACCTTGAGCAGCAAGGCAGTCTGCGGACCGATCGCACGGGCGTAGTCCGCCAACCGCGTGCGGTTGGTCGTCCCCACCTCGACGAGCCGGGCCCCGGTTGCGGCGAGAATCTCGGGGATGCGAAAGGACCCGCCGATTTCGACGAGCTCGCCTCTGGAAACGACCACTTCCCGCCCGGCCGCCAGCGCGGCGAGCGCGAGGGCGAGCGCCGCCGCATTGTTGTTCACCACCAGCGCCGCGGACGCTCCGGTCAACGCGCGCAGTAGCGGTTGCAGGTGCGTATCCCGCCGGCCGCGGCGGCCTCCCGGAAGGTCGAGCTCGAGATCGCAGTAGGCGTCCAGCAGCTGCGGCAACTGCGCCGCCACCGCCGCGGGCAGGGGCGCCCGGCCGAGGTTGGTGTGGAGGAAAACCCCGGTCGCGTTGAGGACCCGCTGCAGCCCCGGACCGACCTCGGCGGCCAAGCCGGCGGCTAACTGAGCCCGCAAGCGCTCCGCCAGGCCCCCCCAGCCCTCCCGGGCGAGCCCGCCCAGGTCGCCTCCGCGCAAGGCGTCGAGCTCGCGCCGGACATGGATGAGAAGGCGTTCGCGTCCGTATAATGCAAGCAACGGAGCGAGGGCGGGGTCGGCAAGAACCCGGTCGACCGACGGCAGATGCCGCCGGGGATCCTGCCCCGAAACCAAGCCTGCTGCATCTTGCGGGCGTTCGGCCACGAGGCATTGTAAACCGACCCCCACAGACCATGGCCAACGACGACACTCTCGAACGCATCGACCGCGGCATCCAGACGCTGCGCATCGAGTTCGAGCGCTTCTTCGCCGGCGGCACGCGGGTGCCTCCGGAGGACCTGCGCCTGAAGCTGGCCCTCGACTTGCGGAACTTGCGCAACTCGAACATCACCTCGGCGGCCGACAATTTCCGGCTCAGCACCCTCGAGGCCCGCTTCAATACGTACAACGAGCTTTTCAACCGCCGCTTGCGGGAGCGCGAAGAGGGCCGCACCGCGGCAGCCATGGCGGCGCACGAGTCCGCCCATCCCGAGACGCCGCGCTTCGACGCCAGTGCCGGCATCACGCTCGGCACCTCGGCGCCGATGGAGGCGGTCGAGGCGCTGTTCGACAGCATGTACAGAAACGCCACCAACCGGAAGGTCGACCTCGACAGCTTCCGCAACTATCTAACCCAGCAGGTCGACGGCATTCGCCAGAAGACCGGCTGCGAAGAAGTGCAATTCCGCATCACCATGGAAGACGGCAAGCCGCGCCTCAAGGCCAAGCCGATCAACACCGCGCGCCAGAGCTCGCGGCCCAGCGCCTGATCGGGTGCTGCCCCTCGAGTCAAGGAGACACTGTGTCCAAGAATCTTCGCGCCAACCGTACCTGGCTCCTCGCCGCCGCCCTCGCCGGGATGGTGACCTGGGCTGCCTCACCGCAGAATCTGGCTCGAGCCCTGGAGTCGCAGCGCGCCCTGGTCGCGAGCCAACCGCAGAACGCCTCCATCCGAGTCGATCTCGGCAACTTGCTGCTCCTCGCACACGACCAGGAAGGCGCCGAGGCGGCATACCGCAAGGCGACGGAAATCGACCCCAAGAACCTCAGCGCGCATTTCGATCTCGGGTTGCTCTTGCAGCGCAAGGGTGAGAATTCGGGCGCTCTGCGGGAGTTCAAGAAAGTCCTCGACCTCAATCCGAAGCACGCCTTGGCAAACTATCGCCGGGGCGAGATCGAGGAGGGCCGGGGCATGGAGAGCGCCGCCGTGCGCAGCTACGCTCGCGCTTTCGCGCTCGATCCCACGCTGCGCTTCGCCGACGTCAATCCGAGCGTCATCGACAATCACCTGCTCACGCGCTCGCTCCTGCTCGCCTACCGCGACTACGCGCCAGAACGCGAGCCGCCGGTGGTGTTCGAGGAGCCGGGGCGCATCGTCGACCTCCTGGTGGCGCGCCCGCGAACGCCGGGTGCGGAGGCCCTGGGATCTCAAGGCGTAGTCAAGCAGGCTGCCACCGCTCCGCCGGGCGTCGGCATCACCCGCGTCGGAGCTCCCGTTCCACCGGGCATCCCCGACTCGGCGGCCGCGAATGGCGCTGGCAAGGACCCGAGCTTCGTTCGCGTGCTGAGCAGCGCCGATCTCGAAACCGGCAGCCGCGCCGGCCAGGCGACGCCGCTCCCGACGCCGGTCGACCCCGGCGCCGCGCGGTACAACAACAATCCGCGCAACGCGTTCTATCCGCCGCCGGTGTATACGCCCAACCCGCAGCCCGAAGAGGGCCAACCGGGAGCACAGCCACAAGAGGGCCAGCCCGCGACCTACTATCCCGGCATGCCGAGCACCGGGCGGATGGATCTCAAGCTCTATCCGCGGCGGCCGAGAAGCCACGGCTCGTTCGTCATGGCTCCGGCTGGTTGACCGGGAGGACAGCCGGCCGCGGCCTTAAACGGGAGGCGCCGCCCGGCGCAACTCGAGACCGGTGACCAGCAGGGTCGGGGCTCCGAGCATTCCATCGAGCGGGAAGAAGGCCAGGTCACGAGCCACCGCCTGGACCCCGCGGAGCAGCGCGCTGATCCCACCGCAGAGCCACGCGCCGGCGACCGGCGCCATCGAGCGGCCGCTCTGCACGGCGAAACCGCACACCGGAAGCGCGAATCGATCGGCCTCGAAGTTCCACCGGCCGCTCCCCGTCGCATCCAGCAGGTAGTAGCCGCGCGCCACTCCGCCGAGCAGCGACGCCACCGAAGTCTCGGCGCGCGGCCGCACGTACAGATGACTCGGTCCAACCCCGGGCTGATCGCGAAATCCCGCGCGGCGCACACACCCGCTGGCCCGAGTCTCCGGCGGCCTCGCTGCCCACCAGGGCAGCAGGGGTTGTCGAGCCTCGCCGTCGGCGATCAAGACGAGCTCGCGGGTGGCCGACCCCTCTCCGTCGACCGGCGCCGCGAGCACCCCGCCCGCCAACCGGCCGTCATCGACAATGGTCAGGCAGGAGGATGCGATGCGCGATCCGCGCTGGAGGGTGAGGATGCGCTCGGTGTCAGACCGTGAGGGCGACTGCGTCGCCGGGGACGACGACCGGCCAAGCAGCATCGGCAGCAGGCCGAGCAACAGGCGCGCGCCGATTGGCGGCGCGAGGAGAAACTCGCCTCGATCGCGTTCCGGCGCCGAGCCCTCCTGCAGCACGTGCAGGCGATCCGCCAGCCGCCGAGCGATCGCGGCGGGAGCGAAACTCTGCGCCAACCGTTCACCCGCGTCGAGGGTGGCGCGGTGACTGACGTTGCCGCGCGCGCCGGGCAGGACTGCTTCGACCCGCAGGAGCGCGGCGCGGCTCCGCCAGCGCACGTTCATGCCGCGCGTCGAGACCAATTCCGACTCGCTCGAGCCCTCCTCCAGGCTGGCGCTCGAGAGCCGTGCACCCGGAAGCTCGCGGGCGAGCTCGCGCGCGATGCCGTCGAGTACCGCGCGCGCCTCGCTCTCGCCCAAGAGGGGAGACTCGAGGTCGACCGGCGGCCGCCAGTCCGCAAGCGCGGCCGCGGACGGCGGCTCGGGCAGACGCAATGCGGCGCCGGTCGCCGTGCTCGGCGAGGGCCAGGCCGCTCCCGCCGGTCGCGGTGTTCCAGTCCCGGCGAGGAATAGCGTGCCCTGGGAGCCCCCAGCCCGCGCTGCCCAACCCTCCTCGACGGCGATGCAGAACGTCGACTGAGACGAGCCTGGGGCGGCGCCGCCGGGCCCGATCTCCAGCCGCCGCGAACGCCCGCGCTTGGCGTACACCTCGGCCTCGGAGAACCCCGCCTTCTGGATCGCCGCGAGGCCCTCCTCGGGGCGCGTCATACGGGCAAGACCTCGACACCCTCGATTCGCATGGCCGGCGAGCGCGCCCACACCGGCAGAGCTTGGCCACCCTTGGCGCACCAGCCCGCACCGGCCGCCTGGGTTTCGAGCCCCAAGGCGGTCACCCGAGTCAGCAGGTCAAAGACCGCCGCCCGTACCCGGCAAGGGCCCACGTAGTCGCCGATCTCGCCCCCTTCGAGGCGGCGCGCGTACGGCGCCAGCAGAGTGAAGACACCGCTCAGCGGATCGAGAGCGCCGCGGGACAGCTCGGGCACATAAAGTCCGCTGTCCGATCCATGCAGCAAATCTGACATCGCGGTCTCGCCCGGCAGAAGCTCGAGATAGGAAGATCGCGGCCCCGGCAGGACGTGCCGATGCGCCCGCCGTGCCGCACCCGGCTGCAGAGCGAGCGAGCGATCCGCCCAGATCCCATCCGCCAGCGGCTGCTCGACCACTCCATCCCGCAACAGCCAGCGACGCAGCACCGGCGAGCCCTCGTCGTCGCTCGTGCGGCGCACCGCCGCCGGTGCCGCGCCCGGGTCGTCGAGAACATTCAAGCAGGCGGCGCCAAGACGCACGCCGAGCGCCGCCTCGGGCCTGCCGGAGAGTGCCAGCAGGTCGGCCTCGAGCGCGTGCGCGACCGCTTCATGCAGCAGCACGGCCGCCGCGTCCGGTCCGAGGACCAACACGCCTCGACGAACCTCCGGGGGCTCGGCAAAGCGGGCCCGGAAGAGGCCCACCAGCCGGTTCCCCAGCGTCTCGGCAGCCGCCTCGTCGAGTGTCCAGAGCAAGGCGCCGCACCTCCCCCAGGGCAGCTCGGCCTGCACGCTGAAGAATGACTCACGCTCGACCTCGGGAACCAGCCGAGCGCCCACGACTTGCACCGTGCGCTCGATTTGCCGCAGTGCCAGGCGATTCGGAAACGCCACGTGATGGGCCCGGATGGCATGCTCCACACGGCGGCAGAAGTCGCGCCATGGCGGCGGGTCCGAGAAGGCCACGCCGGGGGTGTCCCAGCCCGCTGCCCCGGCCTCGGCCGGTTCCTCCGCTGCATCCAGGCTGGCCCTGGCGGGGGCCACCGGCACTGCCAACTCGGGTTCGACCCAGGCGGTGCGCGGTTGCGCGCGAGCGACCTGCCGGAGCGCTTCGACGAAGCTCGCGGAATCGACGCCGTCGCGGCTCGCATGCCAGCAACGGCCATCCCGCACCAGCCGGACGGCGAACCCTTCCTCGACGAGCTCGGCCGGCAACGAAGCCTCGCCCTCCGGCGGAATCGAGCGCTCGCGCCGGCGCTCGAAGTACGCCTCAGCTCGATCTTCGGGTTGATCCGCCACCTGCGCCAGCAGCCGCGCGACGGCGCCAGTATCGAGCGTTCCTGCGGGCATCGGGCGATCTTTGCATACGATCCAGCCGGACATGTGATACACAACGCCGCGGTGTCCGAACACGATCCGAAACTCGCCGAACTGCAGGCCCGCCGTGAAGCAGCTCGCCTCGGCGGCGGCCTCGAGCGCATCGAACGGCAGCACAAAGCTGGCAAATTGACCGCCCGTGAACGTGTCGAGCTGCTGCTCGATCCCGGTTCATTCGCCGAGATCGATGCCCTGGTGACCCACCGCTGCCGCGACTTCGGGATGGATCAGCAGACCTTCCCCGGCGACGGCGTGGTCTGCGGGTACGGCACCATCGCCGGCCGCCTGGTCTACGTCTTCGCCCAGGACTTCACCGTGTTTGGCGGCTCGCTCTCGGAAACCAACGCCGCCAAGATCTGTAAGGTGATGGATCTCGCGGTCGAGAACGGGGCTCCCGTGATCGGTCTCAACGACTCGGGCGGAGCGCGCATCCAAGAGGGCGTCGCTTCACTCGGCGGCTACGCCGACATCTTCCTGCGCAATACATTGGCCTCCGGCGTCGTGCCGCAAATCAGCGCCATCCTCGGACCCTGTGCCGGTGGCGCCGTGTACTCGCCGGCAATCACCGACTTCATCGCCATGGTGGACGGCACGAGCTACATGTTCGTCACCGGCCCCGACGTGATCAAGACGGTAACCCACGAGGAAGTCACCAAGGACGAGCTCGGCGGCGCGCACACCCATGCGGCCAAGAGCGGGGTCTGTCACTTCACCGTGGCGAATGACGCCGCCTGTCTATTGCTGCTCCGCGAGTTGCTGTCGTATCTGCCGAGCAACAATCTCGACGAGCCGCCGCTGGGCACCAGCACCGACGATCCGGATCGCGAGGACCCGGTGCTCGACTCGCTGGTTCCGAGCGACCCCAACAAGCCGTACGACATCAAGCGCTTAATCGGCGCGGTCGTCGACGACGGGCGTTTCCTCGAAGTGCACGCCGAATACGCCCGCAACATCGTGGTCGGCTTCGCGCGGTTCGCCAATCAGTCGGTCGGCATCGTGGCCAACCAGCCGGCGTATCTCGCTGGAGTGCTCGACATCGACGCGTCGCTCAAGGCGGCGCGCTTCGTCCGCTTCTGCGACTGTTTCAACATTCCCCTGGTGACCTTCGAGGACGTGCCTGGATTCCTTCCCGGCACCCAGCAGGAGTTCGGCGGCATCATCAAGCACGGCGCGAAGCTGCTCTTCGCCTTCGCCGAGGCGACCGTGCCCAAGATCACCATCATCACGCGCAAGGCCTACGGCGGCGCCTACTGCGTGATGTCGAGCAAGCACATCCGCACTGATGTCAATCTCGCCTACCCGTCGGCGGAGATCGCCGTGATGGGCCCCGAAGGCGCGGTCAACATCCTCTACCGCCGCGAGCTCGAAGCCGCCGGCGAACGCGGCGCCGAAGTGCGCGCCGAAAAAGTCGAGGAGTATCGCGCCAAGTTCTCCAATCCGTACGTCGCGGCGGAGCGCGGTTTCGTCGACGCCATCATCGAGCCGCGCTCGACCCGGCCGCAGATCATTCGCGCGCTCCGCCAACTGCGCGGCAAGCGCCAGAGCCTGCCGCCGAAGAAGCACGGCAACATTCCCCTATAGGAAAACATCTCATGTCGAACCCCCGCGTCGGAATTCTCATGGGCAGCGACTCCGATTGGCCGGTCATGAAGGAAGCGGCCGACATGCTGGACCGCTTTGACGTTGCCTGCGAAGTACGGGTGATCTCTGCCCATCGCCGCCCCGACGATTGCGCCGAATACGCCAAATCTGCCACTGCTCGCGGCCTGCAAGTCCTAATCGGCGGCGCCGGCGGCGCCGCCCATCTCGCCGGCGTGCTCGCCGCGCATACGACGCTGCCGGTGATCGCCGTACCGATCCCGACCCAAGTCGCCGGCGGCCTCGATTCGCTCCTCTCCATGGTGCAGATGCCCCCCGGAGTGCCAGTCGCCACGGTCGGCATAGGCCGCGCGGGCAACGCCGGCCTCCTCGCGGTGCAGATCGCGGCCATCGGCGACTCAGCGCTCGCCAAGAGGCTCGTCGACTACAAGCAGGAGCTCGCCGACAAGGCGGCTGGGGCGGATCGCAAGGTGCAGGAGGCGCGGGCTTCCGGCGGGTAGAGCTGAGCGTTCGGTCTGCGCCAACATCCTGTGGTCGGCCCAACGGCGGCGCCGACGGGTTTGCGCAGGGAACCTTCCCGGCATAGGATTCTCTTCCATTCTTGCGCCCCACCCGGGTCTCCGGGGGCGCGTTCAAAAGGACACTCCCGCATGCGAAAGATCGCCCTTCAACTGCCTGTTCTCGTGGTTGCCTGTCTGTTTGTTCGCGACGCGCAGGCGGCGCCGGCGGCCACGGCCGCACCGGCTCCGGTGACCAAGCCGGCCGTCAGGCCCGCACCGGCGGCCAAGCCGGCGGCGACGCCTGCACCGGCTGCGGCTCCTGTCGCAGCGGTTGCGGTCGACACCGCGAAGTTTCCGGCGGTCGTGGCGCGGGTGAATGGCCACGAGCTCAGCAAGGTCGAGCTCCTCAACCAGGCGGGCACGCTCCTGCAGCAGGGCCAGCAGCCCACCATGGAGTTCTACAAGGCGGTCACTGACCAGATGATCGGCACCCGGCTGCTCTATGACGAGAGTGTTGCGCAGAAGCTCACCGCGACGGACGCCGACGTGGACAAGGCGTACCTCGCGGTGCGCGGACGCTTCAAGGGCACCGATCAGGAGTTCGCCGCCAAGCTCAAAGAAAGCGGCTTGACGGATGCGACCATCAAGCAGGGCATTCGCGAGAACCTCTCGATCCGCAACCTGGTGACCACCAAGATCGCCCCCACGGTGACGGTCTCCGACGCCGACCAGCAGAAGTTCTATGACGACAATCCTCAGCGCATGCAGCGTCCCGAGCAGATGCAGCTCAGCCACATCCTGATCTCCTACCCGCCCAACGCGACCGACGCCGACAAGGCCGCGACCAAGAAGAAGGCCGAGGGCATCCTGGCCAAGATCAAGGCCGGCGGCGACATGACGCAGCTCGCCAAGGAGAACTCCGACGATCCCGGCAGCAAGGAGCAAGGCGGCGAGCTCGGCTGGATCTCGAAGGGCCAGACCTTGCCCGAGTTCGAGACCGCGGCCTTCGCGCTCAAGCCGGGCGAGACCAGCGGATTGGTCGACGCCGAGTACGGCGTACACATCATCCGCGCCAAGGATCACCGCCCGGCAGGCAAAGTCTCGTTCGCCGAAGCCAAGGAGCAGATCGCGAGCTTCTTGCACGAACGGGCGATGTCCGCCACGCTGCGGGACCACGTGACGGCGCTCCGCGCCAAGGCCAAGGTCGAAGTCCTGCTCCAGTAGGAATTCGTAGGTCCGGGGGCAGGCGGGTCACCCGGCCAGCCCTGCCCTCGTCAGATGAGACGCTGGTTTTCCGTCTTCTCTCTTCGAGATGACAACCCTATCCGTGGCCGATTCGATCGCCGACCCCATCGCCAGCGAAGAGCTCCTGGCCGTGCTGCGCCGCTACTGGGGCTACGACAGCTTCCGTCCGCTGCAGCGCGAAGCCATGGAGGCCATCCAGGCGGGTCGCGACAGCGTCGTGGTACTGCCCACCGGCGGCGGCAAGTCCCTGTGCTTCCAGGCTCCCAGTCTGGTCTCCGAAGGGCTCGCCCTGGTGGTCTCTCCGCTGATCTCCTTGATGAAGGACCAGGTGGACGCGCTTCGCACCAGCGGTGTCGCGGCAGCAGCGCTGCATAGCGCCCTCGAACCCAGAGAGCGCGACCGGGTGCTCGACGACCTGCGGCAGCGCCGCCTAAAGCTCCTCTACACCTCGCCCGAGCGCCTGGTGGGTGAGAACGGCGAGATTCTTCAGCGCCAGGTCGAGGCCGCCGGGCTGCGCTTCGTCGCCATCGATGAAGCCCACTGCATCAGCCACTGGGGCCACGACTTCAGGCCCGAGTACCGCCTGCTCGGTCGCCTGCGCGAGCGCTTCCCCGGCGTTAGCCTGCACGCCTTCACCGCTACCGCCACTCCACGCGTGCAGCGCGACATCGTGACGGCGCTCGGCTTGCGCACCCCAGAAGTGCTGGTCGGGTCGTTCGACCGGCCGAATCTGATCTATCGCGTCTGGCGCCGAGGCACGGTCTACCGCCAGGTTCTCGAGGTGGTGAAGCGCCACGCCAACGAAGCAGGCATCGTCTATTGCATCTCGCGCCGCGAGGTCGAAGCGCTCGCCGAGCGCCTGCAGAGCGAAGGCCATCGCGCTCTGCCGTACCACGCCGGTCTCGCGGACGAGGTCCGCCACAAGAACCAGGATGCCTTCGCCAACGAAAGAGTCGATGTCATCGTGGCGACGGTAGCCTTCGGCATGGGTATTGACCGCTCGAACGTGCGCTACGTGGTGCATGCCGGCGCTCCGAAATCGGTCGAGCACTATCAGCAGGAAGCGGGGCGCGCGGGGCGCGATGGTCTCGAGGCGGACTGCATCCTGATTTACTCACCCGCCGACATCATGAAGTGGCGGCGCCTCTTCGCCCTCTCGGCCCTGGACGCCGGAGCAGCAGTGTCAGCGGAGGGTCGAGACACCGAAGCTCAAGACACCCAGCTCAGGCAGATCGAACGCTACGCTGCGAGCACGACGTGCCGCCACAAGACGCTGGTCGAGCACTTCGGACAGGGCTTCTCTTCGACCGATTGCGGCGCTTGCGATCGCTGCCTCGGCGAGCTCGAAGGCGTCGAGGATGCCACGGTGCTTGCCCAGAAGATCCTCTCCGGCGTGGCTCGCGTGCGCGAAGGCTTCGGCGCCGGGCACGTCATCGACGTCCTGCGCGGAAAACGCACCGACAAGGTCGTCGATCGTGGACACCATGAGCTCTCGACCTTCGGATTGCTGGTCGACTATTCGATCGAAGAGCTGCGCGGGTACATCGAGCAGCTCGGCGAGCAAGGATTGCTGCACACCGAAGGCGACCGCTATCCGATCCTGCGCCTCACCGGCGAGGGCCGCCGGCTCCTGCGCGGCGAAATCACCTGCGCCCTGGTCCGCCAAAAAGCACCCCCTGCCAAGGACCGAGCCAATCGCCACGGAACCCCCCAGCGCAAGGGACCCTCTGACACCGCCGGCTGGGAGGGCGTCGATCGCGAGCTCTTCGAAGCCCTGCGCGCCGAACGGCTGGCGATCGCGCGCGAGCGCGGGCTGCCGCCGTACGTGATCTTCCATGACAGCACCCTGCGCGATTTGGCGCGCCGCAAGCCCGGCACGGCGGCGGAGCTGCTCGAGGTTCGCGGGGTCGGGGCGCGAAAGGCCGAGGAGCTCGGCGACCGTTTCCTCTCGGTCATTCGCGTCTTCGGCCACTGAGAGCTACAATCCGCTCGCTCCCATGGCCTCGCACGCGGATCTCATCACGGCCTTCTACACCGCCTTCCAGCGTCTCGACGCGGAGGCGATGGGACGCTGCTATCACTCGGACGTCGAATTCTCGGATCCGGTATTTCAACGCCTGATCGGCCAGCGCGCCCGCGACATGTGGCGGATGCTTTGCGAACGCGGCAAGGACCTCCGGCTCGAGTTCTCGGCGGTTACTGCCGACGCCGAGGTGGGCAGCGCGCACTGGGAAGCCTGGTACACCTTCTCGGCTACCGGCCGGCCGGTGCACAACGTGATCGAGGCGAGCTTCTGGTTTCGTGACGGCCTGATCGTGCGCCATGTGGACGACTTCGGCCTGCGCGCCTGGGCGGCTCAGGCGCTGGGCCTCAAGGGCACGCTGCTGGGCTGGGCGCCACCGGTGCAAAACGCCATTCGCGTGCAGGCGGCGCGCGGGCTCGATCAGTTCGTACGCCGCAACTCGCCGTCGCGCAATTCCTGACCTCGCCTCTCGGGAGCACCTCGACGGTGCGCAAGATTCTCCACATCGATATGGACGCGTTCTACGCCTCGGTCGAGCAGCGCGACCGGCCGGAGCTGCGCGGCAAGCCGGTGGTGGTCGCCTGGGAGGCGCAGCGCAGCGTCGTCTGCGCGGCGTCCTACGAAGCGCGGCGCTATGGCGTGCGCTCGGCCATGCCGGCGATGCGAGCGCGTCGCTTGTGCCCGGAGGCCGTATTCCTGCGCCCGGATTTCGAGCGCTACCGCGCGGTCTCGAAGCAAGTGCGCGCGATCTTCCTTCGCTACACGCCGCTGGTCGAGCCCCTGTCGCTCGACGAGGCCTACCTCGACGTCACGACCGAGCTCACCGGGTTGCCCACGGCCACGGCTGCCGCGGCGGCCATTCGCCACGCCATCGCCGAGGAGACCGCGCTCACCGCGTCCGCCGGTGTGGCGCCGAACAAATTTCTGGCCAAGATCGCCTCCGACTGGAAGAAACCCGACGGGCTCTTCGTCATCAAGCCGCATCAGGTCGAGGCCTTTCTCGCGCCGTTGCCGGTCGCTCGCCTGCCCGGCGTCGGAGCCGCCACCGAGACCAGTCTTACGGGTCAGGGCATCCACACGGTCGCGGATCTGCGGCGATTCGAGCGCTCGGATCTCGCACGCCGCTGGGGCAAGTTCGGCGAACGCTTGTGGGAGCTCGCCTACGGCATCGACGATCACCCGGTCGTGCCGGACCGGCCGCGCAAATCGATTTCTTCGGAGAATACCTTCGCGACCGATGTGCTCCTGGATGGCGTGCGGCCCACGCTCGCGTCCGCCGCCGAGGACATCTTCAAATATATGACCAAGCACCATCGGGTGGCGCGAACGGTGACGGTGAAGCTGCGCACGAAAGACTTCCGCATACTCACCCGGCGCTCGACGCCGGCTCACCCACCGGCGAGCGCCGCCGAGCTGCTAGCGGTGGCGCTCGAGCTGCTGCCCCGTTTCGGCACGCCCCCCGAGGCCCTCTTTCGCCTGGCCGGGGTCGGGCTGTCGAACTTTCTGGACGAACAGGAAGGCGAGCCGCAACCCGAGCTCTTTGGACCACCAAGCCGGAGCTCCGCGGCCGCCGTAGAGTAGGTTTGAAAGGACAAATTCCGATGCCGATTGTTCGCCGCACTTGCACGCTCGCTACCGTTCTTTTCTTCCTCGCCGCCAGCGCTTTCGCGGTCTCTCCGGTGAACAGCAACTGGCGGGGCGTTGCCATCCACGGCTACGATCCGGTCGCCTACTTCACCGATCAGAAGGCCGTAGAGGGCAGCAGCGATGTCACCTTCGAATGGCAGGGTGCGACTTGGCGCTTCGCCACCGCCGAGCACCGCAAGCTGTTCGCCGCAGAGCCTGGCAAGTACGCGCCACAGTATGGGGGCTACTGTGCCTTCGCCGTGGCCAAGAATTCCACCGCGGACATCGAGCCCGAGGCCTTCACCCTGATCGACGGCAAGCTCTACCTGAACTACGACGCGAAGATCCAGGAGACCTGGCGCAAGGACACCAAGGGGTACATCCAGAAGGCCGATGCCTTCTGGCCCCAAATGATCAGGAAATGATCAAGAACCAGTGATCAAGACGTGAGCATGCTCCGCCACAGGAAGCCTTCCACCTGTGTTCGGTGGTGGTCCAGGTGCGCCGTCTGGACGCCGAGGATCTGTTTCGCTGTGAGAAGTCCGAAATAGGCATGCGGCACTCGCGCCGAGTCCGGCGCTGATTCGAGGGCACTCTCGGCCTCGGCCGCCGTGGCGCGCAGGCGCTCGATGCCCTGATCCCGATTTAGAGGCTCCATCCCCGGCCGAAGCTCGCGCGGCGCCGGCGCCCCCTCGGGAAAGCCTTGCCCGCGCAAGATGCGGCGCAGAATGGTGAGGCGCAGGAATCGCGTCTTCCACCAGGGCAGTACCTGCTTCATCCCGGGGCCGCCCGTGAGCCCATCCAGGGCGATCTCGTAGCTCAGCGCCAGGTGCTCGGTGAGCTGCGCAACGGTCCACTTCCCCTTCGCGAGGGACGCGCCCCAGCGCCGTTCCGGGACCGACTCGAGAACCGTCAGCACGTCTCTCACCGCCCGCCGATGGTTTTCAAGGGCTGTTCGGTAGGTGAGGTCTCGCTCGGGCGTCATGGTCATACTCACTACGAGGCCGTCGGCGCAGGAGATGCATCCGCCGCCGGCTCTCGTGGGAGAATAGCCGGCTCGAAAGGGAGGATCGCAGGTATGCCGCAGTTCATCTACACCATGAAGGACCTGAGAAAGACCACTCCGCAGGGCAAAGAGCTCCTGCGTGGAATCTGGTTGTCGTTTTATCACGGCGCGAAGATCGGCGTGCTCGGACACAATGGATCCGGCAAATCGACGCTGCTCCGCATCATGGCCGGAATCGATCCGGATTTCGGCGGCGAGGCGGTGCTCGGCAACGGATTCACCGTTGGCTTTTTGCCGCAGGAGCCGGTTCTCGATCCGAAGAAGACCGTGCTCGAGCACGTCGAGGAATCGGTCGCCGGTAAAAAAGCGATCCTCACCCGGTACGAGGAGCTGGCGGCGAACTACTCCGACGAGACGGCCGACGAGTTCGCGCGTTTGCAGGATCAGATCGACTCACAGAATCTCTGGGAGCTCGATCGCCAGCTCGAAATCGCCATGGACGCCCTGCGCCTGCCACCGCCGGACGCCGACGTGAGCAAGCTCTCCGGCGGTGAACGCCGTCGGGTGGCGCTTTGCCAGATCCTCCTCAAGCAGCCTGACCTGCTGCTCCTCGACGAGCCCACCAACCATCTCGACGCCGAGTCGGTGGCCTGGCTCGAGCGCCATCTGCAGGAGTATCCCGGCACCATCGTCGCCGTCACCCACGATCGCTACTTCCTCGACAACGTCGCGGGTTGGATTCTCGAGCTCGATCGTGGATCGGGCATTCCGTGGGAGGGCAACTACTCCTCCTGGCTCGATCAGAAGACCAAACGCATGGAGCAGGAGGAGAAAGAAGTCTCCGTTCGCCGCCGTACTCTCGAGCACGAGCTTGACTGGGTGCGCATGGCGCCGCGTGCTCGTCAGGCAAAAGGCAAGGCCCGCCTCAATCGCTATGAGGAGCTCCTCCAGGAAGAGCAGCAGAGCGAGGCCCGCGCCGCCTCGAACGAAATCAACATTCCGCCCGGCCCGCGTCTCGGCGACACGGTGATCGAGGCCGACAAGCTCAGCAAGGGCTACGGCGATCGCCTGCTGATCGACAATCTCGACTTCATCCTGCCGCGCGGCGGCATCGTGGGCATTATCGGCGCCAACGGCGCCGGCAAGACGACCCTCTTCCGCATGGTGACCGGCGGCGAGATTCCTGACGGCGGCAAGCTCACGGTGGGTGAGACCGTGGCGCTCGCCTACGTCGACCAGAGTCGCGAGACCCTCAACGGCGAGAACACCGTGTTCCAGGAGATCGCCGAAGGTGGCAAGGAGCTCATCCTGGTCGGCAAGAAGGAAGTGAATGCCCGCGCCTACTGCGCCCAGTTCAACTTCCGCGGTTCGGACCAGCAGAAGAAAGTGAAGGACCTCTCGGGCGGTGAACGCAACCGCCTGCACTTGGCGAAGCTCTTGAAGAGCGGCGGCAACGTGCTCCTGCTCGACGAGCCCACCAACGATCTCGACGTCGACACGCTGCGCGCGCTCGAAGAAGCGCTGCTGAACTTCGCCGGCTGCGCGGTGGTGATCAGCCACGATCGCTGGTTCCTAGATCGCATTGCGACCCACATGCTGGCCTTCGAAGGCGACAGCCAGGTGGTGTGGTTCCAGGGCAACTACCAGGACTACGAAGCCGACCGCAAGCGTCGCCTCGGTACCGACGCCGAACAGCCGCACCGCCTCAAGTACCGCAAGCTGGTGCACTAGCGCGATCGAGAGCGCGGCCTGGGTATCTCAGGCCGCGGCCCGCTGCCACACCCGATGAAAGTACTCGACGAAGGTGCGCATCTCGTCCTCGGTACCGATGGTCACCCGCAGATGCGTCGGCAGTGCAGGGAATCGCCGGCCGACCTCGAGGCGCATGCCGCGCATTGCTTGGATCGTCGGCGTCACGTCGTGGCCGAGCTCGGCCATCAGGAAGTTCGCCGCCGACGGGATCACCGGCGCACCCGCCTTCTCGAGCTCGCCTGAGGTCCAGGCGCGGAGCTTGGCATTGAGCGTACGGGAGCGCTCGATGTGCTCCTTGTCCGTAAGCGCCACGCGCGCCGCGACCAGGGCAGGCAGGCCGAGACTGTCGTAGGGCGTCTGCTCGGCGAGCCGAGCACTCAGCGCCTTCGACGCCACGGAGTAGCCGCAGCGCAAGCCCGCCATGCCATAGATCTTCGAGAAGGTGCGCGCGACGATCAGGTTCGGGAAGCGCGCCACCAGCGGCATAGTGCTCGCGTATCCGGTCAAGCCCTCGGCATAGTGATGGTAGGCCTCGTCGACCAGAACTGTGACCGACGGCGGTACATGCTCGAGAAACGCAGTGAGCTCGGCCGCCGGCGTCAGGCTGGCGGTGGGATTGTTGGGATTGCAGATATAGATCAGACCCGCGCCGTTCGCGGCAGAGAGCATGGCCGGCAAGTCGTGGCGGAAGTCGGCGGTGAGCGGCACTCGGGTGACCGCGGCCTTGCGTAGCGATGCATAGCGGCCGAGCGACTCGAAGGTCGGATCGGCGGTGAGGACACGCTGATCGGGCCCTGAGCAAGCGGCCGCAGCGGCGTGGAGGATCTGGCTCGATCCAGCGCCCAAAACGATCTGGTCCGCGCTCACTCCGTGCAGGCCGGCGAGCGCCTCGCGCAGGGCTTCGGCATGGTGGTCGGGATAGCGGCAGGACTCGCCCAAAGCGTCCCGGATCGCCGCCAGAGCCGCGGGCGGCGGGCCGTACGGATTCTCGTTGGCGTTGAGCAGGATCGGGCCGCGCGCGACCCGGGCGGGTTCAGACGCCTCGGGAAGGGCGGCGGCAAGAACTCCACCACTCGCCTGCGTCAACGAGCGTAGGGTGGCTACGGCAGCGCCCGCTCCAAGGAGACGGGCGAAGCCCCGGCGCGAGGTCACGGCGGCGAACTCGGACATTTGGGGGATCCTCCACTTCCTATCCTACGCCTCGTCCCAGCCGTGTTCTCGAGGCGATGGAGAGGAGTACTCTCATCCCCATGCGCCCCCTGCCGACCTTGGTGTTCGCCTTCGCCGCCTGCGGAGCCCTCCTCGCGGAGGCGCCGAGCAACAGTCCTCAAGAAGCGTTCTCCCGCAGCCGGTGGATCGCGGAGCATTCCGCCACGGCTCATTTCGACGGCGGCCTGCTCGGCTCGACCCGGGAGTCGATCGCCGAGTCCGACACGGCGCGTCTGGCGCCCGCACGGCGTCGGCCGACTCCAGAAGGGCCACCCAACGTTCGCATCAGCGAGGACATCCTCGAGCCCGATGAAGCAAGCGGAGGGCAACCCGAGACCGAGGCCGAGGTGTCGCTTGCCGCAGACCCGGCCAACGAGGCTCACCTCGTCGCCGGATACCAGGAGGATCGATTCGAGAACGGCGGCGCGCGCGCCCTTACCTTCGCGGTCAGTAGCGACGGCGGCAGGCACTGGGGCGAAGGCCTGCTGCCCGCCCTCACCCGGCTCACCGGCGGAAGTTTCGAGCGCGCTAGCGACCCTTGGGTGGCGTTCGGCACCGGAACCCGCGTGCACTACGCCACCATCGCCTTCAACGAGACCAATCCGGACAATGAGGTCACGCTGTCGACCTCGGAGGACGGCGGCCAGAGCTGGGGTGCTCCGGTCGTGGTGCACGTCAACCACTCGCGGGACTTCGACGACAAAGAGGCGGTGGTCGCCGACCTCGCGACGAACAGCCCGTACCAGGGCCGCATCTACGTCGCGTGGGACACCGTCTTCACCGACAACCGGCAGGTCCTGCGTATCGCCCACTCCGCCGACGATGGCGCGTCGTTCTCGGCTCCGGTCGAGGTCTGGAGCGGCGGCCAGAATCTCAACGCGCTGCCGTTGGTCGGCCCCGATGGCGTGGTGCATTTGATCTGGATGAGCTTCGTGCAGAACACGATCCAGATCCTGACGTCGCGCTCCGAGGACGGCGGCGAGACTTGGAGCAGTCCGGTCACGGTCGGCGAACTGCGCTCCCACGGCGTCGATGGCATGCGCACCGGACAGCTGGTCGCGGCGGCGATCGATCCCCGACGTGGGGGCCTCTTTGTCACCTGGCCCGACGAGCGCTTCACGCCGGGTGTGGATCAGATCGTGCTCGCGACCTCGTGGGATGGCATCGGATGGAGCGCGCCGATGCGGGTTTCGGATGGCCCTGACGACGCGCCCGCCTTCACACCCGCGGTGGCAGTCAACGGACAGGGTCACTTCGGCATCGCGTACTCGACCTTCCGCAACGATCCTCAGCGACGATTCCTTGCCGACCAGTACTTGGTGACCACCAACTCCCGCGGCCGGCTGCTCGGCGCCAGCCGGGTGAGCACGCACTCGTACGACATCCGCAACGCCGCGCTCTCCCGAGGCTTCTTTCTCGGCGACTACCAGGGCTTGGTAGCCGGTCAGAAGACGTTCCGGCCAGTCTGGGTCGCAACCTACGAAGATTCGCGCCTACGAGAGGGCAAGCAGCCGGACGTCGTGACGCTGCGCATTCCTTGACTCGAGAGTCGAGAATCTTGCCCGGCTCGCGCTAGGATCGAGCGGTGGAACTCGAACAGCTGACTCGAGACTCGTTTGCGCCGCTGCTCGACACCTCGTTCGAGGTGGCTCTCGTCGGCAGCCCGGCGTTGGACCTAAAGCTCGCCTCGATCGGAACCGCCGGAGCCGGTCTGCCGGGTGTCCGAGAGCCGTTCTCGCTGATCTTCCATGGCCCGCTCGCACCGACCCTGCCACAGGGTACTTTCACGCTCGCCCACGCGACTCTCGGGCAGCTTTCGATCTTCATAGTTCCAATCGGCCCGCTCGGTGCCGCGATGCGGTACGAAGCGATCTTCAGCTAGGTCGCCACTCCATCAAGTCGTAGACGCCGACATCGGCGATCACCGTGAAGCCCAGAAGCTCGTAGAGAGAGCGAGCGCGGTTCATCTTCTCGACGTGGATGGTCACCCGTTTGTGCTCGCGTTGGCCCTCTTCGAGCAGCGCCCGCAAGATGCGTGACCCGAAACCTCGCCCGCGCGCACTTCCGAGCAGCGAGATATCCATCAGGCGAATCTCGGTCGGCCGGTCGTGGCGATACAGACGACCGATCGGCTCGCCCGCATGCTCGACGACGAGGAACTGCGCCCCCGGGTAGTGTAGGCGGTAATGCTGATCCTGGGCTTCGAACTGATGGGTGACGAACGACAGCTTCTGCTCAGGCGCCCAGTCGGTCAGCGCCAGCTCGTCCTCGCGCGTGCCGGCGTACACGGCGAGCAACGTGCCGCGATCGGAATCCGCCGCCGGACGCAGCGTCATGCCGTCCCCGAGGTCGTGCATCCGTGAAGAGCGTCCTTCGGCCCAACCGGCTCAGGGCCGCGCTTCGAGCGTGCTTAGACGCCGCTCGAGGTCGACATAGGAGAGCTTGAGCATCGCCCGCGTCTCGGCCGACTGCGAGATCATGTCGAGGCGAAGGGCTTCGATCTGTCGCTCGGTCTTGGCATCGACCATGGCGACGCCCTCGGCCACCAGCCGAAGGTCGCTGCGGAGGTCTTCCGCGACGACGTCGAAGTGCCGGCGCAGTTCGTCTCGCAGCATGCCCGCGCTTTCGTCGACGTGCTGGCGTAGCTCACGGCGCAGCAGTACCCCGCTTTCGTCGAGGTGCAGGCGTAGCTCACGGCGCAGCAATGCCCCGCTTTCGTCCACGTGCTGACGTAGCTCGCTGCGCAGCGTTCCCGTGCTTTCGTCGAAGTGCTGGCGCAAGGTCTCCGCCGTCGCCTCGGTAAAGCGGCGGGCCGAGGAGAGCTCCTGCACCAGGTACTCGAATTGTTGGTCGTTCATGTCCGTCCTCCTTGATTCTAGCCAAGAAAGACGGATTTCGGCGGTGCAATCTTATGGCTAAGAGCAGCTCTACGAAGCCGGCGCCGTGGGCTCTGCGGTCACTAGCACCGACAGCAAGCTCGCCTTGGCGAGGTCCGGTGCGAAGCTCACTTCCCGATCCCACGGCCGTCCGTTGACCGCCAGGAGATACGCCCCGCGCACGAGCCGCGGTTTGCCGGCGTCATCGCCCAGAGTGAAGGTCGCACGCTGCACGACGGGAGTGCGATCGTTCCTGCCCTGCACGCGCAGGATGAAGGTGACCTCACTCTGGAAGTCGGGCGAGACGTTAAAGGCCACCGGAGCGCTCAGGTTCTCTGGCTTCTTGCGATAGCTCCAGGCGTAGAACGTGGCGCCCAGCGGATTCTCTGGGCTCTTCACAAACACGTCGAGGTCAACTCGCTGCGGCAGGTTTGCCGCGGCAACGATTGGGAAGAAGCCCGCGATGCGCAGCCGCACCGGCGTGTTGGTGAGCGCGGGATCGCCCGAGCTCAAACTCGCGGCGGGTACGATGGTGACCTTGGAAGCGCCGCCCTTGGCGCCCGCGCCCGTGGTGCCACGAAGGCTCTGCTGCAGTCGATAGCCGGCGTGGCGGAGGCTCGCGAATTGAATGCTCTCCTCGACGAAGCCGAAGCAGATCGGCTGCGCGGCGGGAGCGGCGAGCAACTGCTGCGCGTTGGAAGCCCGCGACAGCAACGGCGTTGCGGCCAAGACGGAGCCCATCACGAGGAAATCGCGACGGCGGAATTGGCCGCGTGAGAGGAGAGGAAGCTTCGGATCGTCGTCCGTGGATTTCATCGCGTTCCTCTTTTTCTCTACGTGCGCGGCGGATAGACGCCCTGCAGAGCGATGCAGAAGTTGAGCGTCAGGTAGGGCTGGAGGTTGTTGTGGGGTTGATCGCCGCCGGCGGGGGCAAGGGCGCTGTCGCCGAATGGCGTTGGGGTGAATGTCGGATTCCACGCGAATCCGCCGGTCGAACGCGCAAGCGAACGTGTCGCGCTGGGCACCGGCTGATCGGCGCTGTCACTGTTGGCGCGGAGCTGGTGGGCGTGAGAGGGAATCTCCGACTCAAGCAGGGAAACGGTATCGGAGCCGCCGGTCTCCCCCAGGTCGTGGAGCGAGAGGCCTGGACCCTGGCCGGGATGCATGGGGGCGTTCCCTTGCACATCGGGAAGGGCGAAATTCGACTTGCCGTCCCCGCCGTAGGTCGTGCCCAACAAGGAAAACAGTGCCGTGTTCTGGCTCAGCGGAAGAAGCTGGCCATCGCAAAAAGCCCAGCCCTTGGGCGGGAAGTTGAACGGGAAAATCCGGATCTCGGCTACAAACGGGTCCATGGCGCTCCCTAGGTTTGGGACGGGAAGATACCGAACAGGGAAATGATGAAATCGACGCAGAGGTAGGGTTGAAAGTTATTGTGCGGTTGGCTGCCACCGACACCCGAGACGGCGCTTGCACCCGCGCTCACGTTCGGGACATCCTCGATGTACAACTGCACGGCGGTATTCTGCGCCGGCAGGTTCCCGCCCGGATTTCCCTGGTCTCCCGCGTTCTTCGTTGCCAGCAACGGGTGGCTGTGTGCGGGGATTTGCGAAACCGTCAGAGTGATTTCCTCCACTCCGCCCGTCTCCGCCAGCGTAAAGCCGCCGCCAAAGTGGATCGGCACCCGGCCACGCAAGTCTGGAAGCGCAAAGGTCGACTGACCGTCACCGCCGTACGTGGTACCGATGAGATTGAACAACGTCTCGTTTTCCGAAATCGGCAGCAGCTGCCCCTCGCAGAACATCCATCCTGCCGGGGCGAAGTTGCCGGCGAAAATGCGAACTTCTCCAACGTAAGGTTGCGCCATGCCTCTCCTCAGGTCTGCGAAGGGAAGATGCCCTGCAGGGCAATCGAGAAGTTGAGGACCAGAAACGGCTGCATGTTCAAGTGGGCCTGACTGCCACCTACCGCAGTGATGCTCCCGGGATTCAGCGACGTCAAATTCGTCGCGGCCCCGTACATCGAAGCCGTGGGCGCCAGGTAGGCGTTCACCGGCACCGGCTGCGGGGTGGCCGTCGCGGTCGTGCCGCTGAGCACGTGCGTGTGGGTGGGAATTTCGGAGATCGAGAGCGTGTGCCCCTGTTCGCCGCCTCGTTCGCCGAGCGTGTGACCGCTCCCCATGTGAATCGGCACCCGACCCTGCAGGTTCGGCAAGCCGAAGTTTACGCGGCCGTCGCCGCCGTACGTCGTCCCCAATAGGGAGAACAGGCCCTGATTCTGATTGATGGGCAGGAGCTGCCCATCGCATAGCGCCCAGCCCTTCGGCGGGAAGTTGAAGCTCATCATGCGAATTTCCGACAAGAACGGTTCAGCCATAGTTCTCCTTCAAGCTCTCGCGCCGCCGCTACGGGCAGGCTGCGCCGTTGACAAAACCATTGCTGGCGACCGACGCCGAGATCGTCGCGACTCCGCCGGTCGTATTCTGGCCCGCCAGGAATGTGGCCACCGCTGAGGTGTCGTTGAACGCCCCACCGTAACCCGGCAAGCGAATCGTCGTTGACTGCCGTTGACGCGGACGGAGGTCGAATCCGCCATTACCCACCACACCCGCGCCGGACACATCGTTCTTCAAAGCCCCCGCTCCGCCCACCGAAGCGCACACAAAATGGGTATCGCCCGCGGTGGTCCCGACGTTCAGCTCCATCCCATGCAAGGCGAACGAGTCCGGCTCCTTGACCGAGTTCCCAGTCGCCGTGACGTTCACGGTCCCGTTGCCGCCGCTGGTGTTGTCGCCCACCTGGACCAGGATGCCGTCGTTGTTGAAACGCCGGATCGTGTTGTTCGTGACGTGCGTCGTGTGCGTGCCGCCACCCACATGGATGATTGCGATGCCATTGCCTTGCGCGGATCCGCTGTTGGCGACCCCTGTGACGCCGATGACATTGCCGTCGATGGTGCCCGAGAAGGTGCCGGTGCCGGCGCCCTTGGACACGTTGATCGCGTTGCCTACGGCATTGCGCATCGTGTTGCCCTGAATGTTATAGGTCAGTGAAGGATTCCCGTTGCCGCCGCTGCTGACGAAGATGTCGCCAGCGCCAGCAATCGCTGCCATCGACTGTGTGAAGCCGTTCGCGGTGAGCACGAGATCGCCGCTCGGCGTGCTGCTGCCGTTGAGCAGATACTGAATGAAGTGTGAGCGGGAACCGGTGAACGTCGACCCGGTTACCGTCACATTGACGGCGGCTGTACCAGCGGCCTGCAGGTTGAGCGCGGCGTTACCGAAGGATGCGCTATTCGCACCGATCGTGCAGTTGGTGATGGTGAGCCGGTTCAAAGTCCCGGTCGTGTTCAAGAGACGGACGTTGTCCTCCCAACCACCGCTGATGTTCACGTTCGTCAATGTCGCCGATCCGGTGAGCTCGTCGAAGCTGACGCTGCCCTCGTTGGCCACGTCGTTGTCGCCATTCACTCCGTTGATCACGGAATCGGTAAGCGTGAAGCCGCTCACCGTATTGCCGCGGATGGCGAAGTCGGAGAAGTCGTTGAGTTGCATCCGTGCGAACGAGGGCGCGAGCGTGCTCGTCAGACTGATCCCGATGCCGCACTTCCTGATCGTTCCACCGCTGCCTGGCGTCCCGGTGCCGGCTACTGTCAGGCTGCCAGAGGCACCCGTGTTGTTGAGCACGATGCCGTTCGTCGGCCCGCTCACCGCGGTGCCCGCCGAGATGCTCCTGAACTTCAAACCGCTCGCCCCGATCGTGGTGTTCGCCACGTTGAGCGCCGTGCCGGTCGTGGTGGTCAGCGTGCTCGTCGTGTCGGTCGCCGTCACGGTGCCGCCGCCGGTGGCGTTGAAGGCTGTGTTGCTACCGCTGCTGAACGTCAGCGTGCCAGTGAAGCCGATCGTCGAACCGGTGTTGCTGGTGAGATCGACGCCCTTGCCTGCCGACACATTGATCGTGCCGTCGTAGCTGATCGTGGCGTTGCTGCTGCCGACTTGGAAGCCGGTGCCCGTGGAGCCCGTGATGCTGCTGCCGGAACCCGCCGAGAACGTGCCGAGCACGCTATTGAGTGCCACACCTGTCGTCGCGCTGTTCGTGCTCTTGACGCTCGTCGGCTGGAGATTGATCGTCGCGCTGGCGACATCGACTGCCGGACCACCGATGGCTTCGAAGGTTGCGACTCCGGTTCCGACCGTCACGCGCGTCCCGGTCCCGGCTCCCACGTTCACGGCGCCCGTGCCCGACACTCGGACTGCCGCCCCGCCGTCGGCGAAGACATCGAGATCGGTGAAGGCAAGATCGCCGGAGACCGAGGTGAGGACCAGGCCGCTTCCGCCGACTCCGTTGCCACTGACGCCGACCGCTGTTGTTCCGCCGGACACCTGATCGTAGCCACCACCGGACACCGCGTCGAACTTGGCACTGGTGACCAGAATGCCGCTGCCGGCAGTAGTGCCGCTCACTACGTTGTTCGCGAAAGCGGTGATCGTCGTCGTGCCGCCGCCCGAGCCGTCGATGAAGATTCCACTGGCTGCCGAGACGACCGTTTCGTTGTCGACGTCGAGTAGCGTGGCGCCGGCCGTCGTGCGGGCGTCGATCCCGTTACCGGTCGCACTCACCGAGTTGTTCTGGATCGCGACGGCCGCACCGCCCGTGCCGCCCGCAACGACCTTGATGCCTTGCTGGCCGGAGCCGGTGATCACGTTGCCGCTGATCGTGGCGCTGCCGGACCCCGCCGCGGTCGTCGTCACGTTGATCGCGTTGGTGTTGGCGGTGATGCTAAATCCGCGCACCTCGACGCCGGTGATGTTGGTGATCCCGACCGCATTGCCGCTCGCAGCAGGGTTGTCGATCAACGGGCGGTTGGCCGGAGTCGCCGCCACCAGCGTGGGGTTTACGACGCCATTGATGGTGTTCGCTATCGTCAGGCCAAAGGCTTCGCCGTAGAACTTCTGGTTCGCCTTGAGGACGATCCCGGCGGCCTGCCCCGTGGTCGTCAAGTCGCCGCCGTATACGAAGATGTAGTCACCCGCGAGCGAGGCTGTCTGCGCCTCTGCCAGCGTGTCGAACGGATCCTGCGAGCGCCCCAGGCCGCCCGCCGCAGCGTTGTTCTTCACGAACCACGCGCGGCTCTTGAGATTGACCGTCACCGTGCGAGTGACCGTCGCCACACTGTCGGTCACGGAATAGGGGAAGGTGTCGGTCGCCGCGGGATCGGCCGTCTTCGGCGTGAACAGGAATTCGCCGTTCGTTGCAATGGTTACCGTGCCGCCGTTGACGGTCGCACCGGAGAACGCCACCGCCGCCAGCGGACTCGGGCCGTCGGGGTCGGTGAAGTTGGCGACCAAGTTGCCGGCGACGAAGATCTCCGGCGTCGTCAGGCTTGGGGCCGCCTTGAACTCGAGTTGCACGCCGCCCACCGTGTCGAAGTTCTCCTTCGGCGAGGCGACAATCACGGGTCCCTGGTTGACGTGGAACGACTGCTGAACCTGCGGCGCCGGGTTGAAGGTCGCGTTGCCCGCCTGATTGGCGTCGATCACGCAGGTCCCACCGGTGAGGAACGACACCGTCGAGCCCGAAATCGAGCAGATCGACGTCGCCGTGCCGTCGATCGTGAACGTCACCGTCAGGCCGGACGTCGCCGTCGCGGTGACTGCATACGTGGGACCGTTGTTCGTCGCGTTCGCCGGCGGAGTTGAGGTGAAGCTGATCGTCTGGTCCTGCTTGACGACCAAGAACGACTGCTGCACCTGCGGCGCCGCGTTGTACGCGCTGTTTCCCGGCTGATTGGCGTCGATCACGCACGTGCCGCTGGTGAGGAACGACACGGTCGAGCCGGCGATCGAGCACACCGAGGTTGCCGTACCGTCGATGGTGAACGTCACTGCCAAGCCCGACGTCGCCGTCGCGGTTACGTTGTAGGTGGGGCCGCCGGCGGTCGCCGGAGACGGCGCGGTCGAAGTGAAGCTGATCGTCTGATCGCCCTTGGCGACCGAGAACGACTGCTGGACCTGCGCCGCTGCGCTGTAGTTCGCGTTGCCCGCCTGGTTGGCGTTGATGACGCAGGTGCCCGCACCGATCATCGTCACGGTAGAGCCGGCGATCGAGCACACGGACGTCGCCGAAGGATCGATCGTGAACGCGACTGGCAGCCCGGACGGCGTTGCGGTCGCCGTGACCGAGTACGTCGGACCACCGACCGTGGCGCCCACCGGGGCCGTCGACGTGAAGTTGATCGTCTGACTGCCTTGGTTGACGATGATCGGCGACTGGGTGCCGGTGATCGAGGCGGTGACAGTGTCGGTCGCCGTGATGCTCTGCGTCGGAGAGACGGTGACCAGCGTCGCGTTGAAAACATGGGCGCCAGCGTCGATAGCCACGAAGGTGTAGTCGCCGGGCAGGGTCGCCAAGCCGTCGGGGCTCGTGAAATGAGCCGTGCCGATGTACGCCGGGGTCGTGTTCCCGAACGCATCCTTCGCGGTCACGGTGAAGGTGTGCGAGACCCCGGCGCTGGTCGGCGACGGGAAGCCGGACACGGTAAACGCCGTCGTCGGGCCGGGCGCGACCGTGACATTCGCCGTGCCGGTGATGATCGCGTTCAAGGTGTCGACCACGGTGATCGACTCCGAGCCCGACGTCTTCAAGGTGACGCTGAAGACGTGGACGCCACTGTCGCCGCCCACGAACGTGTAGTCGCCGGGCAGGACCGCCTGGGCATCCGTGCTCGTGAAGTGAACGGTGCCGCTGTAGGCAGTGTAGGTGACGTTGCCTTGGTCTTGGGCGGTCACGGTGACGTTGAAGGCGGTTCCCGCGGTCGGCGTCGCCGTGGCCGGTGTCACTTGGAAATGAATCTGAATCACCGTAAACGACTGCTGCACCTGCGTGGCTGCGTTGTAGTTCGCATCGCCCGGCTGGTTGGCGTCGATCACGCACGTGCCGAAGCCGATGAACGCCACGGTCGAGCCTGCGATCGAGCACACCGAGCTCGCCGAGGCGTCGATAGTGAGCGTCACCGGCAAACCAGATGGAGTCGCATTCGCACCGACCGTGTAGGTCGGGCCGCCGACCACGGCGCCCGAGGGCGGGGCGGTCGTGAAGTTGATGGTCTGCGCGGCCTTGCCGACGGTGAACGACTGCTGCGCCTGCGGCGCGGCGTTCCAGTTCGCGTCGCCCGCCTGGTTAGCATCGATCACGCAGGTGCCTGCGGCGAGGAATGAGACCGTCGAGCCGGAGATCGAGCACACCGTGGTCGCCGTCGCGTCGATGGTGAACGTCACCGCCAGACCCGAAGTCGCGGTCGCGGTGACCGTGTACGTCGGGCCGCCGACCGTCGCGCCCGCGGGAGCGGTCGAGGTGAAGCCGATCGTCTGGTCGCCCTTGCCCACCGCGAAGGACTGCTGGGCCTGCGGCGCCGCGTTCCAATTGACGTCGCCCGCCTGGTTGGCGTCGATCACGCAGGTGCCGACGGTCAGGAATGACACCGTGGAGCCCGAAATCGAGCACACCGCGGTCGCGGTCGCATCGATGGTGAAGGTCACGGCGAGCCCGGACGTGGCCGTCCCGGTCACCGCGTAGGTCGCTCCACCTACCTTCGCACTCGCTGGTGCGGTCGAGGTGAAGCTGATCGTCTGGTCGCCCTTCGCGACCGCGAACGACTGCTGGACCTGCGGCGCCGCGTTCCAGTTGGTGTCGCCCGCCTGGTTAGCGTCGATCACGCAGGACCCGATGCCGATGAACGACACCGTGGAGCCGCTGATGGTGCACACCGACGACGCCGAAGCGTCGATGGTGAGCCCCACGGTCAAGCCCGAGGTGGCGGTCGCGGTCACGGTGTAGGTTGCGCCGCCCACCTGCGCTCCGGCCGGTGCGCTGGAGGTGAACGAAATGGTTTGGTTCGCCTTGCCCACCTGGAAAGTCACCGTGGCGATCGACGAACCGACGGCGTTCTGCAGGATGTATTTGAATGTGTCGTCGCCGATGAAGCTGGCTGGCGGCGTGTAGCTCAAGCTGCCATCGGCGTTCAGCGTGACGGACCCGCCGGCGGCGGAGGTCGGCGTGGCGGTGCCGATCGTCGTCTGCTCGGTGCCGGTGGTTGCGCCGTAGCTGACGATGGTCGCCGAGCGCAGGGTGTCATTGCTCAGCACGCCTGGTGCGGGAACAGTCAGCGACGTCTGGAAGCTCGCCGGGTAACTGTCGTCCGCCGCGACCGGGTCAGCGAGGAAATAGCCGCTGAGATCGATCACAAATTGGACGGTATTGCTGCCGCCCCCGTTGAGCGTCGCGAGAGCGCTGATTTGCCCGTTCGTACCCAGAGCGACGACACCATTGTTAGCGCGGGCGATGGAGGTCAGAAAATTGACCCGGGTGGCGCCGGAGCTCGGCGTCGACCCCGTGGAATAGACCGAGATGTTTCCGGCGGTGGTCCCTCCGAGCGCGGTGAAATTCAAGGCCACTGCGGTTGTTCCGGGCGGCACGGCGCAAACGCCGCTCACCGGGATGTCGCGGACCACAGCGTGCACGAGAGGCGTCGTCGTCCGGCTGTCGAACAATCGGCAGGAGGTAGCGGTGAAGAACTCCGTCGGCTGCGCCGAAGCGACCGCGGCAAGCAGCAGTGGAAGGCCATACAGAGCTCGCGCTGCCGCGCGGCCGATCGTCTTCATGTTCATGGACTCCTCCGAAATCGGGACGCTCAGAGTACTCCGATGGCTCGCGCCCGCCAAGCCCATAGCGGTCGGTCGATACGCGGCGTCCCCGCAGGGGGCGTCAGGGCGTCGACGAGGGCGGCAGCCGCCGATGACTCGCCTGCTCGAACGCGTAGGCAAGGGCGAGCAAACGCGGCTCGCTGCACGCCGTTCCGGTGAAGCTGACACCGAAAGGAGCGGGCTTGGCATCGAAACCGGCGGGAAACGCCGGGGTCGGCGCGTTCGGCACCATCCCGAAGGGCACGATGACCGTCGGATATCCAGGCTTGGCGGCAATCGCCGCGCCACCCGGACCGGGGAAGATCAACGCGTCGAGCTTCTGCGCCGAGAGCGCCGCGTCGATCCCCTGCTCCGCCGACAAGCGCAGGTCCTTCTCGCGGTCGGAGCGATAGCGCACCGCATCGGCTTTCACGTCCATCTCGTCGGAAATATCGAGCTGCGCCTGGCCGTACTTCAGGGCGCCCATCTTCTGATGCGCCACGTTCCAGGTCCGCAGCTCGCCCAGGCTGTGGACGGGGGCGCCAGGGCCGAGTGAACCGAGCCAGGCCTCGAAGTCGCGCTTCATGCCGTACTTGAAGACCGTCGAGCAATCGGCGTCCTTGCCTTTGGAGTTGTCGAGGCCGGCGCAGACGTTCCAGGACAGGAGGTTGCTCGCTGCATCCTTCGCGATGACGCTCGGGATGTCGGCGGGATCGACGATCGTGGCGCCGGCGGCGCGCAGAATCGCGATCGCTTCGGCCATCAACGCAGCCCGCTCAGGAGTGAGCCCGCCGCTCGGCTCTTTGCCGCCCGGTGGGGTCGTCGGATCGTAAAAGAAGGCGCGTGGAATGCCGAGCCGGGCACCGCGCAGGGCGTCGCGCTCGAGGAAACGGGTGTAGTCCCCGTCCGGAGGGGGCGGGCATCGGGTGCTCGCGGCATCGTTGACATCGGGACTCGCGCTCTCGAGGGCACCGAGGAGGATCGCCGCATCGGTGACCGTGCGCGCCAGCGGCCCAGCGGTGTCTTGATCGGCCGTGATCGGGACGATTCCGTGCCGGCTGATCCGCCCAACCGTCGGCTTGATCCCCACCAGCATGGTCTGATTCGCCGGTGAAAGGATCGAACCCGAGGTCTCGGTGCCGACGTTCGCGGCCCAGAGGCTCGCCGCGGTGCCGATGCCCGAGCTCGAGCCCCCGGTCGCGAGCGCCGGACGACCGTCGGCCGTGGCCTCGCGCGGATCGCGGCGCGGGTCGTACGGGTTGAAGCCGTAGCCCGCGATCGCGTTGTAGTTGGTGGGCATGCCGCTTGCGATCCAATTGGCGAGCTCAGTCATGGTGGTTTTCGCCAGGATCACGGCTCCCGCGGCCCGCAGGTTGCTGACCAGCGTCGCCTCGTACGGCGCCATAAAGCCGTCGAACGCCAACCCGCCCGCGGTGGTCGGCATCCCGAACATCTGGATGTTGTCCTTGAGCGCGATCGGAATTCCGTGCAGCGGACCGCGCACATGGCCGGCTGCGCGTTCATGGTCGAGTGCTTCGGCCTCGCTGAGAGCTTTCGGGTTCACGGCGAGCGCCGCGTGCAACTTGTCTTCGTAGAGCGCGATGCGCTGGAGATAAAGCGCGACGAGCTCTCGCGAAGTGACGCGGCCGGTCCGCATGGCCGCTTGAAGCTCGGGAATCGATTTCTCGACCACATCGAACGTTGGCGCGATTGCGGCCCCGTGCTTCGGTGCCGGGGAGGCGATCGAGGGGGTCAGCGACGCGAATGCAGAGAGCGCGAAGAGCCCAACGGCCAGGCGAGTGAACTTGGTCAGCATCTGAGGCCCTCCACGGGAAGCCCCGCCTCGCCGGAGAGCTAGGCTTTGACGCCGCTCAGCAGCTCGCGCAGGGTGTGCTTCGCGTCCCCGAGCACCATCATGGTGTTGGGCTTGCCGAACAGATCGTTCTCGATTCCCGAGAATCCGGTATTGAAGCTGCGCTTGAGCACGATGACCGCGCGCGCCGCCTCGACATTGAAGACGGGCATGCCGAAGATGGGGCTCGACGGATTGGTCTTGGCCGCTGGGTTGACCACGTCGTTGGCGCCCACCACCAGCACCGCATCGGTGCGCGCGAACTCGTCGTTGATCTCGTCGATGTCGAACAGCTGGTCGTAGGGCACGTTCGCTTCCGCCAGCAGCACGTTCATGTGCCCGGGCATGCGGCCGGCAACCGGGTGAATGGCGTACTTCACGCTCGTTCCCTTGGCCTCGAGCGCCTGCGCCAGCTCGCGCACCACGTGCTGGGCCTGCGACACCGCCATGCCGTAGCCCGGCACCACGATCACCTGCTGTGCCGCTTGCAGCATCTGGACCGCATCTTCGACCGTCGCCTGGTTGTACGTGGCATTGACAGCGCCAGCGCCGGCTGCCATGGGGGCACTGTCTCCAGTCCCGAAGGCGCCGAAGAGGACGTTGGCGAAGGACCGATTCATCGCCTGGCTCATCTTCAACGAGAGCAGCAAGCCCGAGGTGCCGTCGAGCGCGCCGGCGATGATCAGGACGTAGTTGCCGAGGGCGAACCCCGTGGCGGCGGCCGCGAGGCCGGCGTAGCTATTGAGCAGCGAGATCACGACCGGCATGTCGGCGCCGCCGATCGGCAGCACGAAGAGCACTCCGAGTGCCAAGCCCAGACCGCCGATGGCGTAGAACAACGCGGCCTGCGACGGATCGCGGATCAAGAGGACGAGAAGCACCAGCGCGCCGAAGAACATCAAGACGTTGGTGTAGTTCTGGCCCTTGTAGGTGAGGGGCGCGCCACTGATCAGCCCCTGCAGCTTGCCGAACGCCATCAGGCTGCCGGTGAAGGTCAGGAACCCGAGAAAGACCTCGAGGCCGAGCGCGCCCATGGTGAAGCGATGGAGCTCGCCGCCGTGGTGCACATACTCCGAGACGCCGACGAGCGCCGCGGCCAAGCCGCCGAAGCAATGCGAGAGCGCGATCCGCTCGGGCATCTTGGTCATCGGGATCCAAGCCGCCATCGAGGCGCCGACGAGAGAGCCGATGATCAGGCCCGGAATGATCCACTTGTAGCTGTGGATATCGCGGTGCACCAGCGTCGCCACCACCGCGACCAGCATGCCGATCGACCCCAGGAAGTTGCCGACGCGCGCGTATTTGGGCGAGGACAGCAGCTGGAGGGTGAGGATGAAGCACGCCGAGGCGATCAGGTACGCGAGCGGAATCCAGCTCGAAAAGTCGATCCCGCGCGTGCTCAGCACCCAGGCCGAGAGCGCCAGCACCCCCAGCCCGAGATAGCGCCAGTTCTTGAGCTCGCCCTCGCTCGAGCCGCTCCTCTTGAACATCTTCAACATGCGGTCGGTAATCATGAAACCGCCGACCGTGTTGATCGTGGCGCAGGTGACGGCGATGAAACCGAGCCAAGTGCTGATCTGGTTGTAGCCCGCACCCGCCGCCACCAGCGAGCCCACCAGCGAGATGCCCGAAATGGCATTGGTGCCGGCCATCAAGGGCGTATGCAGCAACGCCGGCACTTTGGAGATGACGTGATGGCCGAGAAAACCGGCGAGGACGAAGATGTACAGACCGAAGACCAACTCTGCCGACATCGCTATGGACCTCCGCCTTCGAGTGCCGCGAATTGTATAGGAGCGCTTGCCCAGGGGTCGGGCTATGATTCCCCCGCCGTTTCAATTCTCCGCCGGCGAGCCCGGCTGATCACCCGAGACCGACTTCACCATGCCTACCGGAATGTACGAGAACATCCTCGAAACCCTCGGCAACACGCCGCTGGTCAAGCTTCGCCGTTACAGCCCCCAGGGTGCGCTGCTCGCCGCGAAGATCGAATATTTCAACCCTGGAGCGAGCGTCAAAGACCGCATCGGCATCGCGATGATCGAAGCGGCCGAACGCGACGGCAAGCTGAAACCGGGCATGACGATCGTCGAGCCCACGTCGGGCAATACCGGATTGGGCTTGGTCCTCGCGGGAATCCTCAAGGGCTATAAGACGATCTGCGTCGCCTCCGAGAAGATCTCCAAAGAGAAGATCGCGATGCTCGAGGCGCACGGTGCGCGCGTCATCATCTGCCCGGTCGACGTCACGCCGGACGATCCGCGCTCGTACTACAAGGTTGCCGAACGCATCCGCGACGAAGAGGGCGCCTTCCTGCCGTACCAGTACTACAACCAGGCGAATCCGGAGGCGCACTACAAGACCACCGGTCCCGAGATCTGGCGCCAGACGGGGGGGCGTGTCACCCACTGGATGGCGGGGGTCGGCACCGGCGGCACGATTTCCGGGGTGGCCAAGTATCTGAAGGAGAAGAACCCCTCCGTCCGGGTGATCGGCGTCGATCCCGAGGGCTCGATCTACACGCACTTCAAGAAGACCGGTGAGATCCTGCCGCTCGACGAGCAGAAAAGCTATCTCATCGACGGGATCGGACAGAGCTACGTGCCCGCGAGCTGCTGGCCGGAGTACATCGACGACATGGTCACCGTGGGCGACCGCACGGCCTACGACGCGGTCTTCGAGCTCGCGAAGAGCGAGGCCATCTTCACCGGTTCCTCGGGAGGCGCCGCCGTTTGCGCGGCCCGCGAACTGGCTCGCGCGTTGCCATCCGACTCCCTGGTGGTGACGCTGCTGCCCGATTCGGGCGAACGTTACCTGTCCAAGCTCAACCCCGATTGGATGCGCGCCAAGGGTTTGACGGCCTAACCCGTCTTGACGGACAACGCCATGGAATATCGCAATCTCGGCCGCTCCGGCCTCAAAGTCTCGCCGCTCTGCTTGGGCACCATGATGTTCGGCGCCTGGGGCAATCGCGATCACGACGAGTCGATCCGCATCATCCACGCGGCGCTCGACGCCGGGATCAACTTCGTCGACACCTCGAACAACTATTCGAACGGCGAGTCGGAGATCATCGTCGGCAAGGCGCTCGCCGGGCGGCGCGAGAACGTCGTCTTGGCAACCAAGGTGTGGTCGCCCATGGGCGAGGGTCAGCATCAACGCGGCCTGTCGCGCAAGGCGATCCACGAGCAGGTGGAACACAGCCTGCGGCGCCTGCAGACCGATTGCATCGACCTTTACCAGATCCATCGCCCCGATGTGGACACTCCTTGGGACGAGACCCTGTCGGCGTTGAACGACCTCGTGCGCCAGGGCAAGGTGCGCTATATCGGATGCTCGACGAATCACTACAGCGGCACGGCGCTTTGGGAAAAGCACATCCCGGCCTGGGAGATCGTCGAGACACTCGGCATCAGCGAGCGCCGAGGCTTCGAACGCTTCATCTCGCTCCAGCCGCCCTATTCGATCCTGCGCCGCGTCATGGAATCCGAGCACTTCCCGATGTGCCAGCGTTTTGGGATCGGCAACATCGTGTGGAGCCCGCTCGAGGGCGGCTGGCTGTCGGGCAAGTACCGTCCGGGAACCAAGCCTGGCGACACCCCGCGTCTCAACTGGATCGGCGATCCCGACAATCCCAAGTTCGACCGCCGCAAAGCCGTCGTCGAGGCCGTGCGACCGCTCGCCGAAGCCCACGGCGTTTCGCTGGCGCGTTTCGCCAACGCTTGGACGCTGCGGCATCCGGCCGTGACCTCGGTGATCCTCGGGCCTCGCACCATGGAGCAGCTGGTCGATAGCCTCGCCAGCCTCGAGGTGAAGATCACCGCCGAGGCGGCAGCCGAGATCGATCGCCTGGTGCCGCCGGGCACTTCGGCACTTTGAGCGCGCGATCATGAGCGTCGAGGGGAAGCATCGCGATTTCATCGTCCGCTCGCGGGCGCCCTTGAACGGCGGCCCGAACGCCGACGCGATGCAGCGCGACTTCCTGACTCCCAACGATCAATTCTTCGTGCGCAATCATGGCGACGTCCCGGCCGTCGATCCGGCCTCGTACCGCTTGCATGTCGACGGGCTCTGCCGCCATCCGCGCGAGTTCACGCTCGCGGAGATTGCGGATTTGCCGCGTCGGAAGGTGGTTTCGACGTTGCAATGCGCCGGCGCGCGCCGCACCGAGCTGATGGCCGTCGAGGCGATCCCAAACGAGCTGGCCTGGGGCCCCGAGGCGATGAGCAACGCCGCCTGGGAAGGCGTGCCGCTCGCCGAAGTCTTACGCCTGGTCGAGCCCGAGGAGTCCGCGCGGCACGTCGCCTTCCAGGGCCTCGACGAGGTCACGCGGGACAACAGGACGTTCGGGTTCGGCGGTTCGATTCCGCTCGACAAGGCAACCGCTAACGAGGTCTTGCTCGCCGATCGCATGAACGGAGAGCCGCTGCCTCCGTTGCACGGCTTCCCCCTGCGTATGCTCGTGCCCGGCTACATCTCGGCTCGCAGCGTGAAGTGGCTGCGTCGGATCACGCTCCAGGCGGAGCCCTCCGACAACTACTTCCAGGCCAAGGCGTATCGACTCTTCCCGCCACACGTGCGGCGCGAAACGGTGCGCTGGGAAGAAGGCTTGATGCTCGGCGAGCTGCCGGTCAATTGCGTCATCACCCATCCGGGCCCCGAGGACACCGTGGGCGCCGGCACGGTCGAAGTGCGCGGCGTCGCGCTGGTCGGTGGCGGCCGAACGATCGCCCGGGTCGACCTCTCGAGCGATGGCGGCCGCAACTGGATCTCGGCCGACCTCGGCGAGGATCGCGGGCCCTGGGCCTGGCGCTTCTGGGAGGGTCGCGTCGCGGTGAGTCGCGGCCGGCGCGAGATCGTGGCGCGAGCCTTCGACTCCTCGGCCAACACCCAGCCCGAGGAAGCCGCCAAGCTGTGGAATTTCAAGGGCTATATGAACAACTCCTGGGCTCGCGTGCGGGTTCTCGGGCAATAGGGAATCGAGCGATGACGCAGACCCCGACGGATATGACCCCCCAGGAGCTCGTTCAGGCAACCGAGGCAGGCGAGCCTTTCCAGATCCTGGACATACGGGCTCCGGAACACCTCGCGAGCGGCCGCGTCGATGTGGTTCCCGCCGATCGGTTCTTCAACATGGCGGGGTCCCGACTGACCGCGATCGATGACCCCGCGGCGCTCGGGCTCGATCCGCAGCGGCCGCTCGCCGTGGTCTGCGCCCGCGGCGTCAGCAGCCGCCAACTGCTGGGCTGGCTCGCCGCGCGTGGTTTTCCAGCGCGCTCGCTGCTCGGCGGCATGGCGGGATGGATGCTGGCGTTGATCGAACGACCGCTCGCGCCACCGGCGGGCTTCGACGTTCTGCTGCAGTTCGATCGCATCGGCAAGGGCTCGCTCGGCTACCTGCTGGGGAGCGGCGGCGAGGCCCTCCTCATCGACCCCTCGCGCAACGCCCGCCCGCTGCTCGACGCGGCGGCGGCGCGCAGTCTCCGTATCGTCGGCGTCGCCGACACCCACGTGCACGCCGACTACATCAGCGGCGGTCCCGGGCTGGCACGCCATCTAGGAGTGCCGTACTACCTACACCCGGCCGACAATGTGTATCCGTACGACGACACTCCCGGCAGGCTGGCGATCGCTCCGTTGCAGGAGGGCATGGAGATTCCGGTCGGCAGGGCCACCCTCGGAGTCCGGCATACGCCGGGACACACGGAAGGCAGCGTTTCGTTCCTCGCGGGCGCGGACGCCGCGTTCGACGGCGATTTCATCTTCATTCGCTCGGTGGGGCGCCCGGATCTCGCCGGCAAGGCCGAAGCCTGGACGGCATCGCTTTGGGCAAGCCTCGAACGTGCCAAGGGGGAATGGGGCAGCGCACGGATGGTCTACCCGGCGCACTATGCCAATGCCGGGGAGCGGCGAGCGGACCACGCGATCGGTGGCGCGCTCGGAACCTTGGCGGTGGACAACGAGCCGTTTGCTATCGACGACCGCGAGGCTTTCACGCGCTGGATCCTGTCGCGCGCTGGCAATTTCCCTGAGGCCTACCGCACGATCAAGGCGGTGAACGTCGGCCTGATGCAGGCCGACGCTGACACTGCCGAGGAGCTCGAAGGTGGCAAGAACCAGTGCGCCGCCGGCTGAGCCCGCCTGACGGCCTGTCGAAGAAATAGCTAAAGGTCTATACTTGGGCGTCCTTTCCGGAGCCCACCCATGGCCAAATCTGCTATCGATCCCCGTGTACTCCTGGTCCCCGCTCTTGTGCTGCTAGCGACCGCCACGCTGGGTGGCGGCGCGACGGCTGCGACCGTTCCGGTTGGCTTCTCGGAGCAGATCCTGACCAGTGCTCTGAGCGCTCCCACCGCGATGGCGATCGCTCCCGATCCTGACAATCGCGTCTTCGTCACCCAGCAAGGCGGTGCACTGCGGGTGATCAAGAACGACGTGCTTCTCGCCACGGCCTTCACCACCCTCACCGTCGATTCAAACGGCGAGCGCGGCTTGCTCGGCGTGGCGCTCGATCCGAATTTCGCGACCAACCACTTCCTCTACCTCTACTACACCGTGCCGGCGACGAGCATGCCGACGGTCGCGGCACACAACCGTGTGAGCCGTTTCACCGCCAACGGAGACGTCGTTCTGGCCGCCAGCGAGGTGGTGTTGCTCAATCTCAACGATCTTTCGGGGGCGACGAACCACAATGGCGGCGCCTTGCACTTCGGCAACGACGGCAAGCTCTACATCGCGGTCGGCGAGAACGCCAACGGCAACAACGCGCAGGACCAGAGGAATCTCCTGGGGAAGATTCTCCGGATCAATTCGGATGGCACCATTCCGGCCAACCCGGCGACCGCGTCTCTTCCAGGCTTCACCACGGGCACGGTCCGCCCGGAAATCTGGGCCATGGGTCTGCGCAATCCCTATACATTCTCCTTTCGCCGTACCGGCACTCGGATGTTCATCAACGACGTCGGACAGAGTGCTTGGGAGGAGATCAACGACGGCCTTGGCGGCTCGAACTACGGTTGGAACGCCACCGAGGGAGCGACAACCATGGCCGGTGTCGTGGCGCCGCTCTTTTCCTATTTCCACGACGGCAGCATCTGTGCGATTACCGGCGGAGCCTTCTATGACCCGCCCACCGTGCAGTTTTCATCGACCTACGTCGGCAAGTACTTCTTCTCGGACTTCTGCGGCGGCTGGATCCACATCTTCGATCCGGCCGCGCCCGCGACCGTCCAGAGCTTCGTTACCGGAATCAGCGGTCCGGTCGATCTCCAGGTTGATTCGGCCGGACTCCTTTACTACCTGGGGCATAACAACGGAACGCTAGGCCGCATCGCCGCCCGACCCGCGGCAAGCTTCAACACGGTAGCCCCCTGCCGGCAGATCGATACCCGCACGACGACGGCCATCGCGGCGAATACCACGAGTACGTTCACGCTCTCCGGTGGCGTTTGTGGGATTCCGGCCGCGGCGCTGTCGGCGGCGATCAACGTCACCGTCGTCAGCCCCACCCAGACCGGCAATCTCGTCCTCTACGCCGGCAACCAGGCGCAGGCTCCGACGAGCACGGTGATCAACTTCTCGGCCGGTAAGACGCGGGCCAACAACGCCACGCTCGCCCTGGCGACCAACGGCGACGGCAGCATCAAAGTGCAGAACAACTCCGCGGCTGCGGTTCAGATCGTGATCGATGCTGCGGGCTACTACAACTAGATCGCCCGTCGCTTTCCCAAGACGGCGAGCGCCACGCCGCCGAGGATCGCCGCGCCGGATCCGACGAGGCGAGGGGAGAGCGTCTCGTGCAGCAGGAGCACGGCGCCGATGGCCGCGAGCACCGGGACGCACAGCTGAAGCAACGCCGCCCGCGTCGCCGCGAGATGCGGCAGCGCCGAGTACCAGAGGCTGTACCCAACGCCGGAAGTGATCGCCCCCGAAATCACCGCCAGCAGAACTCCGGTCAACGAGCCGTGCGCCTGCGCCAGCGTGAACGCCGTCACCACCAAGGCCATCGGCGTCGCCCGCACGAAGTTCCCCGCCGTGTCGAAGAGCGCAAAGCGACTGCCTCGGCCGATCAGCGAGTAGACGCCCCAGGCGATCCCAGCGACGGCCATCAGGCCAGCCCCGAGCGGATCGACGGTGCTACGGCCACCGAGGCCGAGCCCGAGAAGTCCACCCAACGCGATGGCCAGACCAACCCACTCGGCAATACCGGGACGCTCGCCGCGCGCGATGCCGAAACCGATCATCGTCACCTGCACCGCTCCGAAGGCGACCAGCGCACCGAGGCCAGCGCCGATGCGGAGATAGGCCAACGAGAACGCGATCGCATAGACAAAGAGGGCCACGGCACCGGTCCAGCTACCGCTGCGCTCGGGCCGCGGGCCCCCGCGGCGCGCCGTCAGGTAGGCCAGCACGAACAAGGCCAGCGCGCCGGCGACGATGCGAAGGGTGGTAAACGACAGCGCGTCGATCGCGTGCCGGCCGAGCGCGAGCCGACAGAGGATCGAGTTCGAGGCGAACGAAATCAACGCGAGGGCAGTGGCGCCGACTGTACGCCGTGTCATGGATCGGGTCATGGTCGCGGGAGACTACCGTGCACTGAGGGTGCTCAGACAACCGCCTGTCCCATGAACTGTTTCGACGCCCCCCGGCGGAGATCGCCATCCATCTCGCAGAGACCGAGCTGGTGCACTACCTCCGCCTGAGGCAGGCGCTATCAGAAGCACATCACGTGATCCAACCTTTGACCAGAACGAGCGCGAGGTGACTCACCCCGAGCGCGGAGCGATGCCGATTCGAATACTGGTCGAGACCTTCGCCGGACACGACCTGTCGCACTTGGCCCAGCTCGAGCGCACCTGGCCTAGCGGCGAAAGCGGTCGATAGCCACCGACACTGCGGCGCCCAGGACTACCAGCGCCACGATCTCGCCACCGTGAGCAAGCAGGATGTGCTCCGACTGATCGACCCGACAGAACAAGCGCACGCCGGCGTCGGTGAGAACCCCCGCACCAAGACCACAGAGCGCACCAGCCACCGCCGGGCGGCTAGGGCACATCCGCCAGACGAGCCAGCCAACGATCGCGAGCGCCGGCACGCCGATCGCCGCCGCCATGTCGAAACATTCCCAGATCCAACGCAACCGGTCGCCAGGTGGCACCTCCACGGGCAAGGCGATCGCGGTCGCCAGAGTCGTGCCCACGACGATAGACAAGCCGCCTGCGAACACGGCGACCAGCGCCCGTGACGACAATGTTCGTCCGGGGACGGCCTCTCGCAGCGCCGCGCCGACGATCATCAGGCCGACGAGCGCCTGGAGTCCCGACAATCCCCAGGAGATCCAGCCCGGGAGAGCCTGCAGGTTTTCACGCCATCCCCAATAGAGCGGCGAGGCCGCAACCAGGAACAAGCCGATCGGCGCGAAGCGCAAGACGCGCCGCCAGGGCGCGGGAAAGGGCTGCACCGGCTCGAGATCTCGCGCGATCGCATCGCGCAGGGCGGGCGATACCCGGGGCTCAGTCATCCCGCGATTTCCTTTCTCCCTCGAGAAACGCGCGCAGCGCTGTCGTCGTACGGCTGGAACGCAGTCTTGCCGCGCCCACACCGATGCCCATTCGGGCAGCGATTTCACTGAAGCTCCAACCGTGCACGTGGTGCAACAACCACGCCGTACGTCGCGCGGGCGGGACGGCCCGCAACGCCTCGGCCAGATCCTGGCGATCGATTGGCGAGGCGCTCGACACCGGCTCCATCGCCGGCAAGTCTTCCTCGAAGGCCACCGTAGGGCGCCGGGCAGCGTGCCGGCGATATCGACGCTCGACGTTGCGGGCAATCCCGAAGACCCAGGGACGGACTGGCAAGGGCGGCAGATAGGAACGACGGGCGCGATGCAATTCGAGGAACGTTTCCTGGGCGAGATCCTTCGCCGCGGTCGCATCGCGCAGCGCGACGGTGAAGAATCGTTCGATGTCGCCGGCGACCAGGGCGTGCAAGCGCTCGAAGGCCGCGAGCTCTCCGCCCTGGTACGCGATCATGCAAGCGATCAGCTCGGAGTCGCCAGGAGTCGCATCCGCCACGCCGGCACGTTACCGCCCTTTCATCATCTTTCTTTGCCCGCTGTGTGACCTTTCGTCCCCGCCGGCGAAGAGTAGAACAGGGGCAGTGTCGTTTCCGCCTGCGGTACTGGTCACTGAGCACACGAGGCGCCAGAGGTAGACACCTTTGGGCCGCGCGAGCGAATGGTGAGCGTGCATCCAACTCCGTTCACTCGCCGCACCACCGTGTTGTTCGGCATTTTCTGCACGAGCCTGCTGAGCGGCGTGGCTCTTGGCCAGAGCGCGCCCCAGGCGGCGGAGATCCTCGGCCGTCGGACGCTCAAAGCCGCTCGCATCGAGGGACCTCCACCGCGCATCGATGGACGCCTGGACGAGGCCGTCTGGGCGAGCGCTCCCATCGCGACCGACTTCGTCGAGAACCGGCCGAAACCGGGGACACTCGCTTCCTTGGTGTCGCGGGCTCGCGTGCTGGTGGACGATGAGGCGATCTACATCGGCCTCGAGTACGACGATCCGACGCCGTCAACCATTGCGGCCCCGCTGGCGCGTCGCGACGACGAAACGATCTCCGATTGGGCGTTCGTCGAGATCGACAGCCGCCACGATCACCGCAGCGCCTTCTCATTCGGAGTGAATCCGCGCGGTGTACAAGTGGACGGTGCCTGGTTCGCCGACACCAACTACGACAGCGCATGGAACGCCGTCTGGGAAGCGGCCGCCACGACCGGTGAGCACGGCTGGACCATCGAGTACCGCATCCCGTTCTCACAGCTCGCCTTCGCGTTGCCGAGCGGCACGACCGAGCTCGCGTGGGGCATCAACTTCTACCGTTACAGCCCTGGACATTCGGAATCGTCCAATTGGTCGCCTCGCTACGCTGCCTTGGGTGGTGTGGTTTCAAACTTCAACGAGGTCTCGATCCCGGCACCCTCGCACGTACGGAGAATGGAGGCGATACCGTTCCTGGTCGGCAGGACCGGCGATGTCTCGCCCAGCGATCAGGCCGTAAGTGCCGGCGCCGACCTGCGCGCCGGCCTCGGGCCGAGGTTCAGGCTCACCGCGACGCTGCTGCCGGATTTCGGCCAAGTCGAGGCCGATCCGTCGCAAGTCAACCTGAGCGCCTTCGAGCTCTTCCAGACCGAGCAGCGCCCGTTTTTTCTCGAGGGGTTAGACGTCTTTCGCTTCGACACCAATCTCGCATACAGCGCTCGCGACGCCTCGTTTTCTGACGAGTCGCCGTTTTACTCCCGGCGCGTGGGTAGCGCGCCGCGCGGGAGCATTCCGGATGGCTTCGAATTGATCTCGCGTCCGACCGCCACCTCTCTGCTCGGCGCTGCCAAGCTGGTCGGTGAAACCGACGGCGGATGGACGCTGGGCGGATTCGCCGCGGCGAGCGACAGCGAGGTGGCGCAAGTGCGCGATGAGTCCGGCCGCCAGAGCCGTTTGTCGATCGGGCCGCGCTCGCTGTTCGGCGTGGCCCGCGCCCTACGCTCGTTCGCCAAGGGCGACGGTTCCTTCGGCATCTTCGCTGCCGGCAACGATCGCCTGGCGATGCCGGAGGCACTCTCGCAGGAACTGGTGCGCTCGGCCGCGAGCCTGGGCGTCGATTTCCGCCGCCGGTTCTCGCAGCGCAACTACGAGCTGCGGGCCTGGGTTTTGGCGACGGAGCTCGCCGGGACGACTGAGGCGATCCGCGCGGTCGCCGAGTCTCCTCGGCATCTCTTTCAACGGCCGGACGGCGAGCGCTTTCGCACCGAGGGCTATGGCAGCAGCCTGAACGGGCTGTCGGCCGAAGGCACTGTGGCGCGCGTGAACGGTGCTCTGCGCTGGAGTCTGACCGCGCGCGGAGTCTCGCCAGGTTTCGACATCGGGGAAACGGGGTATCAGCAATCCTCCGACTGGCTTTTGCTGGCGGGGACCTGGCGGCTCGAGCGCTACCCGGCTGGAAGTCGAGTCCGCACGTGGGCGGTGGGTTCGGACTCGACCGGCGCGGGGTGGACCTCGAGCGGCGATCTGCGGAGCGCCGTCGTGAGTGCCTACGGCTCGCTCGAGACCCAGTCCACCGAGACCGCGAAGATCACCCTGACCCATGCAATGCCGGCGTTGGCGATCGGTTGGCTCCGCGGTGGTCCCGCGCTGCTGCTGCCGGCGCGCGACAGCGTCGGGATCTCGCTGGCCAGCAACCAGAGCCATCCGAGTTACGCGACGCTCGACACCAGCGTTGAAACCGAGCCCGCAAGCGGCTCCTGGGCGGCGTCGATCTCACCGCTCTGGAACGTGCGCAGCAGCGACCAGCTCCAGTGGTCGGTGGGCCCGGCCTTCCGCGTCGACACGGTGGGCTGGCAGCCGATCGGTCGCATTCCGCTCGGCAGCACACGTCGCGACCTGGTGGCGCGGGTGGCGCAGCGCACCGTTTCGCTGACCCTCCGCGCGGACTGGATCTTTTCGCCGCGGCTTTCGCTGCAGTTCTATGCCCAACCGTTCGCCACCGTCGGCCGGTACGACCGCTACCAGATCCTCCGCGATGCGCGGGCAGCGCAAGCCTCGGATCGGTTCGCTCCGCTCTGTCCGTCTTGCGTCGTCTCCGCGTCGGGAAGTTTGGCCCTCGACCTCGATGGGGACGGCATTCAGGAGTCGACGATCGCCGCACCCGACGCCGCGGAGCGCTCCCTCAACGCGAGCCTCGTCGTGCGCTGGGAGGTGCGTCCGGGCTCGTTCCTGACGCTGATTTGGAACCATCAGCGCGCTGGTGCGAACGGCGATGTGTCACGTTCTCCGGCCGGCGCTCTCGGCTCCCTGGGCGGCGATGCGGGCACCAACGTGGTGCTGGCCAAGCTCAGCTGGCGACTCGGCTCGTGAACGGCCACGCACTCGTCGATCTGGAACTAGACGCGTCGGCGACGGCAACTCAGAAGATCGACCAGCCGGTGAGGGTAGTGAAGCAATCGAGCGCCGCGACACCGGCTACCGAGTTGCCCTTGGCGTCGCCGCAGCTCGCCATGAAGTGGGCGAGCGCGGCATTCCGGTGGCCATGCTCGGCCTCGCTCGCCGGGACCGCCGGGTCGAAGTCGATCGTGGAATTCTCGGCCTCGGCACGCAAGAAGTCCCGCACCGCGGCACGCGAGTCTCCGCGCAGCGAAAGCAGGCGATCGGTGAGCACCAGCGCGCCGGCGTTGAGGAAGGGATTGCGCGGGATTCCTCATTCGAGTTCGAGCTGGATCAGCGAGTTGAAGGCATTGCCCGAAGGTTCGCGGCCAACCCGTTGCCACAGTCGATCCCCGTCGCCGGCGAGAACCAGCGCCAAGCCGAACACTTTGGAGATGCTCTGCACGGAGAACGGTTCGTCGCAATCACCGACCCCGAAAGTCTCGCCCTCGACGGTCGCGAAGCCGAGCTTGTGCGCCTCGACCGCGGCGAGCATCGGAATGTAGTCGGCGACGCGGCCCGCGCCGCGGAGCGGTTCGACCTCGGCCAGTACTCGCCGCAGAAGATCGGAGTAGTCGACGCCCATGGAGGGCCAACAGCCTAGCGCGCGCCTCGGCAAACAAAAAGGGGATCACCCTAGTCAGGTGACCCCCTCCACTGCGACGACCGGATTGCTGTAGTCGCCTAGTTCGTGTTCTCGAGGAACGGCTTCAACCGCGTCGCCCGGCTCGGATGCCGAAGCTTGCGGAGCGCCTTGCTCTCGATCTGACGGATGCGCTCGCGGGTGACGTTGAACGAGCGGCCGACCTCCTCGAGCGTGTGCTCGCTGCCCTCGCCGACGCCGAAGCGCATCTTCAACACCAGCTCCTCACGCGGCGTGAGCGTCTTCAGGACTTTCCGCGTCTGGTCGCGCAGGTTCGAGAACACCACCGCGTCGATCGGCGAGAGCGCGTTCTTGTCCTCGATGAAATCTCCCAGATGCGAATCCTCTTCCTCGCCGATCGGCGTCTCGAGGGAAATCGGCTCCTGGGCGATCTTCATGATCTTGCGCACCTTGTAGGCCGGCAGGTCCATGCGCTCGCCGATCTCCTCGGCGGTGGGCTCGCGGCCAAGCTCCTGCACCAGCGAGCGGCTAGTGCGGGTGAGCTTGTTGATGGTCTCGATCATGTGCACCGGAATACGGATGGTGCGCGCCTGGTCGGCGATGGCGCGGGTGATGGCCTGACGGATCCACCACGTGGCATAGGTCGAGAACTTGTAGCCCCGGCGGTATTCGAACTTCTCGACCGCCTTCATTAGGCCGATGTTGCCTTCCTGGATCAGATCCAGAAACTGCAGACCGCGGTTGGTGTACTTCTTGGCGATCGAGACCACCAAGCGCAAGTTCGCGACGATGAGCTCTTCCTTCGCCTGCTCACACTCGCCTTCCCCGGAGCGGATCTTCTGGATCGTGGACGCGACCTGCGCGTGCGTGGTGCCGTAGCGCTCCTCGATCTCGCGCAACTTGCCGCGGTACTTCTCGATGCGGCGGCGGTGCAGCGACTGGAGCTCTTTGTTCTGTTCGCTCTTCAACGCCGTCTGGGCGCGCTTGATGTCCTGCTCCAAGCGCGAGAACTGCATGTCGAGGTCCTTCAGGAAATCGACCAGGCGGTTGCGCGTTTGCACCGAGAAATCGATGGTGCGAATTTCCTTGGCGATCTTGCCCACCACGCGGTCGACTTCGCGCTCGTACTCCTGGTAACGCTCGCCGGTCGCGCTGTACTTCTTCTGCTGGTTGCGCAACTTGCCGATCTCGCGATCGAGCTTGGCGATCTGGTCGAAGGTCTTGATGTTGCCCTTGATGCGATCGCTCGCCTTGGGATCGAGCGGCTCGTCCGGATCTGTCGCCATCAACTCGTAGAGCACCCGCTTGTCTTTGGCGGCGAGCTCGTTCAGGCGCAGGAGCTCCTTCAGCACCACGGGGTTCTCGCAAAGGGCTTCGTAGATCAGCCACTCGCCGTGCTCGATGCGCTGCGCGATCTCGACTTCGCCCTCGCGGTCGAGGAGAGGCACCGTGCCCATCTCGCGCAGGTACATCCGCACCGGGTCGTTGGTCTTCTCGTGCTCGGTGAGCGCAAACTCCTGCGTCTCTTCTTCCTTCTTGTCGAACTCGGTCGGAACCGGCTCGAGGTCCTCGCGGTTCAGATAGCGCTCGGGGCGATCGATGACGTCGATGCCCAGCGTCTCGAAGCGGAGGTAGATCGCGTCGACGTCATCGGCGACGGCGACCAGCTCCTCCGGCAGCATTTCGTAGATCTCGTCGTACAGCAGGTAGCCCTTTTCCTTGCCCAGCTCGATGAGCTGGCGAACGGAGCTGTGCTTGTCTTCGATGTGGTGGACCCTGGTTGCGCTCACGGACGAGGCCTGCCTTTCGAAAATGCGGGCATGAAACCCGGCGCCCTAAGGCTGCCTGGGGGAAGGAGTGTGCAATGTGCGACTGAGGCTGGTCTTCTCACCGAGCAGGCGGGTCAGGCGCTCGGCATCGCCGAGTCGCTGCGCTTCGTGGATCTCCCGCCCCAGGTCGCGCAACCGCTGTTGCTGCCAACGCCGCTCGAGCTGGCGCAACGACTCCCTGAGCTCCCCAGGCTTCGGGGAAACGTCGTTTTCTAACAGAAGTTGGGCCATCCGGTCAATGACCGCCCCATCGGCGGCCAGTTCCGCGAGCACCTCCCGGGGTCCCGGCGGAGTGTCCGACTTCCTACTGTATAGACGCGAAAACACCTCGAAAATATTCCGTGCCGTCAGGTCAAAAAAGGCTTCCGGCGCCGGAAGTTCCTCGACTGCGACCCTTTCGGCGCCACTACCGACGCCAGCCAGGAGCATCTGCAAGGTCCGTTCCTCGAGCGATCGGACCAATTTCCGGGTTTCAGCCGCCGGAAACCGGCTCGGGCCCGTCGAACCACCCGCCACGGCGGCCAAGGTGTCTCGATCGACCCCCAGGCGCTTCCACAGAAGCTCGACCGGCACCGCCAGACGGTCGGCTGCGACTCGCCCGTAGCCGTAGCGCAGGATGCTGTCCCGGATGGGCTTCAGGAGCTCGGCAACCGCCGTGGCGGCTTTGGCGCGCAACCGCGGATTCCGGTGTGTATCCGGCGGAATCAGGCGATCCAGCTCGAGACTGACCAAATCCGGTGACTCCGTCACCGCTTTCAACACCGCCTCAGGGCCCTTTTCCAGTCGGAGCGAGTCCGGATCGTGGCCAGCGCCAAAAATCGCCCGCCGAACCCCCAGACCCTCGGCGAGCAGAAGACCCAAAGCCCGGCGGCTGGCGTTCTCGCCCGCCTCGTCGCCGTCGTAGCCCACCACGATCTCATCGGCGTAGCGCGCCAGCAGGCGCGTCTGCTCAGGGGTGAGCGCCGTCCCCATGCTCGCGACCGTTCCCTCGACCCCGGAGGCGACCGAGGCGATGACGTCGAAATAACCCTCGACGAGCAGTGCCCGCCCCGCTTCGCGGATCGCTTTCTTGGCGGAATCCAGGCCGTAGAGCAGGAAACCCTTGTGAAAACGCTCGGTTTCGGACGTATTGACGTACTTCGCCTTGTCGTCGCCGAGCGCGCGACCACCGAAGCCGACCAGACGGCCCGAGGCGTTGCGGATCGGGAACATCAGCCGATGGCGAAATCGATCGTAGTGCTCGCCGCCGGGCTTGTCCGATTTCGCCACCAAGCCCGCGGCTTCGAGATCCGCCACCGCCACTTTGGCTCGGAGCGCTTCCAGGAGCCCGCGCCATCCATCGGGGGCGTAGCCCAGTCCAAAGCGTTCGATGAGGTCGGCGGGAATCTTGCGCTTCTCGAGATAGCCAAGGGCAAAGGTGCTGCCACGCAGTTGGGCGGCGAAGAACTTGGCCGCCTCGCCAAGCACGGCCTCGAGATCCCGCTCCGGCGTCTCGCCCCGCCGGCGCGGAGCGGTGGGCAGCGCGATTCCGTACCGCCCGGCGAGCGACTCGATCGCCGCGGGGAAGTCGTCGCCCGAGAGCAGCATGTGCAGCTTGATCGCGTCACCACCGGCGCCGCAACCGAAGCAGTAGAAGAGACCCTGATTCTCGTCGACCGAAAACGACGGCGATTTCTCCTTGTGCAGCGGACAAAGTCCGGTGTAGCGCTGTCCCGAGCGGCGCAGCTTGGTGTGTTCGGAGGCGATCGACAGGATGTCGACCGCATCGCGAACCGCCTGCACGAGCTGCGGAGTGATCTGAACGTTCGAGAGCGCCATGCGCCTTCCTACGATACCGCCGACAGCATGAGGCTCGAGGGTCCGGACGACGCGGCTCAGTCGCCGCGCAAGGTGACCACGGTCGCGCCGTTGCCGCCTTCGTTCTCGGCGCCGGGGCGCAGGTCGATCACGCCGCGGTGGCGGCGCAGGTGCTGCCGCACGGCTTCGCGCAGCCGGCCCGAGCCGTGGCCGTGGATGACCCGCACTTCGCGATGCTCGGCGAGAACGGCGCGATCGAGATAGGCCTCGAGAGCCTCGAGTGCGGCCTCGACCCGAGCCCCGATGAGATTGATCTCGGAGGGCGCACTCGCGGCCTCCGCAAGATCGTTCGCACCGCGCGAGGGCTCGGCGCGCGCCTTCGTCCGCACTTTCGCTTCGGGCGCGCTGGCGGTAAGGAGCTCGCCCTCGGCCACCACCAGGCGCTTGCCTTGCACCCGAATCTCGGCGCGGCCGCCTTCGAGTTTCTCGAGCACGCCGCGCCAGCCCATCGAGCGGTGGCGGACCTCAGCGCCGACGACGAGCGGGCCGTCGGTTGCTTCCGCTTCCACCTCGACGCGCGGAGCGTCAGCGAAGAGGCGAGCCGTCGCCTCGCCGGCGAGATTGCGCCTGCGGCCGTCACCGAGGGCCGCCTGCATCCGTTCGACCTCGCCGCGCAGGCGCTGCTGGGTTTCGCGGCGAAAGCGCTCGAGCTCTGCCTTGAGGCGCGATGCGGTGGTGCTGCGCTCAGCTTCGAGCGCGGCGCGCTCGCGCTCCAGGCGGCCGCGAACCTTTGCCAGATCGCCGGTCTCGGTTTCCAGCTGCAGTCGAGCCTCGGTCATTTCTTCGCGGGCCCGCTCGACCTCCGCCAGAAGGCCCCGCAGATCACGATGTTCCGGGCCCAGCAGAGCCTCGGCGCGATCCAGCCAAGCGCCGGGCAGGCCGAGACGCCGGGCGAGCGCCAGTGCCTCGCTGCCACCCGGTGGGCCCTTCACCAGGTGAAACGTCGGTCGTCCCGTCGCCGGCGCGAACTCCATCGCCGCGCACGCCGCACCGCCGAGATCGAGCGCCGCCGCGGCGACGCGGGTGAGGTGGGTCGTGATCACGCCGAGACACTGCGTCGCGAGTAGCCCTTCGAGCAGCGCCGTCGAAAGCGCCGCACCTTCTTCCGGGTCGGTGCCCGAGCCGAGCTCGTCGAGCAGCACCAGGGTGCGCGGGGATGCGACATCCCAAGCCTCGCGCAGCCGCAGGAGCCGACCGCTGAATGTCGAGCGGTCGGTGAGCATGTCCTGTTCGTCGCCGACGGTTGCGACGACGTGCGCGAGCCGCGGCAACCGCGTGCCGGCATCGACCGGCAGCGGCAATGCGCACTGGTGCGCAAGAGCCAGCAGCCCCACCGTCTTGAGCGCCACGGTCTTGCCACCGGCGTTGGGGCCGGTCACCACGAGCACACGCGAATCGCCGCCGAGCTCGACATCGAGCGCCACCACGTCGCCGGTGTGGCCGGCCTGCCCGAGCACCTGCGTGCGCAGCGCCGCCAGACGCGGATCGAGCAGCGGATGACGCGCACCGATCAAGCGAAGCTCACCCGGGTTCGCGATCTCGGCGAGCCGACCACCACTCTTCTCGGCGAATCGGCACTTCGCCTGCAGCAGATCGAGCGTGCCAAGGAAATCACCGTGCTGGCCGATCGCTTCGAGCTCCTCGCGCACGGCCTCGAGCAACTCGGCGAGGATGCGCCGGCGCTCGGCTTCCTCGTCCTCCATCGCCTGCTGCAGTTGGTTGTTGGGCTCGACCGCGTCGAGCGGCTCGAAGTAGTAGCTCTTGCCGGTCGCGGAGCGGCCATGCACCAAGCCGCGCGCCTGGCCGCGCGCTCCGGACTGGAGCATCAGCACCAGCCGGTTGTTGCGCAGCGGAATCGTGTCTTCGCTCAACAAGTCGCGCATCTCCCCGAGCGAGGACTGGAGCTGTTTGTAGAGCCGATCGCGCACTCCGCGAATCGCCTTGCGCAACGCGACCAGCGTCGGGGTCGCGTCCTCGCGCACCTCGCCGCGGCGATCGAGCGTGCGCTCGATGCGCGCTTCGAGATGACGAAGCGGTGGCACGCCGCCCGCACGCGACGCCAACAGCGGCAATGGAGGATCGGCGCTCGCGATGCGCTCGCTGGCCTCGTGGGTCGCGCGGAGCAGGGCCGCCAATCGCACCAGATCTCCCCCGGTGACCGGCGGGCGGCCGGTGTCCAGTCGATCGAGCAGCGCCTGCAGTGAATCCTCGCTGCTTTGAACCGCCGCACCATCCAGCATGAGCCGCTGCATCTCGAGAAACCGACCGCGCTCCTGGTCGAGGGTGGCCGCCTCCAGAATGGGCGAGAGTGCGAGGAGGCGCTGGCGTCCGAGATCGGTCGCGGCTAAGCCGCCCAGCAAGGCCAGCACGCTGGGCACCTCGAGAGCCTTCAGGGTGGCGTCAGACGCCGGAGGTTCGATCATTCTCGACAACGGATTGAAATCGAAGATGTTCCACGACAAGAAAAAGAGCGGGCCCCGGAAGGACCCGCCCTTGGAAAACTCGACGCTGGTGAAGTGCTATTGCAAACCCGAGCGGCGCTCCTCCATCATCTTGCGCAACGACTTCTTACGCGCCTGGATGGCCTTGCGCTTGCGCTTGACCGAGGGCTTCTCGTAGTGCTGGCGCTTCTTGAGTTCCGTCAAGATACCCGCCTTCTCGCATTTACGCTTGAAACGGCGCAATGCGTTCTCGAAGCTCTCTTCCTCGCGCACGTGAATCACCGGCATGCAGCTATCACCTCTTTTCCCTGCGCAGTCGCCTAATTACGCGTCTGCGGCAACTGGTGATTCTCGCCCGGCGGCGGTCGGGAGTCAACCCAGAGCCCGCAAGCGCCAATTGGCGTTATTGCTCCGGCACCTGCGGTGCGCTGCTAAACCTCATTTCTTCATAGACTTGCCACGCGCGCGCCGCCTTGACAGCGCACGCCAGGAAGCCAATAATTGCGAGTTCACGATACGCGCAATCCACAGAGCGCAGGCCGCTTAAGGAGCGAGGATGGCACGCCCGGAGCATGTCCAACAGCTTGATCGGCAGGTGGCGGCGGCGGTGGAGCGTGCCGTCCGCGGCATGCGCGAACAGTTCGGCGGGCGCTTGCGCCAGGCGAGCGACGAGCTTCTGAAGCTCCTCCAAGAATCGACTCCCGATGTGCCGCAGAGCTTCATCCACGAGGACGATCTTTCGCCGATCGTCGCCACGGCGCGCGCCGAAGGCCGTGCTGACGGCGTGCGCGAGATGCACTCCGGATTTTCGCGTATCGATCGCGCGCAGACGCAGTCCGAGGCCCTCGAGGCTCTACTGCAAGCGGCCACGCTGTTCGCGTCGCGCGCGGCGCTGTTCTTGACTCGTCCCGAAGGCGCTCACGGCTGGGCTGGCTTTGGTTTCGGTGAATCGGCGGCGACGCTTTCGACGGTGGAGATCTCGTACGCGGATGCCGCGTGGGCGCGGTTGGCCGAAGGGCGCGGCAGCGTCGAGCTCGACGCCGCGGATTGCGCGCGGCTTTGCGGTCGGCTCGAGGCCTCGGCGCCTCGGGACGGCGTCTTGATTCCGCTGGTTCTGCGCGATCAGGTTGCGGCGGCGCTCTATGCCGACCGGTTGACGGAAGCATCGCGACTGGACATCGAAGCCCTTCAGGCGCTCACCCAGAGCACGGCATTGGCTATCGAAACCCTGCCCTTCAGAAACCGCGCATCCACGCCGACGCTTCGGCTGGCCGAAGCCTCGGCGCCGGCGCTCGGTCTGTGGCGACCCGACCTCACGCCGCCGGAAGACATGGCCGCGCAGTCGACTCCCTGGGCGGCTCCGGTGGAAGAGAATGCGCCTGCCGAAGGCATCGAGGAGGCCGCCGAAGACCTCCACGCCGAGCCCGATGCGTTGTCGGCGGCAGCCGGCTTCTCGTTCTCCGAGCCGGCGAAGCCGATCCAACCGGAGTCGGCCCTGTCGTGGTCGGCGTTCACTCCCGAACCGCTGCCCGAGGTCGCCGAAGTGGCGGAACCGGCCTTCCTTTCCACGGCCCCGCTGCCGGTCGAGACGGAGTCGGATCTCTTCGAACCCGCCGATCCTGTGGAGCTCGCGGCGGCGACCTTTGCCCAGCCCACCCAGCCCGCTGAGGCCGTCGCCGATGAGGTTTGGGTTCTCGAGGCCGATGGCGCGCCCGCCGAACCGGAAGCCATGGAGCTGGTCGGCGGCTTCGACTTGCCTACCCCCGCGGCGCCCGCTCCGGAGGCCATCGCCTGGATCCCAGAACCTGAGCCCGAGTTGCTCGAACCGTTGCCGGCCGCGGCGCCAGCGAACACCCAAATGTTCACCCTCGAGCCGAGTGCCGCCGCCGTCCCGCCGACAAGCGTTTTTTCAGCGCCCCCGGAGACGACCGCGGCGATCGACCTGTCGGATGACCAGACGTTACTCCTCGAGCGCCGCTCGCGCACCCAAGAGCCGGCACTCTCCGGACCTTCGACCCAGGAAATGCAACTTCCCGGTGTTAGTCCGGAGGTCGCTGGGGACGACGACACCCACCCTGGAATGCATCGCGGCAGCGGCAAGATCGACGCCCCCGCTCGTGGGCCGGAGCGAGCCACCACTTGGCAGCCCGGAGTCACCTCCGAGGTGCGGCCGCCGGCCGATCTCGCAGGCCCGGGTTGGGCTTTCGCCACGACTCGCGTCGCCGCGGCGGTGGCCGCGCCCGGCGAGGAGAGCCTGCACGAGGAGGCCCGCCGGCTGGCCCGCTTGTTGGTCAGCGAGATCAAGCTCTACAACGAGGAACAGGTCGAGGAAGGCCGGCGCTCGCGAGACATCTACGAGCGTTTGAAGGAAGACATCGACCGCTCGCGCCAGATGTACGAGGAGCGCGTCGACGAACGCGTGCGCAACAAGACCGACTACTTCTATCAGGAGTTGGTGCGCATCTTGGCGGCGGGTGATGCCAAGACGCTCGGCATCTAAACCAAGCACGGTCTCGGGGTCTTCGAGGGCAGTCCATTGCAATTGCGTCGCCTGAGTCTCAGCACTCTCTTCGCGGGTTCGTTGCTGCTCCAGCCGGGGACGAGCTCGACGGCTCAACCTACGCCAGCCGTTCCCGCCGGGCCGATGACTCTCGTCCTCGCGGGGTTCGACGACGCGGCGAACGCGCTTCGTGGGCGCGACTGCCAGCGCGCTCTGGATCTTCTCCGACAGAAGGCCGACACTTCGTCTGCGGACTCCAGCGGTCAAGCCGCGGCGACGGCGCGGCTGCTCCGCGGCATGTATGCCCATGCCTGCGACGATCCCGTCGCCGCTGAAGCGGCGCTTGCGCAAGCCGCGGCCCCGGGAGGCGCGCTCGAGGACTGGCGCCTGCTCTTGCTCTCCGACAGCGCCGCGGCTCTCGGCCACGTCCCCGGCGCGCAAGCCGCTCTCGCGCGACTCATCGAGGACTATCCGGACTCGCCATTGCGTCCCGATGCGGTAGCGCGCGCCGCGGCCCTGGCCGACAAGGCCGGCGACCGGGTGCGCGCTACCGAGCTGGTCGCCCTCGGCCGGCGGCAGGCGTTCGGCGCGGTCATCGAGACTCGCCTCGACCTCTTGGCTTTCGCCGCCGCGCGACGGTCGGGATCGCTCGTCGAACAGCGCGACGCAGCCAAGCGACTGCTCATTCAGTCGCCGCTCGAAGCCGCGGACGTCAAGGCGGCCGAAGTCTTCCGCAGCGCGAGCGGCAATCTCGACTGGGCAAGCTTCCTCAGCCTGGACGAGACCCTTGCCCGTAGCGCTCGCCTTCTCGAACTCGGCATCGCCGAGGGTGCGTCGGCCTCGCTCTCCGCGGTGCCGCTAGGCAAGCGCGATGTCCGCTGGTACACCTTGCAAGCGCGCGCGCTCACCACGTCCAGGCGCGGTCTCGAGGCCTTGAAGCTCCTGCAGTCATTGCCCGCGCCGGCGGACAAGCAGCAACTCGCCGCCCTCGAATGGGAACGCGCCGACGCGGCACGTGACGCGGCCATCGCGCGGCATGGCAAAGGCGCGCTGAGCGCCGCGGTCCGTGCCGCCTACGCCGACGAAGCGCGCCTTCATCTCGAGCGCGTCGCTGATGCGGGTGGCGATCCTCGGTTGACGGCGCGGGCGCTCCGGCGGTTATTCACCGAGATCGGCGACAACGGCGCCTTCGAGCAGGCGCTGCGCGTCCTGAAACGGCTGAAGCAGATCGACCCTGCCGACGACGTCGGCACGCGCTTCCTGTTTGGTGCCGGCTGGGAAGAGTACCGGCGAGGCAATTTCACCGGCGCGATCGGCAATTGGAGCGAGCTCATCGCGCTTTATCCGCAGAGCAAGTCGGCGCGCGGGGCGCGCTACTGGACCGGTCGTTCGTTCGCCGGGCTCGGCCAAACCACGCGCGCCAACGAGATCTACCGCGACATCGCATCCTCGGACACCACCGATTTCTATCGCCGTCACGCACTTGCCCGCCTAGGCAGCGCACCGGTGCCGAGCGAGGAGCCGGCATCGCCGCGCGAGATCTGGCCGGACGACCCGCGCCTCGAGCGCGCGCGCGCCTTGACCGACCTCGGTCTCGACAACCTCGGACTGACCGAGCTCGACGCGGTCGCCGCGCGCATGGGCCGGACCCTCGACCCACGAGCCTCGGCGGCGCTTCGCGCCCTGATCCTGTCGCGCCAGGGAGCGCGGCGTGAAAGCCTGCCGATTCTGCGTACCGCGTTTCCCGAGCTGACGACCGCCCGTCAGGCGGCCCTGCCCGACGAGGCCCTGAGGCTCTACTACCCGGTCGACTACGCCGAGTCCGTGCGCGCGTCCGCGCAGTCGGAGGGGCTGCCTGCCGGGCTGGTCTTCGCGATCATCCATCAAGAGAGCGGCTTCGACGCTGGCGCGATCAGCCACGCGGGAGCCCGCGGCCTGATGCAGCTCATGAATCCGACCGGCCGCGAGCTCGCCGGCCGCCTCGGATTACCGTACGCCAGCAGCAAGCTCGTCGATCCAGCGTTCAGCGTCCGCCTCGGTACCGCGTACTTCAGGCAGCTGCTCAATATGTTCGACGGCAAGCTCGAGCTCGCCCTGGCGAGCTACAACAGCGGTCCGGGAAGAATTCAGCGCCTCTGGCGGGCCGGCCAAGGCGACCTCGACAGCTTCGTCGAGAACCTGCGGCCCGAAGAGACCAAGAACTACGTCAAGCGCATCCTGGTCATCAGCGACAGCTACCGGCAGCTCTATCCGCCGCCGGCCGGATGATCTTGCGCCGCAGAAATCTCGCCCTCCTCCTCGCCACCTTCGTTTGCGCTCTTGGTTGTGCGACGAAGACTGCGCCTCCGCCAGTCCTTCTCATTTCGGTCAACGGACTGCGTGCGGACGCTCTCGGCCCGCGATTGACGCCCAATCTGCACGCACTGACGGCTTCGGCAAGCTGGTCTGGAAGGGCGATCTCGACGTCGTCCGACAACGCCCCGGCTCTCGCTTCAGTGCTTACGGGTTTGCGACCCTGGCAGCACCAAGTCCTGCTCGACGGCGGCGTGCTGGCGCGGCGGTACATCACGATCGCCCAAGCCCTGGGCACGCTCGGCTACCACACCGCCGGGTTTGCCCATCAGCGCAACTTGAGACGTGCCAACGGCCTGGCGCGCGGGTTCGATGCGTTCGATGGCGACAGCAACATCGAACGCATCTGCAGGGAAATCGCGCGAACGGACGCGGCACCGACGCTCATTTGGGCGCATCTCGATCCGTTGCGCGAAGGCTACCGGCGCCTCGACCGCTTTCTACCGCGCCTCGAAGGGGCTCCGAGAGACCTGCCCGAGCAGGTCACACCGATCGACATCGAGCGCTGGTTCGATCTGGCTAAGCCAATGCCCGCGGGAGTTCGCGCCCAGTTTTGGGCGCTCTACCAAACCGACATCGCGCTGGTCGACGAACAGGTCGGAGATCTCCTCAAAGCGCTGCGGGACTCGGGCCGATTCGACGACACCTTGATCGCCGTGGTGTCCACACACGGCGAGGACTTCGGCGAGCACGGACAATCGAGCCACGGCGGTAGCCTCGGCCGCGCACTCATCGAGGTGCCCCTTATTCTCAAGCTGCCCAGGGCCAAGAACCGCGAGACGTCGGCTCTAGTGATCCCGGCCACGGAGCGGGTGTCGATCGCCCGCCTGTTTGCCACCATCCTGAAGGCTGCCGGGGGTGAGCCGCCGCCCGGAGTGGCTCCGCACCTCGGCATCCGCGACCCCGCGGGCGCGATCTCTGAGCTTTACGCAAAGAACGGCGTCAATTCGAGCAGCCTCGTGGTCGGCGACCTGCAGCTCGAGCGCAGCGTCCGATTCGCTGAAGCCGACCCGGACTACTATCGCGCCCGCCTGGCTGTGATCGGCGTCGACGCATCGCCGGCGCTTTCGAAGCCGGCTCAGCTCATCCTCACCCAGGCGCTCAAGCCCTTCCGTCAGCGGCTACCCTGGCGCGGCAACGGAGACTCGCCGACCCTCCGCATCCAACGTTGGCTGGTGGACGGCGGTATCGAGACGATTCAGGATCCGTTGCTGGAGCGCCGGCTGCTCGCTCAAATCGAGCGCGGCTACTTCGCCTTCGTGCCCGAGGAATTGACCGCCCGCGAGTCCTTGCGGCGGCGGTGATATATTCCAAAGCTCCCCCACAGCGGGGGTGCCCGGGGTCCATAGCTCAGCGGTTAGAGCATCCGGCTCATAACCGGTTGGTCCCTGGTTCGAATCCAGGTGGACCCACCACCAGGGAGCAGCCCAGATTGAACGTCGACCGATCTCAGCGGGTGTCAGATCAGCAGGACGGAGGAGCAGCCGCCGTCCAGCCCATCGCCCCGGTCCGAAGTGTACGAGGGGGTGCTCCAGCGAGCACCCCCTCACTTTTTGTGCAAAGGAAACGCTCGGCATGAACAGTCCCCTCGAGAGCATCGTCGCACTGCAAAGCACGCTCCGCCGTCTCGCCGAGGTCGAAGCGCGGCTTAACGGGATCCCGGACAGCATGCGCGAGCTGCACGAGCAGCACACCGCGCGCAGCGCCGAGATCGAAGCCCTGAACTCCGCCGCGGCCGAGGCCGGCACGGAGCGGCGCGTCGCCGAGGGCGCGATCGCCGACACCCAGGAGAAACTCCAGCACTTCCAGCAACAGATCAGCCTGGTCCGCACGCAGCGCGAGTATGCGGCGCTCCTGCAGGAGATCGATACCGCCAAGTCGTCGGTCAAGGGGTTGGAGGACCAGGCGCTGCAGGCATTCGAGCGCGAAGGCAAGGCGCAGAGCGAGCTCGAGACTCAGCAGGAAGCCTTCGCCGACACCGACAAGGCGTACGCGGTCGAGCTCAAGCGTTGGGAAGCCGAGAAGCCGAGCATCGCCGCCGAGGCCTCGATGTTGAAATCTCAGGTGAGCGAGCTCGAGGGCCAGGTCGCACCCGCACTGCTGTCGCGCTTCAACCGCCTCTTGCAGCGTAGCCGCGGCGACGCTCTCGCGGCCATCCGCCTCGCCGAGCGGGTCGGCAAGGGACCGCAGATCTGGTCCTGCGGCGCCTGCAACTTCCGCGTCCGTCCGCAGGTGGTGGTCGAGATCCGCAACGCCGGTGCGATTCTCGAGTGCGACAGCTGCAAGCGCATCCTCTACGTCGCTCCGGAAGGCTGAATGGCGGAGCCCAACACGCCAACCTCGGCCCGCGCCTGGATCGACGGCGCCTCGCGCGGCAATCCCGGCGAGGCGGGCTTCGGAGTCCTTTTCGAGCAGGACGGAGAGCGCAGCGAGATCACCGGGTTCCTCGGCCGCACGACCAACAACGTCGCCGAGTACTCCGCGTTGCTCGCCGCCTTGACCCACGCCCACCGCACAGGGGTGCACACCCTGTCGCTCTATTCCGATTCTGAGTTGCTGGTGCGCCAGCTCAACGGTCAATACAAGGTGAAAGCCGCGCATTTGATACCGATGTACCTCAAGGTGCTGCAGCTGAAGCGCGGCATCCCGAAGCTCCGGGTCGAACACGTGCGGCGCGAACAGAACAACCAAGCCGACGGCCTCGCCAACCGCGCCATCGACCTGCGCGAGCCGGTGCCCGATTGGCTGGAGCTTTAAGCGATCCCATCGCGACTCGCCTGACGGCGATTCGCTCCCGCATCGAAAAAGCCTGTGCCCGCTCGGGCCGCGATGCGGCTGCCGTCACTCTGGTCGGCGCCAGCAAGACTCACGACTCGATCATTCTGCGCGCCGCGTACGACGCCGGCCTCAAGATCTTTGGCGAGAATCGCGTGCAAGAAGGTCAGCGCAAAGCGCCGGAGTTGCCCGCCGACTGCGCCTGGCACCTGCTGGGCCCGCTGCAGACCAACAAGGTGCGCCCCGCCGTCGCGACCTTCTCGGTCTTCCACGCCGTCGATCGCGAGAAGGTGGCGCGAGCTCTAGATCAGGAGTGCGCCGCGCGCAACGAGTATCGCGAGGCGTTTCTGGAGATCAACCTGGGCGGCGAAGAGAGCAAGCACGGCTTCGCCGTCGAGACGCTACTCACCGAGGCCGCGCCGCTCGCGGCACTCGCGCATCTAAGAGTCGTCGGGCTGATGGCGATTCCGCCGGTCGAAGAAGACCCCGAAAGGGCACGTGCTTGGTTCCGACGGCTGCGCGACCTTCGGGATCGGATGAGTGCTCGACCGGAGTGGTCGGCCTGGCCCGGCCTCCTCAGCATGGGGATGAGCGCCGACTTCGAGATCGCGATCGAAGAGGGCGCGACGCATGTGCGGGTGGGGACGGCGCTCTTCGGAGAACGCTAGTTGTTCCCTATGTTCGGCAAGCCGTCGAAGTCCGAGTAGGTGCTGCACGATCCCCGGGCCGAACGCCGTGTTACGCTCCCGCGCGTTCTCATGAAGCGTGCGCTTGCGCTCCTCGGCGGCCTGTTTCTGCTCCATTTGGCGCTCCTCGCGGTGCGGCCGGCTGGGCCGGCGGTGGAGTCCGCGACGGCCACCAAGGCGGCGAGCGGACCGCGTGTCGGGATCGTCTTCGACGTCGGCGGGCGGGGAGACAAATCGTTCAACGACGGCGCCTGGAATGGCGCCGAGCGCGCCGAGCGCGAGCTCGGGGCGCGAGTCCGGTTCGTCGAACCCGGCGATGGGTCGGACCGCGAGGCGGGGCTCCGGCTGCTGGCGGCAGAAGGCATGGATCTGGTCATCGGTGTGGGCTTCATCTTCACCGACGATCTCCTCACCCTGGCCGCTGAATATCCGAGGGTTCATTTCGCCGGCGTCGACCTCGCCCTGCGTACCGACGCACAAGGGCATCCATTGCCGATGCCGCCCAATCTCGCGGCGCTCAAGTTCCGCGAGGAGGAAGGGTCCTTTCTGGTCGGTGCGCTCGCCGCATTGGTCGGAAACTCGAAGAAAGTCGGCTTCGTCGGGGGCATGGACATTCCCCTGATTCACAAGTTCGAGCAGGGCTACCGGCAAGGCGTCGCGGCGGTGTGCGCCGATTGCGAGGTCATCGCGCAGTACGCGGGCGTCACGCCCGAGGCCTTTCGCAATCCCGGCAAGGGCAAGGAGCTCGGCTTGTCCCAATACCAGGCGGGCGTGAATGTCATCTTCCACGCCGCCGGTTCGACCGGACTCGGAGTTTTCGAGGCCGCGCGGGCGAGCGGCAAGCTCGGGATCGGCGTCGATGCCGATCAGTACGCCGAGGCGCCGGGCTTCGTGCTCACCTCGATGACCAAGGGTGTCGACACCTCGGTGTACGACGCCATCGCGAGAGTGAAGAGCGGCACCTTCAAGGGCGGCGTCTATGCCTTCGGCCTAGCCGAGAACGGCGTCGGGTACGTCTACGACCAGAACAACAAGGCGCTGATTCCGGACGCCGCGCATGCCCGCGTCGAAGCGCTTCGGCAAGACATCATCGCCGGCCGCATTCACGTCACGGTGAAGCAGTGAGCTCAGCCGCTCCCGCCCTTTCGCTTCGGGACATCTGGAAGAGCTTCGGGCCGGTGGTGGCCAACGCGGGTGCCGCGCTCGAAGTCGAGGCCGGCGAGATCCACGCTTTGGTGGGCGAGAACGGGGCCGGAAAATCGACGCTCATGCGCCTGCTCGCGGGCCTGTCGGCACCCGATTCCGGATCGATCCAAGTCGAAGGGCGAGACGTCACCGGTTGGTCTCCCGCCGACGCCATCGCCGCCGGCATCGGGATGGTGCACCAGCACTTCATGCTCGTGCCGACACTCTCCGTGGCCGAGAACTTGGTGCTCGGTCGCGAGCCCCGGCGCGGACGGTTGCGATCGACCCTCGATCTCGAACAGGCGCGCCGGGATGTCGAGCGCTTGGTGCACGAATCTGGCCTCACGGTCGAGCCCGACGCGCTGGTCGGCGACTTGCCGGTCGGGGTCGCGCAAAGAGTCGAGATTCTGAAAGCGCTCTATCGCGGAGCGCACATCCTGATTCTCGACGAACCCACCGCCGTGTTGTCGCCGCCGGAGGTCACGGACTTCTTGCGTGTCCTGCGCACGCTGCGCGACACCGGAACGACGGTCGTCCTGATCACCCACAAGCTCGACGAAGTGATGGCGGTCTCCGATCGCATCACGGTAATGCGTCGCGGCAAGACGGTCGCCCGCCTGATCACCCGCGAGACCTCCCCGGCGGCGATTGCGCAGGCCATGGTTGGCCGCGAGGTCCTGCTGGCTGGCGAGGAATCCGCCGCGACAGACAATCGCGCTTTTTCCGCGGACGCCGAACATCAAGGCTCCTTGCTGTCGATCGACCATCTCGTCGTATCCAGCAACCGCGGGACTCGTGCCGTCGATAACCTCAGCCTGGAGCTTCGCGGCGGCGAGATTCTCGGCATCGCGGGCGTCGAGGGCAACGGCCAGACCGAGTTGATCGAGGCCCTGGCCGGACTGCGGAAGGTCGAGAGCGGCAGGATCACGCTTGCCGGACGAGACGTGGGGCCACTGACGGTGCGCGAACGCGAAGCGGCCGGACTGGCGCACATTCCCGAGGATCGTCATCGGCGCGGCTTGATCCTTGACTACACCCTGGCGGAGAACCTCATCTTGGGCCGCCAAGATCTCTTCTCTCGCCACGGCCTCCTCGATCGAGCCGCATTGCAGAGCTATGCCGGGAAGCAGATCGCGGCCTTCGACATCCGCCCGACCGATGCGGCCGCACCAGCACGAACGCTGTCGGGCGGGAACCAACAGAAGATCGTCATCGCCCGCGAGATGGGGCACGGCTTCAAGGTACTGCTCGCCGCGCAGCCGACTCGCGGAGTCGACGTGGGCGCCATCGAATTCATTCATCGACAGCTGCGCGAGGCTCGAGATTCCGGCAAGGGTGTGCTCTTGGTGTCCTCGGAGCTCACCGAGATCCTGGCGCTGGCCGACCGTGTCGCGGTGCTCTTCCGCGGCCGAATCGTGGCGATGCTGCCGCGCTCCGCAGCCAGCGCCGAAGCGATCGGTCCCTATATGACCGGCGCCAGGGGGGCTGCGGCATGAGCGAGCGTCCTGACTCGATTCGCTTCGACCGCACGGCGTTCGTCGAGGCCCTGCTGCCTCCCCTGCTGGCGCTGCTCATCGCGCTCGTGCTCGGCGATTTGCTCATCCTCGCGTTCGGGCAGTCGCCGGCCATGGTCTATCGCTTGCTGCTCGACGGCACCTGGGGCAATCCCTACGGCCTCGGTCAAGTGCTCTACAAGGCGACGACGCTGACCTTCACCGGTCTGGCGGTTGCCCTGGCGCTACGAGCCGGTCTGTTCAACATTGGCGCCGAGAGCCAGCTCGCCGCCGGCGCCTTCGCCGCCGCGCTTGTCGGCCTCGCCCTGCCTCATGGACTGGCGTGGCCGATCGCGGTGCCGCTCTGCCTGATCGCGGCGGCGACCGCCGGTGGCAGCGTGGGCGCGGTGGCTGGGGTTCTCAAGGCGCGCTTCGGCGCGCATGAAGTCATCGTCACGATCATGCTGAACTTCATCGTGCTCGCGCTGCTCAACTGGGCCGTGGCGGCGAAGCTTCACGAGCCAGAGACGCTGCACACGCCGGCGATCAAGAGCGGTGGCTTGGCGCGCTTGGCAGATACCTTCCCGTCTTTGCACGGGTCGGCGGCCAACTGGACGATCGTCGTCGCGGGGCTCGCCGCGCTCGCGGTCGCGGTGTTGCTGTTTCGTAGCCGCTTCGGCTACGACCTCAGGGCAGTCGGCCTGCAACCCGACGCCGCCGAGGCGGGCGGCATTCGGGTTCAAGCCACATGGATCTCTGCCATGGCGCTGTCGGGCGCGCTGGCCGGACTCGGCGGCTCGAATTTCGTGCTTGGCTACAAGGGCTACTACGAGGACGGACTCGCCGGTGGGTCGGGGTTCATGGGCATCGCAGTCGCTCTGGTGGGACGGAATCATCCGCTCGGCGTGCCCATCGCGGCTCTGCTCTTTGCGACCCTTTCCCAGGGCGGCCTCGCCATCCACGCGGCAGTGCCCAAGCAACTCGTGGAAGTGCTGCAGGCGACGGTGATTCTGGCCATGGCCGCGACCGCGCCCGAGGTCCGCCGCTTGCTGCGCTCCTCGCTCAAGCCACGACACTCGAAAGGCGAAACGGAGGGCGGCGCGTGAAGCTCTTCGCCATCCTCGAGCAGACGGTCCGCATCGCGATCCCGTATCTGTTCGCTGCCGCCGGCGGAGTGCTCGCCGAGCGCGCCGGGGTGATCAGCCTGACCCTCGAGGGCTTCATGCTCGCCGGCGCCTTTTCGACGGTTCTCGGCTGCGCAGTGTCCGGCAACCCTTGGATCGGCATCCTCTGCGGCATGCTCGGCGGCCTTCTTTTCGGGCTCCTGCACGCCTTGGCCTCGCTGCGCTTCCGGGCGGATCAGATCGTGGTCGGTATTGCGCTGAATCTCCTCGCGGTGGGCGCCACCCGGCTCTTCCTGAAGCTGATCTTCAAAAGCTCGTCCAACTCCGGCCGTGTCGCGGGCTTTGGAGGGGAAGGCTCGGGAGCGCTCGCCACCTTCGAGAACCCTCTGTTCTGGGCGGGGCTCGCGGTCATTCCACTTCTCGCGTTCCTGATCGACCGCACGCCCTTCGGCTTGCGCGTGCGGGCGGTCGGCGAGCATCCCGCCGCTGCCGAGACCCTCGGCGTACCGGTGGCGCGAGTACGCGCCTGGGCGGTGGCCGCGAGCGGCGTGATCGCCGCACTCGGCGGGGCGTATCTCGCGCTCGACCAGCACCAGTTCACCGACGAGATGACCGCCGGGCGCGGGTTCATCGCGCTCGCCGCGATCATCACCGGCGGCTGGAGGCCCTGGCGCGCTGGCGTCGCGTGCCTGGTCTTCGCCGCCGCTGAAACGCTGCAGATTCAACTGCAGACGCTGCAACTGATTCCATCGCAGCTCCTGGCGACCATCCCCTACGTGGTCACGATCGTGGCCCTGGTCGGCTGGGTGGGAAGGTCGACGCCGCCGGCGGCCCTGGGCCGGGTCAGCGACAATTGACACAACCCCACCCTCGGCATTAGGGTCAGAGGATTCAGCTGGGAACAGTCCCTACGCGGTACTTCTATCGGATGATCCACCAGGAAGGGATGAAAACATGAGGCATCGTCACGCCGTTTCGCTGCTGCTCTTCGCCATTTTCGTTCTCTCGGTTGCGTCGGCCGCCTTCGCGGCGCCTCCGCCCCAGATCAGCGCCGCCGCGGCGCAGCAGGTGGCCGCGATCCGGGGGATCAAGACCTCGAAGACCGCGGTCCAGAACAAGATCGACTCGCGGCTCTATCTTGGCCTGTTGCATCAGAAGAACGACGCGCGACTCGCGACGCTGACTGACTTCCGGTTCGTCAAGGCGGAAGCGGACGGCCGCGTGCCGGTGCAGGTCCTCAGCAAGCCTGGAGCGGGCGTAAAGACCGCACTTGAAGCCATCGTCTCTCGTGGCGGCACGGTGCAGTCGTTCAGCTACCGCGACGGCACCCTGAACGCCCGCGTGCATCTCGCGGATCTCGACGCCCTGGCCGCTCTCTCTGCGGTGCGCAAGATCCGTCAGAAGATTCCCGCGGTCACCCACAAGGTCAATACTTCCGAGGGTGACAAGACCCATGGCGCCGACGAGGCGCGAGGGTTCTTTGGGGCCACCGGCGCGGGCGTGAAAGTCTGCGCGCTCTCGGACGGCGTGGATTCTCTCGCTAGCGTGCAGGGAACTGGCGATTTGCCGCCGGTAGTCGACGTGCTGCCCGGTCAGGCTGGATCAGGGGATGAGGGCACGGCGATGCTCGAGATCCTCCACGATCTCGCACCCGGCGCGGACCTCGGCTTCGCGACCGCTAATACTGACGAGGCCACCTTTGCCCAAAATATTCTCGACCTCGCAACGGCGGGCTGCAACATCATCGTCGACGACGTCATCTATTTCGATGAGTCGCCCTTCGAGGACGGCCCGGTCGCGCAGTCGGTAAACACGGTCACGACCGCCGGCGTCCTCTACTTCTCCTCGGCGGGCAACGAAGGCAACGCGAACGACGACACCTCCGGTACATGGGAGGGTGATTTCCTGGCTTCGGCAGCGGCAGACCCCGGCCCACTCGCGGGTGCGGATCTCCACGACTTCGGCGATGGCGGCAACTCGATCTCGGTCACAAACTCATTCTTCGATCCTCCGCTGCTGATCTGGGCGGAGCACTATGACCTGGCGAACGGATCCGCCTCGACCGACTTCGATCTGTACGACATGGATGGCGGGCTGACGACGATCCTCGACGCCAGTTTCGATACACAGGATGGCGTCGGCGGCGATGACTTCCCCATCGAGTTCATCGGCGGTGGCGCCCTGACGGGCGAGCGGCTTTTGATCGATAGATTCGCCGCTGGAACGACCTCCAGTGTCCCCATGTTCAACCTGATCGTCTTCCGCGGCACGCTCGACGACACCCTGGCGACAAATGGCGCCACTCGCGGTCACAGCGCCGCCGCCGCCGCGTTCAGCGTCGCCGCGACTCCTGCAGCGGCTTCCTTCGACGGTATCTCGGCCGACGGCCCCTTCCCGGGGCTATTCACTGCCGCCAACGAAAGCGAAGACTTCACCTCGGACGGACCCCGACGCATCATCCTTGACACCGCGGGTGCCGAGCTGACACCCGGGAACCGCACGAGTACCGGCGGTGTGGTGCGGCAGAAACCAGACATCACGGCCGCGGATGGCGTGTCCACCGCGACACCGGGGTTCAATCCGTTCTACGGCACCTCGGCCGCTGCACCCCACGCGGCAGCCATCGCCGCGCTGGTGAAGTCCGCCGCGCCCGGGATCACGCCGGCCCAAGTGCGTACCGCGTTGATTGGCAGTGCGATCGACATCGAGAATGCGGGGGTCGACCGCGACACCGGCGCCGGGATTGTCATGGCGCACGCCGCGATTCTGATTGCCGGCGGCACACCGCAAGCTTACTTGGCGCTCGGCACAGTCACTCCAACGCAGACGATCGGCGACGGAGATTCGGCGATCGAGCCTAACGAAGCGTTCAACCTCTCCATCCAACTCACCAACGCCGGAGGCGCGGCCGCCACTGCGATCAGCGCCGTCCTGACGACGTCAACACCAGGGATTACGATCGTCAACGGCGCTTCGGCCTATCCCGATCTGGCGATCGCCGCATCGGCGACCAACAGCACGCCTTTCAGCTTCGCGGACACTGCCGCGGCTTGCGGGGGCGCGATCAATTTCACCCTAACCGTGACCCTTAGCGGAGGCACGAGTCCTGCGGTATTCAGCCTCTCGCTGAAGACCGGCTCGCCCGGAGCCTCATCCATATTCTCGTACGCGGGACCTGTAGTCGCCATACCGGATGGAGCAGATGGCAGCGGCACGCTGCCTGGCGCACCAGTCGCGGCCACGCTCGCGGTCGCCGGCTCGGGAAACATTTACGATGTGAACTTCAGCATCGACGGAACGGCCTGCAGCGCAACGGCCGGTTCAACCACCGTCGGACTCGACCACTCGTGGGTAAACGATCTGCAGTTGACCCTGATCTCGCCGTCCTCGACTTCCGTACTGGTCATCAACCACACAGACGGTAGCGGCAACAACTTCTGTCAGACCGTGCTCGATGACGAGGGCGCCGGAGCCAGCATTCAGTCGGTTGCCACGGCTGCGGCTCCATTCACCGGAAACTTCACGCCCAACTCGAGCCTCGCCGTCCTGCAGGGTGAAATCGGGAACGGAAACTGGCAGCTCCAGGCGCAGGACTTCTTCCAGTTCGACACCGGCAACATCCGCGCCTTCTCCGTCGTCATTACTCCTGCGGTCTGCAACGCGCCGGCGCTACTCGCTAGTGTGACAGGCACGAAGACGGTCAGCGGCACCCTCGTCGAGGGTGGCACAGTGACTTACACCGTGACTCTTACGAACAACGGCACGGGCACGCAGGGCGACAACCCGGGTCATGAGTTCACCGACGTCCTGCCCGCAGGCTTGACGCTGATCAGCGCGGTGGCCACCAGCGGAACGGCAGGCACCGTCGGGAATACCGCCAATTGGGATGGAACCCTGGCGGCATCCGGCGGCACGGTTACGATTACCATCACCGCCACCATCAACGCGGGAACGGCGGGGACGACGATCTCGAACCAAGGCACGATTTCCTTCGATGCCGACGGCAACGGTACGAACGAATCTACCGGGTCGACGGACGATCCGGCCACGATCGGCCTCCTTGACCCGACGGCCTTCGTGGTCGGACAAGCCATAACTCAGGTGCCGACGCTCTCGCCGATGGGACTCTTGCTGTTGGCGATCGCGATGCTCACGGCAGCCTGGATCGTTCGACGCCGGCGAGCCTGACTCTCGAACCCGTTGTCGCGGTGAACACCCCGCCCCCCGGCCAGTCGCCGGGGGGCTTTTTGTTGCCCGCTCATCTGGCAGAGAATCGGGTATGAGCAAAGTCCGCATCTCACCGCCGACCGAGGAAGAATACGCTCCGTTCTATGCCGGCTATGTCCGGCGAGTCGTCGATGCCGACATCCAGGCCCTCTTGGCTGCGCAAAACGAGGACCTCGCACGAAGATTCGGTGCGGTTCCACCCGAGCGCGAGTCCTTCCGGTACGCCGCCGGCAAGTGGAGCGTCCGTCAGGTGCTCGGCCACATGATCGATGCCGAACGCGTCTTCGGCTACCGCGCCATGTGTATCGCCCGCGGCGAGACGCAGCCGCTGCCGGGATTTTCCGAGAACGAGTACGTCGCCAATGGCCCGTTCGAGACCGTTCCGATCGCCGCCTTGCTGCCCGAGCTCCTGGCCCTGCGTTCGAGCCACATCGCTCTCTTCACGCACCTCGGGCCCGAGGCTTGGGCTCGACGCGGTATTGCAAGCGGACAGCCGATAACGACCCGCGCCTTGGCCTACATACTCGCCGGACACGTCCATCACCATCTCGAGATCCTGACCGCACGTTACGACGTCTAAGCCCGGCCCCCCGACCCCGGAACCTCATGCGGCAAGAGCCGCATAGCCGGGGCGCCCCGGCTATGATCGACAGCGTCGGCGTCCGACTTGCGGCGATGGTCTTCGCGAAGGAGCCTCTCTCGATGCACTCGCTCCCCAGGCGTGTCTTCCCTGTAGCGCTTACCCTGCTTTCCCTGGCGTCTTCGGCCGCGGCGGTCGACCCCGCCCTCCTCCAGAATCTGCGCTGGCGTTTGCTCGGGCCCTTCCGTGGTGGACGAGTTCTTGCGGTCACCGGCGTGCCGAGGGAGCCGTCGCACTACTACTTCGGCGCCGTCGGCGGCGGCGTGTGGGAAAGCAACGACGCCGGGCGGACTTGGACGCCCATCTTCGACGAGGTCGCCTCGATCGGAGCGATCGCAGTCGCACCGTCGGACCCCAAGGTGCTCTATGTCGGCACTGGCGAGGCTGACATGCGCACTGACATCGCGTACGGGCAGGGTATGTACGGCTCGCGCGATGGCGGCCAGACCTGGAAGCATCTGGGGCTCGCCGACAGCCACCAGATCGGCGCCGTGATCGTCGATCCACGCAATGCCGATCGAGTCTTCGTCGCGGTCCTCGGCCACGCCTACGGCCCCAATGCCGAGCGTGGCGTCTACCGATCCGAGGACGGCGGCGCCACCTGGACGCGGGTGCTGGCGAAGGATGCCGATACGGGCGCGATCGACCTGGTCTTTCAACCGGGCCATCCGGATGTTCTGTTCGCTTCGCTTTGGACGACTCGCCGCCCACCCTGGAACATCTATCCACCTTCCAACGGCCCGGGGAGCGGTCTCTACGCTTCCCGAGACGGCGGTTCGACCTGGACCGCTGTCCACGGGAACGGCTTTCCGGATGCGCCCGGCCGTATCGGTCTCGCCTTCGCACCGAGCGCGCCTCAGCGCCTGTACGCCATGGTGGACAGTAAGGAAGGCGGCCTCTATCGCTCCGACGACAGCGGCGTGCACTGGGCGCGCATGTCGGGCGACACTCGGATCTGGCAGCGCGGCTGGTACTTCGGCGGCATCGCCGTGGAGCCGCGTGATCCCGACACCGTCTACGCTTGCAACACGGCGCTTTACCGCTCGCAGGACGGTGGCAAGACGTTCAGGCCGCTCAAGGGCTCGCCGGGAGGCGACGACTACCACACGCTGTGGATCGACCCGGAGGCGCCGCAGCGCAGGATCCTCGGCGTCGATCAAGGCGCCGTGGTGTCGCACAACGGCGGGGAGACTTGGAGCAGCTGGTACAACCAGCCGACCGGGCAGTTTTACCATGTCGCGACCGACAATCGGTTTCCCTACTGGGTGTACGGCGCGCAACAGGACTCCGGCGCCGCGGGGGTTCCCAGCCGATCCAGCACGCGGGATGGCGTCAACATGACGCAGTTTCGCGAGGTCACCGCGGGTGGCGAAAGCGGCAACATCGCGCCCGATCCCGACGACCCGCAGATCGTCTTCGGCGGCAACGTCGACCGGCTCGATCTACGCAGCGAACAGACGCTGTCGGTCGATCCAACGCTCGCCTATCCCGATGAAAACTATCGGACGATCTGGACGCTGCCGCTCGCATTTTCGCCGGCGTCTCCACACGCGCTCTACTACGGGCGTCAATTTCTGTTCCGGACCACCGACCGCGGTGCACACTGGGATCGCATCAGCCCGGACCTCACCCGACCCACGCTCAGCGTGCCCGCGACCCTGGACGCCGCCACCGTCCAGCAGAGCACGCCCTACGGCGAACGACGCGGTGTGATCTATGCGATCGCGCCGTCACCGCTCGCTCGCAAGACGGTCTGGGTAGGCACCGACGACGGCCTCATCTGGCGCACCGATGACGACGGCGGGCACTGGAACGACGTCACGCCGGCGGCGCTCACACCCTGGTCCAAGGTGGGCATTCTGGAGGCGTCGCACTTCGAGCTCGCCACCGCCTACGCGGCGATCGACCGCCACCGGCTGGACGACTACGCGGCGCACATTTATCGCACCCACGACGGCGGCAAGATCTGGCAACAAGTTGCCGACGGCATTCCCGACGGCGCGTTCGTGAACGCGGTGCGGGAGGACCCTGTCCGCCGCGGTCTGCTTTACGCAGCGACCGAGCGCGGAGTGTTCGTCTCGTTCGATGGCGGCGACCACTGGCAGCCCCTGCAGAACGGGTTGCCGCAGAGCTCGGTGCGCGACCTTGTGGTCCACGGCGACGACCTGGTGGTCGCCACTCACGGGCGCGCGTTTTGGATCCTCGACGACATGAGCGCCCTGCGCCACATGGATTCGGTCGTGAACGAACGGGTCGTGCTCTTCCCGCCGGCTCCCGCGGTGCGACTGCGCCAGGCCGGCTTCACCGGCACGCCCCTGCCTCAGGACGAACCGATGGCGGCGAACCCGCCCAACGGAGCCATCCTGGACTACGCGCTCGCGAGTACCGCTCGGGGGCCGGTGCGTTTGCGCATCCTGGACTCCGCGGGAGCCGAAGTGCGGCGTTATGCCAGCGACGACCCGCCCCAGGGCGCTGACCTCACCAAGCTCCAGATCGCACCCGACTGGGTCGACGAGTCTGCGCACCTCGGCACCTCGGCGGGCATGCATCGCTTCGTCTGGCCACTGCGCTATGCGGGGAATGCCGCCCTGGGCAACGCATTCCAGCCCGACGACGGTCTCTGGGCGGCGCCCGGAACCTACAGCGTGGAGCTCACGGTGGACGGCGAGCTGCGCACGCAGCCGCTCGATGTGATCGCCGACCCCCGGGTCGAGATTGCGCCGGCGGCCCTTGCCGCGCAGTTCGCGCTTGCTCGCCGCATCGAGGCCCGGCGCAGCGAGGCCGCCAAGCTCAGCGAGTCGATCGCCACCTTCGCCAAGACCCTTCCGCCACGCGGCGGCGAGGCTGATGCACGGTGGGCGCGCCTCGACGCACTCAGCGGGGGCGGCGAAGCGCCGCCCGGGAAACCCACGGCGCCGCCCTCGCGTCCCAGTGTGCGCTCCGTCATCGCTGACCTTGCGAACCTCGCATCCGCGGTCGGTAGCGCCGATGCTTCGCCCTCTGCCGATCTCATTGACGGATTCGATCGCGCCGAGGGCACACTGCGCAAGCTCTCCGCGGACTGGTCCGCTTTCGACCGCAGCCTGCCCCAGCACTGAGCGGCCCGGCGGCCGCTCAGCCAATGCGCTTTGCAGCCTCAACGCCGACCGGCTAGACTTCGGGGTACCGAGCTCGCCTGGCTCTCCACGAAGTCCTTCCTCTCGGAACGCCCATGGGACGCATTTTCGAAACTCGCAAGCACACCATGTTCGCGCGCTGGGACAAGATGTCCAAAGCGTTCGCGCGCATCGGCAAGGACCTTACGATCGCGGTCAAGGCCGGCGGGCCCGATCCCGAGTCGAACCTGCCGCTTCGCCGCGTCATGCAGAA